>DVID01000024.1 GCA_018711625.1 Candidatus Limicola stercorigallinarum | reverse complement strand
ACGAGACCGCTACGCGTCACTACGCTCACGTCGACTGCCCTGGCCACGCCGACTACATCAAGAACATGATCTCCGGTGCTGCCCAGATGGACGGCGCTATCCTGGTCATCGCCGCCACCGACGGCCCCATGGCCCAGACCCGCGAGCACATCCTGCTCGCCCGTCAGGTCGGCGTGCCCTACATCGTCGTGTTCCTGAACAAGTGCGACATGGTTGACGACGAGGAGCTTATCGACCTCGTTGAGATGGAGACCCGTGAGCTCCTCTCCGAGTACGATTTCCCCGGTGACGACATCCCCGTCATCCGTGGTTCCGCTCTCGGTGCCCTCAACGGCGAGGAGAAGTGGATGGATTCCGTCCGCGAGCTCATGGCTGCCGTTGACGAGTACATCCCGACCCCCGAGCGCGACGACGCCAAGCCGTTCCTCATGGCCGTCGAGGACACCATGACCATTTCCGGCCGTGGTACCGTTGCGACCGGCCGTGTCGAGCGCGGCGTGCTCAAGCTCAACGAGCCCGTCGAGATCGTCGGCATCAAGGAGACCCAGTCCTCCGTTGCCACCGGCATCGAGATGTTCCGTAAGACCATGGACTTCTGCGAGGCTGGCGATAACGTCGGTATCCTCCTGCGCGGCATCAAGCGCGAGGACATCGAGCGCGGCCAGGTTCTCTGCAAGCCCGGTTCGGTGCACCCGCACACCAAGTTCACCGGCGAGGTCTACGTCCTCACCAAGGAGGAGGGTGGCCGTCACACCCCGTTCTTCAACGGCTATCGTCCGCAGTTCTACTTCCGTACGACTGACGTGACCGGCACCGTCAAGCTCCCCGAGGGCACCGAGATGGCCATGCCTGGCGACCACATCACCATTGAGGGCGACCTCATTCACCCGATCGCCATGGAGGAGGGCCTGCGCTTCGCTATCCGCGAGGGTGGCCACACCGTCGGTTCGGGCGTCGTCAGCACCATCATTGAGTAACTTGTAGTTGCTACATTTGAGCTGATTTAAGGAACCCGGTTCCTCGTTCGGGAACCGGGTTCTTTCTGTCCGGGAGATACTGTCGGGCAGAAAGAACCTGGGGGTTCCTCGGGTTGTGTATCTGATTTGCAGAACCTTATGAGAACCAATATTCTCGTTGACTCTGCAGCTATAGGATGGTATTGTTTTCCATCGTGCCCGTACGGGGCGGTATTTGGAGGTAATGAGTTTCATGCGTACATTAGTCACCCTTGCGTGCACTGAGTGCAAGCGTCGCAACTACACGACGACCAAGAACAAGGCGAACATGCCTGATCGTATGGAGATCAAGAAGTATTGCCCCTGGTGCCGTCGTCATACCGTGCACAAGGAGACTCGCTAGTCTCCACCAACATACGCCAGTAGTTCAATTGGTAGAGCATCGGTCTCCAAAACCGAGTGTTGAGGGTTCGAGTCCTTCCTGGCGTGCCAGCAACAAGTCCGTAAGCCTCCATAGGAGGCTTACGGTTTCTACTGTATAGCGCACTTGTGCGTCGGAGGTTCAGATCATGGCCAACTCAAAGAACAAGAAGAAGTCGCAGACTGCCGCCAAGGCGGAGTCCACGGCTGATTCCAAGGCCGCTGACAAGAAGGCCATCAAGAAGGACAACGCCAAGAGCGTTTCCAAGAAGGATGCCAAGGCTGCCTCCAAGTCCAAGAAGGGCGAGAAGCCTGGTCTTATCGCTCGCGCTAAGAAGTACCTTTCCTCCGTGCGCTCGGAGATGCTTCGTGTGACGTGGCCGAGCAAAAAGGAGCTCAGGAATTATTCCATCGCTGTGTGCGTCTCGCTTGTGGTGGTTGGCGTAGTTATTGCCGCGCTCGACCTCCTTATTGGCGAGGGCCTGGCGCTCTTCGCAGGTTTGAGGTGATAGCATGTCCAAGCGTTGGTATGTGGTTCACACCTATTCTGGTTACGAGAAGAGCGTAAAGTCCGACCTCGAGCATCGCATCGAGACCATGGGTATGCAGGATCGTATCTTTGATATCGAGATCCCCATGGAGAGCGTGACCGAGATTAAAGAGGGCGGCAAGCGCGAGACCAAAGACGTTAAGATCTTCCCGGGCTATGTGCTTGTGCGCATGGAAATGGATGACGACGCCTGGACGTGCGTGCGTAACACTCCTGGCGTTACCGGATTCCTGGGTGCCAACGGTAAGCCTTCGCCGCTTTCGCGCGATGAATACAACAAGATGATGCGTCGCTCCAAGAAGGGTGATGCTCCTAAGCGTACTGCCGTTGGTCTTGAGGTGGGTATGTCCGTTCGTGTGACCTCTGGCCCGCTGGCCGACTTTGACGGTCAGGTTTCTGAGGTCAACGCCGACGCCGGCAAGGTGAAGGTTACGCTCCTCATCTTTGGCCGCGAGACGCCTGTTGAGCTTGGCTTTGATCAGGTCGCTATCGTCTCGTAGTTCCTTGTGTCCGTTCGCGAGCGTATGTTTCCCAGAGGGCCGCTCACCTTCTTGGGTGCTTCTAGCATAGGGTCGCTGACGATATAGAAGTTCATGCAATCGTGTATCAGGAAGGTTTGAAAGATGGCTGAGAAGAAAGTCACCACCGTCATCAAGCTTCAGATTCCTGCTGGCCAGGCCAACCCGGCTCCTCCCGTGGGCCCTGCGCTTGGTGCTGCCCAGGTAAACATCATGCAGTTCTGCCAGGCGTTCAACGCCGCTACGCAGGACAAGATGGGCGACGTTATCCCCGTTGTCATCTCTGTGTACGAGGATCGTTCGTTCAGCTTTGAGTGCCACACTCCGCCGGCGGCTCATCTCATCAAGAAGGAGCTCAAGCTCAAGAGTGGCTCCGCCGTTCCTCAGCGCGACAAGGTTGGCCAGCTTACCCAGGAGCAGCTCACCAAGATCGCCGAGATCAAGATGCCGGACCTCAACGCCAACGACATTGAGGCCGCCAAGAAGATCGTCGCTGGTACCGCCCGTTCCATGGGTGTCACCATCGCCGAGTAACACTGGTAATTACGGGTGCGTCACAAGGCGCACCCGTTCGCGTGCAATCCGGCACGCATAGATGTGGGAGGGCGGACGCCCGTTGAACCACAGGAGGTACTGCAATGCCAAAGCATGGAAAGAATTATCGCGCTGCTGCCGAGAAGGTCGACTCCACTAAGCTTTACACCCCGCTTGAGGCTGTCAAGCTCGTGAAGGAGGTCGCTCCGGCCAAGTTTGATGAGACCGTTGAGGTTCACTTCCGTCTGGGCATCGACACCCGTAAGGCCGATCAGAACGTTCGTGGCTCCATCTCGCTGCCCCACGGCACCGGCAAGACCGTGCGCGTGGCCGTGTTCGCCGAGGGCGAGAAGGCTCGCGAGGCCGAGGCTGCTGGCGCTGACGTCATTGGTGCTGACGACCTGGTCGCTCAGATCCAGGCCGGCGAGATCAACTTCGACGCTGCTATCGCTACCCCCAACATGATGGCCAAGGTTGGTCGCATTGGTAAGATCCTTGGTCCCCGTGGCCTCATGCCGAACCCCAAGCTCGGCACCGTGACCATGGACGTGGCCAAGATGGTCGGCGAGCTCAAGGCCGGCCGTGTGGAGTATCGTGCCGACCGTTACGGCATCTGCCACGTGCCCGTGGGCCGCATCTCCTTCGACGACCAGAAGCTCGTGGAGAACTACGGCGCTCTCTACACCGAGATCCTGCGCGTTAAGCCTTCCTCGGCTAAGGGCCGCTATGTGAAGAGCATCACGCTCACGTCCACCATGGGCCCCGGCGTGAAGGTCGACTCCGCCATCCAGCGCAACTTCATGGCTGAGTAACATCTGCTTCCCTTTATATGGGGCATCCGCATCGGATAGATGCGACTCGCCCGGCATCGCTTAGCGGTGCCGGGCTTTTTCGTGGGTACGAGTTTTTAGAACGCTGTTGAGGGTAGGATTGCAACGGTCTCTAGGCCTGCGATCTACTAAGGGTGGCGGCGGACCCCAGTCCTTACACCGTGACGTTCTAAGAATGGTAGTTCGCGCCCTCACGATGGTCGGGCAGGCTGTAGTGCTCGGTCAGCCAAGTGCCCACAAAGGTCGTTACCTTATTGGCGCCCTGCTGGTTGAGATGGTCGCCGCCGTCGCAGGTGTCAAGCGCCCAATCGATATCCAACCCTTCCTCAAGATTGAGATCCAGGTAGGCGACGTTTGTAAACTCGGTATGTGCCTTCAAATAGTTCTCAACAGCGTTGTGGCGTTTTGCATTCCAGTTTATGGTGCTCGGCGTGCTCAGCAAAAGTACCGGGATGTCGCGCTCTTGGCAAAGCGCAATGATGCGATCGAGATAAAACTGGTTGAGGCGGGGAATCTCTGCGGCCTTATCGGTGGGCTTCATGTGGTTCTGAACCGACGAAGGCACCACGGAATCTCGAGGACAAAAGCCCTTGTTAGGGTCGGTCCAGGTGGCCTTGGGTTCCGCGCTGATGTCGATGGACTTAAGCGATTTCCAGCGGTTGTGGTACTCAAGCACGGGAAAGACCTCTGCCACTTGGCGCCACAGGGCATCCTCCATGGTGACCTTGCGGAAGAGCATATTGGTCTCAAGCACCACCAAACGAGGCGCTTGGCGCTCAAGTGCACGGGTGAGGAGCGAGCGCGTATAGGGGAGCGGCTGCGCGCTCGTGGAAACGTCATATGAGGTAAAGCCATATTCGCGCCACATGGAGAGCGGATCGATAGAGGTATATACCTCGCTGTCTCCCATAAAGAGCACGTCGAGCGTGTTCTTGGGTTCACCGAGCACGCCCATAGCGGTGGCGTCAATCTGGCCAAATGATGTCTGGTTGTTCTTGGGCACCATCAAGCGCGAGAGAAGCGCGAGGGCGCCTATCAGTACCACGAGGGCAAGTGCGCTTACAGCGAGCATGCGCATGGTTGTGCGCTTCATTGAGGTCCTCCTTGGGGTGGTTAAAACTTGGCGTAGATGGGGTCGAGCGGGATATAGCCCGAGCCATACGCGCCAAAGACAACGATGCAAAGCACAAGGGCAAGTACACCGGCTATACGGAGCGTGAGCGCGTGCGATGCGAGCGGCTCGGCAGGCGAGGCGGGGCTAGTAAAAGCGACCGCGTAACCGGGCGCGGCGGCCGATGTGGGGGTGCCGGTGGCGCATGTGGTCTGGGGTGTGTTATGAGCAGGGCCATTCGAAGCGTTGGTGGCAGCGCGGGCTGAGCTCCCTTGGGGCTCAGTTGTTGCCGATGCATCCTCCGGCGCCTTCGCCTCCGCGCGTTCGCGCCGCAGACTCACGGCAAAGAGCAGCACAACAAAGATGCCAACCACGGCGAAATCGGCGAGGTCCATACCAGGCGCCAAGAGCGATCCGTTCACCAGGGCTGCCGGCGAGAAGTCGGTCACAAGGGTGCTCAGCATCCGGATCCCGGCGCGCAGGCCGTTGGCGCGGAAGATTAGCTCACCAACAAATACAATGCACCAGGTGCGCAGCACACAGAGCACTATCCAGGGGCGCGAGCTGGGCTTGATGTGCAAGGTGTTGCGCAGCCGGGCAAAGACCGGCTCCAGAAGGCCAGAGGCAAGAATGATAACAAAGTAGTACATGCCAAAGGCGATGTATTGCCAGCCGGCGCCATGCCACAGGCCGTTGGCAAGCCATACGGCAAAGAGCGCCACACCGCCTGAAAGCACCGAGCCAGTGCGTGTGCCTAGGTGCTCGCGCGCTACGCGGGCAAAGCGCTTGACCGGCCGAGAGAGCGATACGGGGTAGAACACGTAATCGCGGAGCCAGGCGCCAAGCGTGATATGCCAGCGCTGCCAAAACTCCGAGGCGGTACGCGAGAAAAAGGGCTGACGGAAGTTCTCGGGCAGCTGTATGCCAAAGATGCGCCCGCAGCCAAGCACGATATCCATGGTGCCGGAGAAATCGCAGTAGAGCTGTAGCGTGTAGAGCACGGCGCCCATGGCAATGACGGTGCCGCCCCATTGCTCGGGATGCTCAAATACCGGCTTCACGAAGAGGTTCACGCGGTCGGCCACAATGAGGATTTTTGCCGTGCCCCAGGCTATGCGAAGCGCCCCGGACGTGACGTGGGTGGCGGTTACCGGTGCGCCCGCCGATAGCTGAGGTGCCATATCGGCATAACGGCAAATGGGGCCTTCCATAAGCTGGGGAAAGAAGCTCATGAAGAGCGCAAGCTTCAGGAGGTTGCGCTCGGGCGAGATGGTGCCGCGATAGATATCGATGAGATACGAGATGGCCTGCAGGGTGTAGAACGAGATGCCGATGGGCATGCCAATGGCAGGCGGCACAAGCGTGCTTTCAATGCCCACAAGGCCCAGCAGCCCCTGGGTAATCTCGCTCAAAAAGCCAAGGTATTTCACGGCCACAAGGATGCCTAGATTGACAAGAACCGCGGCGGCCACAACAAGGCGCATCTGCGTACGGGAGCGCGCTTTTGCTTTGCGACGCGTGAGGGCGCCCGAGGCTACGGCCGCGCGTGTGCGTGTGCGAACAACGCCAAGCCCCAGTCCTGCGCCGTAGGTGACCAGCGTGCACACAACTAACAGCACGAGAAGCTTGCCGCTGATGAGCCAAAAGCAGGCAAAGCTCGCAAGGAGCAACAGCAGCGGCCGCGCGCGGCGGGGCATGACCGCATATGCCAAAGCAGCCGCTGGCATAAAGAGCCCCAAAAAGATGAGGGAGCAGAAGGAGGTTATCATGGCCAATCCTTGGGGTCGAGGTGGATGGATGGGGACGTGTTCAATTCATCCGCTTTTAGAAGACGTCCTCGTCCTCCAGGCGTTCAACAAGGCGCGTGATTGCCGCAGCGGAGTCAAAGTTCTCGGGGACGATCTCGACCGCTGGGATGGCAATGTCAAATTCGTCCTCCAAATCGGACACAAGCGCGATGATGGTGAGCGAATCAAGAATGCGCTTCTGCACGAGGCCGGTTTCGGTGTGATAGTCAACTCCGGGCTTGAGGCCTTCCAGGATGTCGATGATGGTTTCCATGGGTAGTCCTTTCGTGATGAGGATGGCTATGCGGGTTGTATTCACCCTGTGACGCGCGGGGTGTTGAAGGGGTATGTGGGCATGCTCGCGCGGGAAAGTTCCGCATTGCCCTGTTCGTCGATGGTGACCACGCACGGTAGGTCGCGTGAGAGAAAAAGCGAGATGCCTTCGGTCATGCAGTAGGCGCCAGCGCGTTCGAAGGCAAGGAGGTCGCCCGGGGAGAGATGGCTCGCGGGAAGCTGCTTGACGAGGATGTCGTTGACCGAGCAGAGCGAGCCGCAGATGTTCCAGTGCTTGTTTGCTGCGCTCGCAGGGGCTTGGGCAATAACACCTGTGTTACCGTGGGCGAGAGCGGCAGGAAGCAGATGGCAAGGCGGCTGATGCATGGCCATGGATTGCCCAAAGTACACCAGGTGATGGATACCGCCGTCTACGATGGCATAGTGCTCGCCACGGTTGCATTTGGTATCCACCACACGGGTAAGGTAGGTGCCGCACGAAGCGGCAATGCTGCGGCCTAACTCAAGCACCACGGGCCCCTCGTGTTGCAGGTGGTCGAGGGTATCGCGCAACGCGGAAAGAAGGTCCGCTTCATCAAACGCGTCGTCGGCAAAATAGGCAACGGGCAGGCCAGGCCCATACTCAAGCTCGCGCGCCAGCCAGCCGTGCTCATGAGCAAGGTGCTGCGCCAGCGCATCGAGACGTTCAAGCTCGCACACGACGCGCCGGGCGCTCGTTTTCTGCGTGCCGGAAAAGAGCTGCAGGCCGCACATGTCGAGGTAGCGATAGTGCCGGCGACGTGCGATCACGCTCTCCACCGCTTCAACGTCGATGCCAAATTGGTTACCGCTTGAGACGCGGATGAGCACCGGCAGGCGCCGATCGAGCTCAGCGCCCACAGCATTCAAAAGCTCGAGTTGTGTGAGCGACTCGATGGTGAAGCGCCCAGGCAGTTGCGGCGCGGCGGCAAGCTCACGTATAAGGTCGGCATCTTTGTGGACGCCCGAGATAACAAGCTGCGAGGCATCCATGTCACATGCCTCGCAGATGCGATACTCACCGGGGGAGCACACCTCGAGCCGCTCCACAAGGGGTGCGACTGTGGGGATGATGAAGGGATTGGCCTTAACAGCGAAACAGAGCTGGGCGCGCGGGCCCAGAGCGCGCTTGAGCGTGTCGACACGCATGCGAAGCTCTCGGGCATCAAAGAGGTAGAGCGGTGTGCCAAACTGCTCGGCCAGGGTATAGAGCTCTTGGGTAGTCATGAATCCTCCTTTTGAATAGGTGGGGATGGGGACAGAGGTGAAGCGATGGATGTGTGTGGGGTGCTGAGCTGAAGGCGTGAGGCAGCATGCTCGGCCGCGGCCCATGCTTTTTTAGACGCCGCTGTGGTTGTGCTTCCGGCGACGACGCGGTGCATGCAGCTCCAGGAGCGCCTGCCGGTCGACCTTGCCGTTCTTTGAGAGCGGCATGTTGTTCACGGGAATGCATGCGCTTGGCATCAGGTGCGCTGGCAGTGCGGCCTGCGCGGCAGCGGCTACATCCGTTGCTTGTCCCTCGCCCTCAAAGAAAGCGTAGATGCGCTCGCGGGCGGCATCGAAGGCACAGCGACAGCGCGTCACGCCAGGCAAGCGCTCAAAGGCAAGGTCAATCTCTTCCAGCTCGACGCGGTGGCCCTGGTATTTGATTTGGTTATCGCGCCGGCCACAAAAGAAAAGCTCGCCTGCGGCTGAGAGTTCGGCCAAATCACCGGTGCGATAGACGGTTTCGGGCCAGCGGTGTTGGAGGGGATTCTGCACAAAGGCCTCGGCCGTGCGTGCACCGTCGCCAATGTAGCCCAGCGCAAGCTGCGGCGAGCGTACATAGAGCTCACCCACCGTACCTGCTTGCATAACGGGAGCGCTCTTGTCGTCAAGGAGCAACACCTCATGGTTGGGGAACGGCGTGCCCAGAGGAATGCCTGCCGCGTAGTCGCGCACGCGGTCGATACGGTGGTAGAGGCAGTTGCAGGTGACCTCGGTGGGGCCATACAGGTTGACGAACTCCGCCTGCGGCAGGTGTTCAAGCCAAGCTGCAAGGTGACGCGTCGGCATGACCTCGCCGCTAAAAAGCACGCGCCTCACATGGGGCAAGGACGCATAGTCCAAGGCATGCAGGCGCGTGAGCAGGCACAGTGCTGCCACGGCCCAGGTGAGTGTGGTCACGCGGTGGGCATTGAGGGCATCGATGAGCTCGGCGGGCGCGCTGAAGAGGCGCCGAGGAAGGATAACGAGGGTGGCGCCTACAGCAAGCGCGCTGTAAATGTCTTTTACCGAGACATCAAAGTCGAAAGGAGCCTGATTGCCAATAACGTCCGTCTCGTCAATGCCAAAGAGCTCAGTAAAGGACTCGATGAATT
Source organism: Candidatus Limicola stercorigallinarum (assembly GCA_018711625.1). Lineage (GTDB taxonomy): Bacteria > Actinomycetota > Coriobacteriia > Coriobacteriales > Coriobacteriaceae > Limicola > Limicola stercorigallinarum. The sequence continues at coordinate 66,192 of DVID01000024.1, read as the reverse complement.
CCACGATGGCGCGGTGGCTTACCACAACACCTTTAGGTGTGCCCGTGGAGCCCGAGGTGAAGAGGATATAGGCGGGATCGGTGTCGAGCGTGCGCCTGGCAGCGTTGCGAAGCGCAGTGGGATCGAGCGCGCCGGAGGCGAGTTCGTGCACATCTACGATGGCGCCAGTAGGAGCGGCGTCGAATGCCTCGCTCAGAAGCGTCCGCGTGGTGGTACTTGTGACGATCGTGGGGCTGCCAAGCGTGCGGCAGACGGGTGCGAGCCGGGTGGGGGTGGCCACGGGGTCGATGGGCACGTAACAGCCGCCGGCATAGAGCACGCCCAGCTGTGCCGCAAGGGCGTCAATTCCCTTTTCAAGCACCACAACAACGGGCTTGCCCTCCAGGCCGCGCGCAATCAGTGCGCTTCCGATGCGCCGCGCACGCTCTTGAAGTTCGGAAAAGGTAATCTGCATGTGCTCGTCGATGACGGCGGTTTTCTTGGGTGAGCGACGAGCGCGTGCATCGAGCAACTCGGTGGCAAGGCGGTTCATGGTTGATCCTTTCATACGCGCGTGCAGAGCGGGCAATGGTGCAAAACGTACCCGTCCCCAACGGCACTTTCTGGGACGGGCGTAGCGGGGGTAGGGCACCACGCGCTACGCCGTACGACCGGTGAAGCCCGCCGTCGCGCTTCCTGCGTGCGGCCGGCTGGCTTGCGCCCCATGCTAGGGGTGCGCTCTTAACGCCTTGTGAGTGCCGCCTCAATGCAAACTGAAGGCCAGCTAAAGATTCCTTTAGGGGTGCATCACCTGCACAGCCGCCTTCAAGGCGCACGGTAAGATGGTTTATGCGTACTCGTGCGGCGCGTGCAGACGGGGCGCCGCTCGCCAGCGAACGCTACTCTTGCTATACGCTCCACGGCCCGCCTGCCCGCGTTCTGTTCGTCTCGTTCATGAAGGAGGAACACCGTGTCTCCTGCGCCTGCTACCGTCCTCATTGCCGAGGACGACCCTGATATCACCGAGATCTTGCGCCTGTACCTCGATGGTGCTGGATATCGTGTGCTTACAGCGCCCGACGGCGTGGCGGCACTTGAACGTATGAGACAGGCGCAGGTGTCGGTTGCGCTCGTCGACCTCATGATGCCGCGCATGAACGGCTATGACTTCATTCGGGAGGCGCGGAAGATATCTACGGCGCCCATCATTATTGTGTCGGCGCGGAACATGCCGGCCGATAAGGTGCTGGGGCTCGACGTGGGAGCCGATGGCTACATCACCAAGCCCTTTGACCCCATGGAGGTCACCGCCTACATTCGCGCCATGATTCGGCGGACCGAGCGGCTCGATGCGTCCACAACCGAGGTGGAGAGCACCACGACCGAGGAGCACCTGCTCGCCGTGGGCGACCTTGCGCTTGATACCGAGGGCCTAAGCTTTACCCGGGCGGACAAGCCGGTGGCGCTTACAGCGGCAGAGCTCAAAATCATGACGCAGCTCATGGCGGCTCCGGGCCGCGTGTTCACCAAGGCGCAGCTTTACGCGTGTGTGAGCGGCGGCGAGGCAGATGCGGCCTTTGGATGCGAGGGAAGCGTGATGGTGCATATCTCTAACATCCGCGCAAAACTGGAGGACGATCCGTCGCATCCGCGCTACATCACCACAGTACGAGGAATGGGGTATCGCCTTGAAGCGCAGTGAGCCGCCCGTGCAGCAGGAAGAGCATGCCGCGCCGAGTGCCAGGCAGTTGTTTGAGCAGGAGCTTCGGGAAGCCCGTTTGGGTGTGCGCGAGCTGTGGCATGCGGTGTCGCGCAGCCTCACGGCGCGCTGCCTTACGGTGGCGGGCGTTTATGTGGCGGCTATGGCGCTCGTGATCATGGGGATTTCCCTCATTGCCGAGCAGCATGTCGAAAGCATTTCCGCTGGGGTGAATGCAATCGAGCCTTACGAGGATGCCATTTTCAACGGGGACTACGACGCTCTGGCCTCCCCCGTGTTCAAGGGCTGCGAGAGCCTGGTGCTCGATGAGAACGGCGTGGCGCTCTATGCGTCGAGCACGGAATTCGCCCAGGCCATCCGCCCGAGCGACCTTGATTTCATTGGCTCGTACGACGAGTACGGTCACTACATTGTGTTTGAGGAATACTTTAACGATATGCCGCGCTACCGCGTGATGGGGACCGGCATGGATTACGAGACGGGTATGGAGTGCATCACCTCCTACGCCCTGCTCGATGCCGACCTCAACATTGTTGAGGGCGATTTGTTTTCCAACCGCACTCGACTCACAACGCGCGAGTTTGGCCTTTTGCTGGGGATCTACGATCCCGATGACGCGGGTCTTATTGGCTTGGGGGATGGAGACTCAACGACGGCTGAAATTTCGGTGATGGAAGATGTTTCGTCCGAGGGATATCGTATCTCGGGCATCCTGACCGAAAACCAGTATGTCATCAACAAGTTTATTGGCACCAACGATGCGGGTGAGCCGCGCGCCATCGTGTTTGCTGTGCCCACACTCAAGGGTGGGGAGTACCGGCGCGCCGTCGACGAAGCGCAGCACTTTTGGTGGGCGCTCGTGCCGGTGGGCGGGGTGGCAACCGTGCTTATGCTGTGGGCCGAGGTGCGCATCATTCGCTCGGCGACAAGGCCCCTGTCGCGCGCGATTGCAGGCTACGGCGAGACGCGAGAGGTGAGTATCGGACGCAATGCGGTTGCAACGGAGCTGCGTCCAGTGCTCGATGGTTTTGTGGCGCTTACGGACGATCTGGAGCGCTCACAGGCCGAGAAACAGCGTATGATCGCCGACATCTCGCACGATGTCAAAACGCCACTCACGGTGATTCGCGGTTATGCCCAGGCTTTCCGCGATGGCATGGTGCCGCCCGAACGTACGCGCGCCATTGCCCAGGCGCTATGCGACAAAGCAGAGATCGCTTCGAACATGGTGGAGGCGCTCGGCGCCTACGCGGCAACCGAACATCCTGACTACCAGGCCGAGCGCCTGAATTGCGACCTCATGGCCGTGCTGCGCACCATCGCTGAAGGGCTTGAGCCCACGGTGGTGCAGCACGGGGGCATGTTCTCGTACGATATCCCTGAAGGGCCTGTTTCAGCACGGCTTGACGTAGAGTTGCTGCGCCGTGCGCTCACCAACCTTGCGGTGAATGCGTGCGTGCACAACGATGCCGGTGTTGCGGTAGCGCTGAGGTGTCACGTGGACGATGCGCCTGGGTCGGGCGTGGTGGCGACGGTGCAAGTGCTCGATAACGGGCGCGGCATTGATTCAGAACTGGCTGAGCGCGTGTTTGACCCCTTTGTGACGAGCAATGTTGCCCGCCAAGTGGGCAAGGGGACGGGCCTGGGACTTTCCATCGCGCGTCGCTGTGTGGAGCTTAACGGCGGCACCATCGAGCTTTCCTGTGCGCCCGAGCTTTGGTCTACCTGCTTCACGATTACGCTCAAAGGAGACGCCGCATAGCGGTGTTCGTGGATGGATGGGGACGGGGTTGTTTCATCCGCTGATTAGATGGATGGGTTGAAACGACCCCGTCCCCAACTGTCCCACTTTCTATTTCAAATACATCGACAGACATAGTACCTTGTGTTAAATTAGACCTAGCAGAGAACCGCCGACAAAGGGGGTGACGCCATGGCAACACGTGATGCGGTGAGCGACCTTATTCGTGGCAATATCGACTCCATCATCTTGCGTATCTTGTCGCGCGGTGATAGCTATGGTTACGAGATCCTGAAAGAGGTTGCCGAGACCAGCCAGGGCGCTTACGAGATGAAGGAGCCCTCGCTCTACACGAGTCTGAAGCGCCTTGAGAGCCAGGGGTTTGTGACGAGCTACTGGGGCGATGAAACGCAGGGGGCGCGACGCAAGTATTACCGCGTGACCGAGGCCGGCGCACACGAGTTGCATGAGGCGATTGAGCGCTGGGTACGTGTTCGCAACATCATTGATAGGCTGCTCAACCAGGATGGGGGAGACCGATGAACGAACTTCGCATGTATGTGGAGCACCTGTTTGAAGGCAAGGTGCTTACCGTTGAGAATATCGAGCTCAAGGAAGAGATTTACGGCAACCTTGTAGCGCGCTTTGAGGACTATGTGGCGGCCGGCATGTCGCGCGAGGAGGCGCTGGAAAAAACAAAGGCGAGCATTACGAGCGTGGATGATGTGCTGGCGGGAGAGGATGCGGAGCCGTGCGCGGAGCCGCAGCATGCGTCGGATGTCGCGCCCACGACGGTAATGGGTGCAAGTGCAACGGATACTGCAGGCTCCGCTGCGGGGGCTTCGCAGGATACGGGTGAGGCTCCGAGCGCGAGGGAGGCGCCTGCCGCCCGTCCCGGTGCTCCGGTGCCGCCTGTGGGCATGACGGGCGCCCAGGCCGCGTCTGATGTGCTGGAAGATGCCGCCCCAATTAAGGCAAAGCGGCCAGGTTGGCAAAAGGTCGCCGTGATAGCTGCAATCGTCATCGCGGTGTGCGGCGTATTCATGGTGGGTTTCAACCTGCTTCTGGGGACCACATTCGATCAGGTAGAGGACACCATCGAGGATACGGTGGAGAACCTGGGCGGCGCGGGTAACAGCTCGGGCAACGGCAACGGCGCCTCCAAGGGCAACAACGCCGGCAACAGCTCAACTCCGACGTTCATCGATCCGGAAGATCAGCGTGAGTACGAGGCAACTATGGCCCTTATGACCGAGATTGACGAGAGCTCGGCAACGACGCTTCAGGCATATGCCGGACGTGCCAACACCTCTGAGGCAGCGGAGCTGGCGGCGGAGCTTCCCCTCAGCGACAACCTTCGTGAGGCAGGTATTGACACGGGTAGTGCGGCAACGGTCTATCTTGACTACACCGAGGTTTCGGGAGACATCGACGGCGAAGGGATTGACCGGGCTTTGGTCTATAACGTCGCGGCGATGTTCTCGGTATACCCCGAGATCTCTTCAGTGCGCGTAACGTTGCAAGAGGCATACGACAACCAGTGGGATGCAGATACCTACCTCTTTGACCGCACGCGTGTGGAGCAGTGCTTTGCCACAGCGAGCGATAACGCCATCACGCAACTCAACAGCTCGCTGTTTGAAAGCAGCGACGCTTGGGACCAGGTGCGCAGCTATATCGTGGACCGCCATGAATTTGCCGAGCATATCATTGACTGGTCTGAGACAGATTAACGCTTAGCTGCGGATGCTCAAACAGCTCCTTTGGCACGGCGCCTCGTACGGTTTTGCGGGGCGCCGTGCGTGCATAGAGCACACGACTCTCTTGAGTCCAGGGGTTGCACGTGTGCTTTAGTTTGCTAAACTACATACCATCGCCACGTCCGCAAGACCGGCGAGAGACGAAGGGAAGCACGCATGATGTTCGCGCAGAACAACAACACTCATGAGGCCATCTTGGCTGTTGTTGTCATGCCGCTATCCCTAGACGCCCTACTACTAGGCGCATGCGCGCCGGGGGTGTCAGCCCGTCTGTAGGCTAACCAGCCACTGAACCATCAAAGGCACCCGCGACGCGTATCTGCCCCTCGCCCTGCAGGGCTTGGCGGACCGTCCGGGTGCCTTTTGCGTTCTACGCGGCATGTCGTCATCCTCCTGCAGAGCTCGATGTTAACCCGAGGATTCGAGCACAAGGAGGACCCCATGACCCGCAAGATCCACATCTTCGATACCACGCTGCGCGACGGTGAGCAGTCGCCTGGCGCGAGCATGAACACCGAGGAAAAGCTCATCATCGCCCGTCAGCTCATTCGTATGAACGTTGACGTTATTGAGGCGGGTTTTCCCATTTCGAGCCCGGGCGATTTTAAGAGCGTCTCGGAGATTGGCCGTATCGCGGGCGATAAGTGCGTCGTGTGCGGTCTTACGCGCGCCGTGGACAAGGACATTGAGGTGGCGGCCGAGGCCCTGAAGACCGCCAAGCGTCCGCGCATCCATACGGGCCTGGGCGTGTCGCCGTCACATCTTCGCGACAAGCTCCGCATGACGGAGGACGAGGCCGTGGAGCGTGCTATTCATGCCGTCAAGTTGGCTCGCAACTTTGTGGATGACGTTGAGTTCTATGCCGAGGACGCCGGCCGCGCCGACCAGGACTTCCTTGTACGCATTATCGAGGCTGCCATCAAGGCAGGCGCCACGGTGGTGAACATTCCCGATACCACGGGATACAACATGCCGTGGGCCTTTGGCGCACGTATTCGCGACCTGCGCGAGCGCGTGGACGGCATCGAGAACGCCATCATCTCGGTGCATACCCATAACGACCTGGGCATGGCCACAGCGCTCGCTATCGAGGCGGTTCGCAACGGCGCCACGCAGGTGGAGTGCACCATCAACGGCCTGGGCGAGCGCGCTGGCAACACCGCGCTCGAAGAGGTGGTCATGGCCATTCGTATGCACGGCCAGGATCTCGATGCGCACACCGACATCGTGACCCAGGAACTCACGCACGCCTCCAAGCTCGTGAGCTCTATCACCGGCATTAACGTGCAGCCCAACAAGGCCATCGTGGGCGCCAACGCCTTCGCGCACTCCTCGGGCATCCACCAGGATGGTGTTCTCAAGGCGCGCGACACCTACGAGATTATCGACCCGGCAGACGTGGGTGCCGGTGGCTCGCAGATCATCCTCTCCGCGCGCTCTGGCCATGCTGCCCTGCGTCACCGCATGGCAGAGCTGGGCTACACCTTTGCTGACGACGAGTTTGAGAAGATCTATGAATCCTTCCTTGAGGTGGCCGACAAGAAGAAGGAAGTCTACGACGAGGATCTGGAGTCCATCGTGCACGAGCGCGAGCGTGTGACCAAGGCTATTTGGACCCTGGGCGCGGTTCAGGTTTCGTGCGGCTTCCCGCTGACGCCTACGGCGACGCTCACACTGGTGGACGAAGATGGCGGCGAGCACACGGTGGCGGCCTACGGCACCGGCCCGGTGGACGCTGTGTACAAGGCGGTGAACCAGATTGTGATGGTGGAGAACGACCTTTCTGAGTTTGCCATCAAGGCCGTGACCCGTGGCATCGATGCGCTGGGCGAGGTTACGGTGCGCGTGACCTCGGAGAGTGGCGAGGTCTACACCGGCCGCGGCTCCGACAACGACATCATCGTGAGCTCCACCAAGGCCTACATCAACGCCCTCAACCGCTTGATTTCTGACCAGCGTCAAGAGTAGTTCCCCCAGGGGTGGGGCCTTTTACCCCATGCTCAAACAGTCCTCGGCTGCGCTTCGCTTGCCTGCGGAACTGCGCGTGGGGCAAAAGGCCCCACCCCACGCACATCTCCTTTGCCGGGAGATTGTTAGTTGTATGTTGTCAACGGAAGATTGTGGCACCGTTATCGTCCCGCGCGCAGTTCCGCAGCGCGAAGCGCGAGGACTGTCTGAGCACGGGATGATAACGGTGCCACGTCCTGAGGAAGATAAAGGAGTAGTCATGCCGCGTCCTATGACCGTAGCTGAGAAGATCTTGGCGGCCCATGCTGGGCTTGATGAGGTACGTCCCGGCCAGCTTGTTGAGTGTGATCTTGACCTGGTGCTGGCAAACGACATCACGGCGCCCATCGCCATCGACGTTTTTCACGAGCTGGGTGCCACCGAGGTCTTTGACCGCGACCGCGTGTGCCTGGTGCCCGATCACTATGCGCCCAATAAAGATATCAAGAGCGCTGAGCAAACCAAGAAGATGCGCGACTTTGCGCACGAGCAGCATGTGACCCACTACTGGGAGCAGGGCTGCGCAGGTGTTGAGCACGCGCTGCTGCCCGAGCAGGGTGTGGTGGTCCCGGGCGATCTGGTGATTGGCGCCGACTCGCACACTTGCACCTACGGTGCGCTGGGCGCCTTCTCCACGGGCGTGGGTTCCACCGATGCGGGCGTGGGCATCGCCACGGGCCGCGCGTGGTTCAAGGTGCCGCCCACCATCAAGTTTGAGATTGAAGGGGAGCTCGTCGATGGCGCCTCCGCCAAGGACATCATCCTGCACATCATTGGTCTTATTGGTGTGGATGGCGCACTCTACCAGGCCATGGAGTTCACCGGTTCCACCATCGAGAGCCTTTCGATGGAAGGCCGTATGACCATCTCCAATATGGCCATTGAGGCCGGCGGCAAGGCGGGCATCATGGAGGTTGACGACGTGGCGCGTGAGTGGCTCAAGGGCCGCTGCCAGCGCGAGTACGTTGAGTACCACGCCGACCCGGACGCCGAGTACGCGCAGGTCATCCATATCGATGCCGTTGACATCAAGCCGTGCGTGTCGTGGCCGCATCTGCCGAGCAACACGCATCCGGTGAGTGAGTCCACCCATATCTCCATCGACCAGGCCGTGATTGGTAGCTGCACGAATGGTCGCATCGAGGATATGCGCGCCGCTGCCGAGGTACTGCGTGGGCGCAAGGTGAACGAGAACGTGCGCTGCATTGTGATTCCGGCGACGCAGGCGGTGTTCCGTCAGTGCATAGACGAGGGCCTGGCTCAGGTGTTCCTCGATGCCAACTGCGTGTTCTCTACGCCTACCTGCGGCCCGTGCCTTGGTGGGTATATGGGCATCTTGGCCGCGGGCGAGCGTTGCGTGTCCACCACCAACCGCAACTTCGTGGGCCGCATGGGCGACACGACCTCCGAGGTCTATTTGGCGTCACCGGCCGTTGCTGCGGCTAGCGCCGTCGCTGGCCACATTTGCGCTCCATCTGACCTGTAACTCCCTCAAGGGGATTCGGACACATCATCCCGTGCTCAAACAACGCTTGCGCGAACTGCGCGCGGGACGATGTATCCGGATCCCTCGTGCAACCAGTTCGCCTTCGCACCGTAAAAGATGCAAGGACAACGTTGTTGAAAGGAAAGATTCATGCACTTCGAAGGTACCGTTTTTAAATATGGACGCGACGTTGATACCGATGTGATTATTCCGGCGCGCTATCTCAACAGCTCCGACCATGCGCATCTGGCGGCGCACGCCATGGAGGACATTGATCCTACGTTCCATGAGCGCGTGCAACAGGGTGACATTGTGGTGGCCGAGGAGAACTTTGGCTGCGGCTCAAGCCGTGAGCATGCGCCGGTGGCGCTCAAGGCAGCGGGCGTTTCGTGCGTCATCGCCAAGAGCTTCGCACGCATTTTCTACCGTAACGCCATCAACGTAGGCCTCGCCATCATGGAGTGCCCCGAGGCGGTAGACGCCATCGCCGACGGCGCGCGTGTTGCTGTAGATACCGAGACGGGAACCATCACCAACCTGGACACGGGGGCCACGTTTACCGCAGAGCCCTTCCCGTCCTTTATTGCCGAGATTATCGAGGCGGGCGGCTTGGTGGAGCGTACGCGCCAAAAGATTGCCGGCAAGAACTGAGGTACCGCATCTTGGCGCTCCGGGATGGATGGGGACGGGTTCGTTTCGCCCCATTCGGGATGGATGGGGACGGGTTCGTTTCGCCCCATTTCATCTCCGCTTCGTTGGGTAAGGAGGACGCATGTCGCTGGATAATCCGTTTGCAGCGGGCCCGAGCTCGTTAGATTGGAGCTGTAACGTGAAAAAGACGTATAAGATTTGCTGCCTTCCGGGCGATGGCATTGGGCCAGAGATTATCGCCGAGGGCAAAAAGGTGCTCGATGCCGTGGGCGCGAAGTACGGCGTGTCGTTTGCTTGCGAAGATGAGCTCATTGGCGGTGCCGCTATCGACGCCTGCGGCAACCCGCTGCCCGATGCCACGCTTGATGCGGCGCGTGCCTCGGACGCCGTGCTTTTGGCTTCGGTGGGTGGGCCCAAGTGGGATACCACCGACCCCGCAGCACCTCGTCCCGAGCAGGGTCTGCTCAAGATCCGCAAGGAGCTTGGGCTCTACACCAACCTGCGCCCGGTGCAGATTTTCTCGGCGCTCGCAGGCGCCTCGACGCTTCGCCCCGAGGTCATCGACGGCGTGGACATGATGATCGTGCGCGAGCTCACGGGTGGCCTGTACTTTGGCCGCCGCGAGCGCTTCTACAATGAGGAGGGCGCCGGCACGGATGGCGCACCCGGCCAGCGCGCCTATGACACGCTGGAGTACCGCGAGTACGAGATTGAGCGCATCGCGCGCCAGGCGTTTGAGGCCGCGCGTAAGCGTCGCGGCAAGGTGTCGAGTGTGGACAAGGCCAATGTGCTTGAGACAAGCCGCATGTGGCGCGAGATTGTGCACCGCATCGGGCAGGAGGAGTACCCGGACGTTGAGCTTGAGGACGTGCTGGTAGACAACGCGGCCATGCAGCTCATCAATCGCCCGGCCACCTTTGATGTGGTGGTGACGGAGAACATGTTTGGCGACATCCTCTCCGACGAGGCGGCGCAGATCACAGGATCGCTTGGCATGCTCGCTTCCGCCAGCCTGGGTGACGGCGTGGCGCTCTACGAGCCGAGCCACGGCAGTGCGCCCGATATCGCGGGCCAGGGCATCGCCAACCCGCTTGCTCAGATTCTTTCTGTTGAGATGATGCTGCGCTACAGCTTTGACATGGGAGAAGCTGCGGATGCGATTCGCACCGCGGTGACAGCCGTTCTCGATGAGGGCTGGCGTACACGCGATATCGCAGACGAAACCACATCCGCCGAGAAGATTCTGGGCACCGCCGCCATGGGCGACAAGGTGGTCGAAAAGCTGTAAGGACCACGCGTTTAGCTGCCTGCCAACGCACACGCCCGCTTCGGTTATGCGCCGAAGCGGGCGTTTTTGAGGCGCATGAGTGGGTGCGAGGTCGCCGAGGCGGGCTATATCGACTACGGCTTTATTTTGCGCAACACAAGTGATGATCTGCTTATCCAGCTCCCTGAGGTCACAATCACCGGCCGCGCATCGGATGGGACGATTCTCTTCACGGATACCCAGATGCTCAACTTGGTTTATCCGGGGCAAAACGTCGCTTGTGGCTCTCAGGCAGGTAACGGTACCCCGCCAGACACGGTGAGTTTCTCCGTGGGACGGCCCAAAGCGTATAACGTGACAACAGCAACGGGACCAGTGTGGGAGTTTGCAGCAACCGCCTCTGAGGTTCCCAACGACTTGGGCTACGCCATCGTAACGGGCGAGGTTTCCCTCGTGTCTGCAGGTGATGATGTGTGGATGAGCGGTGTAGCGGTGACCGCGCTGCTTCGCGATGCGAGCGGGGCAATCGTATCGGGTGCCATGAGTTTCGTTGATGTGCCTACAGCTGATAAGACGGTGCCGTATGAGGTTACGTTCATCGATGCGCCGGATCATGCAAACGTGGAAGTATACGTTCAGCTGTGGTAGGTACTCAGCCAGCATGAGTGGGGCAGTGCTCTTGTGCCGGTATCCCCTGGCTGGCGGGCCAAGCGATTATCCGGGCATCTGTTACGCATACCTTGCTGTGTTGCTGGGACTTGAGGTGCGTTTGGGCTCTCACCTTCTCGGGAAATGCGGTTTGCATGGATGCGGGGCCTGTTTCCAACCTTTCGGCCAAAATCTTTTCGATTTGTTGCAGTTTGAGGCTGATTTGCAAAGTACACGGCTGAAGCGCAACGCTGTGGCCTGCGCTTTTGTTTCGCGCAAAGGTCAGTCTACTCGGAGGGTGCGCTCCAAACTGCAACAAATCGAAAAGATTTAGATTGAGCTCGACAGGAGCGGGTTTGCACGGCTGATGCATGTCGCCGATGCGCTGTTTTCTGCTCAGTTTCTACATGGATGTTGCTGCGGCGCTCCGTCAATATCACACGGTCGGCGCAGCATCAGCGCGGTTGTCACTCGGGACGATATCGATCAAGGTATCCCATGCCCCGCAGATGCGTGAGCTGACATCTAGCGTATCCCATATGTGCCGCGTGGGCAGGTGCTTGCTGCCTCCACTCTTGCTTGCAAATTCAGGTGACACCTGAGGAAAGTGCGCTCAACATTCGCGAAAATCACAAGGCCTTTCTCGAAGGACGGCATTGTGCCGACAGCATCGAGTGAAAGGAATTGGCGGATGAGAAAGCTGTGGCTACAAGGCGAAGGCGTCGCCAGGTTGTTCCGCGAGCGCTTGGGGCATGCGTGTGGCGAGGCCCCCCGCGGCGTTCTTGCCACCCGGTTACCGGGCGGTGCAGCATGGTGCGCGAGGGAGGTGCCCATGTGGAAACGGTCCCAGGTCGAGCAACTGACGGGGCTTACGCGCCATATGATTCAGGATCTTTGCAACCCCAATACATCAGGCGACGGTCTGGGCTTTTGGGAGCCAGCGGTGTCAAAGCCGGGGTACTCGCGCTTTGATGAGGGGGATTTGCTGGCGTTCTATCTGGTGCGACAGCTTATGAAGGCGGGCTTCACGCTCAAGGAGGTCGAGCGAGCGGTGTTCAGCTTGCTTGAAGAGGGGGATGCATTTGTGGATACGCTGCGTAACAAAGAGCGACAGCTACTCACGCGGCTAGCCGATTTAAACGAGAAGCTAGCCACGCTGGAATATCTAGAGGATGCTGCAGCGCGCACGGTAGATGATCGGCTGCGGAGCGTCATGGAAGTGGCGCTTGCGCATAGTGCCGAGCGGGCGATGGCAAGTGCGCGGGCGCATGGGGCACCGTCTGAAGCAATGGTGCATCGTGTTCGCGCCCGTCTGGATGAGTTGACCAGACGGATGCTTGATGTCATTTGGGATGAGCTGTCTGTGGAGGCGCCGTTATTCGACGTGCCGGAGAGTCCCCGCTTTGTAGATGTGCGTGAGGCCGCAGCGCGGGCGAGGGCTTTAGACAAAGCGGAATCGCAGGCGCTGGCAAACCGGATGATCGGGCAAGCAACGTGGCTGCTTGTATGTTCGGACGGCACTGATGCCACAGCCGACGAGTGCCCTGGTAGCGCGGGTGCTGCCGCAGGCTCCGCCGATGCGGACGCTCCCGACGAGACTTCCCTGCGCTTTGCAGGAGCGGCTCTCTGCCACGTGCTTACCGAGGCAGAAAACGGCGTTCCCATTGAGCTGGCGTTTGGCGAAGGTTCGTTTTCGCTGCTTGGTATGGCGGCCATGGGCGCGTTTGAGAACGGAATAAACGACAAGAGCGAAGGGATGAAGATTGATGGATGAGAAATTGTCTGGGGCAGCAAAGTCCGCGGAGGTGCCGGACGGGCCTCGCCACATGGCGTCGAAGTGTGGAGCGCAAGCGAAGCAGGAGGTTCCCGCATCGTCCGCCCAGACGCCTCCAGCGGCACCAGTGGGTGTGAGTAGGGTTGACACAGCACGTTCTGCTTGCGGTGTACAGACGTTTATCGCACGTATTGTCATGGTCGTCGCTGCGCTCGTGTTGTTAGGGGCATTCTTCTTACCTTGGGGTTCTGCTAATAGTGCGTATCGCGAAGCGGCGACGCAGATGCCTGACCTGATGTTTTATGAGCCCGCAGGTCTTACGGTTGCCGACGCGGCGGACTTGTCACTTCTGGAATACGCCCAGGCATACGCCGCTCTGGGAGGCGCTTGGCTCATTGTCACCATTGTTATATACGTGACGGCTGGTCTGAGCGCGCTAGCCTTGTTGCTCGCTGCCTTGGGCAAGCCCATTGGCTCGGCAGTTATGGGCCTGCTTTGTGTTGCAGCGTCGCGCGTGCTGGTATGGGATTTCACCGATCGCGCTGTGCTGCCCAGTGGCACACATGATTGGGGCATTGCGCAGATGCTCTATCTCGTTGCGGGTGTGGTGCTTCTGGCTGCTGCGGTATGGATGGTGGTCGCTCGCCGCCGCGCGAGGGTGTAACAAAGGGCTTTTGAACTGGTGAAATTGCAAGACAGAAATCAAGTAATCAAGGAGGAATTCATGAAGAGAAATATCTTTCTTGTTGTCGTTATGGCTAGCATAGTGCTGGTGTCTGGTTGCAATGCTGGTACACAGCCATCTGCGAATTCGACAGGTTCAAGCAGCACGTCTGCCCAGATCACACAGGAACAGCCTGAACAGATAACTATCAAAGAATCAACCGACAAGCATACGTGGTATATCAAAAATTATGTGGGAATGAACGCAGCCTCGGTGGGCTATACGGCGCTTGATGGCTCGCGGCGAGATGCATATGGTGCTGGCACGTTGATGATTGTTTATCGTACGCCGGACGGATCATATCTTGAGTATGCACCAGACGATGAGGGGAACGCTCCCGAGGAGCTAAAGAGCTATCGCGTAGTTGCCCAGAGCATTGCGCCAAATACAGAACTCAAATATACCTTTATGCTCGATGAAAACGGCGACGAATACGATAACCTCGTGTCGACGCAGAGCTATGAGTCAATTGTTCTTGCTGTTGATGAGGTGGGGTCAACCTCTAAGGCACCCGATCTTACAGCTCTTGAGGCTGCGCCAGATAAATACACGCGCTACGTGAAGGACTATGTTGGCTGCAACTTGGCGAGCGTCGGATACGTGTCGATGGCAGGTACCTATAACGACCACTATGGGTCCGGTTTCATCACGTTTGACATAACGGCGAGCGACGGCTCGTATATTGATCCGTCAGACGTAGAGGCGCTCAAAGGGTATGTGGTAACCGCACAGAGTGTGGCTCCCAATACGCCGATCACCATGACGTTTATGAAGCAATCCGATGGCACGGAGTTCGATAACCTTATTGAATCCCAGAGCGTTGAGTCAATTAACCTAACGGTAAGTCCGGTAGCATGAGCATGCTTGGCTGGCCCAACAGCTAGAACTCAATAAGCTCCCGCACCTGCACATCGAGTGCCTGAGCAATGCGAATGAGCACATCAATACCAACATCAGCCGTTCCTGCCTCGATTTTCCAGAGATAGGAACGGCTGGTTCCGGTCATAAGCGCAAGCTTGCGCTGGGATATGCCCCGCTGCTCGCGCAGATTCCGGATCGCGGAGCCAAGGCTCCTCTTTTCACGCGCGTTATTCATGCGTTTAGCGTATGTGCGATATGATGTGGTGTGTCTCTCTCTAGAGTGCCATACATAAATCGAAATGGGGGAAGAGTATGCACATTAAGCTGCCGAAGGGCAAGATAAAGCTGATTAAGGTTGGTGCCATTGGCGCGCTTGTTGGATTGATTATCGGTATTGCTGGAACGCTCTTTTTGTCTAACTACAACCCACCCGACGTCGATAAACACGAGAGCGCATCGGTGGTATTTGGACGTATCGTTGAGCAGAATGAGCTCGTGTCTGTGTCCCAGGATTACAACATTGTGGACAAGCAATCAGACGCTGAGTCGTTTTTTGGCCTTTTCGATATTCCCTTTACGGGTAATAGTTTCTGGTACCGCTATAACGGCACGATTAAGGCGGGTGTCAACCTTGAAACGGCGGACTTTATGGAACAAGGCGACGCAATAACTATCACGCTTGACCCGGCATATATTATCTCTAACACACCTGATATGGACACCTCGGGAGTCCTTGAAGAGAATAACAACAGCCTGAACCCAATCCATATCGATGATGTCGACGAGTTCCATCGCTGGTGCATCGAGCAAAGCGAAAAGAATGCAATAGAAGGTGGCTTACTTGATGAGGCCCAGAAAGAGGCGGAGTCTCAGCTAACAAGGCTCTTCTATGCCGCGCTTGGCGATGAGGCGGAGATTGGTTTTGTTTGGCGTGACGCGCCCGTAACGGAAGAAGACGCCTAATGCGCTCCAACAGGGAAGATGGCTGCATGGATGGCCGGGTAGGAGATACTGAATCGGTGGCAGGCAAGCAGGGAGGTTTCGCACTTCCTGCACTTGATTTAGGCCAGGTTGGTTCAGCCGTGGGTGCTGTTTTTGACGGTGCGCTTGCCACGGCGGACGGCATTGCCCGCTCGGCGGGCAATGCCGTGGGAGATGCGGCCGCTAATGCCAGTGGGGCGCTCATGGGCTTGGTTAACACAAAGAGCGAGGAACTTGCCGAGAAGGCATCCGACCAAAATGAAGATGCAGCCGAGTTTGCGATCTCGTTTTTGGGCGAGGTTTTACGTCTCCAAGGAGTCCAGATCGATCGCGAGCACTTCCTTACTGTGGAGTTGCGCAAAAAAGATGTTCCGGAAGAAGCGATAGCGCTAGCGGTGCGGGAGCGGCCCGCATCTGCTGATATCTCAGCATCGGTGCTTGACGCCATAGCCGAAGAATCCATTTCATTCGAAACTGTGAAATCGAGCGCTATGTCGTTTGCAGCGGGATTGCCCGGCGGTTTTGCCATGCTGGGGACAATCCCCGCGGACGTGACACAGTACTACGTGCATGCGTTCCGCGTGATGCAGAAGCTCGCATATCTTTACGGATGGTCGTCGTTTCTCGATGATTGCAAAGAGACCGATGATGAGACGCTTGCCATCTTGGCATCCTTTCTAGGGGTGATGCTTGGCGTCGGCGGGGCCTCGAAGGCATTGGCATGTTTTGCTGCACAGGTTGTCCGTCCTGCTGTTGAGAGGAATGTTGCTCGTGCGGCGCTCACAAAGTTTGCGTGGTACATGCCGCTCAAGAAGACGCTGCGTCTTATTGGCGTGAACCTGACAAAACAAAGCGTGGGTAAGGCTGCCAGCAAGGTTGTTCCTGTGGTGGGCGGCATCATTTCCGGTGGGTTGACCTTTGTGAGCCTTAACGCTGAATCGCATCGGCTGAAAGACCATCTAAAGAATCTTCCGCCTGCTCGTGCCGTCTGTGAGATTGTGATTGAAGAATAGACAAGGCTGGCATCGTTGGCTGCTGCCAACGCCTCTCATTGAGTCAGCACTCACAGCATAGATGCGTTACCTTTGCATGCCTACTCCACAGGGGTGAGCGAGCCGCCGTAGTAGGGGATGAAGAGCAGAAGCCCGATGAGGCTCAGCATGAAGAGCAGGGTGCCGAGAGACATGAGCACCACTGCCCACCGCTTGAAGGGGCGCCTGACCATGCCGGCTGCAGCGAGGAAGCATAGAAAGATGCTTACGCCGATCCCGACCATGCACGAGCCTTCACTGGTGGCGAGACGAGGCAGGTCCGCAGCGGCGACACCTGCATAGTGGTAATCATGAAGCGAGCTCACGTCGCCCGTGGTAATCATATGGGCACCAGGCACAATGGCGGCGCACGCCAGCGCGGCACCAAGGAGGCCGAGTGCCAAAAAGCGAAGCTTGGGGTTTAGGCTGCTCAGGTAGCTCACCTCGCCGCCCGTGATGAGCCCGCCGTTATGGCGGATGATGGAGGCGAACATCCCTACAAGGGAAAGTACGATGAGTACGATGCCGATGGCGGTGGTCCAATCGGGAAGAAAACTCGGGATAGAAATCGCGACGCCAATGCCGCACGCGATAAGGCAGGCGCCATTTTCACGTGCGAGCACAGGCCGCTCTGCCACGGGCGTTGTGGCGTAATGGTATCCATGCAAAAGGCGGCAATCGCCGCTGACCAGCATGTATATGCCCAGGAAGGCTACGCAGGCGCCGCCGCCCAGGCCAATGATGGTATCCATGTCCAGCTCCTTTACTCAGCAGGAACGCGGCAGGCGGCGCCTTTGGTTGGGGCGCGCCTGCCTCAGGAACGCGACGATTATAGTCTTCTCTTGGGCGATGGGACCCTTTTCGCAAACGTATCGTTTTCGCCGGCGAGTGGTATTCACCGCCTGCGTGCGGAGATGGCCTCAAGCTGCGCCTGTCTCAACCGTTTCAATCAAGCTCGCGGGCGATGGCTCGCACTACGGCGTCGGCTGCGGCCGACGTCAGCGATGCGTCCTCGATGGTGAATATCACCTTGCCCTTGATGCCCAGCTCGCTTATCTCTGAGAAGAACACTTTGGGCCCGTCGGTGATGGGTGAGACCGTCTGGGCCGCCTCGCGTGCTTCTTTGACGATGGCCGCAGCAAGCGCGTCGATATCGCGAGATGCACGCTGTGACTTGCCTGAGACCATGCGTTGCGGCTTACCAGCAGTTTCCGTCGCGTCAGCGGCATCAGCGACCGCGCTATCAACATGGCGGGACACGGCAAAAGGAACGGCCACACGGCTGGCAGGGAGCAGGTGCACGAGTGCGGTTTTTGAAATGACCGAGTTGGGGATGATCACCGTTTGTCCCAGACTGTCACGGATGGTGGTGTGGCGCCAGGTCACATCCTGCACCACGCCCGTTTCGGAGCCAACTTCGATATTGTCGCCGGGCCGGACAATACCCATGAAAGTTACCTGCAGGCCGCCGATGAGGTTTGAGAGCGTATCCTGAAAGCCAAGCGAAACCGCAATACCTCCAACGCCCAGGGCGGTGATGAGTGCGCTTGCATCAATGCTGAAGCAGGCATCGAGGATGATGCTGCCGCCCACGATGTAGATGGTGGCACGCACAATGTTGATAATGATGCTCGCGGTGGGCAACGAGTTGTTGTCGTTGTTGAGCAGGTGCTTCATGGCGCGCGTAGCGACGCGGCCGACGAGCAGAGTGATGCCCCCTATGACGACCGCCCAGAACACGCGACGAAAAAGCGGATGCTCAATAAACGCCATCAGTTGGTCGAAAAACGAGGGCATGCGGATTCCTTTCGCCAGGGGCAGCGCTGCCGTGTCAGCCGGCTCTGCTGTTTGGGCTGCGTGGACGCATTTATGATACTCCGGCACGTGTCGATTACGTCGCCGGCCTTGGGGAGATCTCCTGCACCGTGGATTGATGCCGCAATCCACGGTGCAGGAGGCCCTTGTTGCGTCGATGGCCCCTGATAGGGCAGGTCAAATTGGAATATACAATAATCTAGCGACTCTTCCTTGTTTTATGCATCAGGGAATGAGCAAACCAAGCATGTACCTACAGTTTTCCAGGCGACCTGCCCCAAGGTGGACAAAAATCCGAGAAGTCGGCGATGATTCCTGGGTTTTGGCGGTGCGATCGCTCCACCGCGGAGCATCGGGCGGCAAAGCCCCAGGATAGCGTTATGCATAAACATCGGAAGGCAGACAAAATCGCCGACTTCTCGGTTTTTTGTCCATTTTTGGGTGGCTGCGCGTTGAATCCTCCTTGGGGAGGGGTTTCGAGAGTGAGCTTGGCATCGCAGGCGTTATGGAAACGCGTCAATAGGGGATTATCCGTTTCTTGAGTATGTTCTATTGAGTATGTTCTACGAGGTCAAAATGTTCACTCAACGCCGAGCCTAGCGTGGGTGCGAAGGGCTGCAGAATATATCGCTGTGCAGGCGGTCGGCGGACGTATCCTTACGCCTGCCGACGCCGTGCTCGCCGGTCAAGCACGAGCGTCACCGCTACAAGCGCACAGGCAACAAGCGAGAATGCGCCGCCCACAAGCCCTACCTGCGAAAGGCCAGGCCCCGAAACCACGGCGCCGCCCACGGCGGTGCCAAAGGCAATCCCGCAGTTAAACGACATGGGCTCTAGCGAACTTGCGAGCGTAAGCGCCTTGGGATGGCGGTTGCGCGCAACGCGCATAAAGAGGCTGATGCAGGGCACTGAAACAAAGTACATGCTGAGGCCCACCAAGAGCACCGGAGCCAGCGCGGCGGGCATGGTGGGTCCCAAGAGCCACAGGGTAAAAAGCAGCAATGCTTGCACAGGGAAGGTGGCAACAAGCGCCTTCATGCCCAGGCGGGCATCGATCCAGCCTGAGAGTAGATTGGAGAAAAAGCACGCCACGCCATACGCCATGAGTACCGAGCTCGCGCCCAGCGCGTCCATGCCAAGTACCGTCTCGAGGTAGGGGGTGATGTAGCCGTAGAACACATAGACCGAGCCCACACCAAAAATGAAAATGCACATGCCGGTGAGAATCTGCGGTTCGAGGAAGAGCGCCGCCTGCTCGCGCATGGTGGAGACCTCGTCGGTAGTTCCGGTGCGCGGCAGCACCGCTATCAGCACAACGCAGGTAACCACCGCCATGGCAAGCACGCCGATCATGGCCACGTGCCAGTCGAGCGCTTCGGCGATGAGCTTGCCCGCTGAGGTAGCAACTACCATGGCCACCGAGAACGCTGCGTATACGATAGATATCATAAGCGACGTGCGCTTAACGCCTACGAGCTCGGGGATGTAGGTCACGCCAACCGCGAGCAGCGCGCCCGAGACCGCACCGAGCAGCACGCGCGAGGCCAGCAGGATGTCGAAGGTGGGCGCAAAGGCCATGGCCACGTTGGCGGCGATGAAAATCACCGAGTACGCCACGAGTAGGGTGAAGCGCTTGAACCGTCCCGTGGTGATGGCAAGCACCGGTGTAAGCACGGCGTAGGCAACCGAGAAAAAGCTGATAAGCTCGCCCACGCGCGAGAGGCTTACGCCAAATGCCTCAGACAGTTCGGGCTCGATGCCAATGACCACAAACTCCGAGCAGCCAAGCGAAAAGCCAAGCACGGTAAGAAGGGCCACGCAGGCGAGTGCGTAAGGGGTGAGGCGGCGCTCGTCGGCGGGAGCGCCGGCGCTAAGCTGTGAAGAATGCGACATGGGCTATGCCTTTCCTGCGGGGGCGGTCACGGTGGGCACAGCGCATTGTATACCAGCGGGTTGGGGGACTGGCGCGCGGTGCGGGTGGGACGTGCCGCGGAGGGGCCGAGGGATGGGGCGCGATGCGGGGGCTGAGGGATGGAGCGCGGGGATGCTCAGGATGGCACGCGGTGCGAGGCACTGAAAGATGGGGCGTACTGCAGGGAGCTGAGGGGCGGAGCGCACAGGGCGGATGAACGAGGCGGAGCATACGGAAGCCGCCGTGCCGCTTAGCCTCGCAGCCCTGTACGCACGCTGCGCTACCATAGAGGCGTACAAGCAAAGGAGGCCTCTTATGTCTTCCATCTCACCATTTGATAGTGGCGCACGTGGCGCTGCGTTTGAT
Source organism: Candidatus Limicola stercorigallinarum (assembly GCA_018711625.1). Lineage (GTDB taxonomy): Bacteria > Actinomycetota > Coriobacteriia > Coriobacteriales > Coriobacteriaceae > Limicola > Limicola stercorigallinarum. The sequence goes on along the minus strand of DVID01000024.1, from coordinate 45,469 downwards.
AGCGGCCCCGACCGTTCTGGAGCTTCCACCGAATCAGCTCGCGCGCTGCCCCGCTCCATCCAGGTGCGCGGTGCTCGCGTGCATAACCTCAAGAATATCAACGTCGATATTCCGCTGCATGAGCTCGTGGGTATCGCCGGTGTCTCGGGCTCGGGCAAGAGTTCGCTGGCTCTGGGCACGCTTTATGCCGAGGGGAGCCGTCGCTACCTCGATGCGCTTTCTACCTACACGCGGCGCCGCATCGCGCAAACCGCGCGTGCCACGGTGGACGAGGTGCTCCACGTGCCTGCTGCCCTCGCGCTGCGCCAGCGCCCCGGCATTCCGGGTGTGCACTCCACCTTTGGTACCTCCACCGAGCTTCTCAATTACTTGCGTCTGATGTTCTCGCGCCTGGGGAGCCACGTGTGCCCCAACGGCCACCGCGTGCCACCCTCCATGGATGTGGCGCTCGGGCAGCCCACAGTTTGTTCCGAGTGCGGCGTTGAGTTCTACGGCCCCGGTGCCGAAGATTTGGCGTTCAACAGCGCCGGCGCGTGCCCTACCTGCGGCGGCACGGGCATCGTGCGTACGGTTGATGAGGCCAAGCTGGTGCCCGACGAGAGCCTGACCATCGACGAAGGCGCTGTGGCGCCGTGGGGCTCGCTCATGTGGGACCTTATGAAGCAGGTGTGCGGCGCCATGGGCGTGCGCACCAATGTGCCGTTTTGCGAGCTCACGCCCCAGGAGCGCGACGTTGTGTTTCATGGCCCGGCAGAGAAGAAACACATTCTTTACAAGGCCAAAAAGGGCGACAGCTTTGCCGAGTTGGATTTCACCTATTACAACGCCGTCTATACGGTTGAAAATGCGCTGGCAAAGGCCAAGGACGAGAAGGGTCTGGCGCGCGTGGCCAGATTCCTGCGCGAGGACGTGTGCCCCGATTGCGGTGGCACGCGTCTCTCTGAGCAGGCGCGCCGCCCTCGCATCGACGGTATGAACTTGGGTGACGCTGCGCGCATGACGCTCGACGAGCTTGCGGCCTGGGCACCGTCGGTGCCAGGGCTTATGCCCGAGGCCATGCGCCCCATGGCAGAGGCTATCGTGGCCGAGATGGCCGAGCCCATCTGCCGCCTGCAGCAGCTGGGCCTGGGCTACCTTTCGCTTGACCGCGCCAGCTCCACGCTTTCTACCGGCGAGCGCCAGCGTGTACAGCTTGCCCGCGCGGTGCGCAATCGCACCTGCGGCGTGCTGTACGTGCTGGATGAGCCTTCCATTGGTTTGCATCCCTCAAACGTTGAGGGCCTTCTGGGCGTGATGGACGATCTCATTGCCGACGGTAACTCGGTGGTGCTTGTTGACCACGATGTGCGCGTGCTGCGCCATGCCGACCACCTGGTGGAGATTGGCCCCGGTTCGGGCGCGGACGGCGGTACGGTGATTGCGAGCGGCACCGTCGAGCAGGTGGAAGCTAATCCCGCCTCGAGGATTGGTCCGTTTCTCTCAGGTGCGCGCCATGTGGAGCCGCGTGCTCGGGCGGCGGCGGAGGAGCTCTTTGCCGAGGGTGCCATCGAGCTTGCCACGAGCGCTATTCATACGGTGAAGCCGCTTGAGGTGCGCATTCCGCGTGGGCGCCTCACGGCGGTGACCGGTGTTTCTGGCTCGGGCAAGACCACGCTTGTGCTTGAAAGCTTGGTACCTGCGCTCAAAGCGGCCGCGGCGGGTGAGCCCCTGCCCGCCCATGTGAAGGCGGTTGAGGCCGCGGGAATTGTACGCGCGAACCTCATTGATGCCACGCCCATTGGGGCCAACGTGCGCTCCACAGTGGGAACCTATTCGGGCGTGCTCGACGATCTGCGCCGTGCCTATGCAAAGTTGCCCGATGCTCGCGCGCGTGGGCTCAAGGCTGGTGCGTTCTCGTACAACACGGGGAGCCTGCGTTGTCCCACCTGTGATGGCACCGGGCAGATTTCGCTCGACGTGCAGTTTTTGCCCGACGTGGATATTCCTTGCCCCGATTGCGGAGGAAGCCGCTATGCGCGCGAAGCCCATGATGTGAAGCTGGGTGGTGACATCAGCCTGCCCGAGCTGCTTGCGTATACGGTGGACCAGGCGCGCACGGCGCTAGCCGATTCGGGTTTGAAGGCGGTGCTTGCAAAGCTCACGACGCTCTCCGAGCTGGGGCTAGGTTACCTCACCCTCGGCGAGGCCACGCCGGCGCTTTCGGGTGGCGAGGCGCAGCGGCTCAAGCTGGCAAGCGAGCTTGCGCGCAAGCAAGATGACGCGCTCTTTGTGTTTGACGAGCCCACCATTGGTCTTCATCCGCTTGACGTGGAGAAGTTGCTGTCGGTGTTGCAGCGCCTGTTGGATAACGGTGCCACGGTGGTGGTGATTGAGCACGACCTCGACATGATTGCTCATGCCGATTACGTGATTGATATGGGGCCAGGCGGAGGCGATGCGGGCGGACGTGTGGTGGCCACGGGCACGCCCGAGGATATCGCCGCGTGCCCGGAAAGTATCACGGGCCGCTATGTGGCAGAGGAGTTAGGGCTTGTGCCACGCGCATAAGATTGATGAGTGTTCTGGCTGTGGCGCCGGTATGCCCGGGTGTTTGCTATCATGCCAACGGCATAAGCTAAACAGATGGTTGGCAAGGCGGCGCGCGCCGCTGTGCCCTTGAAAGGTGGCAAGCATGATCAAAGAGATCGTGAAAGACGAGGCCTTTTTGAGCCAGCCCGCCGAGCCTGCGACGGCAGACGACGCGCAGGTGGCGCAGGATCTGATTGATACCATGGAGTCGCTCGACGACTGCGTGTGCCTGGCCTCGAATCAGATTGGCTCCACGAAGGCTGTTATTGCCTATGAGGACAACGGCCGCGTGTATGTGATGTACAACCCCAAGATGACGGCCTTTGTGCAGCCCTACACCACGATGGAGGGCTGTGTGTCGCGCGAGGAGCCGAGCGAGGTCAAGCGCTTCAAGCTCATTCGCGTCTCGTATCAGGTGCTTGCTGGCGGCAACTTGGTGAGCCGTACGAAGAAGTTCACCGGTTGGACGGCCGAGATTGTGCAGCACGCACTCGATCACCTCGCTGGTAAGCTGGTGTAGGAGTGGCGCTGCCCGCTATGGTGTGGGCGGCCCCCTGTGAAGCAACACGGTGCATAGGACCCGCGTGTTTTTCCATTGCAGAGTGGAAAACACGCGGGTTTGTTGTACCGAGACCGCACGATAAGCCTAGAATCTCCAATCTGGATTGGGTTGGGCTGGACTGGTCGATGCCAGGCTGTACAAGATGCTGCTTAACGGCTTCCTTGGCATTGTTGTCCGCTTGTAGCAGGGGAGGAACCCGTGTCTCAAGGTCGTGCGCGTACTGCAAGTGTTAGCACCTGGTTGCCTATTGTGGGTCTTGCTCTTGCGGCGTTCATGTTCAACACATCTGAGTTCATTCCAGTGGGCTTGCTGACCGATATTGCAGGCACCTTTGCTCTCAGCGAGGCGCAGGCAGGCATGATGATTTCGGTCTATGCGTGGGGTGTGATGATTCTCTCACTTCCCCTTATGGTGGCAGCGTCGCGCCTGGATCCGCGTCGGCTCTTGCTGCTGGTTATCGCAGTGTTTATGGCGGGACAGGTGGCATCTGCTGTTGCTCCCACCTTTGTTTTGCTCGTGCTGGCGCGCCTGCTGGTGGCGGCTGCACATGCCATTTTCTGGTCGATTGCCTCGCCCCTGGCTACGCGCATTGCCGACCCAAGCCAGGCTTCGCGTGCCATGGGGCTGGTGGTTACCGGCTCGTCTATCGCCATGATTGCGGGCATGCCGCTCGGGCGCGTGATTGGCCTTGCCGTGGGATGGCGCGCTACCTTTAGCTGCGTTGCGGCAGTTGCGTGTGCCGTGCTCGTGATGATGACAATCGCTATGCCGCGCGTTGAGCGCACCGAGCCTTTTACGGTGCGCCAGCTGCCCGATGTGCTGCGCAACCGTGCGCTTATGGTGATATACGCGGTTACTATCCTTGTGGCAACGGGATATTACACGGGCTACAGCTACATTGAACCTTTCATGCAGCGCGTGGCAGATATGCCCGATACGAGCATCACTGCCTGTCTTACGGTGTTTGGCGTAGCTGGCCTTGTGGGCAGCTTCTTGTTCTCACGCCTCTATGACAACCATCGCATCCCCTTTGTACGCATCATGGTGTTTGGCGTGGCAGCATCGCTTCTGTTGCTGGGGACAGCAGGTGCCGCGACCTGGGCGGCCTTTGCCGTGTGTGCGCTTTGGGGCCTCAGCGCCACAGCATTCAATGTGGCTTTCCAAGCCGAGATTATTCACGATACGCCCGCGTATGTGTCGGCCGTGGCCATGTCCATCTTCTCGGGCCTCTTCAATCTGGGCATTGGATGCGGAACATGGCTGGGTGGCCAGGTGGTTGATGGCCTGGGAATCAATCTGATTGGTGTGGTTGGCGGCTTGGTAGCGCTCGCAGGTTTTGTGGTGTGCTTTGTGAGCATGCGCAAAGGGAAGAGCGCGAACGCGACCGCGTAATGAGGCACTAGACTGCCGCGGCTTGTCATGGCGACGGGCGTGGACGGGAGAATCACACCTTCCGCCGTTCACGCTCACTCCAAGTGGCAAGCTTTCCACCCAGCTGTGGGCTTGCCGTGCGTCTCTCAGTCAGTATCGGCCCAGCACCTACTGCCAACGCCAGCTATTTGACCGTAAGCACGGGCACATCAACCGAGCGAAGCACGCCGTAGCTCACGCTGCCAAGCATGCCGCGCAGCGCGCCAAGGCCGCGGCGGCCCATGACCACGAGGTCAATGTCGTGGTTTTCCACGTATTCCGCTATGCCTTCCACAGGCGAAGATGCGATGATGGCGGTGGAAACAACCTGGCAGCGGGCGTTGTCGCGCGCGCCTTCAATAACCTGCTGCATATCGGCGCGCACGCGATGTAACAGGGCGCCCATGATGTCGTCGCGGTCGTCGTTGGTGTCAGCACCGGCATCGGTGCCGAGCGCTTCAAACGCGTTTCCGTCAAATAGGGGTACGGGAAGCGCGCCCACTGAGACCACGGCAACAACTGTTACGCTTGCCCCCGGATCGTCTCCCACCATGCCGAGCGCAATGTGCAGCGCGCTTTTTGCGTGCTCGGATTCGTCGTAGGGAACTAGCACCTTTTTGAAGAACATGGACGCTCCCTCCTCGCGGTCAACGCTTGTATGCGTTATACCCACGTGCGGACGATGGGGAGCAGCCTACCTGCAGCGGTTGCTGGGAGGGGGTGAGTGGATGGTGGGGGAGCGCTGCGCTAAGAGAGGACCGTCTGGAGTACAAGAATGACGGCGGTCGCAAGAGGCGTGATGCCACTCACCACAATACCGGCAATGGAGGCTACCATTCCCACCGTTGAAGGAAGATCGCGCCGATAGTCGCGCTTGACCGCGCGACGTGAGACCACGATGCCGGCAATGCCCGCACATACACCAAGAACTTGAACGGGTAGATACGGGGTAAATCCGAGGACGATAGCCACAACGCCAAGGCCTATGGAAACATATTCAAGCGGCATGATTGCCTCCAAAGCGCACAGAAATAAGGTTTGCAAAACATCATCATAGGCAAATGCAGATGCGGTGGGCGCCTTACGTACGTTTCAAACCGCCCAACGGAGGAAGGGATATGGCAAAAGGCTGAGAGCCGCGGGCATGTCCGACAACTCCCAGCCTTTGGGTTTTGGCCTATGTGCAGACTTGGGTGCTAGCTCAGCAGCATGCGGTCGTTAGCCAGCTCGCCGCCCGAGACCTCCTCAAACTTTTGTAGCAGGTCAGGCACAGTGAGCGCGGCCTTTTCGGCGCCAGAGACATCGTAGATGATGTGGCCCTCGTGCATCATGATGAGACGGTTGCCCATGCGGATGGCGTCGTTCATGTTGTGCGTCACCATGAGGGTGGTGAGCTTGTGCTTGTCTACAATCTGCTCGGTAAGGTCGAGCACCTTGGCTGCTGTCTTGGGGTCAAGGGCTGCGGTGTGTTCGTCAAGAAGCAGCAGCTTGGGCTCGGTGAGAGTGGCCATGAGCAGGGTGAGCGCCTGGCGCTGGCCACCCGAAAGCAGACCAACTTTGCTGGTGAGACGCTTTTCAAGGCCCAGGCCCAGCGTTGCAAGGAGTTCGGTGTAGGTCTCTTTCTCATTCTTGGTAACACCCCAGGCAAGGGTGCGCATCTTGCCGCGGCGTTGCGCCATGGCAAGGTTCTCAATAATTTGCATGTCGGCCGCGGTGCCCATCATAGGGTCCTGGAATACGCGGCCCAGGTATTTGGCACGGGCGGGTTCAGAAAGCTGGGAGATATTGACACCGTCGAGCTCGATAGTGCCTGAGTCGATGGGGTAAACGCCAGCAATCATGTTCATGAGGGTCGACTTGCCGGCGCCGTTGCCGCCGATAACGGTTACAAAGTCGCCGGGCGCCAGATGCAGGTCAACGTCGATGAGGGCACGCTTTTCGTTGATGGTGCCTGCGTTAAAGGTTTTGCACACATGTTTAACCCACAGCACGATTACCGCCCCCCTTCGGCGCGCGAGGCAAGCCGATAGTTGCGTTTGAGCTGGTACTTCTCCCATACAACCGGGATGCACAGAGCAAGGGCGACGATGATGGCCGAGAGCAGCTTCATGTCGTTGGCGTCCATACCCATCTGCAGCACGAAGGCGCGGATGAGGAAGTACACCACAGAACCGGCAACGGCGGCCACCAAGCGGCTGCCAAATGCGCGAAGCTTGCCGGGGGTCAGGCGGCCAAGCACCTCGCCGATTACGATGGCGGCAAGGCCAATTACGATAGCGCCCGTGCCCATGCCGATGTCTGCATACTTCTGGCTCTCGCAAATGAGGCCACCGGAGAGGCCCACAAGACCGTTGGAAAGCATGAGGGCGATCATCTTGGTCACCTTGGTGTTCACGCCAAGGGCGCGCACCATGGCTTCGTTATTGCCGGTGGCACGGCAGGCCGATCCAATCTCGGTGCCAAAGAACCAATAGAGCACTGCGATGATGATGGCAGCAACGGCAAGGCCCACAATAATGGAGGCAACATTGCTCGAAAGGCCAGTTACATCAGTTACCTGCGAGAAGATCGTGTCGTTCTTGAGCAGGGGCGTGTTGGACTTGCCCATGATGCGCAGGTTGATAGACCACAGGCCAATCTGGGTGAGGATACCGGCGAGGATGGCGGGAATCTCAAACACCGTGTGGAGGAAGCCGGTGACAGCGCCTGCAATCATGCCTGCGAGCATGGCGGCGAGGATGGCCAAAAGCGGGTTGACGCCGCCTACAACAAGCACGGCGCATACGCATCCGCCCAGGGCAAAACTGCCGTCAACCGTAAGGTCGGCGATGTCGAGCAGCTTGTAGGTGATGAACACGCCGAGCACCATGATGCCCCAAAGGATACCTTGGGAGACGGCGCCGAGCATGGCGAGTCCCATGTTGTTCCCCCTTCGTTCGAGCCCAAGAACCCCGGCGCATGCGCCGGGGTGAGCAAACTCAGTTTTTGCCGGGGTCCGTGAAAACGGGCCGACCGGTCGGATTATTCAGTCTAGCATGATGCCCCTCACTTGCCTGAGGGGTGTTGGCCTGTAATGGTGTTGAAACGGAAGCACGGTATACGCGTGTGGCCGCGCGTGCAACGGTGCCCCGTGCAGCGCCGTGCAAGGCCCCAGAAAAAAATCGATGCGGTTATCCGACATTTAGCTCCTACCTGTTGAGTATACGCAAAACGCACAACGCATCTACCTGCGCTTTTGTTTTGCGAAAAGACCACTCTACTCGAGGCGGGTACCCAAAACGTCGGATAACCGCATCGATTTTCTCTGGAGTCCGCCGTTCGTTCGAATTGGTGCTCGTCGCCATGCAAAAACGCGCCGGAGCGGCTGCTCCGGCACGTTTTGTGCCAAGGTCTGTGACTGATGGCTCGCGATTGGCGCTACAGACGTGGTCGTGGCTACGCCGAGACGTCCGTGCCGCCTTCGTCGGCCAACATAGACACATCAACGCCAATCTCGTCGGCAGTTTCCTGGTTGTATACCAGGTCGCACTCGTCGGAGCCCATGGTGCCGACGGGCATCTCTGCGGGGTCGGCGCCCTCGGTGAGAATCTCAACGGCCATCTCGCCGGCGCGGTAGCCCAGCTCCTCGTAGTTGATGGAGATGGACGCAAGGCCGCCGTTTTCGACCATGCCCACCTCGCCACAAATGGTGGGGAGCTTGTTCTCGTTGGCAACCATCGCAACGGTGGTCATACCTGCGGCGATGGTGTTATCCGTGGGGGTGTAGATAACGTCAACCTGACCCACCATCGACTCAACAACCTGTTGAATCTCATTGGAGCTCGAGACGGTGAAGCGCTCGTGCGCGATGCCAAGCTTGTCGAGCTCCTCCTCGGCCATCTGAATCTGGATCTCGGAGTTTGCCTCAGCGGTGCAGAAGAGCAGGCCCACCGTCTTGGCATCGGGCAGCAGCTGCTGCAGCAGGTCCATCTGGTCGGCAACAGGGTTCATGTCCGAGGTGCCGGTGAGGTTTACGCCGGGTGCGTCGTTATCGTCGACCAGGCCAGACTCGGCGAAGTCGGTGATGGCGGTACCGATGATGGGGATGTCGCTCGTGGCGCCGGCGACCGCCTGGGCTGCGGGCGTTGCGATAGCCAAGATAAGGTCGCAGCCGTCGTTCACCAGCTTGGAGGCGATGGTCTGGCAGGCCGACTGGTCGTTCTGGGCGTTCTGCTGGTCGATCTCGTAGTCAATGCCAGAGTCGTCGAGTGCTTTCACAAAGCCGGCGTTGGCGGCGTCGAGGGCAGTGTGCTCGGTAAGCTGCAGCACGCCGATCTTATAGGTGGAGCCGTTTGCTGAGGCAGAAGAGCTGCCCTCGGCGGCGGGCTCATCAGAGCAGCCGGCGAGCAGGGTGGCACCAGCCATCGAGAGTGCGCCGATGGCGGCAGTACGACGGGTAATAGGGGTGTTGAACATGGTGTCCTCCATTTCCGCGCTGGTGTGCGTTTACGTCGTGCGCAAGAGCGCAGCTAAAGATGAACGGCGCTAAACAATTTCTGCGTCGTCGAGCACCGAGAGGTCAATTCCCACCTCGTCGGCCGTTGCCTGGTTGGCAATAAGCGTGCACTCGTCTGCTGCGAGATAGGCAATGGGCATCTCGGCAGGGTCGGCGCCCTCGGTGAGAATCTCAACCGCCATCTCGCCCGCCTTATAGCCCAGGTCGTAGTAGTTGATGCTATAGGAGGCAAGGCCGCCGTCCTCAACCATGGTGTCGCAGCCCACGATTACCGGAAGCTTGTTCTCGTTTGCCACCATGGCCACGGTTGCCATACCAGCTGCGATGGTGTTGTCTGTTGGGGTGTAGATGGCATCCACTTTGCCTACCATCGACTCAATAACCTGCTGAATCTCGTTGGAAGAGGAGACCGTGTAGCGCTCGTGGCCAATGCCTGCCTCGTCGAGCGCCTCCTCGGCCATCTCAATCTGAATCTCGGAGTTTGCCTCGGCCGTGCAGAAAAGGAGGCCCACCGTCTGAACGTCGGGCACCAGCTGCTCCAGAAGGTCGATCTGGTCGGTCACTGGGGTGAGGTCGGAGGATCCGGTGAGGTTGCCGCCGGGGGCCTCGTTATCCTCCACCAGGCCAGACTCGGCGAAGTCGGTGATGGCGGTGCCGATGATGGGGATGTCGCTCGTGGCGCCGGCGACCGCCTGTGCCGCAGGCGTACCAATGGCGAGGATGAGGTCGTCGCCGTCGTTCACGAGCTTGGAGGCGATGGTCTGGCAGGCTGACTGGTCGTTCTGGGCGTTCTGCTGGTCGATCTCGTAGTCGATGCCCGCATCGTCCAGCGCGGCAACAAAGCCCTCGTTGGAGGCGTCGAGCGCGGCGTGCTCGGTAAGCTGCAGCACGCCGATCTTGTACGTGGTGCCCGTCGTAGATGTGGAGGTGTCCGATCCGCCCGCGGATTCTCCGCCGCATGCAGCGAGGGCGAGCGTAAGGGCGCCTACCGCCAAGGCGGAGGTGAGGGTCTTGAGTCGCTTCATGAGCGACCTCCTTCTCATAGGTCGTGTTGTGGAAGCGGCAACCGGGCGCGTATGGCACGATGCAGCGATGGTTCAGTGCGCAGCCATGTGGCCGCCTATGCGGAAACCGAGCCTGATCCGGGTGAAATCACGCGGGTAACAAGGCAGCGGCCCGCAGCTCTGAGGCATCATGCGATGCGGTATACGGCGGCCGAATCCCCCGATACGTTAGTAGGTACATCATAGGCGCGCGCGATCTGGCGCGTCGTACGTCACGAAGAGTTAACGTTTAGCGCTTCTTGCGTACCCGCAATTTTCGCGGCCCGCATGGTTTGGTCCCGTAATGCGCGGCGTCCCCAGCGCTCAGACTTCGCCATTCAGCGTCCCCGCAGCTATAAGCACCACGCCTCCGGCATCGTGCGTCACAAGACACGCGATGCGGTCGAGCCGTACCATGCGGTGCACAAGACCCGTAGACGTATCGACGCCGCCCACAAACCAGGATTGTTCGGAGCGCCGGAGTACGTGTGCGGCAAATGTTTGGCATGCGCTCTTACTTAGGGAAGCATCACTTGCAAGTTGATAGATAACGTGGCTGTGCTGGGGGAGCGCGCGGCGGATAAGGCTGAGCGGATCGGTGCGTTCAAAGGGGATGATGCTGCTTTCCATGTGCCTTTTGCTGTGCGTGCTTGCCGGCGTGTGGAGCTGCCACCGCGAGCGCTGCGTGGGTGTGCCGAGCGCAAGCAAGCGTTTCTCGAGCGCGCATCGCTCAAGGCGTGTAAGCCGGGGATGTGTGCGCACGGCGTGCAGCACAAGTCCCATCTCAGCATCAGAAAAGGGGCTTGTTTTGAGCCAGTATCCGCCGTGGTGGGTGGAGGCTACAGGCAGCCCTATAAGCCGCAACGTTGCCACGGCATCGCGCACGTCCGAGGGCGAGGCGTCCACCGAGAGGGCGCCGGGCTCTTGGGGCGCTTTGAGTTCGTGGGCGAGATATGCGGCTGGCAGCCGGTGGGTATCGTCGCTTTCGCGCACGAGCAGCTGGAGCACCCGAAGAGCGCGTACCGCGGCAAGCGGCAGCGCACGCGATGAAGAGGTGTGGAGGCGGGGACGTTCTGACATGGCGGCTCCCTCATTGGCGGCGGATGCTCGGGGGCCCGTGCCAGAAAGGGGAGAGCCGGCACGGGCCCGAGGTGAGGTGAGCCTAGCAGGGAACATGCTTCCCATATTCTGACCAGAAAACGCGCGCCATCTAACCGTGCTGCTTGGCGGGTATGCGCGGGCATGGCACCTTCTCAAAGTTTCGGTGAACGGCATGCTGTGGCCGCTCGGCGGTGTGGGTAGACTGTTGGCAGTGAAGCCACGTCAGGAGCCGCGCCAAGGGAGGCCCCCTATGTATCGTTTGACCGACGAGGAGTTTGAACGCACGGTTGAGGCGGCCCTCGAGGCCATCCCCGGGCGCTTCATCGAGGCGATGGAGAACGTGGTGATCACGGTTGCCGACGAGCCCGATGATGAGCAGCTCGCCTGTTTGGACGACGAGGGGGCTGAGGTGTGCGACGGCGAGCTCTTAGGGCTCTACGACGGTATTCCTGCTACCGAGCGTGGCGTTTGGTATGGCGAGGGCGATATGCCCGATGTCATCACCATCTTCAAAGGCCCGCACGAGCGTTGCTTTGAGACACGCGACGTCATGCTCGAAGAGATCCGCAAAACCGTTATCCACGAGGTGGGCCACTACTTCGGCAACGACGAGGCGATGCTTGAGGAGATGGGATACTGAGGGGTCGGTGGCGCGGCTACACAGTCGCTGGCAGCATCAGGGAGCCAGCGTGAGAGGCGCCGGCGTTGGCCAAACCATCTAGAGGCTTCGCAGGTGCGAAGCCTCTAGATGGTTTCTATTGAGCGGCGCCTCTACAGCGTTCCGAAGATGCGGTCGCCGGCGTCGCCCAGTCCGGGCAGGATGTAGGCGTCCGCATTCAGGCGTTCATCGATGGCGCAGGTGTAGATGTGCACTTCGGGATCGGCGTCGAGCACGGCAGCAATGCCCTCAGGCGCCGCTACAAGCACAAGTAGCTTGATGGTACGCACGCCCTGTCCGCGCAGGTACTCGATGGCGGCAGTTGCCGACCCGCCTGTGGCGAGCATGGGGTCTACCACCAGGCAGGTGCGCTCAGAGATACCAGCAGGCACTTTGCAGTAATACTCGTGCGGTTCATGCGTGGTCTCGTCGCGGTACATGCCAATATGCCCCACGCGGGCGTCGGGCAGCAGCGTGAGGATGCCGTCGACCATGCCCAGGCCGGCGCGCAGGATGGGGAGCACCGCCACGCGAGGGCCGGCAAGCCGCTTGCCAACCATCTCGGCAAGGGGCGTCTCGATGGGAACATCCTCGATAGCAAGGTCGCGCGTGGCCTCGTACCCTTCAAGGATGGCAAGCTCGCGTACGAGCTGGCGGAAGAGCGCCGAGCCCGTGTGGCGCTCGCGCAGCAAGGTGAGCTTGTGCTGGGCGAGCGGGTGGTCGACGAGCGTGACGCGGCGTGCATCGTAGGTGGGGGTGGCAGACATGGGCGCTCCTTAGATGATGACCCCGCGGGCGCGCGGGGCGTGAATGACAAGCCATTGTGCTTGTACCCATTGCCGGCTGCTGAGCCGCCCCGATGCAGCAAGTAGCCCTTGCCTCGTTTATCCAATCCAGCTACAAAAAACGGCCGGGCATCCCGCGGGACACCCAGCCGGTGTTGTACTGAAGGCTCAGATAAAACGCCCTAGCGACGCCGCTCTACTCGTTAGCCTCAGCGCCCTCGCTCCAGGCGGCAACATTCTCGATGCGGATCACGCTGGCCACGCGCTCAACCACGTCGAGCGCCTCAAGGTCGGCCCGCACAAGCGCAAGGTCACGCTCAGAGGCCTGGTGCGTCAAGAACACCACCGAGCAGGTGTGGCCGTCGCCATCCTGCAGCTGGTTGATTTGCGAAATAGATACGCCATGCTGCGCAAACACTTCGACCACCGGTGCCAAGGTGCCCACGCGGTCCTGCACCACCAGGCGGATGTAGTGGCGGCAGGCAAGCGTGTCGATGGAGCGGATGGCAAGCACGCGGTCGAAGGGCTCAATCTCTGCCATGGGGCCCGTGCTGTGCGAGATGGCGTCCGCCAGCTCGAGCACGTCGCCTACCACGGCGCTTGCGGTGGGGAAGGAGCCCGCGCCCGCGCCGTAGAACATGGTCTCGCCCACGGCGTCGCCCACCACATACACGGCGTTCATGGCGCCGCTCACGCTTGCAAGCATGTGGTTGGCCGGGATCATCGTGGGGTGCACGCGCACATCCACGCCCTCCGGCGTGTTGCGGGCAATGCCCAGAAGCTTCACCACGTAACCGAGGCTCTTGGCCTCGGCAATGTCGGCGGCGGAGAGGTTGCGGATGCCTTCCTGGTACACGTCGTCGGTGGTGATGCGGGTGTGGAACGCAATGGAGGAGAGAATGGCCACCTTGCTGGCCGCGTCAAAGCCGTCCACGTCGGCCGAAGGATCGGCCTCGGCGTAGCCCAGGCGCTGCGCATCGGCGAGCACCTCATCAAAATCGAGACCCTCCGCGTCCATGCGCGAGAGGATGTAGTTGGTGGTGCCGTTCAAGATGCCCGCGACGGTGAGAATCTCGTTGCCTACGAGTGCGTGTTCAAGTGCGTTGACGATGGGGATGCCGCCACCCGCCGCCGCCTCGCAGTGAATTTGTACCCCATGCTCGGTGGCGAGGCGTGCCAGGCGCTCCACATGGCGTCCGAGCAACGCTTTGTTGGCCGAGACAACGTGCTTGCCCGAAGTGAGCGCCGCCTCAAAGATCTCGGTTGCCGGATGCTCGCCGCCAATGAGCTCCACCACAATATCGATCTCGGGGTCTGCCACCACGTCATGCCAATCCTGCGTGAAGGCATCGCCAGTAAAGCCCAGCTCTGCCGCGCGCGCGGCCTCAAGGGCGCAGGCGCGCTTCACGCGCAGGTCGATGCCGTAGGCGGAAAGATATTCGTCGTGATGGCGTGCGATAACACGGGCAACGCCGCCACCCACCGTGCCGAGGCCAATAAGTCCCACATTCACGGTACGGTTGGTTGTGCGCATGATGCCTCCTTGGATGTGCGTGGATCAGATCAGCTAAGAGAGCGGGGCTTTTGCGCCTGTATGGCACCGGTAGTGCCGCGCGCCCGCTTGTCACACCCTAGCAGAACATGAGCACCTCGAGCGTGCCACACCGCCCCAGCGGGCGTGCTCCCGGGGGTGTGAAACAGAGATGTAACATCGTCTCTGACCAGCCCAGGCGTCAACTAAACCACAGGTAAACTTTAGTGTGCCAAAGCATCGAGCGGGCTCGGGCGGCGCTATGGGAGCCTTCTTATCCGCAGCTACCTTACCTTTTGCCATCGAAACGAGTAGGCTAGAACGAAGTTTTCGCCAGCTTCGGGGGACGATACGCGGCGGAAGCAGATTGGTCGTTCGCCGGGCTGCCCCGGCACGTGCGTGAGAGGAGAGCCGCAATGTCGAGCCTCAATGGTATGTCGTTCAATCCTGCTATGAATCGCAGGGGTTTCATCGCTGGCGTGGCAGGCCTGGGGGCGATGAGCATCCTCGCCGGCTGCAACTCTGAGAGTTCGGGCACTCCCGCGGGTAGCGGTGAGGCCACGAGCGCAGCCACGTTCAAGATCGGCGGTATCGGACCCACCACCGGCAGCGCTGCCATCTATGGCAATGCCTGCAAGAACGGCGCTCAGATCGCTATCGACGAGATTAACGCCGAGGGCGGCGACGTTCAGTTTGAGATGAACTTCCAGGACGACGAGAACGACGCCGAGCGTTCCGTGAACGCCTACAACAACCTCAAGGACTGGGGCATGCAAATCCTCATGGGCACCACCACCTCCACCCCGTGCGTGGCTGTGTCCTCCGAGACCAATGCCGATAACCTGTTCCAGCTCACCCCGTCCGGCTCTTCGACCGACGTCATTGGTGGCCAGCCTGACGCCGACGGTAACGTGGCCGAGCCGCGCAAGGAGAACGTCTTCCAGATGTGCTTCACCGACCCCAACCAGGGTGCGGCTTCCGCTCAGTACATCTCCGAGCAGGGTCTGGGCACCAAGATCGCCATCATCTACAACAACGCCGACACCTACTCCACCGGCATTTATCAGAGCTTCAAGAGCGAGGCCGAGGAGTACGGCCTGGAGATTGTCTCTGAGACCACCTTCACCGACGACTCCGCCACCGACTTCTCCGTGCAGCTGAACGATGCCAAGAACGCCGGCGCCGACCTGGTGTTCTTGCCCATCTATTACACGCCCATCTCGCTCATCCTCGCCCAGGCCAACCAGATGGGCTATGCTCCCAAGTGGTTTGGCGTGGACGGCATGGACGGCCTGCTCACCGTTGAGGGCTTTGACACCCAGCTCGCCGAGGGCTGCATGCTGCTGACGCCGTTTGTTGCCACCGCCGAGGACGAGGCTACCCAGGCCTTCGTGCAGAAGTACGAGGAGGACTACGGCGAGACCCCCAACCAGTTTGCCGCCGACTCCTACGACTGCATTTATGCCATCAAACAGGCCATTGAGCAGGCTGAGGTTACCGCCGATATGGACTTCTCCGAGATTTGCGATGCGCTCGTCGAGGTCTTCACTTCGGGCGACTTCAGCTACACCGGTCTTACCACCGGCGGCGAGGCTGCTACCTGGTCTGACACCGGCGAGATTTCCAAGCAGCCGATGGGCATGGTCATTCAGGACGGCGTGTACATGCCGCTCGATGCCTAAGATGCCCTCACACAGCTGAAGGTTTTGAAGCGGAGATCACCACCGCGCGGTGGTCTCCGCTTTTCACATGAAAGGAGGGGGCATGGAGGCTCTTACCAACTTCATCAACGGCCTGAGCCTGGGCAGCGTTTATGCCATCATCGCGCTGGGCTACACCATGGTGTACGGCATTGCCAAGATGCTCAACTTCGCACATGGCGACGTCATTATGGTGGGCGCCTACATCTGTTTCTGCTCGGTGAGCTACCTGGGTCTGCACCCGCTGCTGGGCGTGCTGCTTTCCATTGTGGGCTGCACCGTGCTGGGCATGGTGGTGGAGCGGCTTGCCTATAAGCCGCTGCGCAACGCGCCGTCGCTCAACGTGCTTATCACCGCCATTGGCGTGAGCTACTTTTTGCAGAACGCTGCGCTGCTTATTATGGGCTCCGACCCTAAGTCGTTCTCGAGCATCATCAGCCTGCCGGCGCTCAACCTCTTTGACGGGGCGCTCACCATCAGCGCCACCGCCGTGCTCACGATTGTGGCTTGCGTGATCATCATGGTTGCGCTCGTGATGTTCACCACGAAGACCAAGATGGGCAAGGCCATGCGCGCCTGCTCGGAGGATCGCGACGCTGCGCAGCTCATGGGCATCAACGTCAACGGCACCATCTCGATGGTCTTTGCCATCGGCTCGGGCTTGGCCGCCATCGCGGGCGTGCTCATGTGCGCCGCGTACCCCACGCTTATGCCCACCACGGGCTCCATGCCCGGCATCAAAGCCTTCACGGCGGCGGTGCTCGGCGGCATCGGTTCCATTCCGGGTGCGGCGCTCGGCGGCGTGCTGTTGGGCGTAATCGAGATCTTCGCGCGCGCCTACATTGGTACGCAGCTTGCTGACGCTGTGGTGTTTGCCGTGCTCATCGTGATGCTGCTCATCCGTCCGGCTGGCCTTTTGGGCAAGCCCGTGAACGAGAAGGTGTAGGTGAAAACATGGGAATCAAAGTTTTGAGTCCGCAGGCGCGGTCGACCGTCTTCACCTACGCGATTGTTGTGGTTGCCTTTGTTGCCGTGACGGTGCTTGACGGCATGGGGTTTATCTCGCATTCGCTTTCGGGTCAGCTGGTGCCTATCTGCGCCTATGTGTGCCTGGCCGTGTCGCTCAACCTCGTGGTTGGCGTCTCGGGCGAGCTTTCGCTGGGACACGCCGGTTTTATGAGTGTGGGCGCCTTCACGGGTGTTGTGGTTGCAGGCTGCCTCACCCAGGCTGGTATTGAGTCGGAGCTGCTGCTCTTTGTGATCTCCGCCGTGGTGGGTGCCCTGGCTGCTGGCATCATCGGCTTTTTGGTGGGCATCCCGGTCATGCGCCTGCGTGGCGACTACCTCGCCATCGTGACCTTGGCCTTTGGCGAGATCATCAAGAACCTGCTCAACAACTTCTATGTGGGCGTGGATGCCGCTGGTCTGCACTTCTCCATGAAGGATTCTTCGTCTTTGGGTATGACGCAGGGCACCATCCTCATCAACGGCCCCAAGGGCGCTGTGGGTATCGATAAGATCTCGACCTTCGTCATCGGCGTGGTGCTCGTGCTTATCACGGTTGCCGTGGTGCTCAACCTCATGCACAGCCGCGACGGCCGCGCCATCATGGCCGTGCGCGATAACCGCATTGCTGCGGAGAGCGTGGGTATCAACGTCACCAAGTATCGTCTCATGGCCTTCACGGTGGCATCGGCCCTGGCAGGCGCTGCAGGCGTGCTCTATGCCATGAACTACTCCACCATCACGCCTTCGCAGTTTGACTTCAACCAGTCGATCCTCATCCTCGTGTACGTGGTGCTGGGCGGCATGGGCAACATCTGGGGTTCCATCATCTCCGCCGCGTTCTTGACGGTACTGCCGGAACTCCTGCGTCCCATCAACGACTACCGTATGCTCCTTTACGCCGTGGTGCTCATCCTTGTGATGGTTGTGCCGCATCTTAAGATTTACCAGCGTGTGACCGAGGCGGTGCGCTCGCGCCTTGCCCACAAGAAGCCCGCGGTTGCCACGGAAGGTGGTGAGGGCGATGAGTAGGTTCTCCGACTTTGCCAAGGCGCGCCGTGAGGGCGTGAAGATGGTGCCTGTACCGAGCGTTTCGATCATGCCCGAGCGCGACCTGGGACGTGCTCCCGCTCTTGAGTGCCTGCACCTCGGCATCGACTTTGGTGGCCTTAAGGCGGTTGACGACTTCAATATCACTGTGGGTCGTACCGAGATTTGTGGCCTCATCGGCCCCAACGGCGCCGGTAAGACCACGGTGTTCAACCTGCTCACGAAGGTGTACCAGCCTACGCGCGGCACCATTATGGTGGACGGCCACGACACCGCCGGACTCGATCCCGCCCGTGTGAACCGCCTGGGCGTGGCGCGTACCTTCCAGAACATCCGCCTCTTCAGCTCGCTCACCGTTGAGGAGAACGTGGCGGTTGGCTTGCACAACCAGCATCACTGCGGCATGGCCACGAGCATCCTGCGCCTGCCGCATCACTGGAAGAGCGAGCGCTGGTATCACGAGCGCGCGCTCGAGCTGCTGGACATCTTTGACATGACGGGGCTTGCGAGCCACGAGGCGGGGTCGCTTCCGTATGGTGCCCAGCGCCGCCTGGAGATCGTGCGTGCCCTCGCCACGAACCCCAAGCTCCTTCTGCTTGACGAGCCTGCCGCGGGCATGAACCCCTCCGAGACCGCCGAGCTTATGGAGAATATCGTCAAGATCCGTGACACCTTTGGTATTGCCATCATGCTCATCGAGCACGACATGAACCTCGTTATGAACATCTGCGAGGGCATCTGCGTGCTTAACTTTGGCAAGATCATCGCAAAAGGCACGCCCGAAGAGATTCAGCAGAACGAGACAGTCGTCGAGGCCTATCTGGGCAAGCGGAAGGAGGTCGAGGCGTAGATGCTTTCGGTGTACAACATCAACGTTTGGTATGGGGCAATCCATGCCATCAAGAACGTCTCCTTCGACGTGAACGACGGCGAGATTGTGGCGCTTATTGGTGCCAACGGCGCAGGTAAGTCCACCACGCTCAAGACGCTCTCTGGCTTGTTGCGCTCGCGAAGCGGGTCGATCACCTTCATGGACGAGGACCTCATGCATATGCCTGCGGAGCGCATTGTGAAGCACGGCCTGGTGCACGTGCCCGAGGGCCGGCGCATCTTCCAGCAGATGACCGTTGAGGAAAACCTCGACATGGGCGCCTACACCCAGCCCAAGGAGACCATCGCCGAGAACCTTGAGCGCGTGTACGAGTACTTCCCGCGCTTGAAGGAGCGCCGCCGCCAGGTGGCCGGTACGCTCTCAGGCGGCGAGCAGCAGATGCTTGCCATGGGCCGTGGCCTTATGGCAAACCCCAAGCTTCTGATGCTCGACGAGCCCTCGATGGGCTTGGCTCCTATTATGGTTGAGCAGATCTTCGAGATCATCGAGGCGCTGCACGAGGCCGGAACCACCATCTTGCTGGTAGAGCAGAACGCGCAGGCAGCGCTCTCCATCGCCACGCGCGGCTACGTGATGGAGACCGGCAAGGTGACGCTCACCGGCACCGGCCAGGAGCTGCTGCACAACGACGACGTGCGCAAGGCGTACCTGGGCGGCTAGGCGCGGATGGCGCACGGTGTACGTGGAGCGTAAAATGTGATTGCGTGAGAGGCGCGCGGCCAGCTGGCCGCGCGCCTCATTGCTCCTCTTGATGTCCGAAAGGTGTGCCATGTTGCCTGCATTTGATCATGCTGAGATTCAAACCGAGCGCTTGGTCTTGCGTCCGTGGTGTGACGACGACGCACCCGCCCTCTTCGAGCTTGCCCGCGACCCGCGCATCGGCCCGGCCGCTGGTTGGCCGGCGCACACAACGGTGGATGAGAGCCGTGCCGCTCTGCACGATGTGCTTGAGGCGCCTGGAAGTTATGCGGTTACCCTGCGCGATCCGGGCCCTGTCGGCGAGCCGGCGGGTACGCTCGTGGGTGCCGTGGCACTGCGCGGTAGCGACGCAAGCGATATTGCATGTGGCGATCATGAGGTTGACCTGGGCTATTGGTGCGGCGTTCCCTTCTGGGGCCGCGGCTATATCCCGGAGGCGTCACGCGCGTTGCTGGCGCATGCCCGCGATGTCTGGGGCATGAAGGTGGCTTGGTGCGCGCATTATGCGGGCAATGAGAAATCGCGCCGTGCGATGGAGAAGTGCGGGTTCATCTTCGATCGCCTGCGTCGCGCGCAGGAGGCGCCCCTTTTGGGCGAGGTGCGTGACGAGGCGGTGTGCCGTCTGGACCTTGCCGACCTGGGAAGCGAGCGCCTGGACCGGTGCCTGCGGGCTATCGAGCTTCTGCGTGCGCAAAAGGGCCCTGAGCGGTTTTTGCCACTCGTGGAGCCGCTTCGCCTGGGCCGCGCGGAGGTGCTTTTCCTTGAGGAGGAGGTGGGCGTGCTGACGCGCACGTTCGTTGAGGGTACCTATTTTTGTGCGCCCTTCTCCCCGGAAGGCTTACAGCGCATGGCAACGCTCATCCCGCCGGGCGCAACGGCGTTTCTGCCCGATGTTGCCCTCGCGCCGGAGCTTCACCCTGCCGATGGCCCATGGCCGTATGAGCTTTGGGTGTACGACCAGACGGTTCCACCAGCTGTTGATGTGAGCTCCTCGGGCCTCTCGGTGCGCCCGCTTACGCTTGACGACCGCGAGGTGGTGGAGGCGCACTATGGCCTGATTGACCAGGATGCTATTGCGCACCACCTTGCGAATGGGTGGCTCTGGGGTGGCTACGGCACGGAAAACATGCTCGTGGGTTTTATTGGCGAACATACCGAGGCGTCTATGGGTATGCTGGAGGTATTCCCGGAGGCACGCCGGCGCGGATATGCGGCGGTGCTTCAGGCGTTTCAGATTGGGCACATGCTCGATTGCGGCCGTACGCCCTTCTGCCATGTGGCGCCCGACAACGCGGCTTCCCAGGCGCTTCAGCGCAAGCTGGGCATGCGGCCTGTGGGCGTCAGACAGTGCTGGATGGAGCTGCCGGGATGTGATGCCCCCACGGACGGTAAGGAGGATTGCTGATGACCACAGCCCCGCTTCTGCGCGAGTTTTGCGCCGAGAATTTCACCCTCGTACCTGCGGCAATTGCGGCAGGCGCCGCTCGCATTGAGCTCTGCGACAACCTGGCGGTGGGCGGCACCACGCCCTCGGCGGGCGTGATGGAGCGCACCGTCGATTTCGCTCACCTGCACGACACCGTGGTGATGGCCATGATCCGCCCGCGCGGCGGGGACTTTGTATACACCGAGGAAGAGCTTTCCATCATGGAAGCCGATATCTTCTCGGCATGCGAGGCGGGTGTTGACGGGATTGTGCTGGGATGTTTGCGCTCTTGCGAGGACGGCACGTTCGCGCTTGATGTCCCTGCTCTGGAGCGCCTGGTAACTGTTGCGGAGCATGCTGCCGATGCGTTTGAGATGGAGCTTGAGCTTACGTTTCACATGGCGTTTGATGCGCTTCCTCAGGCGGCACAGCCCGAGGCGGTGCATACCTTGGCAAGCTTGGGCTTCTCGCGCATTCTCACGCACGGCGGTCTTGCGGGAACGCCCATCAATCAGAATCTGGGGCATCTGCAGGAGCTGGTGGATTGTGCCGGCGAGGATATCATCATCCTGCCCGGAGCGGGTATTACCTGGGAGAACGCCGAGGATGTTGCCAATGCCCTGGGAGTGCATGAGGTGCATGGCACCAAGATTGTGCGCCTGGCGTAATAGGCAGCCTTCTTGGCTCGGGTGAACCCGGGCCAAGATGCGCATAGACGCGTGTACAGAAAACCCCGGACCCTGATGCGCTTACACCAGGGTCCGGGGTTCATGCGTTTATAGCGTGTGGCGCACGGGTATGTCGTGCGCAATCAGGCGCTACTCTTCGCGCGGCTTGCGTATCACGAGCAGCGCGTCGCCCACCTTCACGAGCGGACGGCCGCCCAAAAGCGTGCCCGAGCTGCCCACATGATTCACGCGGACATTCTCACCGGTGTTGGAGATGATGATGGTTACCACGTCTTCATAACCGGCGGCCTTGATGGCTTCGGTATCGAAGGTGATGAGCGGGGTGCCGGCCTTAACGATGTCACCCTGCTGAACATGGCAGGTGAAGCCCTTGCCATTCATGGCAACGGTGCCCAGGCCAATATGCATAAGCAGCTCTTCGCCGTCATCGGTGAGCATGCCGATGGAGTGGTTGGTGACGGTGGTCGCGGCGATGCGACCGCTTGCCGGCGCATACAGAATGCCGTTCAGCGGAAGAATGCCGTAGCCCTCACCAAAGAGGTGAGCAGAGAGCACCTCGTCGTTAATCTCTTCAAGACGCATCAAAATGCCGGAGACCGGTGCGTAGATAGTGTCGGAGCGGGTGGGGAACGAAGCGGCCTGCGGAGTGGTGACGTCGTCGCTGGAGCTGGCGATACCCTTGATTTTATCCCATAGTTTCATGGACATCCTCCTAGAGATCCTGTTCCGTCGCACGATGCGGCGGCACCTTCATGATACCCAATGCTCTCGTGCGGGGTGGCGTACGTGTGAAATATGCATCCCAACGGTGGTTGAGGGCGCGTGGCCGGATGGCGGGGCAAGGGCGTGCGGTTGCGGCAACGCGCGGGTGCGCGCCGGCGTAGACAGCGATAAGGGCGCGCGACAAGCGACGCGGCCGGAGCAGTGGGCCGCAGATGCGGGTCGCGGCTGCACGGATGCACGCCCGAGGCTGCACGGGCCGCCTCGCATCACCCCAGCGCTTCGATGTGCACACGCAGCGCGTCGGCGTCGCCGGTAAAGTGAAACGCGCGCATGCCGGCAGCCTCGGCACCGCGGCAGTTGTCGGCATTGTCATCCACAAACAGGCAGCTCGCGGGGTCCAGGTCATAACGCTCGCACAAAAGCGTGAAAATGGAGGGGTCGGGCTTCATGAGTCGCTCAAAGCCTGAAACCACGCGGCCATCCATAAGCTGGTAGGCGGGGCAGTGATCGAGTTGCTTGTCAATTTCGCGGGAGGCGTTGGAAAGCAAATAAAGCCCGTATCCTTGGGCTTTGAGGTCTTTTACCAGCTCCTCTGTTTGAGGGATGGGTACCGAATAGCGTTGCCAGTCGGCCGCACAGGCGGCAAGGTTGGGGTGCAAGCGCTCGGGCAGGTGCGCTTGGGCGATGCGCTCCATGGTGGGCACGGCGATGACGCCGGCATCGAGCAGGGCCCACTCGTTACGCCCAAAGTAGGCCTGGTGGAGCAGGAGGGCATCCTTCTCGGTTTCGGTGTAATGGCGTGCGAACGAAAGACCATTGAACGTCATGAGCACGCCGCCCATGTCAAGGACAACATTCTTGATGTTGCGGTTCGCGGGCCCGGCGCTCGCGGCGGGAGTTACGGTATCTGATGCCATGTCAGTCCTTTCTGGAGCGGTGTTGGCATACGCAGCACTATAGCGCGAAAGCGGCAGGGAGAATGGGGCAACCAGCCCGCTCTCGTCCCCATGGTGTTCCACATGCACACATGTTCATATAAAGATGGGATAAAACTCGCTACTTAGGCTGTTGCATGTAGGGCATGCGTTTACAATCGTTCCGGACATGATTACGTGCAGAGGGGATTCGTATGAAGCTCGATGACCTCGAGATTGGTAAAGATGCAATTATTGAGTCGGTAGAATCGGACGATTCGTCGCTCAGACAGCACATTCTCGATATGGGGCTTACGCCGGGCACCGAGGTCACCATGATGAAATATGCCCCCATGGGTGACCCGCTTGAGATTCGCCTGCGAGGCTACGAGCTTACGCTGCGCCGCGCCGACGCCGCACGCATTGTGGTTACCGACGTGCACGATGCGCACAACAGCCCGCGCAAAAATCCTATCGCAAGCACCTCGGCCCATCCTGCTTTTGGAGAGGAGCCGGCACACCCGCGTCGTGAAGGTACGGCCCCACTCCCCGAGAGTGCTCAGCTGAGCTTTGCTTTGGTGGGCAACCAAAACTGCGGCAAGACAACGCTTTTTAACCAGCTTACTGGCTCCAACCAGCACGTGGGCAATTTCCCGGGCGTTACCGTGGACCGCAAGGACGGCCAGATCAAGGGACACGCCAACGTCACCATCACCGACCTGCCTGGTATCTACTCGCTTTCGCCCTATACAAGCGAGGAGGTGGTGAGCCGCCGGTTTATTTTGGACGAGCAGCCCAACGCAATCATCGACATCGTGGATGCCACCAATATCGAGCGCAATCTCTACCTTACGCTGCAGCTTATGGAGCTCGATCGCCCGATGGTGCTCGCCTTGAACATGATGGACGAGCTCACAGAAAACGGCGGAACGGTGGATGTGAACGCGCTCGAGACGGCGCTTGGCATTCCCGTGGTGCCGATCTCGGCCGCAAAAAACGAGGGCATTGGAGAGCTGGTTGAGCACGCGCTCCATGTGGCGCGCTATCGCGAACACCCCGGGCGCGTAGACTTCTGCGCTCCTGACGGTCCCGACCACGGCGCGCTGCACCGCTGCATCCACGGCCTTATCCACCTTATCGCAGACCACGCAGCGGCATCGAACCTTCCGGTGCGCTTTGCTGCAACCAAGCTCATCGAGGGTGACAAGCTCGTGCTTGATGCGCTCGCTCTCGATCAGAACGAGATCGAGACAGTGGAGCATATCATCCGTCAGATGGAAGAGGAGTCTGGTCGTGATCGCATGGCGGCGTTGGCCGATATGCGCTTCAGCTTTATTGAGCGCGTTTGCGGTGCGAGCGTTGTGAAGCCGCACGAGAGCCGCGAGCACCTGCGTTCTGTGGCCGCCGACCGCATCTTTACTGGTAAATACACGGCAATCCCGGTGTTTATTCTCATCATGGCACTTGTGTTCTGGCTGACCTTTGATGTGGTGGGCCAGCGTCTCTCCGACCTGCTCGAGATGGGTATTGAAGCATTCACCAACGTCGTGGACACTGCACTCACCAACTTTGGCGTGAATCCCGTGGTGCATTCCCTCGTTATTGAGGGTGTCTTTGCTGGCGTGGGCAGCGTGCTTTCGTTTTTGCCCATTATCGTGGTGCTGTTTCTGCTGCTTTCCGTGCTTGAAGATTCGGGCTACATGGCGCGCGTGGCCTTCGTGATGGACAAGATCCTGCGCAAGCTCGGTCTTTCGGGGCGGAGCTTCGTGCCAATGCTCATTGGATTTGGCTGCTCGGTACCTGCCATTATGGCTACGCGTACGTTGCCCTCAGAGCATGACCGCAAGATGACGGTGATGCTCACGCCGTTCATGAGTTGTTCGGCCAAGCTGCCGGTGTACGCGCTTTTTTCGGCGGCGTTTTTCCCCGATTATGCGCCGCTCGTGATGATTGGCCTGTATGTTGCGGGCATGGTGGTAGGCGTGCTGGTGGCGCTGGTGCTCAAGCACACGGCGTTCAAGGGTGACCCGGTGCCGTTTGTGATGGAGCTTCCCAACTACCGATTGCCCAGCGCAAAAACCACGCTGCTGCTTGCGTGGGACAAGGCAAAGGGCTTTGCTACAAAGGCATTTACCATCATCTTTGTGGCAAGCGTGGTCATTTGGTTCCTGCAGACGTTTGACATTCGCTTCAACGTGGTGTCTGACCAGGGCCAGAGCATGCTCGCCGCGTTGGGAACACTGATTGCGCCCTTGTTTACGCCGCTGGGGTTTGGTTCGTGGATTGCCGCTGCTGCTTTGGTGGCTGGCTTTGGAGCCAAGGAGAACGTGGTTGCCACGTTGACGGTGCTCATGGGTGGTTCAACTGCTGCTCTGTCGCAGCTATTTTCGCCGCTCACCGCCGTGGTGTTTTTGGTGTTTGTACTGCTCTATACGCCGTGCGTGGCAGCAGTTTCGGCTGTTAAAAACGAGCTTGGCGGTCGTTATGCGTTCTGGGTGGTGCTTATGCAGTGCGGTGTGGCCTGGATTGTGGCTTTTGTCGTGCGCGTGGCGGGTGCGGCGCTCGGTCTGGCATAGGCTTGAGCCATTTTTTCTGCTCGCACTCTGATTTCTAGACAGTTAGTTCAGATATGAACGATGGCGCGCGGCCTCTCGCCTTGGGGCCGCGCGCCACGTTACTTAGCGCTGCTCAAAACTGTTGGAAACAGCGGGAAATGCGCAATTGGGGTATGCAGTCATCTAGCATTTAGATAGTCTAGCGCGTTCGCCTTCCACGTAGCTTGCTGGCAATCGTGCATATCTGAACTAACTGTCTAGAAATAACCGCTTCGTGTGAAAAAACTGCCTTTGCGCTCTGCCCTATGCGTTCAATACCTGCACCTGGCAGCTGCGCATGGTCGCAAGGGCGGCCTCGTGTGCCGCGGGCGTGACTCCGGCGCAGAGCGCAGCGTCCACCACGAGAGAGACCTCAGGCAGCACCGCCTTGATGAGCAGGGCGTTCGATACCACGCAAATATCGGTGCACACACCTACCAGCTCAATGGATTCAATGGGGTTCGCGGCGTTTTCGGCCTGCAGCCACGCGGCAAGATCAGTTGACCCAAAGGTGGGCTTTTCAAAAATACGCGCGTTGCGTTCATGGGCTACGCTGTCGAGCGCAGGGATGAGCTGCCAGCCAGGCGTACCCTTGATGCAATGGGGGACGGGCAGGTTTGCGCCTTCCTGCGAGGAGAGGTAGTTCTCGCCATGTGTGTCGAGCGTGAAGGCAACCGTGCCGTCGAAGGATTTTGCCTCTTCAACAACGGCATCGGCAATGGCCTGCGCTTCGGGCGTGCCGAGCGCGCCATCCACAAAGTCGTTTTGCATATCGATGACAATAAGATACTTGTTGCCCATAGGTCCTCCCTATATATGGCTTAGCGCCAGCGCTATGTTGACGTTCGCGTGACATATGTCATTGTGGCACGCGTGCCCACGCCTGCCAACAGGCAAAATGTGCGGTATGGTTGTGCGCGATGAACGCACAGATTGCGGGGATTTCGTTCGGGAGGCACGATGAGCACCGGCAGCAACCAGGAGTACCAGCATATTGACCACGGCTTTGATCCCGTGGTGGACGGGTGCTCGCGTGTGCTAGTGCTGGGGTCGTTCCCGTCGGTTCTTTCGCGCGCAAACGCTTTTTATTACGGCAACCCCCTCAACCGGTTCTGGCGTGTGATGGCAGCATGTCTGGATGAGTCGGTACCGCCTAACGAGGGCGAGCTGATGGTTCCGAGCATGAGGGCTGAGGAAGCGCTGACCTGCGGACGCGATGTGCTGCCAGGGTGCATGGCTGCGTCCAGCAAGGCGTGCCTGCCGGCCGAGCCGTCTCAACCTGTTACGCTTGAGATGTCGATTGCTTACAAGCGGGATCTGCTGCTGCGGCACGGGATAGCGCTATGGGATGTAATCGAGAGTTGCGACATCAAGGGCTCGAGCGACGCAAGTATCAAAAACGTGGTGCCGGTAGCCATTGAGCGCGTGCTCGAACAGGCACGCATTCAGGCGGTGCTCTGCAACGGAGGCACGGCGGGCCGTCTTTACCGGCGCTATTTACAAGAGCGCGTGGATTTGCCAGCAGAGGTGCTACCCTCAACGAGCCCGGCGAACGCTGCATGGAGCTTGGAGCGGCTCATTGACCGTTGGCGTGAGGCGCTTGGGCCGCTGCTGTGATGCCGGCGGAGCGTGCTCTTTGGAGCGCGTGCAACGCAGACAAAGCTGCACCTGCTTGATGCACCCCGCTATCACAAGGTGGCAAGTGCGTGTATCCGTGCTTGCGCGGGGTAAGCTCTCGCTCGGGGCGAAGGTGCTGGTTGCGCCTGACGTTACCCCTGCTTGCGTGGAGCAAATCCTAGCTCGTAAAGCCTGCGGGGAAGACGGTAATGCACGGTTTCGATGCTGTCGGCAATGCTTGGATGCGCGTCGGGTGAGGTGAGGTGATCGAGCTCACCCAGGGTGCAGCCCATGCGCACGGCGGCAACCAGGCGATCGATGTGCTCGGAAAGGGGGCGCCGCCAGGCGCCAAGGCGTGGGCTGTGCATAAGGCGGGGCAATAGCCCAAGAGCCCCCGTGGCAATGCCGCCGTTCCACGAGGCGCCCGGCGTGCGGCAGGCATGCTCCAAGTGGTCGAGACAAGTAAGAGCAGCTACCGGCTCCCAGTCAGCATCAGCTGCGATGGCGTATACATGCCCACCGGGTACAAGGTTGGCGGCGCGTGCGCTCCGGGTGAGCGTGTCGGTGAGAGTCGCTAGGGTGAAGGCATCTGTACCATTTGCGCCTGTTCGCGTCGCGCGGCCTGCGCTGTTTTGGAATGCGTTCACAGCTAGGGCAATGACCAGCGTATCGGCGGATGCGGGCTCTGATGCGCTGGCATGCGCCACCTTGTTGCGTACATTTGCGCCGTCTGCTGGCTCTTCATCCCGCTGCGGCGTTCCGCTCTGCAGCAGGTTGAACGCTGTCAACCGCGTCGCCTGAAAGCCGGTACTTTTGACGCCAACCAGGCGGGAAGAAATGCGCTCGTAGGCTGCCAGAGCATCGCAAAAGTCATTGAGCATAAGCTCAACAGCGGTTCGTCCTTCGTCCTGCGTTGCCAGAGCGACGCACGCAATTCGGCGTCCTGCCTCTGCATCGCCCTTTTCAAGCTCGCTTGTGCTCATTGCCCGGCCTTTCGGTTTAGCGCTGCCTGCTCGTATGCCCATTCTGCACAAATCTCGGTGGCGCGCATGGCGCGACTACGGAAGGATCTCAATATGGTCGCAAGAAAACGCTTCCGGCAGATTATGGGAGTTGATTGCGGTGGTGTTGTACCCCACGCGCACGTGTGCCCCTTCAGGAAGTTGGTAGGTATCGGCATACTCGGTGCCGGCGTATACGGTACCCTCGGCATCAGTTTTGGGCGGCAAGAAATACTCGACGTCCTTCGTGGGCGTCACCACAAAGGACGTATAGGCAGGGGAGCGCTCGGAGAATCGTATAGGCTCATCGAGCACGAGCGTAAAGGCGCCGGTTGAGGGGTCTACGTCGGTAGCGGTGCCCTCCAGAATCACCATGGTCCTTCTCATGCCGCTCAGCAGCAAAACGATGAGGGGTATGCCAATCACTATAAACACGATAGCGGCTCCCGCGGCCCACTTAACGCGCCGCCAGAATGTCTGTCGCTGCTCAGCATCGTCGGCGAGTATCTGAATGTTGGCGGCAAGGCTATCGTCGCTGGACTCCGGATCGCTCTCCGCTGATTGGCCCGCTGTTACCGGGCCTGCTGGCTGCTCTTCTTCACGGGCCGCGTAGGCCTCACCACTTGCGTCATCGGCCGTGATCGAATCCTCGCCCGGGCGGGGAGTGTCAATGCCTAGCAGCTCGTCCAAGCTCATGTGGTAGATGCGGGCGAGCGCAATGAGGTTGTCGGTATCGGGCGATGTCTCCCCGCGTTCCCAGTTCGATACCGCCTGGCGGCTCACGCCCAGGCGGTTCGCCAGCTCCTCCTGCGTGATGCCACGGGCGCGACGCGCGTTAGCAAGGCATTGGGCAACCTCGGCGTTCATGGGCTCTCCTTTCACGCAAGGAGCCGGGCAGAAAGAGGCGCGCATGCGGCTACCTCCCTGACGCCAGTGTACCCACGGGGAAGAGACGCGGCTAGCAAGTGGCAGCTGTCATTTTGCCGGAGTACGCAAGAGGCGCTTGCATGCGCAGGTAGAGGCCGTGTGCGCGGTGCACGCGGCTACTCCGTTCCCAAGAACGCGCCCGATTGGCGGTTCCACAGCTGCGCGTACTCGCCACTCGCTCGCACGAGCTCGTCGTGCGTACCGTCTTCTACAATCTCGCCGTCGCGAATAACCACAATGCGGTCGAGCGCCGCCACGGTAGACAAACGGTGCGCGATTACGAGCGAGGTGCGCCCACGCATGAGGTTGGTGAGCGCCTCTTGAATGAGGCGTTCGCTTTCGGAGTCAAGGGCGCTCGTGGCCTCGTCGAGCACCAGGATGGGCGCATCGATGAGGATGGCGCGGGCGATGGCGATGCGCTGGCGCTGCCCGCCCGAGAGCTTCACGCCGCGTTCGCCCACCTGCGTATCAAATCCTTGTGGTAGGCGTTCGATGAACTCAAGCGCATTGGCCTTCGCGGCGGCCTGGCGAATTTCCTCGTCGGTGGCGTCGGGCCGCCCGTAGGCAATATTCTCACGCACGGTGCGATGGAATAGCAGCGGCTCCTGTGGCACGTAGGCAATGTGCTGGCGCAGGCTCACCTGGCTCACGTGGGCGATGTCCTGGCCGTCGATGAGGATGTGCCCGCCCGAGAGGTCTGCCAGGCGCAGCAAGAGCGTGGTAAGCGTGGTTTTACCACTTCCCGAACGCCCTACGAGGCCAACGCGCTGTCCTGCGGGAATGACAAGGTTGAACCCATGGAACACGGCGTCATCTACCCCGGCGTCGGCATAGCGAAAATCAACATCGCAAAACTCGATGGCCCCCTGCGGCACGTGGAGCGCGGGCGCGGCAGGGTCGTCCGCCACCAGGCGCGGCTCGTCGAGCGCTACGGTAAGGTCGTGCGCTTCGCCAAACACACGGTTGATCTGCTGGAACATCTGCGACAACATGTTGAAGCGGTTGCAGAGCGTGTTGGTGTAGGTGAACATCATCACAAGTGTGCCCGCCGAAATGCCAAACCATGCGCCGCCGCCAGCGATAAACACCGCCGTGATGCCCATCATGAGCACAATGAGCGAGCTGGTGACGGCTCCGGTTTTGACGGTGCGCCGCATGCGCTGGCTGTCGGCGGCGCGCACCTCTTGGTTTGCCCGTTCAAAAAGCTGCTGCTCGTAGGCCTCGCGTCCGGCGGTCTTGACGGCAAGGATATTGGTGATGGAGTCTGAGAGCTCGCCCGAGAGGCGGTTTTGCGCGGCCGATGCCGCCGCATTGATGGGCAGGATCTTGCGGTAGAGCTTGAACACGATGGCTACGTAGGCTGCAAGCACCACTGCCAGCAGGGCAACATAGGCGGGCACCAAGGGCGCGAGCATGGCAAGCGTGAGCACCGCTGTTGCCGCCGTGGGCAGGGCAGAGTAGGTGAAGTTGTCCATAAGCAAGCTATATGCCGAGATGAACTTCTGCGTTGAGCTTACCAGCGAGCCGCCAAAGCGGTTAGTGTGGAAGGTCATCGACTGGTTGGAGAGCGTGTCGAAGGCCTGGCGCCCCAGCTCGTAGCCGGCGCGGATCTCCAGGCGGGCGCAGGTGTAGTCTTGCAGCTTGCTGCATGCCTGGCCCAGCACATTCACCACCACGAGCGCCACAATGTAGGGTCCAAACACGGGCAGCACCTCCGAGGCGGCGATGTTGCCCGCGCCCACCAAGTCTACGATGGCGCCCACAATAAGGGGGTTTGCAAAGGTGAGGAAAAACACGTATCCCAAGGTAACGGTCACATCGGCAATGAACATGGGAAGCTGCGAGCGCGTGACAGCCCAGTAATACTGAAGGGTGCGAAGGGTAACGGAGCGCGTGCGTTTGGTCACAGGATTTCCTTTCAACGGAGGTGGGCTTATGGTACCGCTTTGCCAGAACGCGGCCCCAAGGAAGGCGCGGGGCGGATAAAAGTGATAAGAAGGCGATGGAGAAGCGGTCGAAATGTGCATGTTTCCTGCGCGAGCTGCACAGAACGCTTGACTCGAACGGGTACAGCTTGCATACTATCCCATGGTTCACGCACGAACCCGCTGCCAGAGACAGCCGGCGCCGCGGGCACACGCCCAAGGCTCAATGGGGAGACCCGCCAGCCGAGGTGGTCGAGTAGTTTGCCTTCTCGCCTCCGTCGCTCCTGCAGCGCGGGGGTTTTCTTTTTCGAGGCATCCCCCGTCACTCTGCTACGGGTCGTGCTCGGAAAAACAACGAGGAGGTGTACAGAATGCCCCAGCAGTACAAGATCGACAAAGTTGCCGAGATCGAGTCCCATATTCAGGACAACAACGGCGTGTTCGTGGTCAGCTACAACGGTCTTACCGTGAAGCAGGCCCAGGAGCTGCGTCATCAGCTTCGTGAGGTCGGTGCCGAGATGAAGGTGTACAAGAACAACCTCGTCCGTCTCGCCCTCAAGAACCAGGACCAGCCCGAGATCGACGAGATTCTCGCCGGTCCGCTCGCCTATGTGTTCTATGCAAACGAGCCTGTTGAGCCCGCCAAGGCGCTCAAGGAGTTCGCTGCTAAGTCCAAGGGTGTGCTCGAGATCAAGGGTGGTATCTCGGATGGTAAGGCCGTCTCCGCCGAGGAGGTTCAGGCCATCGCCGACCTGCCCACCAAGGATCAGCTTCTTGGTCAGATTGCCGGCCTCATCAACGGCTTCGCGCGCGACATCGCCGTGTGCGTCAATGGTGTGTCCAGCGGTCTTGCTCGTCAGATCCAGCAGATCTCCGAGCAGAAGGCTGCCTAGCAGCCCTCGGCGGTTGTACCGCCAACCTGCGCGCTTCGCGGCGCGCGCCCATACTCGTATATGCCCGCACCTAGTGTTAAGGTGCGAGAACTGAAAGGATTAGCATCATGGCTAAGCTTACCAACGAAGAGATCATTGAGGCTCTGAAAGAGATGACCCTGCTCGAGGCTTCCGAGCTCGTGAAGGCCATCGAGGACACCTTCGGCGTTTCCGCTGCCGCTCCTGCCGCCGTCGTGGCTGCTGGCCCGGTTGCTGCCGCCGAGGAGGAGGAGAAGACCGAGTTTGACGTCGTGCTCGAGGGCTTCGGCGACAACAAGATCCAGGTCATCAAGGTCGTGCGCGAGCTCACCAGCCTTGGCCTCAAGGAGGCCAAGGAGGTCGTCGAGGGCGCTCCCAAGGCCGTTCTCGAGGGTGTCAAGAAGGAGGACGCCGAGGCCGCCAAGGAGAAGCTCGAGGCCGCTGGCGCTGCTGTCTCCCTCAAGTAAGTTCGCGCAGGTGTTTCACCTGCCAGAACAAGCGGCTTAGCGGCGGATACCGTCGCTGCCGCAGGCGATTTGCTTCGCAACGGGGTCTGGGGTTTCCTCAGGCCCCGTTTTTGTGCGCAGGGAGGGATGCACTTCCATTCGGGAGGGCCTCCTTCCGTTCACCCCCAAAAGCCTGCCGTGCGCCCGACTCGCCTCGGCCATCCCTTGTGATTTGCTTGAGTTTTGCCGAGACGGCCCCGCCCCGCGCTACTATGCTGTCTTGACATCGTGTCGATGTCCGTTGCCAACAGGACGCCGAGGTGCTCGCCGGCTTTCGCTGTGCGCCTCGAACATAATCGCGTCGAAAGGAAATTCATGAAGGCCATTATCCCTGCCGCAGGTCTCGGCACACGGTTCCTGCCGTCCACCAAGTGCACCCCAAAAGAGATGCTTCCGGTGCTCGACAAGCCGGTCATCCAGTATGTGGTCGAGGAGGCGCTTGAGCCCGAAGAGGTTGACGACGTTATTGTTGTCACCAGCCCCAACAAGCCTGAGCTTTTGAGCTACTTCCAGCCCGATACCGCGTTGGAGCAGCTGCTTGCTGCGCGTGGCAAAGATGCCTACGCGCATGCCGTTGCCGAGGCGGGCGGTCTTCCCGTTGACTTCCGCTTCCAGTACAAGCCCAACGGCCTGGGCCATGCCATTCGTTCCGCTGCCGACGCGGTGGCGGGGGAGAGCTTCTTGGTGCTTTTGGGCGACTACGTGGTGCCCGCGCGCGACATTTGCACCAAGATGCTCGAGGTTTCGCGCGATCACGGTGGTGCCTCGGTGATCGCGGTGGCTCCGTGCTCGCCCGACGAGGTTTCGCGCTACGGCGTGATTGCTGGCGAGCGCATTGGCGCGCTCGCGGGTGCCGAAGAGGCGGGCGATTGCGATCCGGGCGCCGTGTGGCGTGTTTCGGGCCTGGTTGAGAAGCCTGCGCCCGAGGATGCTCCCTCCAACCTGTACATTGTGGGCCGCTACCTGCTGTCTGCTCACATCATGGACCTGCTTGCCACGCAGGAGCCGGGCAAGGGCGGCGAGATTCAGCTCACCGACGCCATGGCGCGTTCGCTCGACCGCGAGGCTATGTATGCCGTGGTGATCGATCCTTTGGCGGGCTTCGATACGGGTACGCCTTCGGGCTGGATTGCCACGAATGCCCTCATGGCGGCGTCCGACCCGCGTTTTGCCGATGCCTTCTGGGAGGCCATCGAGGAGCGCGGCGGCCTCATGCGCTAGGCTCCAGCAGCACACATGCACTAAGCAGCAAGGCGGGCGATATGCCCGCCTTGTTTTTTGTGCCATACACAGCCACGCGCCCCGCTTGTAACCGCTTGGAGGACGGCTTGACAGCAGGAGGCGTTTGGGCATCTCCATTTAAAACCCATGAACATATGTTCGTAATACCACTATTTACCTGCGGAAATAGCAGCCAGATTTTTGCATACCTCACTTAGTCGCATACGTCAAGACATTTCTTGCTCAACGGCGGCTCCCTGATAAACTAATAGGTTGCGTTATGAGGCCCGCGGAGTGTGCCGCTCCTGTGCGTTGTGTTCAGCACCGGCGCCCACACCACCTCGCGCCATCCTGCCGATTTTGTTAGGAGGAAGAACCTGGTGCCTACCGCAAAGACTACACCCCAGGTCACTGCGACCGAGCGCACGCGCGTCGACTTCGGGAAGATCCCGCAGGCGATGGAGCTGCCCAACCTCATTTCCGTACAGAAGGAATCCTTCAAGCGGTTCATGGGTGAGGGCCTGCGTGAGGCGTTCAAGGAATCCAGCCCCATCCAGAGCCAGAATCACATGCTCGAGGTTACGTTTGGCGAGCATCAGTTTGGCGACCCCTCCCACACGGTGGAGGAGTGCCGCGAGAAGGATATGACCTACCAAGCGCCGCTGCTTACGGAGGTCCGTCTCACCAACAAGGAAACGGGCGAGATCAAAGAGCAGTTGGTGTTCATGGGCGACTTCCCCATGATGACCGACCAGGGCACCTTCATCATCAACGGCACCGAGCGCATCGTGGTTTCGCAGCTCGTGCGTTCGCCGGGCGTGTATTACTCCACCGAGATGGACGGCGGCAAGCAGGTGTACAAGGCGCAGATCATTCCTGCCCGCGGTGCCTGGCTTGAGTTTGAGGTCGATAAGCGCGACCAGCTCGTGGTGTCCATCGA
Organism: Candidatus Limicola stercorigallinarum; assembly: GCA_018711625.1. Taxonomy (GTDB): domain Bacteria; phylum Actinomycetota; class Coriobacteriia; order Coriobacteriales; family Coriobacteriaceae; genus Limicola; species Limicola stercorigallinarum. The sequence continues at coordinate 10,576 of DVID01000024.1, read as the reverse complement.
CCGTAAGCGCAAGCAGTCTGCCACCATGTTCCTGCGCGCCTTGGGCATTGCCATCACCAACGACGACATCATTTCGCTCTTGGGCGACTCCGACGTGGTGAAGCGCTCCATCGAGCGTGACACCGCCCTCACCCGTGAGGACGCCCTCATCGAGATCTACCGTCGTCTGCGCCCGGGCGAGCCGCCCACCGTGGACGCTTCCCGCAGCCTGCTCGAGGGTCTGCTCTTCAACCCGCAGCGCTACGATCTGGCGCGCGTGGGCCGCTACAAGGTCAACAAGAAGCTCGGCCTCACCACTGCCGAGGAGGTCGCCATCCTCACCGACGAGGACATCGTGGCCACCCTCCGCTACCTGCTCGCTCTTGCCGCGGGCGAGCCCGGCTTCAAGACCGACGACATCGACCACTTTGGCAATCGCCGCGTCCGCACCGTGGGCGAGCTTGTGGTGAACCAGTTCCGCATTGGTATGAGCCGCATGGAGCGCGTCGTGCGCGAGCGCATGAGCTCCCAGGACGTTGACGAGATCACTCCGCAGTCGCTCATCAACATCCGCCCGATCGTGGCTGCCATCAAGGAGTTCTTCGGCTCCTCGCAGCTGTCGCAGTTCATGGACCAGGCCAACCCGCTCACGGGTCTTACCCACAAGCGTCGTCTCTCGGCCCTTGGCCCTGGTGGCTTGGCGGGCCACAAGTCGGGCTCCAGCCGCCGCACCAACGTGCCTACGGCCGTCCGCGACGTTCACAACTCGCACTACAGCCGTATGTGCCCCATCGAGACCCCCGAAGGTCCCAACATCGGCCTTATCGGTTCGCTTTCCCTCTATGCGCGCGTGAACGACTACGGCTTCATCGAGGCTCCGTATCGTCGCGTGGAGAACGGTCACGTGACCGACGTCATTGACTGGATGACCGCCGATGAGGAAGAGGACCACATCATCGCGCCGGCGAACACCCCGATCGACCCCAAGACGGGCGCGTTCGTAACGGTTGACGCCGATGGCAACCTTGTGCGTCCGCACACCATCGTCGCCCGCACCCGCGACTTCGACGGCTCCTTCGGTGCTCCCGCCGACGTGCCGGTGGACGACGTGGACTACATGGACGTGTCGCCGCGCCAGATGATCTCGGTCGCAGCAACCCTCATTCCGTTCCTTGAGCACGACGACGCCAAGCGTACCCTCATGGGTGCAAACATGCAGCGTCAGGCTGTGCCGCTCGTGCACCCGGCTGCCCCGTACGTGGGTACCGGCATGGAGCGCCGCGCCGCCATCGACTCGGGCGAGGTCACCCTGGCCAAGCATGCCGGCGAGGTCATCTTCGCCGATGCTTCGAAGATCATCGTGAAGTCCGCTGAGGGCATGGACGAGTACAAGCTGCTCAAGTACCAGCGCTCCAACCAGTCCACCTGCATCAACCATCGTCCGCTCGTGCGCGTGGGCGACGAGGTTGCGGAGGGCCAGCCCCTGGCCGACGGCCCCTCGACCGATCACGGCGAGCTGGCTCTGGGTCAGAACCTCACCGTGGCCTACATGAGCTGGGAAGGCTACAACTACGAGGACGCCATCGTTGTCTCCGAGCGCGTGGTGGCCGAGGACCTGCTCACCACCATCAACATCTCGCGCCACGAAATTGACGCCCGCGATACCAAGCTTGGCCCCGAGGAGATCACCCGCGAGGTGCCGAACCTCTCCGAGGACATGCTTGCCAACCTCGACGAGGACGGCATCATCCGCATTGGCGCCGAGGTAGGCCCCGGTGACATCCTCGTGGGTAAGGTCACGCCCAAGGGCGAGAGCACCCAGACCGCCGAGGAGCGCCTGCTCAAGGCCATCTTCGGTGCGAAGGCTCACGACGTGCGCGACACCTCCCTCAAGATGCCGCACGGCGCCTATGGCCGCGTCATCGACGTGGTGCGCTTCAGCCGCGAGGCCGGCGACGATCTGGCCCCCGGCGTGAACGAGCAGGTGCGCGTGTACGTGGCTCAGCGCCGCAAGATCCAGCAGGGCGACAAGATCGCTGGTCGTCACGGCAACAAGGGTGTTATCTCCGAGATTCTGCCGGTTGAGGACATGCCCTACATGGCCGACGGTACGCCCGTCGACATCATCCTGAACCCGCTCGGCGTGCCTTCGCGTATGAACGTGGGCCAGCTTCTGGAGTGCCACCTTGGTTGGGCGGCTGCTTGCGGCTGGGACCCCGAGAACGCCGATTCCGACACCTACGTGCCTGGCCCGTTCTTTGTCTCCACGCCCGTCTTCGACGGTGCCTCTGAGGACGAGATCGCCGAGGTCATCCGTCGCGCCAACAAGAACATGATCAACCTGGCGCGCGAGCGCTACGGCGAGAAGATGCGCCCCGAGTTCGTGACGCAGCTTGACGAGCGCGGTAAGACCACGCTCTACGATGGTCGCTCCGGCGAGGAGTTCCGTGAGCCCATCACCGTGGGTACCTCCTACATGCTCAAGCTCGGCCACATGGTTGACGACAAGATCCACGCGCGCTCGACGGGCCCCTACAGCCTCGTGACCCAGCAGCCGCTCGGCGGCAAGGCCCAGTTTGGCGGCCAGCGCTTCGGCGAGATGGAAGTTTGGGCGCTCTACGCGTACGGCGCTTCCAACGTGCTGCAGGAGATCCTCACCGTCAAGTCCGACGACACCGTTGGTCGCGTGAAGACCTACGAGGCCATCGTCAAGGGCGAGAACATCCCCACGGCTGGCGTGCCCGAGTCCTTCAAGGTTCTCGTGAAAGAGATTCGTTCGCTCGCGCTCGACATCGAGCCTCTGCACGACGCCGAGCCCGAGGTGGCTCCCGCTGCAACGCTTGATGCCGCCGCCTCTGACGACCTCATCTCCGAGCTGCCCTCCATCGACGAGGCCGACACCTCCGCCGATGCGGCCGAGGCCATCCTCGGCGAGCTCACCGCAACCACCACTGAGAAGGAGTAGTTGACTGTGGCAGAATTCGAAGCTACTGATTTTGACGCGGTAAAGATCTCCCTTGCCTCCGCCGACCAGATTCGCTCGTGGTCGCACGGTGAGGTCAAGAAGCCCGAGACCATCAACTACCGCACCCTTAAGCCCGAGAAGGACGGCCTGTTCTGCGAGAAGATCTTTGGTCCTGCGAAGGACTGGGAGTGCTCCTGCGGCAAGTACAAGGGCATCCGCTTCAAGGGCATCGTCTGCGAGCGTTGCGGCGTGGAGGTCACCACGGCCAAGGTGCGCCGCGAGCGCATGGGTCACATCGAGCTCGCTGCTCCCGTGAGCCACATCTGGTACTTCAAGAGCCCCACGAGCTTCCCCATGAGCCGCCTGCTCGACATCAAGTCCAAAGACCTCGAGAAGGTGCTCTACTTCGCGAGCTACATCATCACGCATGTTGACTACGAGGCCCGTGAAGCCGACGCCGACGACCTGCGTGAGGAGCTTGCGGCCGACCTCGAGGAGCTCGACGCCGAGTGCGAGCGCCAGATCGAGAGCCTGAAGGAGCAGGGCAACCCCGAGAACTTTGACGAGTTCTCCGACGAGGAGCCCCTCACCGAGGAAGAGATCGCCGCGGGCATCATCGATATCAAGGAGGAGACGGCCGACGAGAAGCAGCTCCGTTCCGACGCCTTCCAGGCGTTCATGAAGCTGCAGGAGCGCGACCTCATCTCCGACGAGCCGCTCTTTGCCGAGATGAAGCGCTACTACTCCATGTACTTCTCCGGTAACATGGGCGCCGAGGCCATCCGCGACCTGCTCGCTGCCATCGACCTCAAGGACGAGGCCGAGAAACTCAAGGCCATCATCGCCGACGAGGACGGCCAGAAGCAGCGCCGCGAGAAGGCCGTGAAGCGCCTTGAGGTTGTTGACGCCTTCCTGAAGGGCGGCAACGATCCGGCGAACATGATCCTCGACGTCATCCCGGTGATTCCGCCCGATCTGCGCCCGCTCGTGCAGCTCGACGGTGGCCGCTTCGCAGCCTCCGACCTGAACGACCTCTATCGTCGTGTCATCAACCGTAACAACCGCCTGAAGCGCCTGCTTGAGCTCGACGCTCCGGCGATCATCGTCAACAACGAGAAGCGCATGCTCCAGGAGGCCGTGGACGCGCTCTTCGACAACGGCCGTCGTGGTCGCCCGGTTTCGGGCCGCGGTGGTCGTCCGCTGAAGTCGCTCGCCGAGTCCCTCAAGGGTAAGCAGGGCCGCTTCCGTCAGAACCTCCTGGGTAAGCGTGTTGACTACTCGGGCCGTTCGGTCATCGTCACCGACCCGCAGCTGAAGCTGCACCAGTGCGGCCTGCCCAAGACCATGGCGCTCGAGCTCTTCAAGCCCTTTGTGATGAAGCGCCTCGTGGAGCTGGGAAAGGTTGAGAACATCAAGGGTGCCAAGCGCGCCATCGACCGTTCCGCCAGCTTTGTGTGGGACATCCTGGAAGAGGTCATTGACGGCCGTCTGGTGCTGCTCAACCGCGCACCTACCCTGCACCGCCTCTCCATCCAGGCCTTTGAGCCCGTGCTGGTTGAGGGTAAGGCTATCCACCTGCATCCGCTCGTCTGCGAGCCCTTCAACGCGGACTTCGACGGCGACCAGATGTCGGTGCACGTACCGCTTTCGCAGCAGGCTCAGGCCGAGGCCCGCGTGCTCATGCTCTCGTCCAACAACCTGCGCTCGCCCGCATCGGGCAAGCCGGTCAACACGCCGCGTCAGGACATGATCATTGGTGTGTACTATCTCACCCAGGCCCGCGAGGGCATGAAGGGCGAGGGCCACGTGTTCGCGAGCTTCGACGACGCGCTCAACGCGTACGACTCACGTATTGACGTTGACCTGCAGGCAAAGATCCAGGTGCGCGTGTCCGCCGCCGACGCCAACGTGGTGCTCGACGATGGCCGCAGCCTGTTCCGTGTGCTCAACGGCAAGAACGACGTGGTGGACTACGATGTGACGGGTTCCAAGACCTGCCGCTTTGAGACCACCATTGGTCGCATCATCTTCAACAAGCAGTGCCTGCCCGACGACTACGAGTTCATCAACTACAAGATGAACTCCGGCGACGTGAAGCGCCTCACGGCCGACTGCTGCGATCGTTACCCCTCCTCTGAGGTGGCGCCGATCCTCGACAACATCAAATACACCGGCTTCCACTACGCCACGCGCGCTGGTCTTACCATCTCGCTGTGGGACGCCCTCATCCCGGACGAGAAGCCCGAGATCCTGGCGAAGACCCAGGCCGACGTGGACAAGATCAACGAGTACTTTGAGGACGGCTTCATCAACGAGACGGAGCGTCATACCGAGGTTGTTAACGCCTGGACCGCAGCCACCGACAAGGTGTCCGAGCTCATGCTGGCCATGTTCGACGACGAGAACCCGCTGTACATGATGGCGGACTCCGGCGCCCGTGGTTCTAAGACGCAGCTGCGCCAGCTTGGCGGCATGCGCGGCCTTATGGCGGACATGTCCGGTGAAACCATCGACCTTCCCATTAAGGCCAACTTCCGCGAGGGTCTGCTGCCGCTGGAGTACTTCATCTCCACCTACGGCGCTCGTAAGGGCCTCGTGGACACCGCGTCTCACACCTCCGACTCCGGTTACCTCACCCGTCGTCTGGTCGACGTGGCGCAGGACGTCATCGTGCGCGAGGAGGACTGCGGCACCACCGAGGGCGTGACCTACAACCTGATCATCCCGGGTACCGAGGACATCAACGCCGACCTCGTGGGCCGTTGCTTCATCGAGGACGTTGTGGCGCCGGACGGCACCGTGCTCTTCCATGCCGACGAGTACATCGAGAGCGTGGACGACCTCAAGAAGATGATTGACGCGGGCCTCTCCAAGGTTAAGCTGCGCGCGCTTCTTACCTGCCGCTCCAAGTACGGCGTGTGCCAGAAGTGCTACGGCTGGGATCTCTCCACGCGTCGCCCGGTTGCCATCGGTACCGCGGTGGGCATCATCGCTGCTCAGTCCATCGGCGAGCCCGGTACGCAGCTTACGATGCGTACCATTCACTCCGGTGGCGTGGCTGGCGTTGACGACATTACGCAGGGTCTGCCGACGGTTGGCCGTATGTTCGACGTCGTTGGCAACGTGAATGAGAAGATCCTGGGTCGCGAGGCCGACCTGGCTCCGCACTCCGGTCTGCTCTCGATCAAGCCCGAGAAGTCTGAGTACGTGCTCACCATCACCGACCGCAACGACCCAACCCGCGTGATTGACGAGATCCGCGTCCCGGCGTCCGTGCGCTTCATGCCCGGCATCGAGGACGGCTGCACCGTGCGTGCCGGCGACCAGATCACCAAGGGCTTCGTGAACTTCCGCAACCTGCGCAAGCTCACCGACATCGAGTCCACGATGCACACCTTCGTGAGCTCGGTGAAGGAGGTCTACACCTCGCAGGGCGTTGATTTGAACGACAAGCACATCGAGGTAATTGCACGTCAGATGCTGCGTCGCGTTCAGATCACCAACCCCGGCGACTCCAAGTACCTCCTTGGCCAGTACGTCGACCGTTACGAGTTTGCCGACGAGGTTGAGCGCGTTGCTCGCCGCGGCGGTGCTGCTCCTGCGGCCGAGCCCGCGATCCTGGGTACGCTCAAGGTTGCTTCCAGCATCGACTCCTGGCTCTCGTCTGCGTCGTTCATCCGTACGGCGGGCGTTCTCACCGAGGCCGCTATCGAGGGCAAGGTTGACCACCTGCTCGACCTTAAGTCCAACGTTATCGTGGGTAAGAAGATTCCCGCTGGTACCGGCCTCAAGCCCTATGCCAACGCCACGCTTACCTACCGCACGGCCGATGGTTACCAGGCAATCGACGGTCCGACGTCGCCCAACGCCAAGTCGTTGCCCGAGTGGGCGCCCGAGGAGCTCAAGGAGCTCGACGACCAGCTGCCGCAGCAGGTTGACTGGGCAAGCTTCGACGAGTACGGCGGCGGCGACGGTTCGTTCACGCGCAACGGCCGCACCATCTCTGCCGAGGACGCTCGCCTGTACCTCTTCGACGACCTGGGTGTTTCGCAGCGCTGGACCAACAAGTTCTCCGAGGTGGGCATCGAGACGGTAGGCGACCTCGTGGGCAAGAGCGAGGAGGACCTGCTCCGCATCGACGGCATTGGTGCCAAGGCTATCGAGGAGCTCCGCGACGGTCTGGAGGCGCACAACCTCCTCTACATCCTCGACAACAACGACGACGTTGCCGACGAGGAAGACCTGTCGCAGCTGCTGCAGATGGTGTTCTCGCCCGATGGCCCGGACGACATCCTGCTGGGCTCCTCCGCTCCGCGTCATTACGACGACGAGGAGATGATCGGTGGTCCCGTGGATAGCTCGAGCGCCAAGAGCGCCGGTTCGGGTGTTATCAACGAGGACATGGCCTCGCTCGACGAGCTGCTGAACCAGCTTGTTGACAGCGACGACGGTGACAATCCGGACGATCCGAATGGTCACAACTCGTTTGACGAGTAAACACGCCGCCATACGGCACTGAAGAAGGCCTCGCTCTCCTAGGAGGCGAGGCCTTTGCTGTCATGGGGAACGGGTGCGGGTGGCAGGGCGCGCGGCCTTCGGTATGGCGGTGCGCCGCGGGATGTTCCACCGCCCGCGTCACTCTTCAAAGGCAACGTTTCCTGCGGCAAACCGCTATCTTGTTAATTTGACGTTGAACGCCCCGTTTTGAGCCCCTTTAAGGTCAAGAAAACAAGGTAGCGGTTTTGCGGAACAGCAAGGGCAGCTGCTCACTAGTGTTGCAGCGCGTGTCATAGGGGAGAGCTGTGAAGATTCTGCGGGAATTGCCAAAAATAGGGAAACGCCCGGGCGCGTGGTCTGTTGACACCGCTGAGACGGGGCGTACAATAGCGAACTGCGTGTTTCGAAGGTGGATGCTGACACCTCGATTCAAGCCGTTGCACTTAGTAAAGCTGGAATCATCTGAAGAAGGAGTACGCTTTGCCTACTATTAACCAGCTGGTCCTCAAGGGCCGCAAGTCCAAGCCCGCGAAGTCCAAGAACGCGGCTCTTCAGCACAACCCGCAGAAGCGTGGCGTGTGCACCCGCGTGTTCACCACCTCCCCCAAGAAGCCTAACTCGGCTCTTCGTAAGGTCGCTCGTGTGCGCCTGGTCAACGGCATCGAGGTTACCGCTTACATCCCTGGCGAGGGCCACAACCTCCAGGAGCACTCCATCGTCGCTATCCGCGGCGGCCGCGTGCGTGACCTCCCTGGTGTGCGCTACAAGATTATCCGTGGCACTTATGACTGCGCTGCGGTGAACAACCGTCGTCAGTCCCGCTCCCGCTACGGCGCGAAGCGTCCTAAGAACTAACGTCAATACCAAGCGCCTCTAACGAGGTTTACTGAGAGTTTTTCTACAGAGGAGATATAACATGCCGCGCCGTGCATCTAAGAATCATCGCCGCGAGGTTATGCCCGATGCCGTGTATAACAACCGTCTCGTGACGCAGCTTATCAACAAGGTCTTGCTCGACGGCAAGAAGCCCGTTGCCGAGCGCATCGTTTACGGTGCCTTCGACATCGTTGCTCAGAAGTCTGACCAGGATCCGCTGGCCGTTTTCAAGAAGGCCATGGACAACGTCAAGCCCACGCTCGAGTGCAAGCCCAAGCGTGTTGGTGGCGCCACCTACCAGGTGCCTATGGAGGTCAACTCCCGCCGTTCCACCCAGCTGGGCATCCGCTGGATCGTGAACTTCTCCCGCGCTCGTAAGGAGAAGACCATGGCCGAGCGTCTCGCCAACGAGATCCTCGACGCCTCCAACGGAGTTGGCGCTTCCGTGAAGAAGCGTGAGGACGTCTTCAAGATGGCTGAGGCCAACCGCGCGTTCTCGCACTACCGTTGGTAATTCTGGGAGGAATTGATACTCATGGCTAAGGCTAAGTACAAGCTTTCCGAGACCCGAAACATCGGCATTATGGCCCACATCGATGCCGGTAAGACCACCACTACCGAGCGCATCCTGTACTACACCGGCAAGACCCACAAGATTGGTGAGGTGCACGAGGGTGCTGCCACCATGGACTGGATGGTCCAGGAGCAGGAGCGTGGCGTGACCATCACTTCCGCTGCTACCACGTGCTTCTGGCACAAGGGCGGCGACGTGAAGAACGGTCCTGCGTACCGCATCCAGATCATCGACACCCCGGGCCACGTTGACTTCACCTCCGAGGTCGAGCGTTCGCTCCGCGTCCTCGACGGTGCTGTGGCCGTGTTCGACGCCGTTGCCGGCGTTCAGCCCCAGTCCGAGACCGTGTGGCGCCAGGCCCGCAACTACAACGTCCCGCGCATCGCCTTCATCAACAAGTACGACCGCGTCGGCGCCGACTTCTGGCACGCGATCGACACCATGAAGGAGCGCCTCAACGCCAACGCTGTGGCCATCCAGGTCCCGATGGGCGCTGAGGACCAGTTCTGGGGCGTCATCGACCTCGTGACCATGACCGCTTGGGACTTCAAGGCCGACGACAAGGGTATGACCTACCCCGAGCCCATGGCCGAGATCCCGGCTGAGTTTGCCGAGATCGCTGCTGAGAAGCGCTCTGAGCTGCTCGACGCTGCCGCCGAGTATGACGACGAGCTCATGATGATGGTTCTTGAGGACGAGGAGATCCCCGTCGACATGCTCAAGGCCGCCATCCGCAAGGGCGTGCTCGCTAACGAGCTCAACCCCGTTCTCGTAGGCTCCGCCTACAAGAACAAGGGTGTTCAGGAGCTCCTCGACGCTGTCGTGGACTACCTGCCGAGCCCGCTCGACATTCCGCCCGTGCAGGGCACCAACCCGGACACCGGCGAGGAGGACCACCGCGAGGCCGACTTCAACGAGCCGTTCAGCGCCCTGGCCTTCAAGATCATGACCGACCCCTACGTCGGTAAGCTGACCTTCTTCCGTGTGTACTCCGGTCATGTGGACGCCGGCTCCTACGTGGTGAACGCCACCAACGGCCAGCGCGAGCGCTTCGGTCGCATCCTCGAGATGAACGCCAACGACCGTGTTGACGTCGACGGCGCCTTCGCCGGCGACATCCTCGCCGCCGTGGGTCTCAAGAACACCACCACCGGTGACACCCTGTGCGAGGAGGGCCACGAAATCATTCTCGAGTCCATGGAGTTCCCCGACCCCGTTATCGACGTTGCCGTGGAGCCCAAGACCAAGGCCGAGCAGGACAAGATGTCCATGGCGCTTGCCAAGCTCGCCGAGGAGGACCCGACCTTCACCGTGCGCACCGACCACGAGACCGGCCAGACCATCATCGCCGGCATGGGCGAGCTGCACCTGGAGATCATCGTCGACCGCCTGCTCCGCGAGTTCAAGGTTGAGGCAAACGTTGGTAAGCCGCAGGTTGCTTACCGCGAGGCTCCGGGTCACGACGTCGATCGTGCCGAGGGCAAGTTCGTCCGTCAGTCCGGTGGTCGTGGTCAGTACGGTCACGCCGTCATCAAGCTGGAGAAGATGGAGGAGGGCTTCGGCTACGAGTTCGTCAACGCTATCGTGGGCGGTGTCGTGCCGAAGGAGTACATCCCCTCGATCGACAAGGGTATCCAGGAGGCCCTGGAGACCGGCGTTATCGCTGGTTACCCGGTGGTCGACGT
>DVID01000023.1 GCA_018711625.1 Candidatus Limicola stercorigallinarum | reverse complement strand
ATGCTACGCAGGGTGTTGAGGCCCAGACGGTGTCGAATGCTACGCTTGCTATGAATGCCAACCTCGATATCGTGCCGGCTATCAACAAGATCGACCTGCCGAGCGCCCATCCCGACGAAGTGAAGCTTGAGATTGAGGACGAGCTCGCCATCCCGGCAGACGATGCTGTGTGTGTCTCGGGCAAGACGGGCGAGGGCATCCATGATCTGCTTGAGGCGATTGTTTTTTTGATCTCGCCGCCCGAGGGAGATGCCGAGGCACCGCTTAAAGCACTTATTCTCGATTCTTATTTTGATGAGTACCGTGGCGTGGTGGCAACCGTGCGCATCTTTGACGGTTCCATCAAAAAGGGCGATCAGCTGCGCATGATGCAGGCTGGCGTTGATTTCCTCGTGGATGGTGTGGGCGTGAAGCGTCCCGCCGAGGTGCTTGTTGATGGGCTCTCGGTAGGTGAGGTGGGTTTTGTGGTCACCGGCCTTAAAGACCCCGAGGCGGTGCGCGTGGGCGACACGCTCACGTACCGCGACCGTCCTTGCGCCGAGGCGCTTCCGGGGTACCGCGAGGCCAAGCCTATGGTTTACACGGGCTTGTTCCCCATCGATAACAAGGATTACGAAAACCTGCGCGATGCTCTTGAGAAGCTGCGCGTAAACGATCCTTCGCTCACTTGGGCCCCTGAGACCTCCGTCGCCCTGGGGTTTGGTTTCCGCGTGGGCTTCTTGGGCCTCTTGCATATGGAGGTTGTGAAGGAGCGCTTGGAGCGCGAGTTCGACCTCGACCTTATTGCGACGAGCCCGAGCGTGGACTACCACGTGTACAAAACAGACGGCACCATGCTCGATGTACGCAGCCCGCAGGACCTGCCCGATGTGACGCGCATTGATCACATCGAGGAGCCTTTCCTCAAAGCTAAGGTGATTGTTCCGCCGGAGTACACCGGTGCGGTGATGCAGCTTGCCATCGAGCATCGCGCCATCATGACCGATATGATTCATCTCTCGGCTAAATCGGTTGAGATGCACTTTGATATGCCACTTGCTGAGCTCATCCTCGACTTCTTTGACCAGCTCAAGAGCCGCACCAAGGGCTACGCGAGCCTGGATTACGAGTTCAGCGATTACCGTACGAGCGACCTCGTGAAGCTCGACATCCTGCTTTCGGGCGATGAGGTTGACGCGCTTTCGTTCATCGTGCATAAGGACAAGGCGTATGCGCTCGCTCGTGGTTTGTGCGACAAACTCAAGGGGATTATTCCGCGCCAGCAGTTTGAGGTGCCCATCCAGGGCGCGATTGGCAACAAGATCATCGCCCGCTCCACGGTGAAGGCGGTGCGTAAGGACGTGCTCGCCAAGTGCTACGGCGGCGACATCTCGCGCAAGCGCAAACTTCTGGAGAAACAAAAAGAGGGCAAGAAGCGCATGAAGGCCATTGGCTCGGTCGAGGTGCCGCAAGAGGCGTTCTTGGCCATTCTCAAAGTCGACGAGTGATGTGTGCCAAACGGGTTCTCGCGCCGTTGCCCGGCGGGTGCTTCCGCCCGTCGTGGACGGTGCGAAAACCCGTTTTCTGCCATAAGGGGGACAGGTGGGTATTTCGAACGGGGCGGAGCTTTTGCGCGCGGCCTATGCCAAGCAGCCGTTTCTGCTGGCGCCCATGGCAGGCGTGACGGACGCGGCCTACCGCATCATGTGCCGACGGCGCGGGGCCGAGATGGCCTACTCTGAGATGGTGAGCGTCGCCGGCCTCGCCTATGCGAGCAACAAGACCTGGCGTCTCGTCATGCCCGAGGACGATGAGCCTCAGATTTGCGTGCAGCTGTTCGGCTCCAAGCCTGAGCAGTTCGCGAGCGCAGTCGACGCCGTGCAGGAGCGCGTGGGCGACAAGCTCTCACTCATCGACATCAACATGGCGTGCCCGGCGCGCAAGGTCATCACGAAAGGTGAGGGCTCCGCCCTTATGGAGACCCCCGATCTTGCGGCCGATATCGTACGGGCGGCCGTCGAGCGCGCCCAGGTGCCCGTGACGGTGAAGATGCGCATCGCTTTCCGCTCAGGTGAGCGCACCGCGCCCGAGCTCGCGCGCATGCTGGAAGACGCGGGTGCGGCTGCCGTTGCGGTGCACGGGCGCACGGCCAAACAGCTCTACACCGGAACGGCCGACTGGTCCATCATCGATGAGGTGGCCGATGCCGTGACAATCCCCGTCGTGGGCTCGGGCGACGTCTTCTCCGCCGAAGACGCGGTGCGCATGCTCACGACCACGAAGGCCGAGGCGGTGTTCGTGGCGCGCGGCACCTACGGCAACCCCTGGGTGTTCGATGACGCCCGTGCGCTCGCGACCGCGGGCACGCCTGTGCCGGTCCGCTCGTCGCATGAGCGCCTGGAGGCACTGCGCGAGCATCTGAAGCTCGTGCACCGCTATCTGCCCCTCATGGCGCGTGCTCGGACGTTTGCCACATGGTACCTGAAAGGCATGCCGCATGCCGCCGCCTGGCGCGGACGGGTGGTGAAGTGCACGAGCTTCGAGGACTTCATGGCGCTTGTCGACGAGATTGAGGCGGACGTCACCGCCTGCGAGGACATTCTTGCCGAGGGTGGAACGCTGCCGCCGCTGCCACATAGCTCCTCCATGTGATTTCGGCTCCTATATGCCATCTAGACGCTGATTTTCGGCTGAAAATGACATATGGGGGCCGCAACTGTATGACTAAGGAGATGCGCGTATGGTCGATGCGCTCTACATCCACGTGCCGTTTTGCCATGCCAAGTGTCTGTACTGCGATTTTGATTCGAAGGCCTGTCGTGATGCGGCCGCTTTCGATGCGTACGTACGCTCGATGGTCGTCTGTATTGAGCGGCTTGGAGCATCTGGCGTGCTTGCTTCGTGCCGCACGGCCTATATCGGCGGTGGCACGCCGAGTGTACTGGGGAAACGTCTCGTCGAGATTGTGCGCGCAGTGCGTGCGATAGCACCCACGCTCACGGAGTTCTCCTGCGAGGCGAACCCCGAGTCGTTCACGGCTGACCTGGCGCGCGCACTCGCGGCCGCCGGTGCGACTCGGGTGTCGCTCGGCGTACAGACCTTCAACGGAGTGGAGCTGCGGGCGCTCGGACGGCTCCATAGTGCCCAGGATGCAAAGGATGCCATCGCGGCGGCACGCGCTGCGGGTCTTTTGGTGTCCATCGACCTCATGTGCGGGATTCCGCTGCAAACAAAGGAAAGCTGGCGAGCAACACTTGATAGCGCCGTTGCTTGTGGCGTGGATCATGTATCGGTGTATCCGCTCACCATTGAGGATGGCACGCCCCTCGCGCGAAAGGTAGCGCGTGGCGCGCTTGACGAGCCTGATGAAGACCTGCAGGCTTGGTGCATGAAAGAGGCACGCCGCGTGCTCGGCGAGGCGGCCTTTGCACCGTACGAGGTGGCGAGCTATGCCTGTGGTGCCCATGCTTGTGCCCATAACATTGCCTATTGGACGGGTGCCAACTATTTGGGCCTGGGGCGCTCGGCGGCAAGCATGCTCGACCGTGCAGCCTATGAACAGCTCCGCGCGGTTTTAGGTGCGCCACCTGTGTCAGACGGTGCGTCTCGTATTCGCTTTGTACAGGCGGACGATACCTTGCCTGGGCCAGACGTGCGCTATGAGGTGGAAACGCTTGCCGCGCGCGAAGCTGCAGCGGAAGACCTTATGCTCAGCATGCGTATGACCTGTGGCGCGGGTGAGGAGCTCATTGTGGCTGCTGAACGGGTCCTCGGGCAGGAATGTGTGCAGCGGGCTATCGATTGCGCCATAGCGCAAGGGCTTGCGACATGGGTGCCCGAAGAGAGCATCTGGGTGCCTCAATCGGTGCCGCTCAGGGGCAGACGTCGTCTGGTGCCTACGGAGCAAGGCTGGCTTTTGGGAAACGAGCTCTTCGGCCTCTTCTGGGATTGTGCCGGTTGCTAAGAGCGATATGACCCGCGCTTGCGCATGTTCTGATGCCGTGGGGTGTTGTGCAATTCCGAAGCTTCGGTATGGATAGGACCGGTATTCGGTACAATACGCTCATTGACCATACCAAGCAGGAGGTTTCTCCGCCTTATGGCAACCATGAATGAAAAAGACTATTACGCGATTCTTGGCGTTGATAAGGATGCCTCGCAAAAGGATATCCAGCGTGCCTTTCAGCAGAAGGCGCGCAAGCTGCATCCCGATGTGAACAAAGCTCCCGATGCCGAGGAGCGCTTTAAAGAGATCTCTGAGGCGTATGCTGTGCTCTCCGATGAGCAAAAGCGTGCCCGGTACGATGCGATGCGTTCGGGCAATCCGTTCGCGGGCGGTGCCGCATCGCCCTATGCCGGTGGCGCGGGTGGTTACGCTGGAGGCTATGGCTCGCCCTTTGGCGGCGGCTTCCCCTTCGGCGGTGCGTGGACACAGCAAACCGGCAGGCGTCGCGGAGGCTCGTCGTACAACCCCGAGGCGGGGGCGGACGTGGTTGTGGATGTTGAGCTCACGGCCGACGAGGTGAAGAAGGGCGTTCGCAAGGGTATCAAGTATCGTCGCTACGAGCCGTGCGACCACTGTGGCGGCTCAGGGTCGGTGTCGTCCGAGCACTCTCATACCTGTCCTAGCTGCGGTGGCACGGGCACCATCGGGGTCGACATGTCGTTTTTGTTTGGCGGCGGCCTCTTCCAGATGGTCTGCCCCGAATGCAACGGCAGCGGCAAGGTGGTTGCCGATCCGTGCCCTGAGTGCGGCGGCTCTGGCAGGCGTCAGGTGTATGCCGAGGCCGTGGTTGAATTCCCCGCGGGCGTACACGACGGTGAGACCGTGCGCGTGGCGGGCATGGGTCATGCCGGCACCAACGGCGCGCGCTCCGGCGACTTGGTGGGCCGCGCTCATGTTGCAGCCGAGCGCCTTGAAGGCCCCGCGTACCAGGGTTTTTACATCATGGGCTTCGTCGTTCCGTTCTTGGTGCTCTCGCTCGTCTCTGGCGTGTTCTCGCTTTTTGCACTGATCTGCCTT
>DVID01000022.1 GCA_018711625.1 Candidatus Limicola stercorigallinarum | reverse complement strand
TGGGCCGCGACTCCGGCGCGCTGGGCATTGAGAACTACGCCCGTGTCTTCACCACTCCGCTGTATCAGCAGTCCATCTGGAACAGCGTGTGGATTAGCCTGCTTTCGGCCGTGGTGGGCATCATCGTGGCCTTTTTGGCCGCGCGGTTTTGCTGCGACGCGAGTCCACGCGTGCGTAACGCCTTTACCATGGTGCTGAACATGATGTCGAACTTCTCCGGCGTGCCGCTGGCCTTCGCCTTCATGATCCTCATGGGCAACGCCGGCGTCCTCACGCTCATCGGTGAGCGCTTCGGCATCCCGTTCTTGGCGGACTTCAATCTCTACGGCGCCGACGGCCTCGTGGTGATGTACATCTACTTCCAGATTCCGCTGGCAACCCTCTTGCTCATCCCGGCCTTCGCGGGCATCCGCCGCGAGTGGCGCGAGGCGGCCACCATCCTCAAGGCATCGACCTTCGATTACTGGTTCCGCATCGTCATCCCCAACCTCATGCCCTCGATCCTCGGCACGCTTTCGGTGCTCTTCTCCAACGCGCTTGCGGCCTATGCCACGGCCTACGCGCTCGTGATGAACAACTACGCGCTGCTGGCGCTCCAGATCACCTCGCGCTTCAAGGGCGACGTGCAGACGGATGCCGCAACGGGTGGCGCGCTCGCTATGGTGCTCATCGCGCTCATGGTGGCCTGCACGCTCATCAACAACTACTTCACGCGTCGCGCCGCCAAGGGGAGGGAGATCGTATGAGTAAGGCAGCTGCAGCGGGCAAGACATCGCTCGCCGGAAAGATTTTTCTGGGTCTTGTTGCCCTCTACCTGCTGATTCCGTTTGCTGTCACCTTGGTGTACTCGCTCTTTGTGGAGTGGACGGACATCCTGCCCTCTGGCTTCACGCTGCGCAACTACATCGAGCTCTTCAGCAACTCTGTCTTCTGGGCCTCTATTGGACGCACGCTCATCCTGTGCCTTGTGAGCGTTGCCATTACGATCGTGCTCATTCTCGCGGCCATGTACGTGGTTGTGGCGGTGAATCGCAAGCTTTCGCAGGTCATGCAATTCCTCTGCATGATTCCCTATGCGCTGCAGGGCGTGATCCTCTCCATCGGCATCATCTCGCTCTACACCGGCACGGGTACTATCCTCTCCAACCGCCTGTTCATGCTCTTTGGCGCCTACACCATCCTGGTGCTGCCCTACATTTACCAGGGTATTCGCAATGCGCTCAACTCCATCGACGCGGAGATGCTCATCCAGGCGGCAGAGATGCTGGGCTGTGGTCGCTTCCGTGCATACGTGCAGGTGGTGCTCCCCAATATCCTGGGCGGCATCCTGGTGTCGAGCCTGCTTGCCGAGAGCATCATCTTTGGCGACTTCGTGCTTGCCAACAACATCGCCGGCACCAACTACCAGAACATCCAGGTGTTCCTCCAGGCCAATATGGATGTTTCCAGTGGCCTTTCGAGCGCCATCGTCGTTGTCATCTTTGTGGTGGTGGCGCTCGTGACGGCGTTCGTGCTCAAGCTCCAGAACACCGCCAGTAAGAAGGAGGTCGCGTAAATGGCCTACATCGAATTCCGCGACGTGGTGAAGCGCTTTGGCGACAACACCGTGCTCGACCACATCAACTTTGGCATCCAAAAGGGCGATTTGGTGACCCTGCTCGGCCCTTCGGGCTGCGGTAAGTCGACGCTCTTGCGTTGTCTTTCCGGTCTTGAGAGCGTGACCGAGGGCACCATCATCCTCGACGGGGAAGATGTCACCAACGTGCCTGCGTCAAAGCGCAACATCGGCATGGTGTTCCAGCAGTACAGTCTGTTCCCCAACATGAACGTGGAGCAGAACATCGCCTTCGGCCTGAAGATGCAAAAGGTTCCGGCCGACGTGATTGCCGAGAAGGTTGCCCATGCCGTGGAGCTCGTGGAGCTTCAGGGCAAAGAGCGCGCCTACCCCGCGAATCTCTCCGGTGGTCAGCAACAGCGTGTTGCCCTTGCGCGCTCCATCGTAACCGAACCGAAGGTGCTCCTGCTTGATGAGCCGCTCTCGGCCATTGACGCAAAGCTTCGCAAGGCGCTGCAGTCGCGCATCCGCGAGATCAACCAGGAGCTGGGCCTCACCTCCATCTTTGTTACGCACGACCAGGACGAGGCCATGGTCATGTCCGACGTGATTCAGCTCTTCCACGACGGTCGCATAGAGCAGGCTGGTAGCCCGGTTGAGGTGTACACGCGCCCGGTTTCGGAGTTTGCTGCGAGCTTTATCGGCAGTTACAACCAGCTGAGCCGCGAGGAGTTTGGCGGGCTCACGGGCGCGGCGGTGCCGGCGGGCCATGTGGTGGCCATTCGCCCGGAAACCATCGCTATCTCGGGCAAGCCCGTTGAGGCCGATGACGAGCACTTTGTGGTGCGCGGTGTGGTGGCCGACAGTGTGCCGCGCGGTAACGTGCTGCGCTACACCGTACGGATGGGTGCTGTGACCCTGCGCGTGGACACGCTCTTCCGTAGCTTCCATATGTTTGAGACGGGGCAGGACGTGTGGCTTTCCATCCCCACACACGACTGCCTGCAGATTCCGGTGGGCGCACTCCGTTCCGCCGCTTAGTGTCCATCCCTTCCACGTGGGCGGGTGTCGTAGCAGTGCGGCGCCCGCCTATCGTCGTTTAGGGCGGGGCGGGTGTGGGGCTGTGCTGGTTTGTGGCGCGGGTGGTGTGCGGCGCTTGCGGGCGCCGTATGGCGCGCAGAGGCCGCCGTGTGCCAGCGGCCTTCCGTGTCCTGCGCCGTGCGCCTTGTACGTCGGCAACCTCACGATCCGTCTCTGCTTTCCACCTCAGCCCTCATCTTTTCGTCCCCGATGCAACAGAATCGAGAACCCATGGCTTTTCCCAACCAAACCGTTTTGCCTGAAGGCCTGCCGCGTTTTAAGGGCAACCTGCACAGCCACACCACCAACTCCGACGGGCATTGGACACCCGAACGGGCCGTTCAGGAGTTCCGTGCGCACGGCTACCAGTTTTTGTGCCTTTCTGAGCATGACCTCTACACCGACTACAGTTTCCAGTTTGATCGCGACGACTTCATCATCCTGCCGGGCCTTGAGGCCTCGGCGGTACTCATTGCCGACGATGGAACCGGCGCGCGTCTGCGCACGCATCACATGCATGGCATCCTGGGAACCGACGAGATGATCGCGGCTGCTCCTGAGCATTTTGCGCATATGGAGCGCTTGGAGCCGATTGTCTGCCGAGGTAGCTGGGATGGACGTGCGGTTGCGCAGGAACTGGCCGACACGCTTGCCGCGCATGGCTGCGCCGTGACGTACAACCATCCCATCTGGAGCCGCATTGAGCCTGATGACGTACTGGGCCTCACGGGCGTATTTGGCATTGAGGTGTACAACTACGACACGGTGAACGAATCGGGTACAGGCGCCGACACCGTGTACTGGGATCTCATGTTGCGTCGCGGCGCACGCTTGGGCGCCATCGCTGCCGACGACAACCACAACGAGGGCCTTTTTGACGACAGCTTTGGTGGCTGGGTTGTTGTGTGCGCTCCTACGCTCACACGCGATGCTGTGGTTCGCGCGCTCATAGAGGGTGCCTACTACTCCTCGAGTGGCCCCGCAATTGACAACTGGGGTGTGTGCGATGGACGCGTTTGGGTGGAATGTAGTCCTTGCGAGCGCGTGAACATGGTTGCGGGCGGCTTTATCAATGCGGGCAGCACCGTTATAGCTGAGAGCGATGAGGGGCTTTGTCGTGCCGAGTTTGCACTGCGTGGCGATGAGACCTACATCCGCCTGGAATGCGTGGACGCCCAGGGCAAGACGGCCTGGACGAACCCCATCTACGCCGACTAGCCCTGATGGTTGGATGGACGGATGGGGACGGGTTCGTTTCATCCACTTTCATCCCAAGAGTGGATGAAATCCCGCCCCCATTCATCCACCCCGTCCCCATCCATCCATCTCAAAGCGCATGCCCAACGCTCTACGCTATCCTTTATGTGACGTCTCAAGAAGATGCCGCCTCAGCTCGATGCCTGGTGAGAAAGGTACCTCATGACTCAGCCGCTGCCTGCACGCTCCATTGTTGATACCCATACCCATACGCATTTCTCGGACGGCGTTGGCACGTTTATGCAAAACGCTGACGCCGCGCTTGCCGCTGGCTGTCGCGTGCTTGTGTCCACCGACCATCTCACGCTGCCGGCTGTTATGGATCCGGCGGGGGAGGTGCAGGTAATCGAGGCTGAGCTCGCCGCCCACCGTGCTGCATGGGAGGAGGCGCGCGATGTGCATCCGGAGCTGGAGTGCATCTATGGCTTTGAGTGCGACTGGTACGAGGGCTGCGAGGAGAACATCGTACGTTGGAGTGCGGGCGCGCAGGTGCGTTTGGGCTCGGTACATTGGCTCGGTGCGCAGGACAACGGTGCTTGGATTGACGATGCGTCTGACCAGCACATTTGGGAGGAACTCGGCCCCGACGAGGTGTGGCGTCGCTATGCCGAGACCTGGTGCCAGGCCTGTACGTGCAATCTCTTTGACACCATGGCACATCCTGACCTTGCCATGCGTTTTGTAAACGATGGCTTTGCGCCCACGATTGACCTTGCGCCCTTATGGGATCAGATGGTTGAGGCGGCCCATGATTGCGGTAAGCGCGTGGAGCTTTCGACCGCCGGCCTGCGCAAGGGCGTGGGCGATTATTACCCAGCAGAGGGCCTGCTTGAGCGTTTCTTCCGCGCTGGCGTGCCCATTACCGTGGGATCGGACGGCCATACGCCGGGAGACATCTGCTCCGGCATTGCCCGCGCCTATGATCATGCCGCGCGCATAGGATATCGCACGGTCGAGGTGCCTCGCGCGGATGGTTCCTGGGAGGCAATGCCGATTGTCGACTGACGCTGCCGACCGCGTGCCGTGTGCTGCATGTCAAAGTCGCGCGGCGGGGGCGAGCAGGTGCGTAGGAATAAACGAGTGAGCATGCAAGAGGGGCCGCAAGGCCCCTCTGTTGTAGCGGTTTCCTCCGCAATCATATTCTTTGGCTTGCGGCGTTCACTTGCCGCCCGCTCGCGTGTCTCGTCCTTACGACTTGGTTTCCATGCGGGTGTGGCATTTGGGGCAGGTTACGATGATGCGCCCTTTGCCCTTGGGGACCGAAAGCGTTTGACCACAGGTGGGGCACTTAAGGAAGGCTTTGGTTTTGCGGTCCTTCCACATCTTCTTTGCCGTGCGGGCCTGGCGCTTCAGGTCGTCTGCCTTGGTGTTTCCTGAACTCGGGCGCGATGATGAGTATGACGAGGCGCTGGTACCACTGGTACCACTGGTGCCACCCAGGCGTTCGCCCACAACGGGGATGCGGCCTACGAGATGCTTGAAGGCGCGGTTTTCCTGTTCGCGAGCAGCCTCGTTTTTTGAGAGTGCGCGAATAAGCGCCCACACCATAATGGCAAGCGCTATGTAGGTGATGGGCTGGATAGAGAAGACCGTGCCCACGATGGTGAGCACAACGCCGATGGCGCACAGCGCTGCGGAAAGATCGTCGACGCCGCGGCGCCCGTTCATAAAGTTCTGCATGTTGAAGTCCTTCGTTGGGGTTAACGTATGGGTGGTACCCTATTTGGGGCGGTCTAACCCATCGTGCTTTGAATCTTACCTTGTTTCATACATGAGCGCTTCGCGATGATGCTGCGCGGTGGGCTTGTGATTTTGCCGCCTTTTCAGGTGCGCGTAGGTCGTGTTTCCCATTTTTTTTTCTTGCGTACCCGCCTTTTTAAGGCAGTTAGTTCAGATATGCACGACGGGCCCCGAGCGCCCGAGATGGCTCTGGCGGAGACATCCCCGCATGCGCTCCGGGCGTATACCCGCATCGCGCATTCAGAGCTTTTTCCGACAGTTTTAGGGTGTCAGCGCGTAATGTGCCGAGCGGGTTTGACCCCGGAGCCCTGTGGTGTCATGCATATCTGAACTAACTGTCTATCTTTTGGCCCTGCGTTCGAAAAAATGATGAGCAGGCAGCCAAGCTTAGCCCGAGAATAGCGCAAACCCCGGGCGAGCCAGCGCGCATGGCGCGGACCCGAGCCCGGGGTCGTGCAATAACAGTGTCGCAGCTGCCGGAGTGTGCCGGATGGACGGCCATGGATAAAAACAAACGTCAAAGGGCGCAGCTGCTTAATGACGCTCCGTCAGGCCCAAACCTTACCTAGCGCGCCAGCTTGTCTATGACGCGCTCAACCTCGGCAAGCTTTTCGTTTTTCTCCTCCGGCGAGCCTGATTCCATCGCTGTGCGCACGCAATGCTCCAGGTGCGCCTTGAGCACGTCGGCGTTCACGCGGGCGAGGAGCGACTGTGTGGCCATGAGCTGGGTGGAGATGTCGATGCAGTAGCGATCAGCCTCGACCATCTTGATAATGCCGTCAATCTGCCCCCGTGCCGTTCTCAGCAGGCGGAGCGTTTTGTCCGAATCAGCCTGCATAGTCTACGCTGCCGTGATGGAGAGGGCCTTGAATCCGTCGCCCGCGGCCTCAACGGCTGCTGCGAGCAGAGCGGTGTCTACCTCGTCCGAGCAGGTGACCTCAACGGTGTTGGTCTCGTGGTCTGCGTCGGCATCGGTGACGCCTGCTACCTTCATGAGCTCGGTCTCCACCGAGGCGTCGCAGTGGCCGCAGTGCAGTCCTTCGGTCTTGATGATGTAGTTCATGATGCATCCTTTCTGATTACGGGCGAGCGATGCTTGCCCAATGTACCTATGATACTGGCTTGCTGGCGATACCGTCTTGCCGATGGGTCGGCTTGCCGCAACGTTTGTGGTTGCGTGATGCCGAGTTCTATGCCTGCTGCTCCTGCGCCAGCCGGTTTGACACCTTGGGCTTAAACCCACGCAGCCTGAGCGCGTTCGTCACCACGCACACGCTCGAGAGGCTCATGGCCGCCGCGCCAAACATGGGTGAAAGCTGCCATCCCAGAATCGGGAAGAACACGCCGGCTGCCAGCGGAATGCCGCAGGCGTTGTAGAAGAGCGCCCAGAACAGATCTTGCTTGATATTGCGGATCACGCCGCGCGAGAGCTCGATGGCACGCGCCACATCCATAAGGTCGCTGTGCATAAGCACCACGTCGGCACCTTCCTTGGCGATGTCGGCGCCGGTGCCAATGGCCAGGCCCACGTCGGCGCGAGCAAGCGCGGGGGTGTCGTTGATGCCGTCACCAACCATGGCCACGGTCTCGCCGGCTTCCTGCAGCTCGCGCACCTGGCGCTCCTTGTCGGCAGGCATAACGTCGGCAACCACGTGCGTCACACCCACGCGCCGTGCGATAGCCTCGGCAGTGAGTTGGTTGTCACCCGTGAGCATCACGGTCTTCACGCCCAGCGCGCCGAGAGCCTTGATAGCGGCGGCGCTCGTGGGCTTCACCTCGTCGGCGACAGCGATCGTGCCGGCCAAGCGACCGTTGCGCGCAAAGAAGAGCGGCGTCTTGCCCTCGCGAGCAAACGCCTCGCGCGTCTCATGGGGTACAGGAATGTCCAGCTCTTCCATAAGCTGCGCGTTGCCGGCGGCGATGGTGCTCTCGCCTTCCCGCGCCAGCACGCCGCGTCCGGGGATGGCCTCGAAGTCCTCTACGGTGCGTGCAACAATGCCCATCTCGTCGGCGCGCGCCATAATGGCCTCGGCAAGCGGATGCTCGCTTTTCTTCTCAAGTGCGGCGGCGAGCTTCATGAGGGCCTTGCTCGACATGACGGGCGCACCGGAGTCGTCGAGGGCGGGCAGCACATCGGTGACGGCGGGGGAGCCTTTGGTGATGGTTCCTGTCTTGTCGAGCACCACGGTCTTTACGCCGTGCAGTGTCTCAAGCGCCTCGGCGCTCTTGAAGAGCACGCCCATCTCGGCGCCCTTGCCGGTGCCCACCATAATGGCAACGGGGGTGGCGAGGCCAAGGGCGCACGGGCAGCTGATAACCACCACGGCCACTGCGGCGGTGAGCGCCTGATTGACGCTGCCGCCCGCGAGCATCCACACCACAAAGGTGACGACGGCAATGCCCAGCACGATGGGCACAAACACGCCGGCGACCTTGTCGGCCAGGCGGGCGATGGGGGCCTTGGTGGCATTGGCATCCTCAACCAGCTGGATGATCTTGGCCAGTGCGGTGTCACCTCCCACGCGCGTGGCGCGGAACGTGAAGGCGCCCGTGCGGTTGATGGTGGCGGCGTTCACGGTGTCGCCGGGAGTCTTTTCAACGGGGATGGACTCGCCGGTGAGTGCGCTTTCGTCCACGGCCGAGGTGCCTTCGAGAACCACACCGTCAACGGGAATCGACTCGCCCGGCCGCACAAGCACGGTCTGGCCCAGCTGAATCTTTTCAACCTCAACCACCGATTCGGATCCGTCCTCAAGCACCACGGTTGCCTGCTTGGGCGCGAGGTCGATGAGCTTCTCGATGGCGCCGCCGGTCTTGGACTTGCTGCGCGTTTCGAGGTACTTGCCCACGGTGACCAAGGTGAGGATGGTGCCGGCGCTCTCGAAATAGAGGTTGTTCATGGCAACCTCGTGCGCCGCGTGGACATCGCCTGTGGCCAGGCTATCTGCCATGAGGAACATGGCATAGAGCGACCAGGCGACGCTTGCCGTGGCGCCCACGGCGATGAGGGCATCCATGGTGGGGGCACCGTGCGCCATCGACTTGAAGCCGTTTATGAAATACGCCCGGTTCACATAGAGGATGGGGAGCGTCAGCACGAGCTCCGTCAGAGCGAGCGTCATGGAATGGGTGGTATCGGCAAACACCGCGGGTACGGGCAGGCCGATCATGTGCCCCATGCCAATGTAGAAAAGGGGGGTCCAAAACACAAACGAGGTGATGAGCCGCTGCTTCATGGCGCGCGCCGTGGCCTCAAGCTTTTTGGTGGGCGATTCGAGCTTGGCTGCCGGGGCGGAGGCGCTTCCGCCCGTAGCTGTCGCTTGCGGCGTGTCGACAACAGGTTGAGCGCTGTATCCTGCGCGGTCCACTGCGTTGACGATGTCGTTTTCGGTGAGCTGCTGGTCGTCAAAGTCCACGGCCATAGCGCCCGAAAGCAGGTTGACGGCAACATTTTGCACGCCAGGCAGGTTGCAGACGGCTTTCTCCACGTGCGCTTGGCACGCAGCACAGGTCATGCCGCCTACATCAAAGTTTTCATGAGCCATAAGGCCTCCAAGCCTTGTGAGTGTACGAAGAGGTGGCAAAGCGTCTGAGGCGGGCGCTCGCTCCTTGAGAGGATAGTACACCCCCACCCCCAGGGGGTGTCAAGTAGAAGTTAGCGATGGGTAACGGAAGGTGTTTGGGTGCGGAAGTTGCGCCGCATGAGGTTGCGCGGCTGCAAGGTGGCATGTGGGGAGCACAGGCTTGGGGCGCTTTGCGGCAAGGTGTCCTATGCAGCGCGCGGGACTAGATGCGTCGCTGCCACGTATGGTGCGCATGGGGCGGCGTGTAAGATGCGTTCCGCGGCTAGGCACCCGCGGCGTCGCTCCGTGAGAACATGGGGTTTGCGTGCGCAGCACTACGAGATGTGCATGTACGCACGTGGGGGCGGCTATACTTTCGTGCGGCGGTTTCTGCTCCCGCGCGTTTTGTGGCCACGTCTCTGGCATCCCGCGCGATACCGCCCAGCAATCGTTCGTCCGGCGGCGCCTGCCGCCGCGCTTCCCGCACGCTGTGCGTGCAGAATGGAATACGACGTTATGTCTACAACTGAAGAGCGTTCTGGCATCGCCTCCGCGGCGGATGCCTTGAATGTTGACGCGACGGGCACATCTTTGCGCGACAGCTCGCCTACGCCCGCGCTCGACGCGCCTGGTGAGCCTGCGCCCGAAGAGGCTGGCCCGAGCTTTGCCGACCTCGGCCTTTCCGCAACGGTGCTCAAGGCGGTGCGCAGCCTGCATTACTCCACGCCTACGCCTGTGCAGGCCGAGGCGATCCCGGCGGTGCTTGCCGGGCGCGACCTCCTCGCCGCCGCGCAGACGGGCACGGGCAAAACCGCGGCGTTCTTGCTGCCGGCCCTCGACCGCCTGGGTCACGTGGTGCCGCGCGGGCGCGACCGCAAGCGCGCTGCTGGCCGCGGTCCCCTTATGCTCATCATCACGCCCACGCGCGAGCTGGCGCAGCAGATTGACGAGGTGTGCACCAAGATCGCGGCCTGCACCAAGCACATCGCGGTGACCGTGGTGGGCGGCGTGGGCTACAACCCGCAGCGAAGCGCGCTGCGCCGTGGCTGCGACGTGCTGGTGGCAACGCCCGGCCGTTTGGTGGACCTCATCGAGCAGGGTGCCTGCCGCCTCGACGAGGTGTCGGTGCTTGTGCTCGACGAGGCAGACCGCATGCTCGACATGGGTTTCTTGCCGCAGGTGCGCAGCATCGTGGAGAAAACGCCCGAAACGCGTCAGACCCTCCTTTTCTCGGCCACCTTGGACGAGAAGGCTGTGGGTTCCATCACCGACCTAGTCCACGATCCCGCGCGCGTGGAGATTGCTCCGGCAACTGCCACGGCCGATACCATCGATCAGTTTGTGCTGCCCGTTTCGCTTGAAGCAAAAAACGGTCTTTTGGCTCAGGTGCTCAAGAAAGAGGGCCCCGAGCGCGTGATTGTGTTCATGCGCACCAAGCATCGTGCCGACAGCTGCTGCCGTCGCCTGAACAAGGCGGGCATCTCGGCGGCCCCCATTCACGGTGATCGTAGCCAGGCGCAGCGCGAGCGTGCGCTGCGCGACTTCCGCGCGGGTAAGGTTGACGTGCTGGTGGCAACCGACGTGCTTTCGCGCGGCATCGACATTACCGACGTGCGCTATGTGGTGAACTTTGACGTGCCCGCGGAACCCACGGACTATATTCACCGCATTGGTCGCACCGGCCGCGCAGGTGAGCTGGGCTGGGCGCTCACAATGGTCACCAGCGCCGACGTGGATGAGTTTTACGCCATTGAGGCCCTCATGGGGAAGACCGCCGGGCTCTACGATGCAACAGGGCTTGATGTGGGCGTGGAGCCCCCGGTGGTGGATCCCAACCGTGTTCCTGAGCAGCACAAGGGCAAGAAGAAGACCAAGCGCGGCAAGTCCACGTCTAAAAAGAAGCGTTCTGGCGCGCGCCGTCGTACGGAGCGTGCCGAGGAGGAGGGAACAGCGGAGGAGCGCCCTTCCCGCTCCGCTCGTCCTGCACGGCCAAAGCGTGCTGGCAGGGTGCGTGTGCACGCCGAGGGAGAGGCGAAGGCGCCCGCTGCTCGTAAGAAGCCGCAGCAGGATCAGGGTGCCGCAGCGGCGCCCGCATCGGATGCTCCGAGCGCTACGGGTGATCACGGCAATTGGTCGCGCCACGACCGTCGTGCCTCAGCCGCCCGCGCAAAGTCTATGCGCGAGCATGCGCCGCGCGAGCATGCGGGCCGTGCAACTTCAGGTCGCGCGGCCTCTGGCCGTGCCACCTCGGGTCGTACGTCCGCCTCGTCTGGACATGATTGGCGCAACAGCGACTTGGTAGACGAGCGTCGCGGTAGGGGAGGTCGCAGCGCTCGCGCCGAGCATCGTGTCCCGCGTGGTGCTCGTGGCGGCCGCATGTCGGGCTCCGCCGCCCGTCGCCCCGGCGATCGCGGGGGCCGTCGCTAACACGGCGCAAGACGCAGCAACAATGCGCACAAGAAGACCCGGGAGTCGTCAGGTTGACGGCTCCCGGGTCTTCTCAGTTCACACAAGCGCGTGCAGCGCGGCACCTCACGGCGGCGCCGTTGCCCGCCTGATGGATGGGGCGCCTGTCACCCTAAGGCTCCTTAGGGTGACCCCAATGTCGAAAAACCACCGTTTTGAACGAACTTATTTCCGTATACACCGAATGCCACTTCTAGGAGGGTTTTATGCATGCGTTTCCGCAGGTCAGCGCGAGCTGAAGATCGCAATCCGCGCGTCATTGAAAATAGGTCGTACAAAACGGTGATTTTTCGACAAGGAGAGGGTTCGAGCGCACCTCAAGCACGTATCAGCGCCGCGGGAGCATGCATAAACCTGCCGGCGAGGCACTGATTGGTTCACTTTGGGCGGCTCTCGAGCCCGACGTGCCTTTCGTGCCCCGCCCTACCCGGTAACCTGGCCAATGAAGGCGCGGGTGCGTTCGCTCTTGGGATGCTCAAACACCTCTTCGGGTGTGCCCTCCTCCACGATAACGCCGTCTTCCATAAAGATCACGCGATCGGCAACGTCGCGTGCGAAGCTCATCTCATGCGTCACCACGGCCATGGTCATGCCGCCTTGGGCAAGCTCGCGCATAACATCAAGCACGCCGCGCACCAGCTCGGGGTCGAGGGCGCTCGTGGCCTCGTCAAAGAGCATCATGTGCGGGTCCATGGCGAGGGCGCGCGCGATGGCCACGCGTTGCTGCTGGCCGCCCGATAGCTCGTCGGGGAAGTAGTCAGCGCGGTCTGCCAGGCCCACGCGTGTAAGCTGCTCGAGGGCAACGCGCTCCGCTTCTTCCTTAGAGCGCTTGAGCACCTTCTCCTGCGCCAGCATCACATTGTGCAAGGCGTCCAGGTGTGGGAAGAGATTGAACTGCTGAAACACCATGCCCAGGCGCTTGCGGATGTCGTTGACGTCGGAGGACGGGGAGCAAATGTCCTCGCCTTCAAACACGATGGAGCCGCTCGTGGGCTTTTCCAGCAGGTTGAGGCAGCGCAGAATGGTGGACTTGCCCGAGCCCGAGGGGCCCAGAATCACCACGACCTCGCCCTTGTGGACATCGAAGGAAATGCCCTTGAGCACCTCGTTGTCGCCAAAGCTCTTGTGCAGGTCGTGCACCGAAAGAATGGGGGCGGAAGCTGCGCCTCCCACGGCGGCGCCGGCGATGGGTTGGCTGTTCTTAGGCATGGCTGGCCTCCTTCGCGGCTGCGGCGGCGCGCTTGCGCTTGCGGGAGCGATGCCCGCGCAAGCTTTCCTCCAGGTGACGCGTTACCCTGGAAAGCGGCAGCGTGATAACGAGATAGAACACGGCGGCCACAATGTAGGGCGTGATGGAGCCCGTGGTGGCCACGATGGTGCGCGCATACATAACAAGTTCCATAACACCCACGGCGGCGAGCAGCGAGGAGTCCTTGTAAAGCGTGATGAACTCGTTGGTGAGGTTGGGGATTACCAGGCGGAACATCTGCGGGATGATCACATGCAGCATGGTCTGTACGCGCGACATGCCCAGTGAGCGGGCGGCCTCGTTCTGCCCCTTGTTGATGGAGAGGATGCCCGCGCGGAAGATCTCGCACATGTACGCGCCCGAGTTGAGCATGAGCACGATCACGCCGAGCGGGAAGTTGGGAACATCGATGCCCGCGAGCGGCAGGCCGAAGAACGCCACGTAGATCTGGAGGAAGAGCGGCGTGCCGCGCATGAGGTTCACATAGGTGGTGGCAATGCCGCGCCACAGGAAGAACTTCGAGAGGCGCATGAGGGCAAGCACCAGCGCGAGCGGAATGCCCAGGGGGAAGGCAAGCGCCACCACACCGACGGACATGAAAAAGCCGTTGAGCACCACGGGGAAGCTGGTGACCAGGATGGTGGGGTCAAAGAACAGGCGCAGGAAACGGTTGCTGTTCCAGGCCTGCACCCAAGCTTGATCGGCGAGCCATTGCGAGAGCGCCTCAGGGCCCGAGATGCCCGTCACCTTGATGGCGGGGATGTCATCCACATCTGCCGTGCCCGCGGCCGCTACATAGGTTGCCTCAACCTGCACGTCGCCGCCTTCCTGGGGGAAGTACACGTCGTAGACGATGATGTTGAGGTTGCCTGCCTGCGTGATGGGTTCGTCAAACTCGAGAACGAGGTCCTGACCATCAACCGTGGCGTTGTAGGCCACCTCGTTTCGGGTCATGAGGTTCTCACCGGTGAGAAGCGTCACCTGAAGGTCGTCGGTACCAAAGGTGGTGCCGTCGGGAATGTGCAGGGTGAGCTCTTCGACGCCTTCACCCTCGGCAATGCTTGCCACGAAGGTGATGCGCGACTGGGTGGCGCCCATGATGGAGGTCTTGTCCTGGTCGGAGTTGGGTCGGCCGGTGCAGTTCACAATCTCCATGGCGTGCGCGGGAGTTGCCGGGGCAGCGAGCCACATGAGACAGCTCATGAGGCAGAGGGCAACAACGCGCATAAGCCGATGTACGCTCGTAGGTGTGCTTCTCACGATTTCCTCGTTTCAAACGGTAGAGCGGCCCCACTCCCAGGGGAAGCGGGGCCGCTTGAATATGCAGTGGGGACTGCGCATTACGGGTGTTCGCGCCGCCCGGGGGCAGGGGTAGACCAATGGTCTAGGCCCTATTATGCCTCTCCGCCCATGTTCTTAACAATGAGCTCGTCGAGGGTGCCATCTTCCTTGAGCTTGGCGATGGCGTCATTGATGGCGGCGAGCAGCTCGGGGTTGTCCTTGGAGACAGCGATGGCGTACTCCTCGCCGGTGGCAGAGGTGTAAATCACATGCTCGTTGTCATAGGCGCCCGAGAGCATCTGCTCAACAACGGCGCTGTTGCCGCAGACGGCGTCAGCCTTGCCAGCCTGAACTGCCGCGAAGCAGTCGGTGAAGTTGGGGAAGGAGATGATCTCGGCGTTGGGGAAGTACTCGCCCGCGTGGGCCTCGCCGGTAGAACCGCTCTGCACCGCGATGGTGACGGTCTCGGAGTTGAGGGCCTCGGCGGCGTTGTCCTCGGTGAGCTCGGTGTTGTCGCTCATAACAGCAACGGCCTGGTTGTCAACGTAGTACGGGTCGGAGAAGTCCACCTGCTCCTCGCGCTCGGGCGTGATGGAGATGCCGGAGAGGCCAGCGTCTGCCTGGCCGCCGGCTACGATGGCGGGCACGATGCCGTCGAAGTCAATGTTGGTGTAGACGCACTCAAGGTCCAACTCTTCGGCGATAGCGCGGCCAAGGTCCATGTCGAGGCCTACGTACTCGCCATCAACGAGGTTCTCAAACGGCGGATAGTCGGGCGAGGTGGCAAAGGTGAGCTTGCCCTCGTCAAGCGTGGTGATTGTGGCATCGTCGCTGCCCGACGTGCTGGATCCGGCGGCAGGGGTGGTGGTGTTGCCGCAAGCAGTAAGGCCCATCACCGTCGCGAGGGCGACCGTCGCCATACTGGCGAAGGCTGTTTTCTTCCAAGATTTCATGGCTGCTCCCTGTGATTGAGCCGGTGGACGAAGAACCCCCCGATACAGATGATGTGCGCATCCGTCCTCGTGTCCACCGTCATCGGCTACGGTTAATACATGGATGGTAGTATCCCACTTCTCTCATGAATTGCAATAATCAACCCAGTTTTATTCATAACAAGAGAAATTGCGTTACGAAACTGAAATGTTTATGCATGAGCGAAGAAGCATCGCAATGCGGCGAGCATGCATGAATCGGAAATTCAAGGGAATGGGCATGCGGCTTGCCATTGCCTACTTGCCGCTCGGGCGCGCCTGCCCTACGCATTTCTCAACCACATGATTATCGTTTGTCCTTTAAGGGGCCACCTGCTATACTGAGCAGCGGGGTAATACTAAGGAATACTAAGTAATACCAACATGGCACACTGTAGCTAAGGCTCGGGTGTGCGTGGGACATATCAAATCGGGTAGTGCAACAGTCCCGCGTACGCCCTAACCTGCAAACACACCACCGTCGTTCTATAAAGGACGTTCCATGGCAGAACACATGACCCCAGTCGTCGCGAAGGTCTTGCCTGAAGAGAAGGCGGCCTTCGCGGCGGCAACCCAGCGGGTAGGAACCACCCCCTCAAACGCCATCCGCATGTTCATCGCTGCATTCAATCGGTGCGGCACCTTCCCGTTTGACATATCGCCCACGGGCGCTTTTGGCCTTGGCGCTGCTGGCATGGATGCGGCGCCCCTGGATGGTGGCCCTGATGGTACGGGCGGCCCCGGAGGCAAGGCGCGCGCGGCGTCTCAGGAGGTGGCGGCATGAGTATGGGGGCAAAGATCCTTCGCGGTGCGGGATGGCTTCTTGCATGCGTGGGTGCGGCTGCAGCGTTTCTGGGCGTGCAGGTGGTTGTTCTTTTGTTCACGCAATCGCTCGCATACCTGCTTGCCGATCTCACCGCGAACGCGCTGGGTAGCAAGCCTGCGGCGGCGCTCGAACTGTATATGAGCCTTTTTGTACAGCTGGGAAGCTTCGTTGTGTTCTGGTGGTGGTGGCATCGGCTTGAGCCGCGTTCGTTTTTGCGTGCGCGCCGCTTACCCCTCGATGGCGCCCCTGTCATGCGCCTGAAGCGCATTGCGGGTTTGGTACTGCTGGGTGTGGGCATGCAGCTTGCTGTTGCGGTTGTGTTGTCGCTGCTCACTGCGGTGATACCAGAGATGATGAACGAGTATGCGCAGATGCTCGAAGACTCTGGGTCAAACGATTTCAACGTGCTTTCGCTGGTGGTGCTTGCGCTGGGGGCGCCGCTTACCGAGGAGCTCACCTGCCGTGGTGTGATGCTTGAGTTTGCGTTGCGGAGCGTATGCCCCGCTTGGCGCAATCGCTGGATCCGGAAGCCCCGTTCGCCGCAAGCTCCGAAGGATTTGGATGTCCCTGCGGCCGCCGACGCGCCCGCGGTGTGCGAGACGCCTAAGACAAGCGAGGAGCCTCATACGTGCGAGGTGCCAACGGCCAGTAATGCCCTGGCTCCTCATGAGGAGCCCGAAGGCACCGGTACCAGCGCGTCCGGCCCGGCCGCGTTGCCCGAGCCGGCCTCTGTGCCCGAGCGGCCCGTTCCGGTGGTGCGCTTTGCCGTTGCAGCATTGATGCAGGCGCTGCTGTTTGGCTTGCTGCACGGTGACCCCATCCAAACAAGCTACGCCACCATCGCGGGGTTTGTGCTTGCGATGGTTGCTTGGCGCACGGGTAGGCTCGCTCACTCCATGTTTTTGCATGGGGTAGTCAACCTCTCATCGTTTGCGGTGACGCCGCTCGTGAACGTGCTGGGAGTGCTGGGCGATCTGGGTATTGTTGTAGGCCCTCTGCTCATGTGCGCGGCGGGCGCCTGGCTCTTCTGGGATGCCACGCGCGGCCCCTTGCCAAAGGCGTCGTAGCACGATAACGCCTTTGTTCCTATATGGTTTCGTCGTGGGAGTTGTGCTCTGGGGCCGCAGCATGCGGTACGATACCCGCTTAGCAGGAGTTCTGCTGGGAATGAAGGGTGTTTTTGACCATGGAGCGTGCCAAACAGGCCTCCGAATCCATAGAGCTCGGCATTGTACTTGCCCTTGCCGGCGGGTTCATGGACGTATATTCCTATGTGGCACGCGGTGGCGTGTTCGCAAATGCCCAGACCGGCAACATTCTGCTCACGGGCGTGCATCTCTCGGAGGGGGACTTTGCCCTCGCCATCCGTTACGCCGCCCCGGTCATCTGTTTTGCTGTGGGCATTATGCTCGCCGATCTGGTGCATGAGCGGTTTTGCAGCCGCTTTCACTGGCGCCAAGTCACCGTTTTTACCGAGGCGCTCATTCTTTTAGGTGTGAGCTTCATGAGCTCCGACCTCGATCTGCCGGCGAATTGTCTTACATCGTTTGCCTGTGGCATGCAGGTGGAATCGTTCCGTAAGATTCACGGCCACGGCATCGCAACCACCATGTGCATCGGCAATTTGCGCTCGGCCTTGCAGAGCGTGGACGACTACATCGTTACGCACAAGCGCGGTTTTTTGGAAAACGGCGCGCTGTACTTTGGCATCATCGCCTGCTTTGTGGCGGGTGCGGTACTGGGCAATTGGTGCGTCGATATGCTGGGGCTGAGGGCCATCGCGGTGGCGAGTCTTCTTCTGCTGCTTGCCTTTGTAATTATGTTTGCCGACCGCGAGCGCGCTCGTCGGCGTGCGCGTGCAAACGCCTAGCGCAGGCCCCTGCACCTTCTGCCTCCTCGATGATGTTTTATATGAAATGTGGACGCTTGCGCTCGTACAATACGTCGTAGGGTATATCCCAAACGGCGGGCAAGTGGCCCGTAGGCTGCATCAAGGAGGCTTCATGTCTAACCGAATCGTTCTTAACACCATTTCGTATCATGGCGCTGGCGCCATTCAGGAGATCCCCGGCGAGATTCAGCGCCGCGGTTTCAAGAAGGTCTTTGTGTGCTCCGACCCCGACCTGGTGAAGTTTGGCGTTACCACCAAGGTTACTGATCTTTTGGACGAGGCGGGTATTGCCTGGAGCCTGTACTCCGAGATTAAGCCCAACCCCACGATCAAGAACGTGCAGGATGGCGTTGAGGCCTTCAAGGCTGCCGAGGCCGACTCCATCGTAACCGTAGGTGGCGGCTCTGCCATGGATACCGCTAAGGCCATTGGCATCATCATCAACAACCCTGAGTTCGCCGACGTGCGTTCGCTCGAGGGCGTTGCTCCCACCAAGAACCATGCTGTGTTCACCATCGCTGTGCCCACCACTGCCGGCACTGCGGCCGAGGTCACCATCAACTACGTGATCACCGACCCCGAGAAGGTGCGCAAGTTTGTGTGCGTCGACACCAACGACGCTCCCGAGGTTGCTGTTGTCGACCCCGATATGATGGCCACCATGCCTGCTGGTCTTACTGCTGCAACCGGCATGGACGCGCTCACGCACGCCATCGAGGGCTACACCACCAAGGGTGCGTGGGAGCTCACCGACATGTTCCATCTCAAGGCCATCGAGCTCATCTCCAAGAACTTGCGCGACGCTGTGGCCGAGGCCAAAAGCGGCAAGCCTGGTAGCGGCCGCGAGGGCATGGCGCTTGCTCAGTACATTGCTGGCATGGGCTTCTCCAATGTGGGTCTGGGTATCGACCACGCTATGGCGCACACCCTCTCTGCTCACTACGACACGCCGCACGGTGTGGCCTGCGCTATGCTGCTGCCTCATGCCATGGAGTTCAACAAGCCGGTTGTGGCGGAGCGCCTTGCCGAGGTCGCTACGGCCATGGGCGTGAACACCGAGGGCATGACCACCGACGAGGCCGCCGATGCTGCCATCGACGCGGTGAAGCAGCTTTCTGCCGACGTTGAGATTCCGGCGGTGTGCGAGGCTATCACCGAGGAAGATCTTGATCAGATTGCCGACGACGCGCTTGCCGATGCCTGCTATCCGGGCAACCCGCGTGAGGCCGATCACGCAGCCGTGGTGGAGCTGTTCCGCAAGATCATGAAGTAGGCACATACCTGCATGTTCTAAGCTCAATTGGGCGGTTGATTACGGCCGGGGAGGGATGCCTCTCCGGCCGTTTTGTATGGTGCAGGGGTGGGGCTGAAGACGGCTGCTACCAGGCTTCCGCTTGTGACGGTTACCTCCGGAGCTCCGTTGTGCCCTTTAGGGCGCGTGTGATGGTGCCGCCGCCCAGGACTACGTCATCCTGGTAAATCACAACGGCCTGGCCGGGGGCGATGGCTCGCTGGGGCTGATCAAAGCAAACGCGTACCGCACGCGTTTGGCTTGC
This sequence comes from Candidatus Limicola stercorigallinarum, assembly GCA_018711625.1. GTDB lineage: Bacteria > Actinomycetota > Coriobacteriia > Coriobacteriales > Coriobacteriaceae > Limicola > Limicola stercorigallinarum. The sequence goes on along the minus strand of DVID01000022.1, from coordinate 18,218 downwards.
GTCTCCGTCCTCCAAAAAGAGACGAACGGCCTGGTTGGGCTGGTGGTAGCGAATCTGCGCCGAGGCAGGGAGGCCTTCTTGCGTCTCGGTTGCGTGCGCAAGTGCGCGAGCAAGCTCTGTGGTGGGCGCACTCCATACCCAGTCCTCAGCGATGAGGGTCGAGGCAAAGAGGTCTTCCTCGTCGCCGAGCACCACGGTGTTTGCGAGGGCATCGATAGCCGTCACATAGAGGGGCTTCGACGCGGCAACGCCCAGGCCCTTGCGCTGGCCTACGGTGTAGCGGATGGCGCCATGATGGTGCCCCAGCAGTGTCCCGTCTGTGCTCACGATGTCGCCTTCAGGAAGTGCCGTTCCGCGTCGGTTTTCAATGAACGTGGCAAAGTCGTTCTTGGGCACAAAGCAGATACCCTGACTTTCGTGCTTGTGTGCCACGGGAAGTCCCGCCGCTTGGGCCGCCGCCCGCACATCGCGCTCCTTGATGAGGTCACCCAAGGGAAAGCGCACATGGGCCAAGACGTCCTGGGTAAGGCCATAGAGAAAGTAGCTCTGGTCTTTGGCGGGATCGGCAGCTTTCGCTAGCTCGTATACGGGGTTTCCTGTGCTGTCCAGGCGTGTGCGCACGCGGGCATAATGCCCGGTTGCCACTGTGCCGCAGCCCATGCTGCGAGCGCATTCCAGCAAAAGGCCAAATTTGATGCGCCGGTTGCAGAGCGTGCAGGGGTTGGGTGTCACGCCGCGCTCATAGGCCTGCACAAACGCCTCCACCACATCGCGGTCAAAGGCCTCGCGGCAGTCAAACACGGTGAAGGGAATACCCAGCTGGGCGGCAACGGCGCGGGCATCCTCAATGTCGCGCGCGTTGCCGCACCTCGCCTCTGCGCTGGTGGAGGTGGCAGGGGAGGCGTCATCGCCAAAAAGGCGCATGGTACCGCCTACGCAGTCATATCCTTGTTCTATAAGGAGACGAGCGGCCATACTTGAATCAACGCCGCCGCTCATCGCCACCAATATGCGCTCGTGTGCCATGGAATGCCTCGGGCTACTCGTTGGCAAAAAGATCGGTCGAGAGGTAACGTTCGCCCGTATCCACCAGCACAACCACAATGGTCTTGCCTTCGTTCTCGGGTTTCTTGGCCTCTTCCAGTGCGGCCCAAAGCGCCGCTCCCGAAGAGATGCCCGCCAGCACGCCCTCGCGGGCGCCCAACATACGGCCGGTGGCAAAGGCGTCTTCGGCCGAGACGGTCACAATCTCATCGTAGATGGCCGTATCGAGTACCTGGGGCACAAAGCCGGCGCCAATGCCCTGGATCTTGTGCGGGCCAGCGGTGCCGCCCGAAAGTACGGGCGAGGCTTCGGGTTCCACGGCAACCGCTTTGAGTGCAGGGTTCTTCTCCTTAAGGTAGGAACCTGCGCCCGTGATGGTGCCACCCGTGCCTACGCCGGCAACCAGAATATCCACGTTGCCATCGGTGTCTTCCCAAATCTCGGGGCCGGTGGTGGCGTAGTGGGCATTGGGGTTAGCCGGGTTGTCAAACTGGCCTGCCACGATGCTCTGGGGGATGGAGCGCGCAAGCTCGTTTGCCCGCTCGATGGCGCCGGCCATGCCCTTGGCGCCCGGCGTGAGCACCACCTCGGCGCCATAGGCGGCAACCAGGCGGCGGCGCTCGATGCTCATGGTGTCGGGCATCACAATCACGGCGCGATAGCCGCGCGCGGCGGCAACCATGGCAAGGCCGATGCCTGTGTTGCCCGAGGTGGGCTCGATGACCGTGCCTTCACCCGGCGTGAGGACGCCCGCCTCCTCGGCGGCGTCGAGCATGGCGCGCGCGATGCGGTCCTTGGCAGAGCCGCCCGGGTTGAAGCTCTCCAGCTTGGCAAGTACACGCGCCCGCAGGCCCTCGGCCTTTTCGATGTGCGAAAGCTCAAGCAACGGCGTGTGTCCGATAAGCTGGTCGATAGATGTATACATGTTGCCCATGATCTCTCCTTGGATACAAGATGGCGTACGTTCGATTGTCTTCCGCAGGTCGCGTGGGGTCAATTACCCGCAGCATGGATGCTGGACGAGTATCGGCGCCACGCGCTCGCGAAAGCTCTGAGCGCCATGCTACCCACTGTTTGCAACCAATTTCATTGATAGGAATAAATAGCACAGAGGCACTGACAATTTATACCAATTGGTCAACGAAGGGCTGCATGGTACGCGCAACTGGTGTATCCTGAAATAAACAAAGGGGGTGTTAGTCGTGCTAGTCTCCACAAAAGGTCGTTATGCACTGCGCGTTTTGGTTGATTTTGCCCGGCATCAGGGAGATGGACGTGTGCCCCTGAAAGAAGTTGCCGAGCGCCAGGGAATTTCGGAGAAGTACCTCGAAAACATCCTTGCTGTTTTGGTGCGTAACAATTTGCTTTCAGGTATGCGCGGCAAGGGCGGGGGATACCGGTTGTCGCGAGCGCCCGAGGAGTACACGGTGGGCGAGGTTTTGCGGCTTACCGAGGGAACCATCGCGCCGGTGGGCTGTTTGGAAAACGATTGTCCCACCTGCCCGCATGCCGAGGACTGTTCCACGCGCCCGCTTTGGGCTGAGCTCAACAATCGTATCAGCTCCTATTTGGATAACATCACGGTGGCGGATCTGCTGAACGGGCTGTCGTAGGGAGCGACGCAGGTTTATCGTGCGAAGATGGAACGGCAGTGCGCTGTCTCGTGGCGCATGGCTGGACACGGGTGCCGCGGAGCTCTTGTCGCCAGGATGTGAGCTGCGCACACACGGCTCGCATGAGCACGCCTTGGCATCGCGGGTGCCTCGCATGGGGTAAGCTACTCCCTGTGCAGAGGCGCATGATGCGAGGTGGTTGTTCATGGTGCAGCACTATAGGTATGGCGATCCGGCGGCTGCGCAGCCCGAGGCGGGCATTGACGGCTCGCGCGTGATCGCGTTTTTCATCTTCAACACGGGCGTTCATGTGCATGTGTATCCCGGTGATGGTGAGGATGTGAGCGACCCGGCGGTGCAGGAGCGCCTGGATACCGCGCTTGAGGCCTTTCGGGCGGCGTGCTGCCGCTATGAGCATCTGTTTTCGCGCACCCGGCCCGATTCCGACATTTCGCGCGCCCATGCTGCGGCGCCCGAGGCGGTGCCGGTGGCGCCTGAGACGGCCGACCTGGTCACGAAAGCGCTTGCGTATTGCGCTCGTAGCCAGGGGCATTTTGACATCACCATGGGCACCATCACCTCGCTCTGGGATTTTCATACGGGTGTTGTTCCGTCATCGCTGGCGCTTGCGCGCGCCCTGCCTCATGTGGGATACGAGCGCATTGTGGTGGCTGAGGAGGACGGCGTACCCACGCTTGCCATCACTGACCCACAGACGGTGCTCGACTTGGGCGGCATTGCCAAAGGCTACATTGCCGACGAGCTGGCCGGCGTGTTGCGCGCACATGGGGTTGAGCGGTTTGCCATGAACCTAGGTGGCAATGTGCTCATCGCGGGGGGCCGGCCTGAGGATTGCGGGCATCGGCCGCCTGTGCATGTTGGTGACCCTTGGAAGATTGGCGTGGTGAACCCATTCGATCCGGCGCACAATCGAGCGGTCATCGCGCTTGCGGACGGATCGGTAGTCACGAGCGGAACACACGAGCGCCGCTTTACACGCGGGGGCGTTACCTATCATCACATTATCGACCCTGCGACCGGCATGCCGGCGCATACCGATGTGGCGAGCGCCACTATTGTGGCAGCGCGTTCTCTCGACTGCGATGGATGGTCCACCACGGCCTTTATGTTTGGCATGGATGCCGCGCTTGCGTTCATTGAGGAGCTTGAGGGCGTGGAGGCCGTGCTGGTGAGTGAGGCGGACGAGGTGCGCTGGACGAGTGGTATTGCTGATAAGTTGCGCATTGTGCCTACACTGCCGCAATGGTAACGAAAGCGTCTCCTCTTTGCGGGCGTTCGTGACACAGGCCGCATCGTATGTTGCGGCGTCCATTCACGTGCCGTCCATTGCCGTAGTGTCTAGGGCCGTTTACCGTCTGTAGTATGCATGTAAGCCCACAAGTTATACATAGTGCTTTAGTATGGTGACGTGCTACACTGCTTGGGTCTTGGAGGGGCCGGGCTCGGCATCCTCCTGCGATGTATTGCATGTTTACCTGAGCAGGCACGATGTTCAGGTCACTCGTTTAACTAGATTTGGTGGCGTCGCATGAATATCGAAACTATGTTTGAACGGCCCGACGTTCGTCAGCTTGTGCACGCGTTTTCGCTGCTCGACGGCGAGGCGGACGTTCGCGCATTCCTCACCGATCTCTGCACCCCGCGCGAAATCTGCGACTTTGCCCAGCGTTTGCAGGTGGCACGTTACCTTGACGAGGGCGAACCTTATGTTGCGGTACAGGCACGAACCGGTGCCTCGTCAACTACGGTCAGCCGTGTTTCCAAAGCGCTCAATGGTGAGTACGGTGGGTATCGCCGTATGCTGATTCGCCTTGAGGACGGCGAGTAGCGTGGCGTGGCGCGACGCGATTGAGCTTGAGCCGGTGGTCGATGCTGCTGGTCAGGAGCGCCTAGCCGCACTAGCGGGCGAGATTTGGCGTGAGTATTGGCCGGCGCATCTGGGAGTGGCGCAAACGGAATACATGGTCGAGCAGTTTCAGTCGCTTGAGGCGATTGTGCGCGATATGCGCGATCATGCCTATGAGTATTGGTTTGTGCATGCAGCGGACGATGGCCGCGTGGTGGGCTATACCGGTGGCCACGTGGAGCCCGAGACCGATCGGTTCTTTATCTCGAAGATCTATCTTTTGGCGCCTGAGCGCGGCCGCGGGTTTGCGCGCGCCATCATCGAGGCGTATGACGAGCTCCTGTGCGATCGTGGCCTCAAGGCCATGTACCTCACGGTGAACAAGTACAACGAGCTGGGAATTAGGGCCTATCGTGGCTGTGGATTCACCACGATTGATGCCGTGGAGACCGACATCGGCTCGGGCTTTGTCATGGACGACTACATTATGGAGCGCTCCACCTCGTGCGCATGAAGCTTGAGCGCGCCCTGCGCCCGCAAGATTACAGTACCTATGGATTCCCCGCCTGAGCCGTGTGCTCAAGCGGGGAATCTGCTGTCCTTGGGAGCCGCGCTGTGTATGTCCGCACGCGCGGGTATCATGGGTGCGTAATCACAAGGAAGGAGAACTCATGGCCCTCGCGTTTGCCCCGGTTGCATCTTGCGTGTCTCCGCACGAGGCCGAGCTAGCCTCGGTTGCTGCCCTTGCGGCGCGCGCGGGGCGGGCAACGGTTTTGGTGCCCACCTTTGCGGCTCGCGATGCGTGGCGCCGCGCCCTGGCCGAGATGGGCCATGGCATGGCGGTTGACGTGGCTACGCCCGAGGCATGGATTGCGGCCCTGTGGGAGCTGATGGGCTCGGGCGAGCGTGTGATAGGTGGGGCGGAGCGTGCACTGCTCGCCACCCATGCTGCGGTCCAAGAGGGGCCTGCGACCACGCTCACCAGTGGCGTGGTTGAGCTCATTGCCCGGGCTGCGCAAACCATCCTTCCTCAGCTTGTGGCCACGCCTCCCGAGACGCGCTCGAGCCTCTCAAGCGCCGAGCAGCGCTTGTTGTCCCAGGTTGATGCCTATGCGGAGCTTGTTCATGACCGCGGCCTGATTGAGATTTCCACTGCTGCGGCAAGGCTGGGCACACAGATGGCGTCGTCGGTTCCCGCTTGCGCCCGCGCCGTGGTGGTGAGTGGCATAGGGGAGTATCCTGCCTACCTGCTTGATGTGCTATCGGTGCTTGCCCAACAGGGCGCGGTGCTTGTGCTTGTTGAACCGGAGGGTGCCGCGTTTGCGCGCGATGTGAGCGCTGCGCTTGAGCAGCGCGGTGCCGTGGTGGCCACCGGGCAAGATGCTGGAGGTGCTGGGCGCGGTGCGAGAGCGCTGCGTGAGCCTTCGGATGCGGTACGGACGTGCCCACAACACGTGCAGACCGCTGCGGTGGCGGGCCCCACGGCGCGCGGTGCAGCATATGCGCGTCTTGTGCTCAAGGCATGCGAGGCGGTTGCAACATCGGCGAAGGGCGAGGTAGCACCGCCCGTGACGGTGGCCGCGCCCGATCCGCTTGCGCTCTTCCGCGAGCTGGCGCCGCGGCTGGCGCTTCAGGGTGTGACCACGCGCGTGCGCGCATCGGTGCCGTTTGAGCGTACGCGCCCCGGAGAACTCTTTTATATGCTCGTTGACCTTGCGAAGCGCATGGCCGAGGAAGAGCCGGGCGCATGGTGGCCGGCGCCCGAGCTGGTCGATTGGTTGCGTTCTCCTTTTTCTGGCTTGGGGGCAGGTGCTGCGCGCGTGGCACGTACGTTTGACACGCATCTGCGCAAGACACGCACCACGCGCGCCGAGACGCTTATGCGTGAGCTGGCAAGCTTACAGAGCCGCGAGGCCAACCGGGAGCGTATCCGGGCGGATGAGGCGGGGGAGGAACCCCGTCCCGTGGTGGCGGCTTCGGTGTTTGAGGCCGTGGCGCGCGGGCGCTATACACGCGCCCTTAAGCTCATGCGGGATGCCGTTGAAGTGGCGGCCCCTGCCGCGTTTGGCGCCATGGGTGTGGCGGGCAAAACGGCAGCCTGCGCGGCGCTTGATGCCGCTTGCGCATACCTTGAGATGGCACGGAGCCTCGGCGTGTCCGAGGAGGAAGCGGCGCTCATGTTGCCCCAGCTTGCGACGTCGGCTTCGTACGCCATGGAGCCCGTTGCGGATGCGGCTCCTGCTTGCGACACGGAAAAAACCAGCGTTCTGCCCGAAGTGCAGCTGGGCACGCTCAACCGTGTGCCGTGCCGTGAGGGTGTGCTTGACCACGTGCTTCTGCTCGATGCGGATGCCTCCTCCTACCCCTTGGCGCGCCGTGAAACCGCGCTTACGCTCCTCGCCGATAAGCTGGGGTGTGCCGCGCTCTCGTTGCCGAGTGCGGCCGCGCAGCGCGCCCAGATGCGCCACGCTACCGAGGCGGGCGTGTGCGCCACCTTGGCCTTTGTGGCGCACGATGAGCATACTGATGACCGCTATCCCGCCTTTGCCTACACCGAGATTGAGGAAGCGGCGCGTGCCGCGGGCATATTGCAACCGGCTCCCGAGCTGCCCGACGAGGGAAGCCTTTTTGCCAATGCCGATGCTGCTTTTGGCAAAGAGGCTCGCGTGGATGACGCGCCGCGCCGTGGCATCTCCGCTCTCGATGCCCATGTGGTGCCTTACGTGCTACCCTCCACGCGCGTGGTGGGTGGGTCTGTGGTGCCGCGTACGCTTTCGGCCTCACAGATTGAGAACTATCTCTCGTGCCCCTATTTGTGGCTGCTCAACAATCGCGTTCCCACGCGCCGGCTCGATGTGGGGTTTGGCCCCATTGAAATGGGCAACTTTGTGCACGACGTTATGCAGCGCTTTCACGAGCGCCTGATAGAGCGCGGGCTCATGCGCGTGACTCCCGATAACGTGGATGCGTGTTTGGCCGAGATGGACGAGGCGTTTGCCGAGATACGCTCCGACCACGCCCGTGGCAAATACACGCATGGCAAGTATGCGCGCGAGAAGCGTCCCCAGCAGATACGCAGCGGCTTGGTACCCCTCGACGAGCTTGAACGCAACCAGATTGAGGCCATGCTGCCTAAGCTGCACGAGGTGGTGCGCTACGAGGCCACCATCCTCTCCATCTTTACGCCGGCATATTTTGAGCGTTCGTTCGATAAGGAGGGCATCATCTACGCCGGGCACCCGCTGGGCGGGCGTATCGACCGCGTTGATGTGGCGCCCGATGCAGGCTCGGGCGAGCGCTTTGTGGTCATTGACTACAAAAACCGCTCGTCGGTAGGGGAGTTTGCTTGTCCGGACCCCACAATGGTGCTGGAGGATGGAGAGGAGATTCCTGAGGGTTGGCTGCCGGGACGCGATGCCGACCGTGCACCTAAGGTGCAGACGCTCATCTATGCCACCGCCTTGGAGCGTCTGGGCGGCTGTTCGGCCGAGGGTGCCGTGTATCTTGCTACACGCGGACCTCAGTCGGCGGGGGCCGTGAGCGATGCGCTTGTCCTTTCTGAGCCACCGGCGTTCACCGAGACCAAGGTGTCGCCTTATCCGGGTATCAAGCGCCCGCGTTCTGCTGCCAAACACGACGGCAGCTGGTCATTCCACGACTTGCTTGCCCATGTTGAGGAAGGCGTGGCCGCAGCGCTTGGTCGCTTGGAAGGCGGAGACGTTGCGCCCGCGCCCGCGTCTGATTCTTGTACGTATTGTCCGTTCACCCTGTGCGAAAAGAGGCACTGATGGCGCGCGTTGTGTTGGAGAAAAAGCAAGAGCGCATCGTGCGCACGCTTGAGGGCCCGCTCTTTGTTTCGGCAGGCGCTGGCTCGGGCAAAACGTTCACGCTCACGCAGCGCGTGCTCTATGCGCTTACCCCAGGGTCAAAGCCACGCGAGCACTGGGCCGATCCAAGCGTGCCTGAGCCGTTTCTCGATAGCATCGATCAAGTGCTTGCCATCACCTTCACCGACAAGGCGGCACAGGAGCTCAAACAGCGTATTCGGGCGGCTCTGACCGAGCAGGGCCTCACCGACCAGGCGGAGCGTGTTGACAATGCGTGGATTTCGACCATTCATGGCATGTGCTCGCGCATCATTCGAGCCCATGCGCTCGATTTGGGGATTGATCCGGCGTTTTCGGTGGTGGGCTATGCCGACGATTTGAAGCGTCTTGCCGTTGAGCATGTGGTGCGTCGCGTGGCTGCGGATAGCGCCCAAGGTGGCGGCGCCCACGCTGCTGTGCTCGATGCGTTTGTGCTGGAGTCGGCGGGAGCTACCACAGCGATAAGCGACCTGGTGGGGATTCTCTTTGCCCTGCTTGCCAAGGTTTCTGCCACCGTGGGCGGCTTTGAGGCCTTTCGCTTGGTGCCGCCTGCCGCGTCGTCCATCGATTGCATCGAAGCGTATCGGGTTATTGCTGAGACGCCCTCCTACGCAAATGTGGATGAGGCGCGTCAGGCGCTTATGGCACTTACCGACTTCCAGGCTTCGGCGCGCGATTTGCCGGCGCTCCGCACCTGTTTTGCGGCGTGTGGCAAGCTCAGCAAAACGGCGCGCGGCATGGGCAAAGACGAGAAGGCGGCGGTGGACGCGGTACGTGCCGCCCGGACGGCATTTTTTGCCAACGCATACCTTGCAACCAAAGCCTCTGCGCTCGAAGAGCTCATCCCGCTTGCGCGTGACGTGCAGCGAGAGTACAACGCCATTAAGCGGCGTCAGGCGGTGCTCGACAACGACGACCTGCTTACCCTTGCCTACGACGCGCTGGCGAGCGACCCGCGTGTGCGGGCCGAGTTTGCCGGCAAGTTTAAGATGGTGATGGTGGACGAGTTTCAGGATACGGCGCAGCAGCAGGTGGAGCTGGTGCGCTTGCTTTGCAGCCCCGATGGCCGCGAGCTCTGCACGGTGGGTGATGCCCAGCAGTCGATTTATCGCTTCCGTGGCGCGGATGTTTCGGTGTTTCGCACGAAGAAAACCGAGGTGGAGGCCGAGGGCGTTGTGTGCGACCTCGATGTTAACTACCGCAGCCATGCGGACATCCTCTCGTTTGCCGACCGTATCTTTGAAGGCGGTGCGGCTAATCCGCTGGGTCGCGACTTCCTCCATCTGGTTTCGTGCGGCGAAGACCGTCGTGGACGCGCCCGCGCGGTGGGCGAGGGCACCTCGCGCCGTCAAGCGGTGCTTGTAGTTGGCGGCACCTCAGACGAGCGCGCTGCCGCCAAGGCAGAAGAGATTGCTCGACGCTTTGTACGCCTCCGTGATGAAGAGGGGTTCTGCCCGGGCGACATGGTGATCCTCATGGCCCGCCTTTCCAAGGCCGATGTGTATGCACAGGCGGTGCGTGCGGCAGGTATGCCCTGCGTAGTGTCGGGTGGCACATCGGTGTTCAAGCGTGCGCCCGAGGTGGGCGTGATTGGGGCCTTGCTCAACGTGCTTGCCAATTCCGATGATGGCGAGCAGGGCCTGGCGCCGCTTCTTTCCTCTCCGCTTTTTGGTTTGGGTGCGCAGGAGCTTTTGGCGCTCGCCACGCGGCGTGATCTAGAGACGGATACCATCGACGTGCGTAGCGTTACGGGCGACGTGCTTGCCGAGGGCGAGGTACTACCGGAATTTGGTGAGTTGCCGCTGCTTGAGAGGGCACGCACCATCATGCGCACGGCGTTTGCGCGCGTGGGCCGCGACCGCATGTCGAGCATTGTGCGCGACGTGGTGCATGCTTCGGGCTGGCTCAAGCGCCTGGAGTCGGGCGGCCCGCAAGAGCATGCCATGGCGGCGAACGTGCTCAAGGCGCTTGCTATCGTGGAGGAGGAAGAGTGCGGTCGTGCCTATGCGCCGCGCGTGGTGGCGCAGGCATTCGCCCAGCATATTGAGAATGTCAAGGAGTCTCCGGCGACCCTCAACGGGTCGGATGGCGATGCGGTGCGCATCATGACCATCCACGCCTCGAAGGGCTTGGAGTTTCCCGTGGTGGCTGTGGCGGAGTGCGACGGCATCACAGCGAGCAGCGACCGGTTGCAGATGGGTGATCGTGCGGGTATGGTGCCCTGGGTGGTGCTTCCTAATCGTTTTATGCCTGCCTCGGATCGGGAGCTGCTCGACGAGCTGCCGCCGCTTGACGAGGACGAGCTGGCGTCCGATCAGGTGCCCGGGCATGCGGCCGAGGCGTTTGCCTACCTCAAACACGAGGCGAAGTGCCTGGACTACGAGGAGGCGGCGCGTCTGCTCTATGTTGCGGTCACGCGTGCGCGCGAAGTGGTCATTCTTGCTATGGGCGCCAAGTACGCAACCGAGCTTGAGCCGGGGCATGGGACCTCGCTGGTGGGCGAGGTGTGTGCGCGTATCTTGCCGCCCGACCCGGCGCTGCCCGATCTGCCCATGCTCGATGCGACCCGTCTGGCCTTCGACAACGCTCATGCGGGCGATTACCGGCTGATGCTTCTGAATGACATCTCTTACCCCAAGAAAAAGCCCAACCGTGCCTTTGCTGCGGCGGAGCATCCGGCGGGTGAGGCCATGGACGATAGCGTGGAGGATAGCGGGTGTGCTGGGGGCGCACCTGAGCCCGAGCAGGAGTCTCAAGCTGCCTCTGTAGCAGCGGAGGGCGAGCCTGTCGCTGCGATGAGCGCAGAGCAGGCTGAGGAGCCCGCCCCACAAGAGCCAACACGCTCCTTTGCGCTCGTATGGCCGCGCGTGCCTACGGGGGTTGTAGTGCCTGCTGTGCCGCCTGCGCGTGGCTCGTACAGCTACACCTCCTTGGCCGCAGCGCTCCATGCGGCAGACGAAGATCGTGCTCCGGCGGTCCGTGCACAGCAAGACGACGCTGGGCTTGCGACGGACGATGAACTCGTGGCCACGGCGCCCGTATCGGCGGCGGCCGCAGCGGGGCGCGTGGCGCAGATGAGAAACGACGCTGCCGCTTCTACGGAGCCCGCGGGCGACCCCACGGCTCTGGGCTCGGCCTTCCATGCGCTTGCACAATGGCTTGTTGAGTGTGGGGTCAATGCGCTGCCTCCTGAGCGTATTGAGGCACAGTGCCGCTATTGGGGGCTTACGCCTTCCCAGCGTGCACGCCTGAACGCAGCCCTTGCACGGTGGATGGGCTCGGCGGTTCGTGCCGAAGCGCTTGCGTGGCCGCTCGTTCGTGCCGAGGTGCCGTTTTTCTCGCTGGGCATGGAAGAGCTGAGCGAGCAGTTTGGCCGCTATGCTGAGGGCGCGATCGATCTCTTGTGCACCGATCCCGCGCGTCCTGACGAGGCGCTGGTGATCGATTACAAAACAGGTGGCAACCCTGCTGAAACCGCCGAGCAGCTGCACGAGAAGCACGCTCTTCAGGCGCGCGTGTATGCCGACGTGCTGCACAAGGCCGGGTATGCGCACGTGACGCTTAAGTTTGTGCGGGTAGAGGTGGAAGACGCGGATCATCCCGGCGAGCCGCAGGTGGTGACGTACACTTTATAGACTATAGACACGCAGAAGCCACACGGGATGAAACGACTCGTCCCCATCCATCCCGTCTCAAGAAAAGGAGGAAGAGCACCATGGAGCTTACGCAGCACCTGGATGTTACCCCTGATGAGTTTTTTGACATCTTGGAAGAGAACGTGCTCTCAGACATTGAGAACGCCACGGGAAAACAGGTTAACCCTGCGCATCTGCAGGGGTACCGCTACACCAAGAAGGTGGCCAACGGGCGCCATCAGGTGCCCATGAAGGTGAAGATCAAACATTTCCGCCGCCCGGCGGTGTACGAGGCGCGTTTCACCTACGGCACGGGCACCAATACCATCCGCTACGAGCTTGAGCCGAGTGAAAACGGCGGATGCGACCTCACCTATACGGAGGAGTTCGTGCCCACCACGCCGCAGCGAGGCCTCGTCTACCGGCTTACGCGCATGAACTACGACCGCAAGTTGCAGGCCCGCGCCAAGCAGACCATCTCCTCCATCGAGAAGGCGGTGCGCGAGCGGCGCAAGAACAACGAGATCGCAGCCCGCAAGGCCCAGGAGATTGAGCAGGAATAGAGGACATAGGCCCGCACGACGTCTCCCTAGGGAGACGCTGCGCTACGGCTTCGTGGCACCCGGGCGCGTGTGGGCCTTACGCGGGTGCGGTCTTAAGGCAAGCGGTGTCCGGGCTCTGCGGTAGAATGCAGGTCTACCAACCGAGCACAAGGAGCACGTTCGATGGCCTTCGTTCATCTGCACAACCACTCTGAATACTCCATGCTCGACGGCGCCACCCGTGTGAAAGATATGGTGTCGCGCGCCGTTGAGCTGGGCATGCCTGCCGTTGCCCTCACCGATCACGGCTATATGTACGGCATTCCCGAGCTGGGTCTTGCGTGTGATGCGGTCAACAACGCCGCTCCAGACTTTCGTCAGTGGAAGCACGACAAAGAGGCGTTTGCAAACGGGGAGTTCGGTGAGGCGCCAGAAAACGAGCGCGCTCGTGCCCAATGGGAGCACGATCGTGCCGTTTGGGACGAAACGGGCTCGCTCGATACCGCGCGCCCCAAGCCGGTGATCAAGCCCATCTTTGGCTGCGAGGTGTACTTCACGCCCGACGACACCTTGGCGCGCGATCGCAAGCCCGAGCTCTACCATATGATCTTGCTTGCTCGTAATCACACGGGCTACGTTAACCTCATGCAGATTGTGTCCGAGGCGGCGGTTTCGGGCTTTTACTACAAGCCGCGTGTGACCCTCGACAACCTGCGTCGTCATCGCGAAGGCATTATCGCCACCTCGGCTTGCCTTTCGGGCGCTATCATGCGCAATCTCGACCAGGGCAACCCTGCCGAGGCGCTGCGCTGGGCAACCACGTTCCGCGATCTCTTTGAACCGGGCAACTTCTACATCGAGATTCAGGAGCACGGTATCACCACCGAGCGTGGCAACACCGAGGAAGAGATCAACCGACAGCTCATCCAGATTGCCGCGGAGGTGGGCTGCAAGGTTATCGCAGCAAACGACTTCCACTACCTCACGCGTGATGATGCGCCGGTGCAGGACATCATGATGTGCATCGGCACCAACTCCAAGGTGGACGACCCCAACCGCATCCGCATGACGGGGTCGGAGTTTTACATGAAGGCCGAGGAAGAGATGCGCGCGCTCTTCCCGTATTGCCCCGAGGCCTGCGACAACACGCTCGAGATTGCCGAGAAGTGTAACGTTACCCTTGAGTGGGGCCAGATCATCTTGCCGCGCTACCCGCTGCTTGATCCGGGCGAGACGCACGAGAGTCAGTTTAGGCGCGAGTGCGAAGAGGGTCTTGCCAAGCGCTATGGGCCCGACTGGGAGACGCAGGTAATTGGCGGCGTTTCGGTTAAAGAGCGCTTTGAGTTTGAATACAAGGTCATCTGCGACAAGGGCTTTGCCGCCTACTTCCTTATCGTGGCAGAGTACGTGCGCTGGGCTAAGCAAAACGGCATCGGCGTGGGTCCGGGCCGTGGCTCGGCCGCCGGCGCCCTTGTTGCGTACGCCATGGACATCACCACCTTCGACCCACTTTCGAACGGCCTCATGTTCGAGCGATTCCTCTCGCCCGAACGTACCGAGATGCCGGATATCGATATGGACTTCGACGATGAGCGAAGGCTCGAGGTGATCGAGCATGTTCGCCAGCTCTACGGCTCGGAGAAGGTCACGCACGTCATCACCTACTCCACCATCAAGGCCAAGCAGGCCATCAACGACGCGGCGCGCGTGCTCGACTACCCCGTGTACATGGGCCAGCGCCTCTCGAAGATGATCTCGAGCGACCCGTCGGTTAAGCTCAAGCAGGTGCTCGAGCGCGTTGAGGGCAAAGAGGAAAACTACAATCCCGATTTTGCTGAGGCGTATCGCACCGATGACGATTCCCGCCGCATCATCGACGCGGCCCTCTCCATCGAGGGCCTCACGCGCGGCGAAGGCGTGCATGCGTGCGCCGTGCTCATCTGCCGCGATCCGGTTAACGAGCATGTGCCCACCAAGCTCGACACCAAGGGCGGCGTGGAGATCACCCAGTACGAAGGTCATACGGTGGCCGACATGGGCCTCTTGAAGATGGACTTCCTGGGCCTGCGCACGCTTACCGTTATCTCCAAGGCCAAGGCCAACATCAAGGCGAATTTCGGCATCGACATCAACCCCGACGAGATTCCCTTCGATGACCCCGAGATCTTCAAACTCATGCAGACCGGTCACACCGCCGGCGTCTTCCAGATCGAATCTGCGGGCATGACGGCCACGATCAAAAACATGAAGCCCACCGAGTACAAGCACGTGGTGGCATTGATCGCCCTCTACCGCCCGGGTCCCTTGGGCGCAGGCATGGTGTCGTCCTATATCAACCGTATGAACGGCAAGGAACCTGCTGTCTCCTACGACCCGCGCTTGGACGACATCCTGGGCGAGACCTACGGCACCATGGTCTACCAGGAGCAGGTTATGAACATCTCGGTTGAGATGTGCGGCTTCTCCAAGGGCGAGTCGGACAGCCGTATCCGCAAGCCTGTGGCCAAAAAGAAGATCAAGATGCTCACCGAGCAGGTCTTCACCTGGGAGGATGGGCACGAGGAGACCATCTACGACCACTGGATGAACGGTGCGGAGCGCAATGGCTACAAGCGCGAGACGGCCCAGCGCATCTGGGACGACGTGCTTGAATTCGCCTCCTACGCCTTCAACAAGTCGCACTCCGCCGGCTATGCCATCTTGGTTATGCAGACGGCTTGGCTGAAGGCGCACTATCCGCATGAGTACATGGCGGCCGTGCTTACCTCCTACACAGGCAAGACCGACAAGATCGTGCACTACGTTTCGGCTTGTCGTCACGACGGCATCCCCGTATTGCCACCAGATGTGAACGAGTCGGGCAAGGAATTCACGGCAACGGCCGAGGGTGTGCGCTTTGGTCTTGCGGGTATCCGCGGCGTAGGCGAAGGTGTGGCGCAGGCCATCATCGAGGAACGCACGCGCGGTGGCGCCTTTAAGAATCTGCACGATTTCGTGGACCGCGTGGACTCAAGCCAGGCTAACCGCCGTGTGATCGAGGCGCTCATCAAGGCAGGTGCCTTCGACTCCACCGGTTACCCGCGTCGCCAGCTCATGAGCTTCGTGGACAAGACGAACCCCGAGAACATCATCGATGCCGCGGCTAAGCGTCAGAAGGATCGCGCGAGTGGTCAGACCTCGTTCTTCGACCTCTTTGGCGATGTGGAGGGGTCGGGCTTTGAGGTCACCGTGCCCGAGCCCGATGGCCAGGAGTGGGATCGCCACATGAAGCTCTCCGCCGAGCGCGACGTGTTGGGCATCTATGTTTCTGACCATCCGCTCCGGCCCTATGAGTACGCGCTCGGCAAGGCACGCGAGTTCTCGCTCTCGCAGATCGATACGGGCTACGAAGTGGCGGTCCCGGGTGGCGAAGGTACCGTGAACCAGGCCATTCCCGAGGGCAAGCCATTCTGGTTTGCCGGTATGGTTGCCGAGGTTTCCAAACGCGTCACCAAAAACGGTGACCCTATGGCCATCGTGCGTCTGGAAGACATGGAAGGGGAGGCCACCGTGGTGATCTTCCCCAAGGTCTATAAGGAGTGTGAGAGCTTCCTCTATGGCGAGACCGATCCCGAGACGGGTGCCGTGCTCTCGGACGCCTTCATTCGCGTGCGCGGCAAGGTGGAGCGCAGTGACCGCGGCGACCAGATCATCGCCCAGGAGGTCGTAGCGCTTGAGCTCAATGAGGAGTCCAACCGCCCGCGCGTGTTTGAGGTCATGATTCCCAGCTCGCGGTTCTCGCAGGGCAATATGGCGCGTCTCGCCACGGTGCTCAGCACCAACCCGGGCGGCGACCGTGTGGAGCTCTTCATCGAGCAGAGCGACGGGCAGACCATGCGCGCCGAGATCCCGGCCCGCGTGAACGCGCGCTCGATTGCGCTTCTCGCCGAGACAAAGGCTATCGTGGGCAACAAGGGCCGCGTGACGGTGATTTAGGCTGATGGCGCATGCGTTTTCACGCATGCGCCCCGCTTGCCGACGCTTCCGCACACCTCGGCGTGTTCCGGGCATGGGGACGCCAGCTCAATGGTTCAATGCATATATACCGTCGTCCACGCAAAGGGGGACCTATGCAGTACCAAGAGATTGGTCGTTCTGGCGTTTCGGCAAGCCGGGTGGCGCTCGGCGTGATGCGCCTTGCCGGCAAAAGCGTTGAGCAAGCGTGCCATGTGCTCGACACGGCACTCAACTGCGGCATCAACTTCATCGATACGGCGGATATCTACGGGCGCGGCAAAAGCTCGTCGGTGCTGGGCAAGGCGCTCCGGGAGCTGGGCGTCGAGCGCGATCGCGTGCTTTTGCAAACCAAGTTTGGTATCTACATTGACCCCAAAGCGAAGGCAGCCAAGCGTTACGACTTCACGCACGACCACCTTATCGCCGCCCTCGACCAGGAGCTTGAGCTTCTGCAAACCGACTACGTGGACTTCGTGTTGCTCCATCGTCCCGACCCGCTGGCGGACCTGCAGGAGCTCGCCGACACCTTCACCGAGCTCAAGGCAAAGGGCAAGGTGCGTCACTTTGGCGTGAGCAACATGGGTCCCTGGCAGGTGGAGCTTTTGCAGAGTGCGTTGAGCGACCACCTGGAGGTAAACCAGCTACAGTTTGGCCTCATGCACAGCAGCATGATCCGCTCACAGCTGCACACCAATATGGAAGACGCCGGTACCACCGCGGAGAGCGGCGATGTGCTCTCGTACTCGCAGCTGCGTGGCATGACGCTTCAGGCGTGGAGCCCCTTCCAGTACGGCGCTTCCAAGGGCTGCTTCATCGATAACGATAAGTTCCCGCAGCTCAACGCCCTGCTTGCCGCCATCGCCGCCCGCCATGGTGTGGCCAAGGAGACGATTGCGACGGCCTGGATCTTGCGGCACCCCTCAAAGATTCAGGTCATTCCTGGCTCGATGACGCCCAGCCGCATTCGCAATATAGCGACGGCCACCGAGGTGGAGCTCACGCGCCAAGAGTGGTGGGATCTCTACCTTGCCGCCGGCAACGACCTGCCGTAACGGTAGCGCGCAGGCCCCGGAGCACAATGTTCCGGAGCCTGCGCGCTTGTTAAGGGATAACGTGATTATGAATTGTCGAGTGCCGTAGATATAGTTCCGGGTGCGGTTTGCTCCTCTTTTCCTATGGAAAGTCCGAAAAAAATCCAATCCTTAATTGGTACCGTATCGGCGTAAAACGTCACGCGTGATCCAATATCCCAATCGCTCGTATATCCCGTGAGCTCAAGTTCTTCCTCGTATTCTGGAAAAACAAGCTTGATGGGATGGGAAAGGTCGCTTTGAGAATAACCGTCGGGCGGGCGCAAGTACTCAATGTCACGTAGGTAGACAGCGCCTTCTGGCTGATTTACCAGATCCACCGTTGCGTTTCCGCTTATGGGTGAATAACCGCTTGTAGTGGGCGGCGTATTAGTAGCCATCAAAAGCCACATGCATCCCAAAAGCAGGGCTGCAGCTAGGACAGCGAATAAACGTTTATGTGCGCTAGAAAGAAATAACAGTGTTACTGATGTATGTGAACTGACTTGGTTCAACAATAAGATACCTTTCTGCATTCCAGCCATCCCACACGTGAAGACAATAGAGCAAGTTGGACCCGGATGT
>DVID01000021.1 GCA_018711625.1 Candidatus Limicola stercorigallinarum | reverse complement strand
GGGCTCGGACGTTGTTGTGGACGTTGAGCTCACGGCCGACGAGGTGAAGAAGGGCGTTCGCAAGGGCATCAAGTATCGCCGCTATGAGCCGTGCGGCCACTGTGGCGGCTCAGGGTCAGTGTCGTCCGAGCACTCTCACACCTGTCCCAGCTGTGGCGGCACGGGTACCATCGGGGTCGACATGTCGTTTTTGTTTGGCGGCGGCCTCTTCCAGATGGTCTGCCCCGAATGCAACGGCAGCGGCAAGGTGGTGGCCGATCCGTGCCCTGAGTGCGGCGGTTCTGGTAGGCGTCAGGTGTATGCCGAGGCTGTGGTTGAGTTTCCTGCGGGCGTACACGACGGTGAGACCGTGCGCGTGGCGGGTATGGGCCATGCCGGCACCAATGGTGCGCGCTCGGGTGATTTGGTGGGCCGCGCCCATGTTGCAGCCGAGCGCCTTGAGGGACCTGCGTACCAGGGTTTTTACATCATGGGCTTCGTCGTTCCGTTCTTGGTGCTCTCGCTCGTCTCTGGCGTGTTCTCGCTTTTTGCACTGATCTGCCTTGTTCCTTTCGCGGTGGGCCTTTTCCAGGTGCTTCGTGATGACGTGCTGCATCGCACCTCACTGTGGTGGCGTCGCGGTGCCCAGCGCTTTGTTACGGGATGCGGCAACGCGCTTTTCTACGCGCTGATCGCCGTGTGGTTTGCGAGCTGCTCTATGGGCATGTTCTATCGGCCCATGTTTTTCTTTTAGCAACGTTGCCGTGTAGGGATGCCGCGCGGTGACTAGCGTTTGCCAGGCGAGGGTACATCTCGTCTGGTAGTTACTTCATGTGTTCTGTTGTCGATATTCGTAGGGGAAGGTCTCAACGTGTCGGAAGGTAAGGATTATTACGAAATCCTCGGTGTCGATCGCGATGCCGACCAGCGTACCATCAAGCGTGCATTTTTGAAGAAAGCCCGAAAGGTGCATCCGGACGTTTCCGACGACCCCGAGGCCGAATCCAAGTTTAAAGAGCTGAACGAGGCGTATTCGGTTCTTTCTGATGAGCAGAAACGCGCCAACTACGACCGCTTTGGTACCGCCGATGGCCCCATGGGGTCGGGTTACGTTGACTTTAGCGACATCTTTGGTGGGTCGGGACTGGACGACATCTTCTCGTCCTTCTTTGGCGGTGGCATGGGAGGCTCGTCACGCGGTCGTGCACGTCGTCGCCAGGGTCGCGACATGTCCATCTCCATGACGATCACGCTCGAAGAGGCGGCGCTCGGCTGCACTAAAACCATCAGCTATGACCGCTTGGCTCCCTGCGAGGATTGCCATGGCACTGGTATGCCCGAAGGTGCGCATGAGAAGCAGTGCCCGCGTTGTCACGGCACCGGTTTTGTCACCACGGTTCAGCGCTCCATCTTTGGCCAGGTGCAGTCTTCTTCTCCCTGCCCCGATTGTGAGGGCGAAGGCACCATTATCGATACGCCGTGCGAGATGTGTGGCGGTCAGGGTCGCACGCCCAATCATGAGCGCATTGACATTGAGATTCCCGCTGGCATCGCCTCGGGTCGTCAGCTGCGTGTGCGTGGCTATGGTGAAGCTGGTTGGCGCGGAGCAGCGGCGGGTGACCTTATCGTCAACATCCAGGTTGCCCCGCACGAGCGTTTTAACCGCTCGGGGGACGACCTCTATTGCCAGGTTGAGGTCTCCATGGTGCAGGCGGCGCTGGGTTGCACCGTCGCAGTGCCTGGCATCATGCCCGACGAGACCATTACGTTCACCATTCCCGCTGGTACCCAGTATGGCGACACCGTTGAGGTCGATAGCATGGGTATGCCTTCCGCATCGACCGGCATCCGCGGTCGCGCCGTTGCTCAGGTGCGTGTTAAGGTTCCCACCGAGCTTTCGCGCGAGGCGCGTGAGGCACTGGAGCACCTTGCCGATGTGCTTGGAGAATCGTATACATCTCAACGTAAGTCGGTGGGCGAGCGCATTCGCGACGCCATTGACGACATGCTCGATTAGGCGGCGCCGTGGCAAATCCATTTGTTTCCGTTATCAACCTCGGATGTCGCGTTAATCGCGTCGAGTCTGATCGCATTACGCTTGAGTTTGCCCGTGAGGGGTTTACCTTGGTAGACCCCGACGAGGCTGAGCTGATTGTTATCAACACCTGCGCTGTGACCGGGGAGGCGGAGGCTAAAACCCGCAAGGCGGTTCGTCATGCTCTCGCGCGTTCGCGCAACCCCTTGGTACTTGCCACGGGCTGCGCGGTCAACTTGCATCCCGAGATGCTTACGAGCCTGTCTGACCGCGTGATCGTTGAGCCTTCTAAGGTTTCGGTGGTTGCTCGTGCGGCAGAGGCACTGGGTTACCACGACGAGCCTGACACCCAGGACACATCTGCGCTTGACATGGATGCGCTTCTGGGGCGCGCGCGCCTGGGCGTGAAGATCCAGGATGGTTGCAATAACCGTTGCACCTACTGCATTGTGTGGAAAGCGCGTGGCCCCGAGCGGTCGGTACCGGTTGATTCTGTGCTTGCCCAGGTGCGTGCAGCGGCTGAGGCTGGCATACCCGAGGTGGTTCTCACCGGGGTGAACCTGGGTGCCTATGATGGCGAGGGCCGGGGAGACACTCATGTGGAGATTGACGAGCTGCTCGATACCATTCTTGCAGAAACAAGCATCCCTCAGGTGCGTCTCTCGTCCCTTGAGCCCATGGATGTGAGCGACCGGCTCATTGACGCCATGGCTCGTTCGCACGGGCGCGTGGCCCCGTTTTTGCACCTGCCGGTTCAGTCTGGTTCGACCTCTGTGCTTGAGCGCATGGGCAGGCCCTATACCGCAGAGGACTTCTGCGCGCTGTGTGAGCGCATCCGTGCAGCCCTTCCTACGGTCGCACTCTCCTGCGATGTTATTGTGGGCTTCCCGGGCGAGACTGAAGAAGAGTTTGAGGAGTCGCTTGCGCTTGCTCAAACGGTAGGATTTTCCCGCATGCATGTGTTTCGCTATAGTGCGCGACCGGGCACGCCGGCAGCCGTTGCTCCCAACCAAGTGGCTCCTGAGGTTATGGCGGAACGTTCGCGCCGCATGCGCGACCTTGCCGATACGCTTGCTCACGCCGACGCTGAGGCTCGTGTGGGAACTGTTGAGCGGGTGGTGCTCGAACAGGGCCGCTGGGGCACCACGGGCTCGTTCCATCGTGC
Source organism: Candidatus Limicola stercorigallinarum (assembly GCA_018711625.1). Taxonomy (GTDB): domain Bacteria; phylum Actinomycetota; class Coriobacteriia; order Coriobacteriales; family Coriobacteriaceae; genus Limicola; species Limicola stercorigallinarum. The sequence goes on along the minus strand of DVID01000021.1, from coordinate 34,251 downwards.
ATACGTGGCGGACGCCTCTGAGGACGGACCCTCTCGCCTGGTTTCGGCACGCATCACGGGTATCGATGCGTCGGGTGCTCTTACATGCTCGGTAGTGGATGATGCATGGCGCGAGGCGCATGGTCACACGGGAGAGGGGGAAGCGTAGTGGATCGTGCCAAAGTGAGATTGAGTATTCCGGAGGACATCGATGCCACGCGCATCTTTGGTGCGGGTGACGCGGTTCTTCGTGCTCTTGAAGGTGCGGGGTCGGGCGACGTGGTGGTGCGAGGCGATACCATCACGCTCACGGGTACCACGCATGAAGTTGAGATGCTCACGCGGCTCTTTACCCATCTCATACAAGAGGCGCGCGCTGGTAGCACCGTGAGTGCCGAAGATGCCATTCGTGCTTTGCGGTCGCTTCAGGAGTCTTCCGCGGATCTTTCCAGCTTCCGCGACGATATTCTTCTCACGTATCGCGGCCGCGCCATCCGCCCCAAAACCGTCGGCCAAAAGCGTTATATCGACGCGATTCGTGCTAACACCGTGACGTTTTGCATGGGTCCCGCTGGCACCGGTAAAACCTATCTTGCTATGGCGATGGCGGTTGCTGCGCTCAAGCGCCACGAGGTGGGCCGTATCGTGCTCACGCGCCCCGTGGTTGAAGCAGGTGAGAACTTGGGCTTTTTGCCGGGTACGCTGCAGGAGAAAATCGATCCCTATGTGCGGCCGCTTTTCGATGCGCTCTTCGACCTTACCGATATGGAGCGCGGGGCAGAGCTTGTGGAGCAGGGTGTGATCGAGATTGCACCTCTGGCCTACATGCGCGGCCGCACCCTTAACGATGCGTTTGTGGTACTCGATGAGGCGCAAAACACCACGCCTGAGCAGATGAAGATGTTCCTTACCCGCCTTGGGTTTAATTCGAAGTTCATTATCACGGGCGACACCACCCAGCGCGACCTCCTGGGGCGTCGTGGTGGCCTAACTGATATCGAGGAAATACTTCATGGCGTTGACGACGTGAGCTTTATTCACCTCGACCGCACCGACGTGGTACGCCATGCGCTGGTGGGCAGAATTGTTGAGGCGTACGATGCCTACGAGGAGGCCCATGAGGCCAAGCGGGCAGGAAAAATGCGCGAAAGGAGTGGGCATGGCCGTACTCATCAGTAACGACGACGAGCTCGACACCTTGCTTGAGCCTGCGGAGATCGAGGATATCTGCGCTACGGTGCTCGCTGCCGAGGGCGTGGCGCGCGAGGTTGAGGTCTCGGTCTCTTTTGTATCCGATGAAGAGATGCATGGGCTTAACCGCGAGTGGCGTGGCATCGACCGTGTGACCGATGTCCTCTCTTTTGAATGTGATGCCCCCGATGATGAGGGCATTCCCGCAGGGGAGGTCGTGGAGCTGGGCGACATCATCCTCGCGCCTGGCCAGATAGCGCGTCAGGCACCTGGCTTTGGGAATACGCCTGCTGACGAGTGCCGTCTCATGCTGGTGCACGGTATGCTGCATTTGCTTGGTTATGACCACATTGAAGATGATGAGGCCGAGGTTATGGAGGCGCGCGAGGATGAGTTGCTGCGCAAACTTGCCGTAGCGCGCGGCGAGGATCCCTCCAAGGTTGCCGTGGGCCCCATTACCAATCATGCTCACGATTAGGAGGTGCGCATGATTCCGGGATCAAAGCGAGACCATCCTTCCTTTGTGCGGTCGTTTGGCTATGCCATCGAGGGGTTTGTGACCGCCGTAAAAACGGAGCGCAACATCAAGGTCATGCTAGCGATTGGTGTCGCGGCAGTCGTGGTGGGCCTTGTTCTTAAGGTTGACCTGCTCTCGTGGTGCCTCATTGCGCTCTGCTTTGGTCTTGTTATCTTTGCCGAGCTGGTGAACACCGCTATGGAAGCTATCGTTGATTTGGCGACGCAAGAGCTTCATCCGCTTGCTAAGCGTGCGAAAGACATTGCCGCTGCGAGCGTTTACACCCTGTCCATTACCGCCGCAATCGTAGGCGTCATCGTGTTCGCCCGCGCGTTGGGGTTTATCGCATAAAGGAGTCCCCATGGATGCCAAGTTGAAGACTGCCGAGACCGATGCTTACCTGGATGATTCTGTCCTGGATGCGTCTGATGTTGAGGAAGAGGATTACGACGAGGGGGAGCTTGACGAGGAGGTTGAGTTCGACCCCTTTGAGGGCATGAGCGACGAGGAGCTTGATGCCCTGGCGGACTCGCCCCTTGATATGGCAGAATCGCTCGGTCTGGTTGCGGGCGATACGCCTGAGGGGTTCCGCAGTGGCTTCGTGGCCTTGGTTGGCCGCCCGAATGCAGGTAAATCAACCCTGCTCAATGCCTGCATGGGTACCAAGGTCGCCATTACCTCGCCCGTGGCACAAACGACGCGTCGCCGCATGCGCGCAGTGGTGAACCGCCCTGATTTCCAGCTCGTGTTTGTGGATACCCCGGGCATTCACAAGCCCAAAGATGGCCTGGGTTCTGAGCTGAACCGCAGCGCGCTCGCAGAGCTCGGCGATGTGGATGTTGTTGCGTTGCTCATCGACGCGAGTGCGCCTATTGGGCGTGGTGATGAGTGGGTTGCCTCGCGCGTGCGCACCTCGCGCGCGGTGAAGGTGCTTGTGCTCACGAAGGCCGACAAGGTTGACCAGCCGCGCATGATGGCGCAGATTGAAGCGGCGCGCGAACTCGTTGATTTTGACGACGTTATTGTGGTCTCTTCAACCGAGGGCTTCAACGTGGAGCCGTTTATCGAGCTGGTTGCCAAGTACCTGCCCGAAGGACCGCGGTGGTATCCCGAGGGCATGGATACCGATACCGACGACGCTACGCTTGCGGCTGAGTTTGTGCGCGAGAAGGTGTTGCTGCGTACGCGCGAGGAGGTGCCGCACTCGGTGGGTGTGGTATGTGATTCGTTTGAGCGTACTAAGCGTCTTGTGCGCGTGCATGCGACCATCTACGTTGAGCGCGAGGGCCAAAAGGGCATTCTTATCGGTAAGCGCGGCGAGATGATCAAGCATATTGGCACCGACGCGCGTCATGACCTTGAGCAGCTCTTTGGCCGGAAGGTGTTCTTGGAGCTCGATGTGAAGGTAAAGGCTGCTTGGCGCGACGATATCAACGAGATTCGTCGCATGGGCTATGCCTTCGAAGAAGAGTAGGGGCCTGCAGGGACGCTTAGGCAGTCATCGCGTCTGCCCTTGGGGGGCAACGCTGTGCTCGGGGGCAGAAAGGGGTGCTCGGTGCCGGGCAAGACATACCGCACGCGAGCTGTGGTGATTGATAAGGTAAAGCTTAAAGAGACCGATTTGATCCTCACCCTGCTTGCCGATACGGGCCGTCAAATCCGCGCGGTTGCTAAGGGCGCACGTAAGCCGGGCGCCCGAACCGCTGCGCGCTGTGAGCTCTTTTGTACCGTCGACCTGTTGCTTGCGCATGGCCGTAATCTCGATGTGGTCTCTCAAGCAGAACTGGTTGACGCCCCCCTAGGAGCAGAGGCTACCTATGAGCGTCTTTGTGCTGCGAGTGCTGTGGCGGAGGTTGCGAAGTATTGCAGCTATGAGGACTTCGAGGATCCATTTGCCTTTGCTATCACGGTGCGTGCTCTGGATACGCTCGGTGCAGAGGAAACCGACAACGCGCATTTTGACCTTATCGTTGCAGCCTACGTGTTTAAGTTGCTGTCGCATGAAGGGTATCGGCCTGGCCTAGGAACCTGTGTCCTTTGTGACGATGCGGCTGTTGGGTATTTCTCGTCCGCAGCGGGTGGAGTGCTTTGTTCCTCGTGCGCGCAAAGTGTTGCCGGGGCAGAGCCAATCGATGCGCACCTCTCCCAGTGGCTCGAAGCACTCGTTGCGCTGCGCTTCGACGAGCTTGCGAACGCTCCTGTGGACGGCCCGACTGCGGTGCACCTGCTTGCGTTGGCCCACGTCTGGGCTGCCACGCACCTCGATGTGCGTCTGCGCGCGCTTGAATTCATGTTGGGCTGTTGACCTAGGGCGAAGAGGGGGGGAGCCAGCAGCAATCGATTGCGTCCTTGCTTCCTGTGCAGGTCTCGTGAACCAGCGCAGATGTGGTAGTATATGCGGCTGTTGGTACCTCTCACTTGGATGTCCGCTCCACCGGCGACTTCCCAGTTTGAGGCGAATAAGGACATATGTCCTAGAAGAAAGGTGAAACCATGACCATTTCTAAAGAGCGCAAGGCTGAGCTGACCGCTGAGTTTGGTAACAGCCCCGTGGACACCGGCAACCCCCGTGTTCAGGTTGCCATCCTGACCGAGCGCATCCGTGAGCTCACCGAGCACATGAAGTCCCACCAGAAGGACTTCCATTCCCGCCGCGGCCTGCTTATGCTCGTTGGTCGCCGCCGCCGTCTGCTCTCCTACATCAAGAAGAACGACATTCTTGAGTACCGTGAGCTCATCGGCAAGCTTGGCATCCGCGATAACATTCAGTAGCGCGAAGTTTGTGCATGCAGGAGCCCCCTCGGGGGCTCCTTTTCATGTGGGCGGCCGCAACCGCAGCCGCTACACCGTTCGAGCCTCGTGGTGGGGCTTCGAACCAGACGTTCCCGTACGCAATGGGGCGTACGGAGATGAAGGAGAACAATGACACTCGTATCTAGATCCTTTGAGCTCTTTGGCAAGACCTACGTGCTTGAGAGCGGCGAGCTTGCTAAGCAGGCAACGGGCGCCGTCCTTGTGAAGCAGGGGGACACCACCGCGCTCGTGACCGTCGTCGTTTCCAAGGAGCGTAAGAACTACGACTTCTTCCCGCTGACGGTTGATTTCAACGAGAAGCTGTATGCTGCGGGCCGCATCCCGGGTGGTTACCTCAAGCGCGAGGGCCGTCCTACGGAGAAGGCGACGCTCACTGCGCGCATGATCGACCGTCCTATCCGTCCGAGCTTCCCTGACGGCTTCCGCAACGAGGTGCAGATTGTTGCCACCTCGCTTGTGGCCGACCAGGTGAACCCCATCGACGTCATCTGCACCATGGGTGCAAGCCTGGCGCTCACCCTGGGTGGCGTGCCGTTTGAGGGCCCGTTGGCGTGCGTGCGCATTGGCCGCAACCGCGAGACGGGCGAGTTCATCGTCAACCCCACCTATGAGGAGCGCGAGAACTCCGACCTCGACCTTGAGCTTGCTGGTACGCGTGACTTCATCTCCATGGTGGAGGCTGGTGCCGACGAGGTCACCGAGGACGACATGCTGGCTGCCATGCAGTTTGGCCAGGAGGCCATCGGTGCCTTCTGCGATGCTCAGCTTGCCTTCGTTGAGGAGTGGGAGCGCGTTAACGGCCCCATCGTGGCCAAGGAGTACCCGCTTGATCAGCCTGTTCCCGAGGTTGAGGAGCGCGTGTTCGCACACTATGACGAAATGGCTGCCGCACTTCGCGATGCTGATAAGCAGAGCCGCATCGCCAAGGTGGAGGCGCTCAAAGAGCAGATTCGTGCTGAGTTCACCGAGGAAGAGCAGCTTGAGTGGGAGCGCGAGATTCCCGTCAACCTCAAGAAGCTTGAGAAGAAGGCCATGCGCACCATGGTCGTTGAGACGGGCGAGCGCGTTGACGGTCGTGCGGCCGACGAGATTCGCCCCATTATGGTGAAGGATTCCTACCTCCCGCTGGTGCACGGCTCGGGCCTTTTCCAGCGTGGTCAGACCCAGGTCCTCTCGGTGCTCTCGCTCGGCATGCTTAACGAGGCCCAGCGCCTTGACACCATTGAGCCGGTTGATGGCAAGCGCTATATGCACCAGTATAACTTCCCGCCTTACTGCACCGGCGAGGTGGGCCGTATCGGCAGCCCCAAGCGTCGTGAGATTGGTCACGGCAACCTGGCCGAGCGTGCGCTTCTGCCGGTACTCCCCGACGAGGTGGAGTTCCCCTACGCCATTCGCGTGGTGTCTGAGGTCATGGAGTCCAACGGCTCCTCTTCGATGGCTTCCACCTGCGCGAGCTGCCTTGCCCTCATGGACGGCGGCGTGCCCATCAAGCGCCCCGTGTCGGGCATTGCCATGGGCCTTATCCAGGAAGAGGGCAAGACGGTGGTGCTCTCCGACATCCAGGGTCTCGAGGACTTCCTGGGCGACATGGACTTCAAGGTGACGGGCACCGAGCGTGGTATCACGGCCCTTCAGATGGACAACAAGGCCACCGGCCTCACCTTCGATATCCTGAAGACCGCTCTCGAGCAGGCCAAGGCAGGCCGCGCCTTCATTCTGGGCAAGATGCTCGAGGTCATTCCCGGCCCGCGCGAGGCTACGCGCTCCACGGCGCCCCGTATCAAGTCCATCAGCGTACCCACCGACAAGATCCGCGAGATCATTGGCAAGGGCGGCGAGACGATTCGCAGCATCCAGGATGAGACGGGTGCCTCCGTGGATATCCAGGAAGATGGCACCGTGTTCGTGGGCGGTGTTGGCGAGTCTGTTGAGCAGGCCATTGAGCGCATCCAGCTCATCATCAAGGAGCCCGAGGTGGGCGAGGAGTACACCGGTCGCGTTGTCTCCATCCAGCCCTTCGGCGCCTTCGTGAACCTGCTTCCGGGCAAAGACGGCCTCCTGCACATCTCCCGTGTGGCCAAGGGCCGCGTGGAGAAGGTTGAGGACGTGCTCAACGTGGGCGACGAGGTGAAGGTGCAGGTTATCGAGGTCGATGATCGCGGCAAGGTGTCGCTTGATCGCCTTGACAAGCCTGAGGCCCCTGGTCGTGCCGCTGGCGATGCTCCTCGTCCGCGTCGCGAGTCGCGCGATCGCGACCATGGTCATGGCCGTCCGCATCGTGCGCCGGGTGACAACGGTGGCCGTAAGCCGCGCCGTCATCACGACGCTGAGTAGCATGTCGAACGGGGCGTTTTGCTCCATCTGATTGCTTGAATTGGCCTCCCGCCCTGGGTGCCTGTTGGTACCAGGGCGGGAGGTTTTTGCGTAGCGCGCTAAATGCAGAACGCGGGAACAAGGTATTCCGAGGCGTTTGCGTTGAGGCATACGACGCTACCTGGAATGCCGTCGTTATCTGCCCACTGCTCGCCGGCGACCGTGCAGTACATATCGTCTCCGGTGGGCATCGGCGAGCGCAGCCACCAATCCTTCTCGCCCATGACGAGCTCGCCTGCGCCTCGCCATTGGGATCGAGCACGATGGTTTTGGTTTCGGCGGCGTCAAGCGAGCCGTTCGCGCTGCAGAGATTGAAAGCGACCGATGGTTTTCATGGTCTGCCTTCCTATCATCGGTGTGACGTCCTCCGTCGCCTTGCGGCCTCATCCTAACTAGGGTCTCCTCTGGCAAGTTGCGCAACAATTTTCACCTGTGAGAAGGGTGCGCCTGGTGGGGATACCCTGGCTGCGCTTTACGCCTTCGGCATGTACGAGTTGGCAGACAACAGCGCCACTGCCGACAATCCGTCAATCCTGTGGTTGTGCTCGAAGCGCGTTCTACATGTATCCCCTTGGGATACACTGATAACCCGTATGTGGCTTTTGCTCGTATGTGAACACGGTTGAACCGTGTAAGATAGTTCGCTCCTAAACGAAAGGAATTGCCTGGGTTATGGCTAAAAAGAAACCACCGCTACGCGTCATCCCTTTGGGTGGCCTCGATGGTATTGGCAAGAACATGACCGTTGTCGAGTGCGGCGACGATATGCTGCTTATCGATGCGGGTCTCATGTTCCCCGACGATTCGCAGCCGGGTATCGACCTGGTGCTGCCCGATTACACCTATGTGCTTGAGAACGAGGACAAGCTCCGCGGCATCATCGTCACCCATGGCCATGAGGATCATACGGGTGCACTACCGTATTTGCTGCAAGACCTCAATAACAAAGTTCCCATATTCTCGAGCAAGCTCACCCTTGGTTTCATTGAGGGTAAACTGGCCGAGTTTAAACTGCGCGCCCCTAAGTTCCGTGAGGTTCAGGGCGGCTCGCATATTCAGCTGGGAAGCATCTCGGTTGATTTCTTCTCGATGACGCATTCCATCCCGGGTGCCTTGGGTGTCTACATTCGCACGCCGCAGGGCACGGTGATGCATACGGGCGACTTCAAGCTCGACCAGACGCCCATCGATGGCGTCACGCCTGATTACGCCTCTATCAACAAGTTTGCCAAGTCGGGTGTCGACCTTTTGCTTTCCGACTCCACCAACGCTACGGTCCCGGGCTTTACCAAGTCCGAGGCAGAGGTGGGTCCGTCGATCCTTCATGCCATCAAAAATGCTCCTGGTCGCGTGTTTGTTGCCGCGTTCTCGAGCCATATCCACCGCCTCCAGCAGATTTGCGATGCGGCGCGTGCCTGCCATCGCAAGGTGGTGGTGACGGGCCGCTCGATGCTCACCAACACTCGCGTCGCGCGCGAGCTGGGCTACCTCAACATTGCGGATTCTGACCTTATCGATGCGTACGAGATCAACAATATCCCTGAGGACCAGATTGTAGTTATGTGCACCGGTTCCCAGGGTGAGCCGCTCTCGGCGCTCTCGCGCATGGCAAACGGTGAGCACAAGACGCTCTCCATCCATGATGGTGATACGGTGATTATCTCGGCCACCCCCGTTCCGGGTAACGAGAAGGCCGTCCAGCAGGTCATCAATAGCCTGGCGAAGCTCGGCTGCGATGTATACGACAAGTCGCGCGCGCTCGTGCATGTTTCGGGCCACGGCAGCCAAGAAGAGCTCAAGCTCATGCTGGCTATGGCGAAGCCCACCTACTTCATGCCTGTCCATGGCGAGGCAGTGCATCTGCGTGCGCACGCCGCACTGGCTCGTAAGATGGGCATTCCTGAGGATCATATCTTTGTGCTCGATAACGGCGAGTCGCTTGAGATGCGCGGAGGCGAGGTCAAGGTCGGTCCTTCGGTGGAATCCGGCGTGGTGTACGTGGACGGTTTGCGCATCGGCGACACCGACCCCATCGTGCTCCGCGATCGTCAAAAGCTTGCCAACGACGGCATGGTGACGGCCGTGGCCGTGGTTTCGCTGAAGCGTAAGAAGATCGACGCGGTGGAATTCTCTAGCCGCGGTGTTTCGTTCACCATTGACGATGTCTTCTCTGCCGACGCTACGGCTGCCATCATGAAGTCCATCGAAGGTGGTTCCTTCAACTTCTCTAGCAGCGGTACGGGTGCTCTCAACAAGGCGCTGCGCGATTCGCTCTCTAACTTCATCTGGAATCGCACGCATACTCGTCCCATGATTATTCCGGTTGTCATGGAGGTTTAAACGCGTGGCACGGCAGGCGGAGACAACCAAGAACTCTAACGCCCGTAAGGGGCAGGCGAAAGCGTCTGGTAAGGCGGCGGCCAAGCGCGGCGCGAAGAATGCCGGTGCGAAGCTGCGCGCCAACGCCAGCGCTAAGCCCGCGCCTGTTGAGGCTGATCCGCTCATGACCACGTCGGTTGCCCGCGACATTGCAGGTGTGGCGATTGCGGTCTTTGCGGTGGCGTCGTTCATCGCTGTTGTCTCGCCTGCCTCGGCTCCGCTTACGCTTGCCCTGTCGAACTTCTTCCACCAAGGGTTTGGCCTCGGTGCCTATGTGCTGCCGCTCGGCATTCTCGCGCTTGCGGCGCGCGTCTTCGTACGCGACCGTATGCCGCTTGATGTGCGTACCGTAGCGGGTGCGGTGCTGTTGTTTGTAACGGTGCTCGCGATGCTTGTGCTTGCCATGACGCCCGACATGCTCTATTGGGGCGTTACCGTGACGGTGCAGGATTTGGTTGTATCTGGCGGCTATGTGGGATACGCCCTCGCATCGGTGCTTGCGGGCGCTTTGGGTAAGACCATCTCTATGGTGGTTCTGGTGGGCGTGCTGTTGGCCGCTCTGGTGCTTATTGGCTTCTCGGTTTCCGATGTGATTGGTCGCGCTGCGGCGGGTGCTGCCAAGCTGGCGGAACGCCGTCATGTGGATGTGAACGAGCACCCTTGGGGCGATGCGGAGGCTGTAACTCCGGCCGACGCGGCTCGTCCTGCGCGTAAGGCGCGTCCGCAGCAGGCATCGCTGTTTAACGCTGATGATGCGGCTCCAACCACCTTTTTGGGCAACCGGGAGACGAGCGTTCTTGACGATGCGGATGACGAGGCCGATGAAAACCCCTTTGTGGATGTGAGCGAGCGCGTGACCTCGGATGCCGCACCTACAACGCTTATTCCTATTGAGGAAACGTTCTCGGCAGCTTCTGATGCTGAGCTAGGTGACGAGCGGGGAGCTACGGTGTCTCTCCCGGCGGATCAGGCGCGCACAACGCTCCTTCCGCACAATGAGGGCGATACCGAGGCGCACACGAAAAAGACTGCGTCAGATGCTGCGGTCGCCGATCATGTGGCAGTGCCGCCTATTCCGGCGTTTTTGCAGCATCCGCATGCCGGGGGAGCGGCATCTGTTGATGGCTCGTCTGTGGATGGCGTATCGCATGCCGTTGCTGCGGCTGCAGCCGTCGAGAAGGAAGCGGCTGCTGCCCGCGCAAGCGCGGCCTCTGCGGCACCCGCTCGCGTTTCCCGCGCACGCGAAGAAAAAGGGGAGGAGGACGCCGAGCGTCCACTGCCGCCTGCCTCGATGCTGCGCCACAATCCGCATTCTGCCACGTCGGCTTCGTCCAACAAGGAGCTTGAGCAGACAGCGTCCTCGTTGCAGTCCACCCTTGCTGAGTTCAATCTGCATTCTAAGGTGGTGGGCTGGATTTCTGGTCCCACGGTTACCACCTTTAAGGTGCAGCCGGGTGAGGGTGAGCGCGTAAGCCGTATCTCCAGCTTGGAAGATGACATCGCACTCTCGTTGGCGGCTCAGTCGGTCCGTATCTTCGCGCCCATCCCCAATACTTCGCTTGTGGGCATTGAGATCCCCAACCGCAAGCGTCAAAACGTCAACCTGGGTGACGTATTGCCCTATGTGCAGGGTGGCCCGCTTGAGCTTGCCATTGGTCGCGATGCCGAAGGAGCCCCCATTGTGGCCGATCTGGCCAAGATGCCGCACCTTCTCATTGCCGGTACCACCGGCTCTGGTAAGTCGGTCATGATCAACTCTATCGTGATGTCGCTTTTGATGCGCACGCATCCCGACGATGTCCGCCTTATCATGGTTGATCCCAAGCGCGTGGAGCTTGCGGGCTATAACGGCTTGCCGCACCTCTATGTTCCGGTGGTGACTGAGCCTAAGCAGGCGGCGAGTGCGCTGCAATGGGCTGTGTCCGAGATGGAGCGCCGCCTGAAGGTGTTTGAACGCGTGGGCATGCGCAAGATCTCGACCTTCAACGAGAAGCAAGCCGCTGGCGTTTTTGAACAATACGACAACCCGCCCGCTAAGATGCCCTATCTCGTGATCATCATCGACGAGCTCTCCGACCTCATGATGGTCGCAGGCAAGGATGTTGAGGCGTCTATCGTTCGCATCGCGCAGCTCGGTCGTGCCGCTGGTATCCATCTCATCGTGGCAACCCAGCGCCCCAGCTCCAACGTGGTGACGGGCCTTATTAAGGCCAACATCACCAACCGCATTGCGTTCAACGTTGCTACGGGCATCGACTCGCGCGTCATTATCGATCAAGTGGGTGCGGAGAAGCTTACCGGTTATGGTGACATGCTCTTCTCAAAGGTGGACTGGGGTAAGCCAAAGCGTATTCAAGGCTGCTTTGTTTCTGACGACGAGATTAACCAGGTGGTTGAGTTTGTGAAGTCGCACGGTGAGCCCGACTATCACGAGGAGATTCTTTCCGCCGTGGCGCCTGCAACGATGGCGGGTGGGGCAGGAGGCCATGAGGCCTCTGACGACGACCCGCTTATGTGGGAAGCAGCACATATTGTGGTTGAGTCACAACTGGGTTCTACCTCGGGCCTGCAGCGTCGCCTTAAGGTGGGGTATGCGCGAGCTGGTAGAATTATGGATATGCTTGAAGAGAAGGGCGTGGTTGGTCCGCCGGACGGATCTAAGCCGCGTGAGGTGCTTCTCGACGAAGAGGGCCTGGCCGCACTTGAGGCTGTTGAGGCGCAGTTGAGCGCTGATGACGTGATGGGAGGTTTCTGATGGCAGCAAGATTTGGCGAGATGCTGTTGAACCGGCGTCGGCATATGGGGCTTTCCATTCAGCAGGTTGCCAATGTCATCAAAATCCGCCCTCAGATCATCGAATACTTTGAAATGGGCGACTTCGCCTCCATGCCTCCGCGGGGTTATGCCCAGGGCATGATTTCGAGCTATGCCCGCTACCTCGGTCTTAATCCTCGCGAGGTGGTTCAGGCGTACTTTGACGACCTGTATGAGTACGAACGTTCCACCGACCACGCGGGAGGTCGTTTCCAAGATGCGGCGGGGTATGTGAGCCCGCGCTCTTCGAGCGCAACAGGGCGTTTCATGATTGTGGATACGCCACGTGCGAATCCACGTTATGGACAGCGTCCGCCGCAAGCCGGCTATGTGTCCGAGGCAACCTCTGGCCATGAGCCGGTGCGCATTACGGGAGGCGGGCGTCCGCGCTCCTCTGCTCCGCTTGCAGGAGCGCCTGGACAGCGTCGTCTTCCCCCATCGGCTGGAATGACGGCACAACTTGATCGCACCCAGCTGCAGCCTCGTGTGCGTACCTCCATGGGCGCAGATCCGCGCTCTGCTTCGGTAGAGCGGTCTCGCTCCTATGGTGGAGGGTCCGTTCCTCCCCGCCGTGGAGGCGCCGTGGCACCTTACCGCGGTGGCTCTCCCAACCGAGGCGGATCCTATGGACGCGGCCCCGAGCGCGGACAAGGTTCAGGTGGGGGCATTGATCCCCGTCTGATTATCGCCGGCGTGATTATTGTTCTCATCCTTGTAGTTGTGGTGGTCTTCATGGGTATGAGGAGCTGCTCGGCTGCACGTGAGGGCGACAGCGCCACCACGCCGCAGGTTACCTCTGCTGTCACCCCGCCCGAGTCTCCTGATACCGATTCAGACGACACCTCAGGGGATGAGGATGCTACTGCTTCCGATGACGAAGACCCCACAACGGGTGATGATGCAGATCCCGAGAACGCGACAACTCCGGAAGAACCCGAGCAGACCGTGGTCACCATATCTGTTGATGACGGTATGCAATCGTGGCTTGAGATTAAGCTCAACGGCCAGTCCATTTTTGCCAACAATGTGACGGGCCCGCTTGAGCAGGAATATACCGTCACTTCAAGCATCGAGATTACGGCCGATGAGCCGGCGAACGTGCATGTGAAGCAAAATGGCGAAGATGTGCGGTGGGATACCTCGATTGCAGGCGTTGCGCGCGTAGACATTACGGCGCCGCAGCCTTCTGCAGCAACCACCGAGTCTGGTAACGATGCTTCGTCCGACGAAAATGGGGCGCAGGCCACTGCGTAGTGCATGATCAGGAGGTTAGCTATGGCTAAAGATTCGAGCTTTGACGTTGTGTCCCAGGTGGACATGCAGGAGGTTGATAACGCTTATCAGCAAACAGCGCGCGAGATTTCTCAGCGCTACGACCTGAAGGATTCTGGGTCGACCATCGATTTGTCCAAGGCGGAGCGCACGGTCACTATTGTGGCTCCAGCCGATTTCGTGGCGCGTCAGATCACCGATGTGTTCAACTCCAAGCTCATTAAGCGCGGCGTGGACATCAAGGCGATTTCGTGGGATGCTCCCCAGGCTGCATCTGGTGGCTCGGTGCGTGTGGTGGGACGCGTGGTTGAGGGCATCGACCAGGCATGCGCTAAGAAGATCAACAAAGACATCAAAGACCTTAAGCTTAAGGTCAAGGTGACGATTGAGGCCGATAAGCTGCGTGTGACCTCTGCTTCTAAGGATGCTCTTCAGGCTGTTATCCAGTTCCTGCGGGATCAGGATTATGGCCAGCCGCTTCAGTTCACCAACTACCGCTAGTTCTTGCGGTTTGTGAAGGAGAAAACATTCATGGATACGCCCGCGGGCAAGATTCTGTTCATCACCCTTGGTTGTGCTAAAAACGAGGTTGATACCGACCGTATGCGTTCGTTGCTTTTGAACGCAGGCTACGAGGAGGCTTCTTCCGTCGAAGAGGCCGATGCGGCGATCGTCAACACCTGCTCGTTTTTGGCATCCGCTACATCTGAGAGCATTGAGGCCACACTTGAGCTTGCCGATGAGGTTCAGACGGGTGTTCGCACGGCTCCGATTATCATGTGCGGTTGCGTTCCTTCACGCTACGGCGACGACCTGCCACAGGAGCTTCCGGAGGTTTCTGCCTTTGTGCGCACCGATGAAGAGGACGGCATTGTTGCCGTAGTTGACCGCGTGCTCAACGTGGAGCGTCTTGCGCCCGCGTCCGCGCCCGAGATCAAGCGTACCGTAGAGGGCGCTGTTGCGTATGTGAAGATCTCTGATGGCTGCGACCGCATGTGCAGCTTCTGCGCCATTCCCTATATCCGCGGCCGCTATCATTCGCGTTCTGCAGAAGACATCATTGCCGAGGTGCAAGATCTTGCCCGCGGTGGTGTTCGTGAGTTTGTGCTCATCGGCCAGGATACGGGTATTTGGGGTCGCGATTTGCCGCAAGAGGGCGAAGGCCCGCACAACCTGGCGCATCTTATGCGTGCGGTTGCCGAGGCGGTACGTCCACTTCACGTGTGGATTCGCGTGCTCTACCTTCAGCCTGAAGGCATGACCGATGAGCTTATTGCTACCATTCGCGACGTTCCTGAGGTTTTGCCGTATATCGATATTCCGGTACAGCATTGCTCGCCGCGCATCTTGAAAGCTATGCGGCGCGAAGGCTCTACTGAAGAGTACGAGGCGCTGATTGCTCGGCTGCGCGCAGAGATTCCTGGTATGGTCATTCGTTCTACGGCTCTTGTTGGCTTTCCCACCGAGACCAATGAAGAGTTTGAAGAGCTCATGTCGTTCATGGACCGCGTGGGTTTCGATTACACGAGTGTATTTGCCTACTCGCGTGAAGATGGAACCGCTGCCGCCCGTATGGAGGGGCAGATTGACGAGGACGTTAAGCTTGAACGTGCTCAGGCGGCGATGGATCTTGCCGAATCACTTGGTTTTGCAGCCACAGCCTCCCATGTGGGCACCACAGCAGAGGTGATTGTGGACGGAATCGAGGAGACCGATGACGGTCCTGAGCTTATCGGCCATGCCTGGTTTCAGGCCCCCGACAGCGATGGTGCCGTCCATCTTGACCTTGATGAGGCTTCGGTTGGTGATATCCTCACCGTTGAGTTCACCGATAGCTTCTGCTATGAGCTTGTTGGACATGTTGTGAAATAGGTGGTTTATCCATGGCGCAACAAACCAAAAAACTTGAGTCGATCTGGACTCCTGCGAACATTGTTACCTGCGTGCGCATTGTGTTCATGCCGGTTTTCATGGTGCTAGCTTCTTTGGCGCACACCGGCAGTGGGTTTGTGTTTGACCCTATGCTCTCTATCATGGCCTTTGTGGTCTACCTTGTGTTGAGCCTTACCGATAAGGTTGATGGGCATCTGGCGCGTTCTCGCAATGAGGTTACCGATTTTGGTAAGTTCCTGGATCCCATTGCAGATAAGCTCCTGGTGTTTTCGGCGCTTCTTCTTCTGCTCGATGAGGGCTTCGTGAATGTTTGGTTCGTCTTCATCATTCTGCTTCGCGAGTTCTTGGTGAGCGCGCTTCGCATGGTTGCGAGCGCCTCGGGTGAGGTTATCGCCGCAGACAAGCTTGGAAAGGCCAAGACGGCGGTAACCATGGTTTCGCTGTGCGGGTACTACCTGTCGTTCAGTGCTGCTTCCTGTGGGTTCATGTCCGCTTGTACCTGGATCTTCGGCATTTCACAGGCTTTGATGATTGCGGCCGTGGTGCTTACGGTGGTTTCTGGCGTGCAGTACTTCTGGAATGCACGGTCTGTTGTTTTTAGGGCGTGACCTACATGGGGGACTACGTTGATGAGGCGGCGACGTTGGAGGCGCTTGCTGCAGCGCTCGTTCATGCAGCTTCTGAGCGTGGGGTGACGGTCGCTACGGCAGAATCCTGCACAGCGGGTCTTGTGGCATCAACAATAGCTGAGGTCTCGGGTGCTTCCGATGTACTTCGAGGCGGTGCCGTTACCTATGTGGACGAGATCAAGCATAAGGTATTGGGTGTTTCGCTCGACACGCTTGCGCACTACACGGCAGTATCTCATCAGACCGCTTTTGAGATGGCGGAAGGTGCCCGGTCGGTGTTTGGATCTGATCTTGCGGTGAGTTTAACAGGCTATGCTGGCCCTGGTGGTGGTACCGATGATGATCCCGTGGGTACCGTCTATATTGGGCTGGCTGCGCCTCAGGGCACAGTGGTTGAACGCTTCGCGTTTGCGGGCGACCGCAATGATGTCCGCCGACAGGCTTGCGCTCGAGCGCTCCAGCTCTTGCAGAAGGCCTGTGTGGAGATTGCTTGAGTATGCGCCCGGCCGTGCTCCTGGGTTCCCTCATCAATGACAGGTGACTTCGTGATACGTTTCGCTTGACTCAGTGTTTAAATAGGGTCTGAACGGCGCGTTTATCTCGTTGTGCACTGCATGATTGCCCGTGGTTCCAGGTGTTCTGCCCGCGGTGAGATTTTGGGACGCTTTCGCGACCGATTGTCATCATATAGATGAGATTACCTCAGTATGATTCCTGTAGCTCGCTTGACGGCGAACAGCTGTTCGCCTACTATTATGGTGATGCTAAGGAGGCTCTTATGGCAAAAAACAACGCTCCCGCCCGCGTGATTCATGAGCGTACTACGGGTAAAGAGCGCGACAAAATGATTGAGGCCACTAAGGCCGAGATTGAGAAAAAGTTTGGTTCGGGATCCATCATGCGGTTTGGTGATGGCGGTCCCGAGCTTGAGATTGAGGCCATTCCTACGGGTGCTCTGGCGCTCGACGCGGCACTGGGCATTGGCGGCGTTCCTCGCGGGCGCATCATTGAGATTTATGGCCCTGAGTCTTCTGGTAAAACAACGCTTTCGCTTGAAATCCTTGCCGAGGCACAGGCGGCTGGCGGTGTTGTTGCCTTCATCGATGCCGAGCATGCGCTTGATCCGGCCTATGCCGCGCGCATTGGTGTCGATATCGATGAAGTGCTTATTTCTCAGCCCGATACGGGCGAACAAGCACTCGAGATTTGTGACATGCTGGTTCGCTCGGGCGCCATTGATGCCATTGTTATCGACTCGGTGGCGGCGCTCGTGCCGCGTGCCGAGATTGAGGGCGAGATTGGCGACACGACGGTCGGCCTTCAGGCACGTCTTATGAGCCAGGCGCTGCGCAAGCTGGCTGGTTCTCTTGCGAAGTCCAATACCACGTGCATCTTCATTAACCAGCTTCGTGAGAAGATCGGTGTGATGTTTGGCAACCCCGAGACAACTACGGGTGGCCGCGCACTCAAGTTCTTCTCGACGGTGCGCATCGATATTCGTCGTATCGACAGCATTAAGTCTGGTTCCGATATTGTTGGTAGCCGTGTACGCTGTAAGGTCGTAAAGAATAAGGTTGCAGCCCCCTTCAAAACCGCCGAGTTTGACATCATGTATGGTACGGGCATCTCTAAGGAGGGCTCGATTATCGACATGGCAGTTGACTATGGCATTGTGACGCGCTCGGGCGCCTGGTATACCTATGACGCGGAGCGCCTGGGTCAGGGGCGTGAGGCAGCAAAAGAGTTTCTGCGCAAGCACCCCGACCTTTCTGAAGAGATTGAGCATCGCGTGCGCGTTGCCTGTGGTCTTGAGCTTTCCGATGAGCCTACCGGAGATGCAGTTCTGCTTGAAGAGACTGAACAGTAAGACCTATGGATACGCAAATGGCTGAGGTGGTTGCTATTGCAATCACTTTTCCCGAGAAGCGGAGCTCGGCGTATGCGATGAGCCCTCAGGCAAAGCGCCCGCGGGCCACGATTGTCATGACGCTCGATTCAAAGCGCGAGATTACGTACACCGTGCCCGTTCGTGTTGCTCGTCTGTTTGCTCAGGACGAGCCTGAGCTTCCCTGTTTGTTCGAGCATGCACGTGCCCTTCTCTTAGGTTTGGAGGAGCGCACGTGCATGGCCGTGCTAATCGAGATGCTATCGCGGCGTGATCACAGCATCGATGAGGCCTCGCGCAAGCTCTCGCTCGCAGGCTACTTTCCCTCTTCTGTTGAGAGCGCCATTACTCGTGCCCAATCGTATGGCTACCTGAATGATGCCACCTTCGCACAACGATTTGTCTCATCTCGTAAAGCACGTGGGTGGGGGAGACGCAAGATTGAGCAGGAGCTTCGACATAAGGGTGTGGATGTCGATGCTATCCCCGGCTACCCTGATGATTTTTTCTCAGTTGATGATGAGGTGGAGCGTGCCCGTGCCGTGCTCGCTCGCAAGCACATTCCAGAAACGCGTGCATTCGAAAAACTGGTGAAGCATCTTATGGGTAAGGGCTTCTCCTATGGGGCTGCTTCCGATGCCGTAAAGGAGCGTCTCGCTAACGATACCGATCAGCTTCTATAGCTTGGTTCTTCACGCATACATGTAGCTACGGGTGCGTGTTCTAGAATCAAATTCAGCTGGTGTACCAACGCTTGGAAGATGCAGCGCATAATTGACAGTATGCAATCTAACACGTAGGATGAACATGTCATTTGTTATGTGATATGCGCTCATCATCGATGAGATTGATAGTGTTCGTATATTCATTTTCATAGGAGTGTGACCATACCACGCAAATGTCCGACGTCCAGCGCGACGCCGCCATACCTGCTATAGATTTGACAAGGAGAAGCCATGGAGATTGTGATCGGTGCCATTGGCCTGGTCATCGGCGCAATTGTCGCCGTTATCGTCATGCGCTCGTCGAAACAGGGAAGCCTCCGCGAAGCCGATGCTCAGCTTGAGTCGGCACGTGCGCAGGCATCTCAGGTTATTGACGACGCGCAGCGCCAGGCAGAGACACTTAAGAAAGAAGCTCTTCTCGAGGCTAAAGAGGAGATTATTCAAAACAAGCAGGCTGCCGAGGCTGAGGAGAAGCAGCGCAAGCGCGAGCTTCGCGCTCTTGAGAATCGTGTGATGCAGCGCGAGGAGTCTCTTGATCGTCGTAATGATGCACTCGATAAGCGCGAGCATCAGCTCTCCAGCCAAGCTGGTCAGGTTGAGAAGCGCAGCCGCGAGCTTGAAGGCCTCTATGTGCAGCAGACGGCTGAGCTCGAGCGCATCGCCGAGCTTTCCCGCGACGATGCTCATAAGGAGCTACTTGATCGGGTGCGTGGTGATGTCACGCACGAGGCGGCCGCTATCATCCGTGAGTCTGAGCAGCGTGTGAAGGCGGAGTGCCAAAAGACCGCTCAGCGCGTTATCTCGCTTGCTATTCAGCGTCTGGCGGCTGATCATACCGCTGAGGTTACCGTTACGTCGGTCCACATCCCTTCAGACGACCTGAAGGGCCGCATCATCGGCCGCGAGGGACGCAACATTCGCACTTTCGAACAGGTTTCGGGTGTGAATCTTGTTATTGACGATACGCCGGAGACTGTTGTGCTTTCGAGCTTTGATCCGGTTCGTCGCGAGACGGCTCGTGTTGCCCTTGAGAATCTCATTGCCGACGGTCGTATTCATCCAGCCCGCATTGAGGAGATGTATCAGAAGGCTGCCAATCTTGTGCAACAGCGCGTTCGCGAGGCGGGCGAGCAGGCTGCGTTTGATACGGGTATTCACGACCTGCATCCTGAGCTTATCAAGACCTTGGGCGCGCTTCGTTACCGTACCTCTTTTGGCCAGAATGTTCTTCAGCACTCGCGTGAGGTTGCGGAGCTCTGCGGCATCATGGCCTCCGAGCTTGGTCTCGACGCGGTAACTGCACGTCGCGCTGGCTTGTTGCACGACCTGGGCAAGGCTATCGACCATGAGGTTGAGGGCCCGCATGCCGTCATTGGTGCCGATCTTGCGCGCAGGTATGGTGAGAAACCCGCCATTGTCCACGCTATTGAGGCACACCACGGTGACGTTGATCCATCTTCGGTCTTGGCTGTACTCGTTATGGCCGCAGATGCCATCTCTGCTTCCCGTCCGGGTGCCCGTCGTGAATCCGCCGAGACGTATATCAAGCGTCTCGAGAAGCTCGAAGAGATCGCAAATGCTCACGAGGGTGTGGAGCGCACGTACGCCATGCAAGCTGGCCGCGAGGTGCACGTCATGGTTCAGCCGGACAAGATCTCTGACGCCGAGTCGGTTGTTCTTGCCCACGATATCGCACACCAGATCGAGGAAGAGATGGAGTACCCCGGCCAGGTGAAGGTCGTAGTTATCCGCGAGAGCCGTGCCGTTGGAGTCGCCAAGTAGCATGAACGATACCAACGATCTCATCTCATTCATTGCGTCTATGTCGGGCGAGTCAAACCTTCGCGTTGAGGAAAATCTTGGTGAGGGCTTTGTTCGTCTTCGTGTTGCTGAGGCGGAGCGTCGTCAGGCAAAGCATGACATTCAGCATGTTGAGGATATCGTTATCGAAATGCTGCGCAACGCGCGTGATGCCGGTGCTGCCAATATTTATCTAGCAACATCAAAGGAGGAGGGTGTTCGCACCCTCCTTTTCTTCGATGACGGCTGTGGCATTCCGTCTGATATGCACGAGCGTATTTTTGACGCGCGTGTCACCTCAAAGCTTGAATCGATGAAGATGGATCGATGGGGCGTTCATGGGCGCGGCATGGCGCTTTTCTCGGTGAAGCAGAACACGCGTGAGGCCTATGTTGTGTCATCTGCCCCTGGACTCGGTTCGGCGTTTCGGGTTGTCGTTGATCTTGATGAGCTTCCTGAGCGTGCCGATCAGTCCACCTGGCCTCAGGCTGCCAAAACTGAAGATGGCACCTACGAATGCGTTCGTGGACCTCACAATATCATTCGCTGCGCTTGCGAGTTTTCGCTTGAGGAGCGACGTGTCTGTAATGTTTATCTGGGAAGTCCTACCGAGATTGCTGCCACGATGTACATGCAGGCGCGCTCGCGGCTAGATGCGTCGCGGCTCCTGTTTATCGATCAGGCAGAAGAGCTTCCGGTTGTTGATCGTTTAGGGTATGCCAATGATGCTGCGGAGTTTATTGAGGTGGCACATGCCTTAGGCATTGATATTTCTGAACGCTCAGCACATCGCATTTTGTCGGGCGCTATTAAACCGCAGCGAAGCGCTACGGCGCGGATGTTGCGCCTGCGCGAAGAGCCGGCAGGGCCCAAGGCAGTTGATCTTTCGCGCGATCGTCGGGGTTTGCGTATTGCTCGCGAAGACCTGCAGCAGTTCTCGCGTGCATTGGAGCGGGATTTCAACGAGCTTGCCGAGCGTTATTTTCTCACCTTGACGGGTGACCCCAGTATTCGTGTTGCGGGGGACAAGGTCACCGTTACCTTCCACATTAACAAGGACGAATGACGTTCTTGCCTAACTGCTGGTAGCTGCGATAAAGTCAAAGAGCTGCCGCGAAGAGCATATGTACCATACTCGCAGGAGAAACATAGATGGATTACCTCAAAGTATCGAGCAAGTCATCACCCGCATCGGTTGCGGGCGCCATTGCTGGCATGGTCAAAGATGGCGTGCCCGTCAACATGCAGTGTGTTGGCGCGGGCGCGGTGAATCAGGCCATTAAAGCGGTGGCTATAGCGCGCGGTTTTTTGATTCCTACCGGGTTTGATATTTCATGTGCGCCCATTTTCTCCGACATTCTTATCAATGGGGAATCGCGCACCGCTATTCGTCTTTCTGTGTACGTACACCATCTTTCAGCATATCCCGTTGATGGGGCTGACGTGTTTGGTTCTGCTCGGGTATCTGACTAGGAGGCATTTTGAACGAGGTATCGCTTCGCGAGGAGCTTTCCGGGCTCACGTATTTCATCCGCACCTTTGGGTGCCAGATGAACTTGCACGACTCAGAGCGTGTGAGCGGTCTGCTTGAGTCGTATGGTTGCCTTGAGGCGGCGGAACCAGCTGAGGCTGATATCGTGGTGTTCATGACCTGCTGTGTTCGTGAGGCTGCCGATCAGCGACTCTATGGTCAATGTTCCTCAATGAAGAGTCTGCCCAATCCTCCCTCGGGTCGGCGTACCATAGCGGTGGGCGGATGCATTGCCCAGCGTGACGGTGAGGGCCTCCTCACCAATCTCGACAACGTTGATGTGGTTTTTGGCACGCATGTTCTTGGCCATGTTGCAGAACTCATCGCTCGTTCGCGTCGTCAGCAGGAGCGTACGTTCCTTACGCCCGAAGATGCCAACGATGATGCCACTTCGCTTCCTTGGCATCGCGAGGTTCCGTTCCACGCATGGGTGCCCATTATGACCGGCTGCAACAATTTCTGCAGCTACTGTATTGTTCCTTATGTGCGTGGGCGTGAGAAGAGCCGTCCTATGGAGGATGTCATCGATGAGGTGACAGGGCTTGTTCGGGCGGGCGTGCGTGAGGTTACGCTGCTCGGGCAAAACGTCAACTCCTATGGCCGCGACAACTACGGCGCTCCTCGTTTTGCTGAGTTGCTGCGCCGTGTGGGTGATACGGGTATTGAGCGTATTCGCTTCACCTCTTCTCATCCTAAGGATCTTTTGCCTGAGACCATTGATGCGATGGCTGAGGTCCCCTCCGTCATGCCTCACCTCCATCTTGCTGTTCAGTCGGGTTCAACGCGCGTGCTCAAACAGATGAACCGTCGCTACACGCGCGAGGATTATCTGGCGCTTGTTGATCAGGTGCGTGAAAAGATCCCCGGTATTGCGCTTACAACCGATATCATCGTGGGCTTCCCCGGAGAGACTGAGGAAGATTTTCTTCAGACGCTTTCGCTTGCTGAGCACGTGGGGTATTCGCAAGCGTTTACGTTTATTTACTCCAAGCGTGCTGGAACACCTGCCGCTAAGATTGACGACCCCACGCCGCGCTCGGTTATCCAGGACCGTTTTGACCGCCTGGTGAAGGTGATTGAGCAAACCGCCTATGCTTTCAACCAGCACGAGCTTGATAGTGTTGTGCCGGTGCTTGTTGAGGGCATCTCTAAGAAGGACAGTCATGTGCTGCAGGGCAAGAGCCCTAAGAACCAAACGGTTCATGCTCCCATCCCTGCCCATTGGGATCTTGAGCGGTTGGTTGGCCGCATGGTAGACGTGCATATTGACCGTGCACGCACGTGGTATCTCTCGGGTACGGTTGCGGGCGAACCTCGATGATCCAAGCAGTCGCGATTGTTGGCCCTACAGCCGTTGGCAAAAGCGATGTTGCCGATGAACTTGCACGGCGTTTAGGATCTGAGGTCATCTCTGCTGACGCGATGCAAGTGTATCGAGGTATGGACATTGGCACCGGTAAAATGCCGCCTGAAGAGCGCCAGGCGCCTCTTGTGCTGATAGATGTGGTTGACGCGCAAGAATCGTATTCTGCGGCGCTGTTCCAACGCGACGCACGTCGTGAGATTGACCGGCTGCTTGGTAAGGGGACTCTTCCCATCCTGTGTGGAGGTACGGGCCTGTACCTCCGGGCGGCTCTTGACGAGATGTCGTTTCCAGCAGGAGATGTGGAGGCTCCTTCTCGCTCGCGTTATCAGGAGCTTGCTGAAGAACTGGGGGCTGAGGGAATCCACGCCTTGCTCGCTCAGGTAGATCCTGAAAGTGCTGCATGTATACACCCCCATAACGTACGACGTGTTGTACGTGCACTTGAAATGCATGACGAAGGCGTTTCATACGCACGCCAGAAAGAGCGTTTCAGTACGCCGACCGAGCATTATCACGCGCTCTACTTTGGTCTTACGCGAGAGCGTTCGCGGCTCTATGAGCGCATTGATGCTCGTGTTGACGGAATGCTCGCCCAGGGCCTCCTTCATGAGGTCGAACAGTTGGTAAGCGCTGGTTGTGCAGACGCCATTACTTCGCGGCAAGCAATAGGCTATAAGGAGCTCTACGACTATCTTGGGGGACTATGTTCCCTCGACGAGGCCATTCAACGCATCAAACAACGTTCGCGCAATTATGCGAAGCGCCAACTCTCGTGGTTTAAGCGCGATGCGCGCATTATATGGCTTGATATGGATGAGCTGAGCCGTGACGATGCGGTGGATGCCATTCAGGCGTATATAGAAAGGTCGTAGCTATGGCGCGTTTTCCTTTGGTGCCCACCGCGCCGGAGCCCGAGCGCGCTCTCTTGGTAGGTGTGGAATGGCGTGATGCTGAGTGGCCGGTGGACCGTTCGCTTGACGAGCTGGAGCGCCTGGTTGACACGGCGGGAGCTCACACGGTTGCTCGCTTGTCCCAGCGTTTGCAAACACCTAATCCGCGCACCTTCATTGGTTCCGGCAAGGTTGAAGAGCTTTGCTCTATGGCGCATCGGCTTTCCATTGATGTAATCGTGTTTGACGATGACCTTACGCCGTCCCAGCAAACTAATCTAGAGCGAGCGGTGGGGGAGCCTATCAAAATCATTGATCGCACCGCGCTGATCCTCGACATCTTTGGTCTTCATGCTCAGACCCGTGAGGGTCGCTTGCAAGTTCAACTGGCTCAGTTGCAGTATCTTTTGCCCCGGTTGCGCGGCATGTGGAGTCATCTTGCGAAGGAGCAAACGCGTGGCGGCATTGGTAGCCGATTTGGCCAAGGTGAAAGCCAGCTTGAAGTCGACCGTCGCCTTATTCGCAACAGAATATCAACGCTCAAACGTGAATTAAAGGATGTTGATCGTCGGCGAAAGGTTCAGTCCAAAGAGCGTGTCGCATCGCCTGCGTACCGTGTAGCTCTTGCAGGGTACACCAATGCCGGTAAATCTACGCTCCTCAACATGCTTACTGGGTCTGACGTGCTTGCAGAAGATAAGCTGTTCGCCACGCTCGATCCCACAACGCGCGCATATCGTTTGCCGGGAGGGCGCGAGGTCACGCTTACCGATACGGTTGGTTTTATTCAGAAGCTTCCCCATGGTTTAGTTGACGCCTTCCGTTCAACCTTGTCTGAGGTACGTGAGGCTGATCTTATCCTCAACGTGGTAGACGCTTCCGATGAAGATGCCATGCGCCATATCCGCGCGGTCAATCGCGTGCTTGACGAGATTGGTGCTGGGGAAGTGCCAACGTTGGTGGTCTTCAACAAGATTGATTGCGTCGACGAAGAAGGCCGTCGTGTGCTCTACCGTCATAATCCTGAGGCCATTATGTGCTCTGCGCGCACAGGTGAGGGCATCTCTCTGCTTGTTGAGCGAATCTCAGATGAGGCTTCAGCAAGCGATGTCTTACTTGATGTAACGATTCCCTTCTCGCAGGGTCGGCTGGTGAAGGTGCTGCATGGTCAAGGAACGCTCCTGAGCGAAGAGTACGTTTCTGAGGGGTATCACATTATTGCTAAGGTCTCGCGGCGTGTTGCAAGTCGCTTTGCGCCCTTTGTAATTGAAGAAGAATAACCTCCTACGCTCCAAATATGAGGGTCAAAATCACGAGCACTGCGGGCTGGTGTATGAGATAGATGGGCAGACTCATTTTGCCTATCGTGGCAAGGGGTGGACACCAATTGCGTTCCATCCATGATGGGTATCCATCGGGATGCGTTTTCGCAAAGAGACGTGCCAACGCAGCGCCTGCCTCATACATAAAGAAGTAGGGGATGATGGGGTAGTAGTCTCCCGAGGTGAAGCTGGCCGATGGAAAACCGAGCCATGCAAGCCCCTCGATGCTGTAGGTTGTACGGGGAAGCTGGTAGGTTACAGCAAAAAGCATGAGCGTAACCACAACGACTATGCTCGGATTGACGCGATCGAGAAGCGGCTGTAACAGTGCGTGCATCAGGGTGCATGCTGCCATGCAGAAGAGGATGCCAAAGGAAATGGGTGTATCCACAGCCGCAACAGTGGTAACGAGAAAGACCGTTAAGGCAGCCGCTCCGTAGGTCGCAGCCCGGCGCATGTTATTGCGTGAAAAGCTCGTCATCCATCCAGCGAGGAGCAAGAAGGTCCACGAAATTGAGCAGCGCCACACATCGGTAGCAAGCGTAAGCCCAAACCAGGGGATATCAACGTGGAAAATGTAGACCAGGTCATAGGTTGCATGAAAGGCAACCATAGAGACTATGGTAAATCCCCGCAGGATATCGAAGAGCGCTATGCGAGCATGGTTGCTCATGAGAAGCGTCTCATCAATGCAACGACCTTGCCCAAGATGATGGGATTCTCAGCGTATATGGGCTCCATAGTTTCGTTCTCGGGCTGGAGCCTCACACGGCCCCGCTCCTTGTAAAACGTCTTTACCGTTGCCTCGCCATCAATAAGGGCAACTACAATCTCGCCGTTCATGGCCGTCTTTTGCTCACGAACAATGATGTAGTCTCCATTAAAGATTCCTGCGTTGATCATCGACTCCCCATGCACTTCAAGCACAAAGGAAGACGAATCGGTTGCAATCTCGGTGGGAACGGTAAACGTGTCCTCGACGTTTTGCTCGGCCAAAATTGGCAAGCCGGCTGCAACACGACCGACAAGGGGCAGCGTGATAGATCCCCGGTCGGGAGATTCGTTAACCTCTGCCAGCTTGGCGGAGCTGCCATCCTCGTTAAAAACCTCAAGTGCACGCGGTTTCGTGGCATCACGCTTTATGAGGCCACGCTCCTCAAGGGCATTGAGATGCGCATGAACCGTGGAAGGGGAGGAAAGACCCACAGCAGCCGCCATTTCACGAACGCTTGGCGGATAGCCCTTCTCAAGTTGATACGACCGGATGAAGTCGTAGATCTGTTGCTGGCGCTTAGAAATGTTTCGTGCCATTCGGATCCCCTCTCAACCAAACAATTGTTCGATTTTTACTTGACAAGAACAACTGTTCGAACATAATAATAACCGAACATCCGTTCTCACGCTAGAACTATTTGTCCGGACGGGACGGTATAACAAGCGTGCAGATCGAGATAAGGAGTTCCTCATGATGACTACGTATCCTGTTAATGGCTCTCTGGCGCTGAAGCCTCGCGTATATGGTAATCAATCGTTCACCGTTATTGACGGCGGCTCTGCTCGTGTTGACGCTAAGGGGCCTTCTTTTATGGCCCAGCTGCACCAACGCTGCGCACTTATCATGGTGGGCCTCTTTGCTTTCGTTCTGCTCGCGGGTGCGTACATGGTGCTTGATGCACCTGCTCAGGCTTATCAGGCTGCTTACGAATCTACCGAGCTTCAGGCTGTTACTGTTTCTGCAGGCGATTCCCTGTGGTCTCTTGCTGAGTCGTATCCGGTGGCAGGTGTGTCCACAAAGGAAGTCACCCATCTTATTGAGGACTGGAACAATCTTTCTGGCGGGCTGATTCAACCGGGAGACACGCTCCTGGTTGCCGCGCATAGTTGATGCTGAGGTTATGCCGAAGAAACTGGCTTTATTGGTTTGATTGTTCTGGTTTTAGTGTCCACCTTTGTGGTTACGTTAGCAAGCAGCGCTAGATATTGTGTCTACAAACGTTGATATATCAATCTGTGGTATCCTAACGGAGTTAGTCCGTTGAGGAGGTTCCATGCGTTGCCCTAAATGCGGAAAGGACGATACACGAGTCGTCGATTCTCGCTTGCAGGAAGCATCTAACGCTATCAAGCGCCGGCGCGAGTGCCGCTCTTGCGGATATCGCTTCACAACCTTCGAACGATGCGAAGACCCCATTGAAGTTATTAAGAGCGATGGCTCTACGCAGCCGTTTGATCGCAATAAATTGCTGGTGGGTCTTATGCGTGCCACAGCAAAGCGCGATATTGACCTAATTCAGCTCAATACCCTTATTGACGATATTGAGCTTGAGCTGAGGGGTCGCACGCTCACTGCTGTTTCTTCGCACGATATTGGCGATATGGTACTTAAACGTTTGGAAAAGATCGATAAGGTTGCCTACATCAGGTTTGCTTCGGTGTATCGTGACTTTCAGGATATCGATGAGTTTCTTGATGAACTTGATAAGTTGAGGTGATGGTGTGCGCATAACGGTTCCTATTAAACGGTTGGATCCCACGGTCGAGCTTCCGCGGTATGCCTATCCAGGAGATGCGGGTCTCGACATTCGCGCGAACGAGACGGTCGATATTCCCCCATTAGCTCGTGTTCTAATTTCTACGGGCCTTGCTGTTGCCATTCCTGACGGTTTTGCCGGATTTATGCAGCCGCGGAGTGGTATGGCACTTAAGAAAGGCCTTTCTATAGCAAATACCCCTGGTCTTATTGATGCGCAGTACCGCGGTGAGCTTAAGGTTATCGCGGTCAATCTTGATACGCATGAGACCATTCATATTGAGAAGGGCGAACGAATCGCCCAGCTGGTGATCCAAGAGGTTCCCGTGGTTGAGCTCGTTGAAGTTGATGAGCTTGATGACACGGAGCGAGGATCCGGGGGATTTGGCTCAAGCGGTGTCCAATAGACATCCGAGCACATATGAAGAAGAGTAAACATCTGAAAAGAAAAGGGGAGTAGATGGATACGTTCTTCAAAATGTCCGAGCGCGGATCAAGTTCCGCGACGGAGCTACGCGCTGGCCTGACCACGTTTTTGGCTATGGCCTACATTATCGTGGTCAACCCGAGCATTTTGTCTGCAGGTGGCGTGCCTGCTGCAGCGGCGGTTACCGCTACGTGCTTGGGCGCTGGCATTATGACTATCGCTATGGGT
Source organism: Candidatus Limicola stercorigallinarum (assembly GCA_018711625.1). GTDB lineage: Bacteria > Actinomycetota > Coriobacteriia > Coriobacteriales > Coriobacteriaceae > Limicola > Limicola stercorigallinarum. Next base: position 5,683 of record DVID01000021.1, on the reverse strand, counting down.
CTTTTTGCTAATCGCCCCCTGGCTTGCGCATCGGGTATGGGCATCAACTCCATTGTTGCCTTCACCCTGTGCGGCGCTATGGGCTATGGCTGGCCTACGGCAATGGCGGTGGTGTTTGTTGAGGGCATTGCCATCCTTATTCTCGTGCTGTGCGGCCTGCGCGAGGCCATTATGGATGCTATTCCGGTCTCGCTTCGCCATGGCATCTCGATTGGTCTTGGTCTTTTCATTGCCATGATTGGTCTCAAGGACGGCGGCATCATCGTCGCTAATGCCGATACGATGGTTGCGCTTGGCGATGTCACCTCTATGACCTTCATCGTCGGTCTGATTTCCATTGTGCTTACCGTCATCTTGTACTCCATGCGCATCAAGGGCGCGCTGCTCTGGGGCATTCTCATCGCTGCCATTGTGGGCATTCCGCTGGGTGTGACTCCAATGCCTACGGGCGTTATCGCTCCGCTTGACTTCGCTACGATTGCAGCTCCTTTCCAGGAGAGCACGAACGGCGTTATGGGTATCATCGAGGTGGCGACCACACCGTCGCTTCTGCTCTTTGCGTTCTCGCTTATGATGAGCGACTTCTTTGACACCATGGGTACTGCTATGGCTGTTGCTAAGCAGGGAGAGTTCCTTACCGACGATGGTAAGGTTGAGGACATTCGTCCCATCCTTGTGGTCGACTCCATCGCAGCTGCGGTTGGTGGCTTCTTCGGTGCTTCCTCCATCACCACCTTTGTTGAGTCTGCTTCGGGCGCTGCTGATGGTGGCCGTACCGGTCTCACCTCCGTTGTTGCGGGCATCATCTTCATTCTCGCGGCGTTCCTCTCGCCGATCATCAGCTGCATTCCTTCGGCTGCTACCTGCGGCGCGCTCGTATTTGTGGGCTTCCTCATGATGAGTGATGTGGCTGACATCGATTGGTCGGACTGCCTTGAGGGCTTCCCTGCGTTCATGATCATCGCAGGCATTCCTATGACCTATTCCATCTCCAACGGCATTGGCCTTGGCTTCATCACCTATGTGATTGTCGCCATCGTCACGGGCAAGGTTAAGGCCATTCGTCCGCTCATGTGGGTCGCGGCAGCCGCATTCCTTGCATACTTCGTGCTGCTGTAATGCAGTGAGCTGAAAAGCTTGTATCGCGGGCGTAGTTCATGAGAGCTACGCCCGCATTTCATGTCTTAGCGGGTGTGAGCGGGCTTTCCGCCCCAGTAAAACTCAGCAAAGTGGCGCTCTCGCTCTTGAGGAACGCCCACAAGCTTCATCGTGCGTTCCACAATGTCTTGAGCTGCCCGAGGACGACGCAGGGCATTGCCGTTAATAATGAGTGCTTGAAGCGATGCCGGATTGTCGTGGAGATGGCGCAGCGTCATGATGAGCTCACGAGGAGTTGTAACGTGCATGCTTGCGCCCCAAGCAGTGAGCATCGTGGTGTTCGCCTTTTCCTGGCCATATGATTTGCCCAAGAGAATCATGGGCAACCGTGCACAGAGGCATTCCGTTACGGTAAGCCCGCCCGATTTAAGGATAGCAAGGTCGGCTGCATGCATAAGCGCCGGCATGTCATCTACGTAATTGAGAACAGAAACATTCTCGAGCTTCATGGCTGAGAAAATCCTCTGCAGATGATTGGCGTAATTTGCATCCTTACCCGGTAGGAAAACGAAGTGCATATCGTCAAAACCGCGCAAGTAGGGGATGGTCTGCTCAATAGCCGCACGAAAACGCACGTATGGCTGGGGGAGACTGGCTCCCGCCATAACAAGCACCATGGTTTTGTTGGTGGGAATTCCCAGTTTCTCTCGAAGGGCATGAGTGTCCTGCTCATGCGAGAATCCTTGCCGTATGGGGATTCCCGTGATGGCAATGCGAGATTCTTCAACTTTGCGCGGCCGCAAGGTTTCTGCCATAAATTCTGTTGCCACGCAGAAGAGGTCCGTTTCGAGGTGTGGCCACCAGCCTTCAATCTCGTAATCAGTGGGAACACACACAAGGGGATATTCAACGCCGGTAATCATGCGTGCACCCACAGCAACATTGGCGGCAGTGATGTGGGTTGCAATAATAGCGAGTGGTCGGTTCTTCTGCACATAGTCGTTGAAGCTCGGGAACATGATGCGCGACCAGCTGGAGCCGCCACCCCATAGAATTCGTCCGGTGAGCGTGTAGCGCCACGAGATGTCATAGATGGGTCGCGTGGCGCCCGTAAATGAAGCCGCTGTTTTATTGCCATCAAAATGCACGCGGCCAAAGTCGAGAATGTCGAGCACGTCAATGTGCACATTAGCGGGTACGCCATGCGTGCCACGTAGCGCTTCAACCGCCTGGGCAATAGCTTGAGCGGCAGCTTTGTGACCAGAGCCAACCGAGGCGTGCATAATGGTTATGACCGGTGGTTGTTTCGTCAAGCTCAAGCTTGTCTCATCGTTCGGCAGAGGGCCCTCGGGGGTGTGCTGGCTGGCAGCATATTCTTCGGCTTGCGTCTTCTGCGTTGCCATAGAAGCCCCCTTACTCACACGTGGCTGACACGCACGTTCGTTATTGTACGTCACTAGAGAAAACTGTGTCGCTATTTGGGGTATGAGCAAAGAGATCCCAAATTGCATATGTCGAGAAAGGGTAACAATGGAAGGCATAATGGAACATCCTGATGTGGTGATAATTGGTGGTGGACCTGCGGGGTATTCGGCGGCAATCTATGCTGCGCGCGCCAGCTTGAAGACACTCGTTATCGAGCAGGGCATGCCGGGCGGTCAGATTGCAACAACGGACGAGGTGGAGAACTATCCAGGCATTCCAACCATTTCTGGCTCCGAGCTGGGCTCTACCTTCCAAGAGCATGCTGAACGTCTTGGTTCGCAAACGGCGTACGCCATGGTGCTTTCGTTGAAGCATCGCGAAGACGGCATGTTTGATATTGAGACAGATTCCTTTACGGTATCGGCACCTTCTGTCATTGTTTGCACGGGTGCTCAGCCGCGTACGGTAGGCTTTGAGGGTGAAGACACGTTCCGTGGTCGCGGCGTTTCGTATTGCGCAACCTGTGATGGTATGTTCTATCGCGGCAAAACCGTGTTTGTGGTGGGTGGCGGAAATGCTGCCTGCGAAGAGGGCATGTTCCTCACGCGCTTCGCTGACCATGTTGAGATGGTCGTCCGGCGTGATGAGTTCCGTGCGCCTCGTGGCGTTGTAGATCGTATGCTTGCACTGCCCAAGATTTCTGTGCGCTACTCAACGTCGATCGTTAAGCTTGAGGGTGAAGGCATGCCAAGCCGCATTACCTTTAGGAACAACGTGACGGGTCAAGAGCACACTGAGGAGCTTGAGCCGGGTTCATTTGGCGTGTTTGTATTCGCCGGCACCAATCCCATGACGAGTTTAGTTGAAGGCTTAGTAGACCTAGGACCAGACGGCGGCGTCATTACGGATGACATGATGGCCACCAAGACACCAGGTTTGTTCTGCGCTGGTGACGTACGTTCAAAGTCGCTTCGTCAGGTGGTAACTGCTGCAGCCGACGGTGCAATAGCGGGAACAGCGGCGTATCAGTATGTCAGCGCGCTTTAGTAGCTGTTCTTCCTCATATGTACGATAATATATCTTATGTAAACTAAATACATTGAACTGAAAGGGGAAGCATGTAATGCGCTTCCCCTTCAGGTTTGACCGAACAATCCGTCAACGCTAGGACGAACTACTCTTCAATGGTGAAATAGCGATCCTCTTCAGTGGGCCAAGCAAAGCCTATGATAAGACCGTCACGCTCGGCGTAGTACGAGCACAGGCCGCCGCAAGGAATCACGCGCGGCTGTGCTGTGGGCCACTGCTCCTTAATACGCTGTGCAAGCTCCTCTGCGTCCTTTTCGTTGTCCACGTGGTCGATATAGACAATGCCGCCTGTGTAACCGTTTTCGCGCATCGACTGAATCACTTTTGTGAGCATCTTCTTCTGGCCACGTGTAGGCCCAAGGATTTTAATGGTGCCTTCATCCGATGCAATGCCAAGGATGCGAATATTGAGCTTGCTGGCAATCATGCCGGCCATCTTCGGCATGCGGCCCGACTTCGTGAGGTTTTCATAGCTGCTCAGCGAGAAGAGCACTGTTGAATTCTGTTCAATGGACTGTATGTACGCAACAGCCTCATCGAACGTTGGATTCTTAGTTAGGTACCTATCTAATAGTTCTACCAAGAGCTCCAGCTTGCCGCCAGCTGCACGCGAGTTGAGCACATAGATGCGATGGCCGCCTTCTTCCTCTACTAGTTGCTGCGCCATACAGGCAGCTTCGTAGCTGCCCGAGAGGTTCGCTGAGATGGTGATAGCGATCACGTTGTCGGCGGAACGGAAGAGGTCAGACCACTCCCCTACGCTGGGGCAGGCGCTCGATGAAGCGGAGGTTTCCTCAGCAACCTTGCGATTGAGCTCATCAACATCTAATTGAGCGTCATCCGCGTATTCCACGCCTGCAATATTAATCTTAAGCGGCGCAAAGCAGTAGGTGGTATCTGGTGCCTGCGGCTTGTAATCGCGCAGGTTACAGCTTGAGTCAGCAACGATTGCCCAGCTCATAGAGTTCCTCCTCAAATCGCTTGCCTTTATTATACGGGTTTGAAAGCTTCATGTACGTATCAGATGGTATTCAAAACCACTTCAGCTTGTCTTCATAACAAGTAGTGTACGATAGGGGTTACCAACTACCGAATCCAACCTGGTAGAGACGAATGCGATGATTTGAGGAGGGCTCCATGACGATGCACCCTACGGTCATTCCCATGGCTGATGACTCCAAGCGCATCTCACGTGAGGACATTACGCCCACCATCTTGCCGGATGACTACCTGAAGTCGGCTGTTGCCGACAGTTTCCGGGCCTTCCATATGCCACGTTATAATGAATTGCCTGCGGTTGATTTATACCGCGATCAGGTGATTGCCTTTGTAGAGCAGACGCTCGGCCCCATGAATATCGCTATTGACGGGGTATGGCTCTCCCCTTCCATGGTGAACAACTACGTAAAGATAGGGCTTGTGGCGCCGCCAAAGAAGAAGCTCTATGGTCGCGAACAAATCGCAAGGCTTCTCGTGGTCTGCGTGTTTAAACAGGTCCTTGATATCCCATCCATTCAAATGCTCTTTCGCATTCAAAAGATGACCTACATGACTGATATTGCTTACGATTATGTGGCGTGTGAGCTTGAGGGGACGCTCCATGCTGCCTTTGCGCCCAAACAGGAAGTCTTCCCCGATTCTGCTCGTCAAACCACACGCGAATCACTTTTGGTGCGTAGTGCCGTAACGGCCTTTGTGTCTAAGATTTACCTGGTGGGATACCTTCGCTATATTGGCTTTGATGAGAACAAGCGGGCCTAGTGTTTGATGGGGTACGCAAGTCCCGCTCCTCTTATGCCCTTACGCGCCATATAGCATCAACGAGAAAAGGCCCGGCAATGCCGGGCCTTAATTGTTACAAGCTGTCGAAGTGTGGTGTTTAGGGGCGACCGGCTCCAAGCGGCGTGCCGTACCAGTACATGTTTCCGTAACCAGCCGGGGTTCCAAAGGTCTGAGCACCAAACACGGTGTTGTTACCTACGTAGAATGCAACATGGCCGTTGTAGAAAACGAGGTCACCATACTGGAACTCACTCGGGTTGGTGGTGTAGCGACCGTTGTTCATGCAATA
>DVID01000020.1 GCA_018711625.1 Candidatus Limicola stercorigallinarum | reverse complement strand
TCTACCAACTGAGCTATCTGACCGTGTCGACTGCGTTTCGCAGCTCGTTAACTATATCAAAATCAACATTTCGGTCAACCCTTTTCCTGAACGACTTTTCAAAAAAGTGGGGTATCGGGTAAGTCTGGGAGGTTTCCCCATGATTGTCAGAAGCTGAGGTGCCGTAACATCACAGCGTCTGGCTGCGCGTTATGCCTGAGTCAACCAGCTGCTCGTGGTTTTCCAATCCAGGGGCTTGTGCCCGCAATGTGCGTCACATTCAAGTCTAACCCTGCACGGGGTCTGTTCCACCGCATGGGCTATACTGAAACACCACGCCAATTCGGAGCGAAGGAGGCAGCAATGCTCGAGAGAATCCGTGGCGTCAACCTATCTGGCTGGTTCATTCCCGAACCATGGGTCATGCCGTCGCTCTTCGCGGCAACGGGCGCGTCCAACGATGCCGAGTTGCAGCAGGCTCTGGGTGCGACGGTGTACAACGAGCATATTCGCCAGCACTACGAGACCTTCATCTCCGAGGACGATTTTCGCCGGATGGCGGCGGTGGGGCTCAACGCGGTGCGCCTGCCGGTTCCGTGGTATGCCTTTGGCTCGCAGGGCGATGCAGAGGTTCACATTCCTGTGGTGGACTATATCGACCGTGCATTTGAGTGGTCGGAAAAGTACCACATGATGGTCCTCCTCGATCTTGCCACTGTACCGGGCGGCCAGGGGGATTCCAACGATCCCGCTGCGGCATTGCATGCAGCCGCGGACTGGCATTCGTCCACGAACGGTCGGCATATTGCCCTGAGCACGCTCGAGCGCCTCGCTGCTCGTTACGGCTCCAGCGATGTTCTTCTGGGTATCGAGCTTCTTGACTCGCCCATCATGAGTGTGCGCAAGAACCTCTTCTCTATGACTGAGGGTATCCCCAGCCACTACCTGCGCAATTTCTACCGCGATGCCTATGAGCTCCTGCGGGCGTACATGGCTCCGGACAAGCTCGTGGTGTTTTCTGCCTCGGGCCACCCGGATGCCTGGAAGCATTTTATGCGGGGCAAGCAGTACGACGGTGTGTGCATGGACATTCACCTCTATCACTATCGCGATGCAAATGCTCAGGACATCACGAGCCCGCATGGCCTCTCACGCGCTATTGCCCGCAACCGACGCCTCATCGACGAAGGTAGGCATGCGGGGTTCCCCGTCATCGTGGGAGAGTGGTCGGGCGCAGCGGTGTTCTCCAACGCCTCAGTAACGCCCGAGGGCCGTGCGGCTTACGAGCGTGTGTTCATCGCCAACCAGATGGCATCATTCGCCAAAGCGCGCGGTTGGTTTTTCCAAACGTGGAAGACGGAGCGCCGCATTGCGGCGTGGGATGCGCGCGTGGCGTTAGGCACGCTTGAGCGCGCCATGCTCGATTGATGGAGTGGCGATGGGGGAGAATACAGCTGGTATGGCGCTGGATGCGGCAGGTATCGCTTCCGCGGGAGGCGGGCTTTCGGTAGTGGGTACGCCCATTGGCAACCTGGGCGATTTTTCACCTCGCGCCGCGCAAACCTTTGCCGCGGCGGACCTTATCTGTTGTGAAGACACGCGCGTCACCGCGAAGCTGCTCGCCCATGCGGGTATTTCCAAGCCGCTCATGCGGCTTGATGAGCATGTGATTGCCGCGCGTACGCCCGATCTTATCTCACGCATGCAGGCGGGCGAGCGCATTGCGTTTGCGTCTGACGCCGGTATGCCGGCAATTTCTGATCCGGGGCAGGTGCTCGTTGATGCTGCGCGTGAAGCGGATGTGCCCGTTGATGTTATTCCGGGGCCCTCGGCATGTGTGACGGCGCTAGTGGCATCGGGTATTGCCTGCGATCATTTTTTCTTTGAGGGCTTTTTGCCGCGCAAGACGGGGGAGCGTCAGCGCCGCCTTGAGCGGCTGGCTACGGTGCCGGGGGCGCTTGTGTTCTATGAGTCTCCGCATCGGGTCGCATCAACGCTTGACACCATAGCTGCTGTTTTCTCAGGGCGTGTGGTGGCGCTTTGTCGCGAGCTCACTAAGTTGCATGAAGAGGTGCTTCGCGCCGAGGCAGTTGAGCTTGCCGAGCTTGTGCATGAGCGGGGCGAGCTGCGGGGCGAGATGGTTGTGGTGGTAGCGCCACCGTCGGCCGACGAGGATGTTGTTTTGCCCGTTGCGGCGGAAGACCCCGATGAGGCGCTCCGCCGTGACGTTGCAGAGGCACTCGCTGCCGGTGAGCCGGCAAGCGGCATTGCCAAGCGTCTTTCCCAGCGCTACTCGCGCCGGCGCCGCGACGTGTACCACCTAGTGCTTGAGCTGCAAGGCTAAGGCAACGCATGGCTTAGAGCCTGAGCGCGCCTACGCCAACGCGGCATGCATTCCCATGCTCTCGTTTGCCTCAGCTCTCCCCTCTGCGCGCTCTGCGGCAGGCGCGATGGGTTTACGCTAAAATGGCAGGTTGTGCATCTCGTTTGAGCTTAAGGATTCACGGGCAACGTGCCTGCTGAATCGCGCTCTTGCGCGATGCCCCATCCCAATAACGCTCGACCAGAAGAGGATCGTGCCACCATGGAGCATACGAAACCTTCCTTCTACATCACGACGCCCATCTATTACGTCAACGCCAGGCCGCATCTGGGCACGGCGTATTGCACGGTGCTTGCCGACGTTCAGGCGCGGTTCCAGCGTGCATGCGGCCGTGATGTGAAATTCCTCACCGGCATGGACGAGCACGGCGAGAAGGTGGCCGAGGCCGCCGAGAAAAATGGGTTTGACTCCCCGCAGGCGTGGTGCGACTCCATGGAGCCGGCATTCCGCGACTTGTGGAAGACGCTCGACATCTCCAATGACGACTTCATCCGCACCACACAGCCCCGTCACATTGCAGGTGTGCAGAAGTTTTTGCAGACGCTCCTCGACAACGGCTATATCTACAAAGATGCCTATGATGGCTGGTATTGCCGCCCCGACGAGACGTATTTCACCGAGACTCAGGTGCACCACCACGAGGAAGAGCGCGTGGCAGCGGGCGAGGCGCCGGCCGACCCCGAGCATCCGATGTGCCCGGATTGTGATCGTCCGCTCGAGCGCATCAAGGAGGAGAGCTGGTTCTTCAAGCTTTCTGCCTTCCAGCAGCCGCTGCTTGACTTCTACGAGGCGCACCCCGACTTCATTCAGCCCGAGACGCGCCGCAACGAAGTGATCTCGTTTGTGAAGGGCGGCCTCAAGGATCTTTCCATTAGCCGCTCCACGTTTGATTGGGGCGTGCCGTTCCCCTTTGACGAGAAGCACGTTGCCTATGTGTGGGTGGATGCCCTCATCAACTACCTCTCGGCCGTGGGCTATGGTGCCGAGGGCGACGAAGCTGCCGATGAGCTGGCCTTCCGTTGGCCTGCGCAGGTGCATGTGGTGGGCAAGGACATCATTCGCTTCCACTGTGTTATCTGGCCGGCGCTGCTCATGGCCGCTGGACTTCCTTTGCCCGAGCGCGTGTTTGTGCACGGCTTTCTGACCGTGCGCAACGAGGAGACGGGCAAGGTTGAGAAGATGAGTAAGAGCCGCGGTAACGTGATTGCTCCCGAAGAGGTTGTCGACCTTCTAGGTGTTGAGGCGTACCGCTACTACTTCATGAGCGACGTGGTGCACGGCACGGATGCGCCCATTTCGTGGGGCCGCATGCGTCAGGTTTACAACGCCGACCTTGCCAACAGCTGGGGCAACCTGGTAAGCCGCACGCTCAACATGAGTGCGAAGTACTTTGACGGATGCTCGCCGGTGCGTCCCGCCAACTACAACGATCCCTCGCCGCTGAAAGACGCCTGCGACGGCATCGTTGAGCGCTATGCCAAGCACATGGAGCAGTTTGACTACACCGCTGCGGCGGCGGAGGTGCTCTCCATTGTTTCGGCAGCAAACCACTACATCGAGGACATGGCGCCCTGGGCGCTTGCCAAGGATCCTGCCCGCGCCGACGAGCTTGCGCAGGTTATCTGGAACTTGCTTGAGGTTATCCGCATCGCGGCAGAGCTGTACGAGCCCTTTATGCCGAACATCTCGGCCGAAGTGCGTCGCCGTCTCTCGCTGCCGGTTGAGCCTACGAACGACCTCGCCGCCGCCTGCGTTTGGGGTGGCCTCGCTGGCGGTGCCGCGGTGGAAAAGGGGTCTGCCCTCTTCCCCCGCCTCACCGACTAGCGGCTTCCCCGGGCACCCGAGTTCGTCCTAACTGGGAGCACGGCTGATGTGACGTGAGTTCCGCTCTCAGCCTCGTCCCAATCCTCTGCGAGTACGGCCGCGTTACGCAGGCGGTGGATTGTATGGCCCGTCGCGCGTTCCGCAGCCCGGGCGGCATCGCCGCCCGGGCGAGGACCGTCCAAGCGCCGGGCCATACAATCCACCGCCGCCCGGAGTCCGTGGCCGATAGGAGCTCTCGGGCCGGACCATGCACCCCGCCGGCGCTGGGAGCCCACGACAGATAGGAGCCCTCCTTGACGACCTCTCCGCTTGCAAATCTCTCTGCTACGCGCGATCTGCTCAATGAATTTGGCCTTGCCACCAAGCACCGCTTGGGCCAGAACTTCCTCGTTGACAACCATGTCATCGAGCACATCATGGAGCTTGCCGCTCTTACGGGTACCGAGCATGTGCTCGAAGTGGGGCCGGGTATTGGCACGCTTTCGCTCGCGCTCGTGCAAGAGGCGGCGCACGTGACTGCGATCGAGATGGATAGCGAGCTCGAACCGGTGCTCCACGCGCACGAGATCGACCACCCCAACTTCCGCTACATCATGGGTGATGCCCTCAAGGTGCCGCTCGAGCGCGTGGTAGAGGTGGGTGGTTCGGAGCCCACCATGCTCGTGGCGAATCTGCCGTACAACGTGGCAGCAACCATCATCCTTGAGTTTTTTGAACATATGCCCTCGCTTACCGCGGCGGTGGTGATGGTTCAAAAAGAGGTGGCCGATCGTATTGCTGCGCAGCCGGGCACCAAAGCGTACGGCGCCTACACGGTAAAGCTTTCGCTCTATGGCGAGGTAACGGGCCGTTTTGAAGTGCCTCCGCGCTGCTTTATGCCGGCGCCGCACGTAGATTCGGCCGTGGTGCGTATCGACCGCGTGGATGCTCCCGCCGATGCGCCCGCGCCTGATACGGTGGCGCAGGTGGTGGAGGCCGCCTTCGCGCAGCGCCGCAAGACTATCCGTAATTCCATGAGCGCCAACGGGTTTGACAAAGAGTTGCTCGACCGCGCTTTTGCCGCGGCGGGTGTAGCGCCAACGGCGCGTGCCGAGACGCTCTCGCGCGATACCTTCCTGGCGCTCACGCATGCTTTGGAGGAGCAGGAGGGCCATCAAGGAGGTGCAGGGCGTGAGTAAACGCAAAGGTTCTACAGGCCAAATTGCCCTCGTTGAGACTCGGGCCGGCCTTGATGTGCCGAGCGAGCGCCACCTGGAGCTTACCTATCTCAAGAAGGGTGTGCCCACGGAGCTCCCTGCGCCCGCCCGCCCCCTGGCCGATACGCATGCGCACCTCATGAGCTTTTGGAAGGTTGAGCCCGCCTACGCCCTTGCGCGCGCGGCGGCAGCCGGCGTGGGCGCGCTCACCACCATTTGGGACCCCGTGGCCGATGTTCGTGTGGCTGCTACGGCGGCGACCTTCCATGAGCAGCTTCTTGGGTGGATTGCTGAGGCACGTGAGCAGCTTGCGCAGGGTATTCGAGCAGGTGTTGTCGATGAGCGCCGCGCAGAGCCCAAGCTGTTTGAGCGTATTGGTTACCTGGCGGGTGTGCATCCTTACGGTGCGCCCGATTATACGGATGCGGTGCACGAACAGGTGGTTGAGGCTCTGAGCGACCCGCTATGCCGTGGCGTGGGCGAGATTGGCTTGGATTATCACTTTGACGCGGACGACGATATCGAGGCTGCCCCGCACGATATGCAGATGGATGTCATGGCGCGCCAGCTTGAGTTGGCATGTACGCGCAACGTGCCGGTGGAACTTCATTTGCGCAACGATGCCGGCGACGAGACCCGCGAGGCGCACGCGGATGCCTATCGCGTGCTTACGGAGGTAGGGCTTCCCCAGGCGGGGTGCGTGCTGCACTGTTTTGGTGAGGACCGTGCCACCATGGAGCGCTTTGTGGAACTCGGCTGCTCTATTGCCTACGGAGGTGCTGCCACCTTCAAGAGTAACGAGGCGGTTCGCGAGGCATTTGCCGCAACGCCGCTTGACCGCATTCTCTTTGAGACCGATTGCCCCTACATGGCGCCCGAGCCCCTGCGCGGCATGGAGTGCGAGCCTGCGCTCATTGCGCTTACGGCCGATGCCCTTGCTCGCGATCGTGCAGAGCGAACTGGCGAGGATCCTGCTCGCATTCTGCAAGCTGCTTGGGAGAATGCCCGCACGATGCTGGGATAGGTGGGCGGACGCCGCAACAACATCGCGGCTGCAGGTCATACGAGCGACCGCACAGCGACGCCGGTGACGGTATGCTCATCCAGCATATCAGGTGGGCAAACGTCAAATTGCCCCACAACCGGTGCTGCAATCACACAGTCGTCGCGTCAGCGCCTGTCGCTGCACCCACGGCACCGTGGGTGGCGGGGGCTTCGGCCAACTCTTGGGTGGGCGCCGTGCTGGGCTCGCCGGTAAAGAGGCGCACCAGTCGGTCGAGCTGCACGAGTAGCCAGGTAAAAGGATCCGGGACTTCCACGCGCTCTGCTGCCACGAGCTTAACAGTGCCGAGCGTAGTCGCGTCTTGCGTGTAGGTAAGGCTGCCCAACACTTCACCCGGCTCAACATCGCCGTGGCAGGCTGGCAGGTCAAAGGATAGCTCAACAGGCTCGGCAAGGTCGCAGTACCGGAGCACCTGTTGGGGGTCTTCTGCGACCACGTCAACCGTTTTGTCCGTCCAACCGGCGTGCGAAACACGTGCTGCTATGGGCGTGCCGTCCATCGTCACCTGCTCTGATCGTACTGCGGGTGCTTCCACCTGGTGCTCGCGCCACCAGTGCAGCAAGGTAAGCGTGTCGGTAAACCGCGGATCAGGGGCATCGGGGGCGCCTTCGGTACATCCAAGTACAACAGTGATGACCTCGCCATCTGTTGCATCGTCAAACGCGCCTGCAAAGCAGAGCCCGGCCTCGTAGGTGGTTCCCGTTTTGATGCCCAAATTGCCCTCGCTGCCCAAAAGCGCGTTTGTCTCACGCAGGTGCACGGTGCGCTCGCTGCCGTCGGCCGAGGTTACGGGAATATCGCACGCGCCGAGCGTCGCCGTGGTGCGAAAGAGGTCGTTTTGCATGGCGTAGACAGCCATGGTGGCTACATCGCGTGCAGTGCTGTGGAGGTTGCCCGTCCATGCGTCAAAATCCAGACCGTGGGGGTTTTCAAAGAGTGTGTCTTGGCAACCCAGCTCGGTGGCCTTGTTGTTCATGGCGGCGACAAAGGTGGCATATGGGTCGGGCGATGCTGGGTCGATGAGGGCGCCCACGCTCGTGGCAATGGCCATGGCAGCATCGTTGCCCGAAGGGATGAGAAGCGCCTTCAAGGCATCTTCCAAGGTGAGCGTGTCGCCCTCGCGCAAGCCAGCGGATGACTCGCCCACGGTAGCGGCTGCTTGGTCAACAGTGATGATGGTGTCGCTCTCGGCATGCTCGAGGGCAACAATCGCTGTCATGATTTTGGTGAGTGAGGCAATCTTGCGCGGTGCGTTGGCATCACGCTCATACCATGTGCGTCCATCAGGGGTGACCACAATGGCACTTGGGGCGGAGATATCGGGCAAGTCGGTCTCGGCCAGGCCGCGGTCAAACGCGGCAACACCACACACCTCATCGGCCATACGCACTTCTGCCGCTGCGGGCACGGGGCAGAGTCCCAGGGCAAGAACCCATGCCAGCACGCAGCACGCTACCCCTACGCGCGAGCGCTTGAGGTGTGTAACAAGATGGCGCAAAAGAGCATTCATGATGGCATGCTTTCTGTTCTTGAGTGTGCAAGAGCGCAAAAACGGGTACGCTGGCATGAGTATACCCATGCCTATTGGGCGTTGCGAGTCGGATGCGCTGGCCGCACGTGTGCGGCGGTGCATCTCTCGAAATCTAGGCCAAGCGTATGGGGTGAGCGGCAAGGGGGACTTTGCATGGACACAAGGATCTTGGTGGTTGACGATGAACGCGCCATCACCGATCTCGTGGGCATCTATTTGCGGAACGAAGGGTACAACGTGACCCTTGCCTATACGGGTGCCGAGGCGGCCCGCGCCATCCTCACCTCTGAGTTTGACCTCGCGGTGCTCGATATCATGCTGCCCGATATCGACGGCTTTGAGCTGCTGCGCACTATCCGCGCCGAGCACACGTATCCCGTGATCATGCTTACCGCGCGCGATTCGCAGACCGATAAGATTGAGGGCCTTTCGCTGGGTGCCGACGACTATGTGGTAAAGCCTTTCCGCCCGCTGGAGCTTGTTGCCCGCGTAAAGGCGCAGTTGAGGCGCTACACCAGCTATGGAACGCGCGCCGCGGCGGAGGACACCAACCTGCTCTCGGTAAACGGCCTTACCATCAACCGCGATGCGCGTTCGGTGACGGTGGATGAAAAGCCGGTGCGCACCACGCCGCTCGAATACGCGATTTTGCTCTATTTGGTGGAGCATCGCGGCAAAGTGGTGCCCGTGGAGGAGCTTTTCCGTGCCGTGTGGCACGAGGAGTTTATGTCGACCTCAAACAACACCGTCATGGTGCACATTCGGCACCTGCGCGAAAAGATTGGCGACGATGCTCAAAGTCCTCGCTTCATCAAAAACATCTGGGGTGTGGGCTACACCATTGAGTAGCTAGGTGCGCTGTTGCGCATGCAACGAGCCCCATGCATTCATCGATGCGCTACTTTTCGGTCAGAAAAAGGCCCAATTGTGACCGAAATGTAGTACATCGGCGATGAGGGGGCGTCCAAGCTTAAGCAAGTCTTTCGTTGTGGCGTATGAGGGCCTTCCTATACTGTGAAGACAGACCGATGGGCGAGCGCCGCTTGCCCGGGGCATTTTCAGAGATGGGATGGTGGTGCAGATGAAGAAGGCTGCGCGTCAGCAAAAGGCTCATGCGCCGGTCAACCCGCTCACGGGTTTGCCCAATGATGTTCAGACGGAAGCTTCTGACCAGGCTGAGTCGCAGGTGTCGCAATCCCAGGTTGCGACAGGCGTGTATCCTTCTTGGACGCCCGGTGTGGGCGCAACCTATGTTGCATCAGAAGCGGGCGATGTGTCGCAGCCCCATGAGCCGTCCTTCGTCTCTGACGCGTCCAGCACGGCAGGCGAATCTATGACATCCGGCTCGCCCGATGCCAACGCAGAGCTCAAAGAGCGGATCTCCCGCGTGCTCGATAGCCGCGTGGTGTCGGTGGCCTTGCTCTTTGTGCTGCTGGTGATGCTTCTGGGCATCGAACACTTTGTTTTGTTTGCCTGCGCGCTCTTCTTGGGATACATCCTCGTGGACCGGTTTGCCAATGTGCGCCGCTGCGTGGTGCTGGGCGGCACCGCCTGGCTCTTGGTGCTCTTTGCTGGTGGTGTGATTGCCGACAATCTCAACGGCCCGTTGGTGTTTGGCCTCGATTACATCTTTATGTTCTGCGGCTTTTTGCTTGCGGCGGCGGTGTGCAGCGCCTACTTTGCGGGGCACAAGATGTATGAGCGGGGCCTTGCCCATGGCCGCGAGCAGGCGGACCAGGATATTGCGAAGCATATGGTGGAGCGCCTTATTGAGCGGCCCGACGATTGGGATGACCTTGACGGTGACTATCTTGAGGTGGAGGCGGCGCTCAACCGGGTGCGCGAGCGCGAGCGCATGGCTGCGCAGGCCCTGCGCGACGAGGCTCGTCGCAAGGACGATTTGGTTACCTACTTGGCGCATGACCTCAAGACGCCGCTGGCCTCGGTGGTGGGCTATCTCTCGCTTTTGGAAGAGGCGCCTGATTTGCCCGTTGAGCAGCGGGCGCATTTTACGGGAATTGCCCTTGAGAAGGCGCATCGGCTTGATGCCCTCATCGAGGAGTTTTTTGACATCACACGATTCGACTTTCATGACATTGTGCTCACGCGCGGCTATGTGGACCTCAACCTGTTGCTCTCGCAGGTGGCGGATGAGTTTTATCCTCAGCTTACCGAGCAGCACAAGGCGGCGCAGATTGACGTGCCGGCAGGTCTTGTGGTGCTGGTGGATGGCGACAAGATGGCGCGCGTGTTCAATAACGTTATGAAAAACGCCATCGCCTATAGCTACGAGGGCTCTACGATCACCATCAGCGCTGAGCGTACGGAGAGCATTGTCACCATTCGTTTCTCCAACCAGGGTGACCCCATTCCGGCGGCAAAGCTCAACGTAATCTTTGAGAAGTTCTATCGTTTGGATGCCGCGCGTGCCACCAACCGCGGCGGTGCGGGCCTGGGGCTTGCTATCGCCAAGGAGATTGTAACGGCGCACGGTGGCACCATCACCTGCACCTCATCGCCGGAGGAGACGGTTTTTACCATCACGCTGCCGGTGTAGGTAGTTTTGCCCCTTACACCCGGAACGGGTGGAGAAAACGCGGTGCCCAGTGCCTAACGCCCGCTTGCGGCGCGCGTCCATACTACGCGTTTACCAGCGCACATGCCTGCCCTTACAGGCTCTTGACAATGCGTTTTCAGCCGCATGAAACGCGCCCGATACCATCAGTTGCGCTCATTGGTATTCTTGCGAGGAGGCTCGTAGCGTGACTTCAGCAAATCAGGAATGGATGGATGCGGTTGCGGCGGCTCGTGCTGCCGAGATGGGTGAGGTGTCTGTACAGCCCACGTCCGATCATCCGGTGGTGCTCGACGTAGACCACCTCGATTTGTATTACGGCGACCATCACGCGCTCAAGGATGTCTCGATTGACATCCGCGACCGCGAGATCACCTCGTTCATTGGCCCCTCGGGCTGCGGCAAGTCCACGCTGCTGCGCTGCTTCAACCGCATGAACGATATGGTCAAGGACTGCCGCATCGAGGGAAAAATCACCCTCGATGGTGAGGATATCTACCAGGACTACAACGTGACGCGCCTGCGCCAGCAGGTGGGCATGGTGTTTCAGCGCCCCAATCCCTTCCCCATGAGCATCTACGACAACGTGGCGTACGGTCCGCGTGGCCTGGGTATCAAAAATCGCTCGGAACTCGACGAGATTGTGGAACAGTCGCTCAGGCGTGCTGCTTTGTGGGACGAAGTGAAGGACAAGCTGAAGCAATCGGGCCTGGGTCTTTCCGGCGGCCAACAGCAGCGTATGTGCATCGCGCGCGCCATTGCGGTGAAGCCCAAGGTGCTCCTGATGGACGAGCCCACCTCGGCGCTCGATCCGGTTTCTACTTTGATGATTGAGCAGCTTGCCGTAGAGCTCAAAGAGCACTACACGCTTGTTGTGGTTACCCACAATATGCAGCAGGCATCGCGCATTTCCGATTCGGTGGCATTCTTCTTGCTGGGCGAGCTGGTTGAACATGCTCCCACTCAGGAGCTCTTCAGCGCTCCAAAGGATAAGCGCACCTCTGACTATCTCACCGGCCGCTTTGGCTGATGGTGGCGCCGCTGGCGATTATTGCAGGCGGGTATGTTCCAGCGTCCCCATGGGATATGCCTAGCTGACTGTTTCGTATCGTCTCCATGCCCGGGCCGCCCTGTGCTGTCCGGGCATGCGGTGTATGATGGGGACGGTTTCATGACGGGAACTCCTAGAAATGAGCGAGGCTGTTCGATGATTTACTACGTTGAGGACGACGACAACATTCGCGGCCTCACCTTGTATGCCCTGCACCAGCAGGGTATTGAGGCCGAAGGCTTTTCGTGCGATAGCGAGTTCAAAGCGGCGGTGGCGCGTCGTGTGCCCGATGCTGTGCTGCTCGACATCATGCTGCCCGATACTGACGGTCTTGAGATTTTGCGCCGCCTGCGCGCCGACCAAGAAACTGCCACCGTGCCCATCATGATGCTCACGGCAAAGGATACCGAGCTCGATAAAGTGGTTGCCCTCGATGGGGGTGCGGATGATTACCTCACCAAGCCGTTCTCGCTCATGGAGCTCACAAGCCGCTGCCGGGCATTGCTGCGCCGTGGTGGCATGACCAAGAAGACAAGCGACGTGCTCTCGGCTGGTGGCATTGTGCTTTCGCCCAGCCATCGTCGTGTAACGGTGGACGGGGAAGAGGTCAAACTAACCCTGCGCGAATTTGATCTCTTGGAGTTCCTTATGCGCAAGCCCGGCGTGGTGTTTTCACGCGAGGCGCTGCTGCAGAGCGTGTGGGGCTGGGATTTTGACGGCGGCTCGCGCACGGTTGACGTGCACGTGCAGACGCTTCGTCAGAAGCTGGGGGAGCATTCGAGCTGCATCGAGACGGTGCGTGGCGTAGGCTATCGCTTTGCCGATAGTGCCGTGTGATATCCATGAGCCCCATCGGAGGAAAACAATCCCTTTCGCGGCGCGTGTTTGGCACGGTGTTCTCCGTTGCCCTTATCGCTATCGTGGTCTTCATCATCGCAGGCACTGCGCTTTTGCAGGGAAACCTTGCGAGCGCCCTTAAAGACGAGCTCTACGACGAAACAGAGATTGTGGCGGCGGCGCTCAACGTGTCCACCGATGATGTCTCGCTGCTTGAGCAGATGCCGCTCGATTCCAAACGCGTGACACTCATCGGTTCCGGCGGCAACGTGGTGTACGACAGCGAAGAAGCTCCGGATGAGATGGAAAACCACGCTGAGCGGCCAGAATTTATGGAGGCCGTTGAGAAGGGCCATGGTTCTTCCGAGCGCTCTTCGTCCACCTTAGGCGAGGTCATGCTCTACGAGGCGGTTCGTCTGGACGACGGGTGCGTGGTGCGACTCTCGCAGGCGCAGACTGGTTTTTTGGCGCTTCTTGCCACGTTTTTAGTGCCGCTCCTTCTGCTGGCCGCCCTGGTGTCTGTGGTGTCGTTTTTTGCAGCGCGCCGCGAGTCGCGCGCCATCATCGCACCTCTGCTTGACGTGGACCTCGACCACCCCAAGCACACGATGGACAACGCATATTCCGAGATGGTGCCCATGTTGGAGCGCATCGAAAGCCAGCGCCAAGAGCTCAAACGTCAGATGCGTGTGCTTGCCGACAACGATCGCATGCGCCGGGAGTTCACGGCCAATATCACGCATGAACTAAAAACGCCGCTTACGGCTATCTCGGGGTATGCGGAGCTTATCTCGAGCGGTATGGTGGCCGATGATGCCGATGTGCGCGACTTCGGCAGTCGCATCTATCGCGAAGCGGGGCGGCTGACCTCGCTGGTGAACGACATCCTTACCCTTTCGAACCTCGACGAGGCGGAGCGTTCTGATAACGATGACGCTTCGAGTGTGTTGGGGTCGAGCGAGCCGGTTGATTTGCCGCGCACGCTCGAAACGGTGGCACAGCGCTTGGAGCCGGTGGCAAAGAAAGCCGAGGTAGAGGTGGTGCTCGACCTGCACTCCTCTATGGTGTTTGGCGTGCCGCGCCTGGTCGATGAGCTTACCTACAATCTGGCCTCCAACGCCATCCGCTATAACCAGCCGGGCGGCTCGGTCACCTTGGTTTGCGGCATTGATGTTGAGATGCATCCCTACATCATGGTGGTCGATACCGGCATTGGCATCGCCCCCGAGGAGCAAGACAAGGTGTTTGAGCGGTTCTATCGTGTGGACAAGAGCCGTTCCAAGGCGCGTGGTGGCACCGGTTTGGGCCTGGCGATCGTTAAGCATGCGGCGGCCTTCCATGGTGCCAGCATCGACATGGCAAGTAAGCTGGGGAGTGGTACGTGCATCACGGTGACCTTCCCCCGGCAAGACTGGCAAACGCCCCCCTCAGGTCTTGCGCGATAGCAGCGCTCCTGTGGCGTAGCTGTGTGGCATGCAGACTCTTCGAATTCACTACCTTGTTTTTTTGACGTTGAGCGGTCTCAAAACAGCGTGTTCAACGTCAAAAAAACGAGGTAGGAGATTTCTTTCTTCAGGGCTGAGGGCTTAGACATGATTCAGTTGCTGACGGTATTGTTGAGCGCATGGCTAAGCGGTCTACAGAATGATAGCCCCCGCTACAACGCGCCTCCACTGTTACAACGTGGATTCCAGCCAGTTAACCGAGCAGTTAAGAATCTCTTGCCGTACGTTTGACGTGCCGTTTTCCAGCTGATCGAGCAGCATTGTGCAGGCAAGGCGGCCCACTTCGCGCACAGGTTCCACAACGGTTGAGATGGACGGGGAGGTAATGCCCGTCCAATCTTGGTTGTTCATGCCCAAAAGGCCAATCTGCTTAGGAATAAGGTGCGCCATGGGCTTAAGCGCCTGGTACACACGGGCGAGCGCCCACTGGTTCTCAACAAAGATAAGCGTCTTGTGTGCAGGGTTGAGCTTGAGCTGGAAGTGCCGGGTGAGGTCGCTCGCCGAGGGTGCCGTGTGTGAAAGCTCGAGGTATTGAAAGCCGATGCCGTGCGCACCTAGGGCGTCGGCAAAACCCTCGTGCCGCTCGATGCGGGTACGCATGGAGGCGTGGCGCGCGCCGATGGTGACAAAGTCTTGATACCCGTGTTCCACGCAGGTGGTGATAGCGGAGTAAATACCGTCATACAAGTTGGTTTTAACCCAGGAGCTTGCAAGGTTGTACGGGTTGCAGTCGTAAAACACAACAGCTTTTCCGGCGCGTTGAATGCGGTCGCTGATAGCCTTGAAGTTGGTGGTGGGCTGCACAATAAAGCCGTCAACGCCCAGCGAGAGCATCTTTTCTACGCAGAGCGATTCGGTTTGGGTGTTGAAGTCGGTGTTGCAAATCACCGTCTGGTAGCCACACTCAAGCGCCACTTGCTCAATGCCTTGGAAGATTTGCCCTGCCCAGATATTGGAATTGTCCAAAATGAGGACGGCGATCACGTGGGTCTGCTTACCGGTGAGCACCTGTGCCTGCGCGTTGGGGACATAGCCCAGGTCGTGAATCACCGTGGCGATGCGCGTGCGCGTTTTTTCTCCCAGCTTGTCCCATTTTCCATTGAGGTAATTTGAAACCGTTGCGGTTGAGGTGCCTGCCGCGCGGGCAATATCAGTGATGGTTACCCGGCTTTTCTCCACGGCGCGCCTCCCTCTGTGCAGCATGTGCACACGCAAAATATGTATGTGAATCATTGTACCGTGCGCATGCGCGCAACACGGCTACCGTCATGTATACCACCGATGAAATCGCAATGTGAAGAAAATGTGAATCATTATGATACTGACGGCCGTTTGCCGACCGTTCAAGAAAAAACTTGACATTTGAAAACTCTTGAGATTTCGGTGGTTTCAGAGTTGGTTAACCCTTTTACTAAAATCCAAGAATAAGCGGTCTACCTCGCCTTTTGCCGATGAACGCTACCTTTGTGAGAGGGAAGTGCGCATTATAGATGCTGTCAAATGGCACCGGGGAGAACGCTGGGAGATGCTCCGGAGGCTCATGGTGGTCCCATCTGTGCCCGACATGTTCATCGATAAGAGAACAGGAGACACCATGAAGATCGTTGCGGTATGCGCATGCACCGTTGGCATCGCCCATACCTACATGGCGAAGAACGCCATCGAGGAGGAGTGCAAAAAGCGCGGCATCGACTGCAAGGTCGAGGCGCAGGGTGGTCTCGGTATCGAGAACCCGCTCTCCCAAGATGACGTTGACTCCGCCGACATCGTGATTAACGCCATCGACGTGGGTATCGAAGGCGACGACCGCTTTGACGCCAAGCGCGATGAGGATCGCTTCCTCAAGGTGGGCACTGCTGATGCCATTTCCGACGCTGCCAAGGTGATTGACCAGGCGGTTGAGATGGCCAAGAAGGCCGACGAGGCTGCTGCATCCGGTGCGCAGAAGAAGGGCCTCTTCGCTGACTTTGGCAAGACCCTGCTGAACGCGTTCAACACCGGCGTGTCCTACTTCATCCCGGTCGTTGTTATCGGCGGTGTGTTCTTGGCGTTCGCGCTGGCCACCGGCGAAGCGGGCGACGCGGGCATGACCGTTACCAACCCGTTCTTCCAGAACCTCAACACCATTGGTAGCGCCGGTATTGCCATGATGATCCCGGTCTTGGCTGCTTACATTGCGTACTCCATCGCGGGTAAGCCCGGCCTTGCTCCCGGCTTTGTCTTGGGTTACCTCGTTAACAACCCGGTTAACGTAGGCGGTACCGACGTTTCCACCGGCTTCTTGGGCGCCATGATCATGGCGGTCTGCGCGGGCTACTTCGTCAAGTGGATGAAGACCTGGAAGGTCAACAGCACCATCCAGACCATCATGCCCGTCCTTATCATTCCTATTCTGAGCTCGTTGGTGCTCGGCCTCTTCTACATCTATATCCTGGCTACCCCGATCTCCATCTTCATGGGCTGGCTCATCGACGTGCTGGGTAACCTGCAGGGCGGCTCCGCCGTCGTGCTTGGCCTCGTGATCGGCGTTATGACTGCTTTCGATATGGGTGGCCCCATCAACAAGACGGCTTCCACCTTCACCATGGCTCTTATGGCCGAGCAGATCTATGCTCCTAACGGTATGTTCCGCGTAGCTGTCGCTATTCCTCCTATTGCTTGCGGCCTTGCTGCACTCATCGCCCGCAACAAGTTTGACGACGCTGATCGTCAGATGGGCATCTCCGCCCTGTTCATGGGCTGCATCGGCATCACCGAGGGCGCCATTCCCTTCGCCGTCAAGGACCTCGTGCACACCCTTCCGGGCATCTGCATTGGTTCTGCGGTGGGCGCTGGCCTCGCTGCTATCCAGGGCATCCAGTGCTTCGTCCCGCACGGCGGCTTCATTGTGGCACTGGCTACCAACAACATCCCGCTGTTCTGCCTTGATATCGTCATCGGCTCTGTGGTGGCCGCAGCCATCCTGATCGCCATGAAGCCGAAGCTTTCGAGCCAGAAGGCCTAAGAGCGGCTTCGCGAGGGATCACCCTCAGGTTTCTTTGGGCGCGTCGACGGTCTTCGCGCGGCGCGCCCCTTCCTAAAGCACAACGCAATCGCATGCATTCGAGCCGCGGTGTCTTAAGGGGCGCCGTGTAGGGAAAGGACTGACGTAACATGTCTAACCTCACCATCCGCCAATGTGTTCAGGGCCTGCTCA
This sequence comes from Candidatus Limicola stercorigallinarum, assembly GCA_018711625.1. GTDB lineage: Bacteria > Actinomycetota > Coriobacteriia > Coriobacteriales > Coriobacteriaceae > Limicola > Limicola stercorigallinarum. Next base: position 75,243 of record DVID01000020.1, on the reverse strand, counting down.
AGCTCCAGGACAGCGGCGACCACGCAACCATGGTGGGCATTGGCCCCATGAGCCCCAACCTCATCCAGGCCGTGTTTGAGCTGGCTCGCGACGAGGACTTTCCGCCCATGTTCATCGCTTCGCGCAACCAGGTTGATATGGACGAGATGGGCGCTGGCTACGTGAACGGTTGGGATCAGACGCGTTTTGCCGCCGACATCAAGAAGGTCGCTGACGAGGTGGGCTACACCGGTCCGTACTATCTGTGCCGCGATCACGGCGGTCCGTGGCAGCGCGACGAGGAGCGCAATGCGCACCTGCCCGAGGAAGAGGCCATGGAGCTCGCCCGCAAGTCGTTTGTGGCCGACATGGAGGCCGGCTTCGATCTGCTTATGGTCGACCCCACCAAGGATCCTTATCAGATTGGTAAGGTTATTCCGCTTGACGTGGTGCTCCGTCGCACCGTTGAGCTCATCGACTACCTTGAGCAGTATCGTCGCGAGCACAACCTTCCTGAGGTTGCTTACGAGGTTGGCACCGAGGAGACCAATGGCGGCCTGACCTCCACCGAGAAGTACGAGGACTTCATCTCTCAGCTTAAACCCGAGCTCGAGAGCCGCGGTTGCCCCATGCCCACCTTCATCGTAGGCCAGACGGGCACCCTTACCCGCCTTACGGAGCAGGTTGGTCACTACAACTTCAAGAACGCCCGTGAGCTGGCCGACATGGCAAAGCGTTACGGCGTGGGCCTGAAGGAGCACAACGCCGATTACCTCGACGATGCCACCCTGCTTGAGCACATCCCGGCACACGTGACGGCTTCCAACGTTGCCCCGCAGTACGGCACCGAGGAGACCCGCGCTTACCTCAAGCTCTGCGAGACCGAGCAGATTCTTGTTGACAACGGCCTGTGCGACGACCCCTCGAACCTCTACAACACACTGCTCGTGAAGGCCATCAAGACCGAGCGTTGGCGCAAGTGGATGACGGGCGACGACGTGAACCTGCAGGTTGACGACATCCTCGCCAACAAGGAGCTCTCGCTTCAGATTCTCGACATCTCGGGCCACTACGCCTTCAATGACGAAGAGGTCAAGGCCGAGATTGAGAAGCTCTATCGCAACCTTGCTGCCCAGGACATCGATGGTCGCCGCTTTGTGATCGAGCACATCAAGCGCCCCATCAAGCAGTACATCGTGGGCCTGAACCTCAAGGGTGTTACTACGCGCATCGAGAAGGCGCTCGAGGCCTAAAGCACGTTTTCACTGCATTCCCTTTTTGCCGGGGACGCCACGCCGGCGCCCCCGGCATTTGGGTATCACTCTTGCGTGGTACCCGTGGATGCGCGCCGGTGTGAGTCCGCGCGCAAGCAAAACAGGCCGCCTGCGGGCGGCATGCGAAAGGAGCAAACATGGCGTTCATCACTTCCGAGCAGGTCACCATCGGTTACGAGGCGGCCTCGCGCGAGGAGGCCCTCCACTACCTGGCCGAGCAGGGCGTCAAGCTGGGCTTCGCTGACGACGTCGAGGCCGTGTACCAGGGGTTCATGGACCGCGAGGCCATCGCCGAGACCGGCCTGCAGGACGGCTTCGCCGTGCCGCACGCCAAGACCGACGCCATCAAGACCCCGGGCGTTGCCGTGCTGAAGCTTGCCCACAAGGTCGAGTGGCCTTCCTTCGACAAGCAGCCGGTTGATATTGCGCTCGCTCTCTTTGTGCCGGCGGGCGAGGCGGGCACCACGCATCTGCGTCTGCTCTCCCAGGCTGCCGTGATGCTCATGAAGGCCGACTTCCGCGATAAGGTGCGCGCCTCCAACGATCCCGAGGAGATTGCCGCCCTCATTGACGCTGGCCTTGCCGGATAGTCAAAACTTAACATGCTATCAGGCGTTATGCCGTACGTAGGGCATGCGCGTCTGGTAAGCTGAGCGCGAGGGCCGCGGAGCGCATGCGAGCGCGGATTTCTCACCTCGTGTTAACGAGTAAGTACCTACAAGAAAGGTCGTTCACCATGAAGTTCTTCATCGACACCGCCGACCTGGGCGAGATCGCCGAGGCCAAGAGCTGGGGCTGCCTCGCCGGCGTCACCACCAATCCGACGCTCTACGCCCGTACGGGCGGCAAGCTGGCCGACTTCGAGCCCCACATGCTCAAGATCGCCGAGCTCTGCGAGGGACTGCCCGTCTCCGCCGAGTCCACCGCCACCACCGCCGAGGGCATGATCGAGGAGGGCAAGCGCCTTGCCGCCCTCGCCCCCAACATCGTAGTGAAGCTCCCGGTGTGCGCCGAGGGCCTCGCCGCCTGCCGTGCTCTCGCGGACGCTGGCATCCGCGTCAACATGACGCTTGTGTTCTCCGCGCCGCAGGCGCTCCTCGCCGCCAACGCTGGCGCGCGCTACATCTCGCCCTTCGTGGGCCGCTTCGACGACATCGCCGAGGACGGTATCGAGCAGCTCGCCAACGTGGTGACCTGCATCAAGAACTACGACTGGACCGGCAAGAACGTTGATGACAAGGTGGAGATCATCACCGCCTCGGTACGCACCCCGAACCATGTGACGCAGGCCGCCCTCCTCGGCGCCGACATCGCCACGGTGCCGTTCGCGGCGCTCAAGAAGTGCCTGAAGCACCCGCTCACCGACCAGGGCCTCGCCGGTTTCGAGGCTGACTGGAAAAAGGTCACCGCTGTCCAGTAAGTAAATACATGAGGCCGCGCCGTGGAGCGCGGCCTCATGCCCTTAAGGGCGCTAAAGGTTCGCTACAATGCTGACGTATCGGTATGAGCGAGCGGTTTTGGGGCGGACTGCCATGGCGGCCCGTCTGGATTCCATGCAGCAAGGAGGCTTTCTCACATGAGCGACGACCAGCTCAAGGCGATCGCCAACGAGGTCCGCAAGGGCGTCATCGTGGGCACGCACGCCGCGAAGTCGGGACACCCGGGTGGGTCCCTCGGCGCGGCGGACATCATCACCTACCTGTACTTCGAAGAGATGAACGTTGATCCCGCCGACCCCGCCAAGGCCGGCCGCGACCGTTTCGTGCTCTCGAAGGGCCACTGCGCGCCCGCGCTCTACGCGGCGCTGGCCGAGCGCGGCTACTTCCCCAAGGAGGACCTGGAGACGCTCCGCCACATCGGCAGCCACCTGCAGGGGCATCCCAACATGAACGACACCCCGGGCGTGGACATGACCACGGGTTCGCTTGGCCAGGGCATCTCGGCCGCCGTGGGCATGGCGCTCGCTGCCAAGCACTGGGGCGACGACTACCGCACCTACGCGCTTCTGGGCGACGGCGAGATCGAGGAGGGCCAGGTGTGGGAGGCCGCCATGTTCGCGGGCAACCACGGGCTCGACAACCTCTGCGTGATCGTCGACCACAACGGCCTGCAGATCGACGGCTCCATCGAGGAGGTCAACTCCGCGATGCCCATCGCCGACAAGTTCCGCGCCTTCAAATTCCACGTGGTCGAGGTCGCCGACGGCAACGACATGGCGCAGCTGCGCGCGGCGTTCGCCGAGGCACGCGCCACCAAGGGCGCCCCGACGTGCATCGTCTGCGAGACCGTGAAGGGCAAGGGTGTCTCGTTCATGGAGAACCAGGTGGGCTGGCACGGCAAGGCCCCCAACGACGACGAGTTCAAGCAGGCTATGGCCGAGCTTGGTGAGGAGGCTTAAGCGATGGCAGACGTGAAAAAGGTCGCTACGCGCCAGAGCTACGGCGAGGCGCTGGTTGAGCTGGGTGCCGAGCACGACGACTTCGTGGTCTTCGACGCCGACCTGGCCGCCGCCACCCAGACGGGCAAGTTCAAGGCTGCCTACCCCGAGCGCTTCTTCGACGCGGGCATCGCCGAGGGCAACATGATGGGCCTGGCCGCCGGCGTGGCCACCACGGGGCGCGTCGCCTTCGCGAGCACCTTCGCGATGTTCGCCGCCGGCCGCGCGTTCGAGCAGGTGCGCAACTCCATCGGTTACCCGCACCTCAACGTGAAGATCGGCGCCACCCACGCCGGCATCTCCGTGGGCGAGGACGGCGCGACGCACCAGTGCAACGAGGACATCGCGCTCATGCGCACCATCCCGGGCATGACGGTCATCGTGCCCTCCGACGACGTCGAGGCCAAGGCCGCGGTGCGCGCAGCCTACGAGATGGACGGCCCGGTGTACATGCGCTTCGGCCGCCTGGCGGTGCCGGTGATCAACGACGTGCCCGGCTACACCTTCGAGGTCGGCCGCGCCAAGGTGCTCCGCGAGGGCACCGACGTGACCATCGTCGCCTGTGGCCTCATGGTCCAGGCCGCGCTCGAGGCGGCGGAGGCGCTCGCCGCCGACGGCGTCAGCGCCGAGGTCATCAACATGCACACCGTGAAGCCGCTCGACACCGAGACCCTGGTCGCGTCCGCCGCGAAGACCGGCAAGGTGGTCACCGCGGAGGAGCATTCCGTGATCGGCGGCCTGGGCAGCGCGGTGTGCGACGCCCTGGCCGAGAGGTGCCCCGTGCCGGTGAGGAAGGTCGGCGTCGGGGACGTGTTCGGCGAGTCCGGCCCCGCGGTGGACCTGCTCGCCAAGTACGGTCTGGACGCCGCGGGCGTCGAGCGTGCCGTGCGCGAGCTGCTCGCTTAGTCGCTGGCGACAACCTTATAGTTCCCATCCGGAGGCGGGTCTCGGCCCGCCTCCGTTTGTTGTAAGGTCCCTCGCACTCGGGGCGCGTGGTTTCATGTCCGCTCGTTGCTGCGTTGCAAGCTGCTCGCCTGGGGCTGGTCACCTGGGGCCCGTGGTCGTTTGCTTGCGTGGGCGTGCTTGGTGTCCCTGCTCTTTTGTCATGTGCCGTGAGAGCCCCCTGACCTTCGATACAATGCTGGTGCATGTGGGCTGGTGCGCATACATGCAGAGCTCAGAATGGTAGGAGGACACATGGCGGTAACAATCAAGACGGGCCTGCGCGACGATGCCTTTGCGGTGCGCCGTGCTGTGTTTATGGACGAGCAGGGATACGAAAATGAGTTTGAGCCGCTGGATGACGACCCCGCCTGCATACACCTAACTGCCTATTTGGACGATGTGCTCGTGGGATGTGCTCGCGTATTTCCTGAGCCGTTGGAGCATACGCTCGCACCTGGCGCTCCGCATGCGCCGGCATCCCATTTCGAAGAGGGTATTGCTCCTGATCAGGTATTTTTGCTTGGCCGCGTGGCGGTGCTTGCGGCATATCGACGCCAGGGCATAGCTGCTGCTCTCACCTGTGCCGCGCTTGATGCTGCTCGCGCAGCTGGTGCTCGCGTGATGAAGCTGCATGCCCAAGAATATGTGCAGGCGCTTTATGCTCACGAGGGCTTTGAGGCCATTGCTCCCGTTGACTACGAAGACGAGGGGCAACCGCATGTCTGGATGGCTCGTGCGCTCTAGCCGCCCCTACCGTCTGCCTGCGCGGTAATTTTCAGGAGTAATGGTCAAAAAGGTCGCCGAGTGTGTACTTCCATGCTCCATGCAAAGCCTCGTTGGGCGCAGTGGAGCCCATTTGGAGCCCCGACACGCCGCCCGGGGCTCTGTTTGGGCTCGGTGGGACGCATCTGGGAGTTTCGGGACGTCTCCAAAGTACACACTCGGCGACCTTTTTGACCACAGTTACGAAAAAAATGCGACGGTCATGCTGGTCGCAGCAGAGTCTTTCTGTGCGAAAGGGCATAAGGCTGGCCGTGAAGAATAATCTAAGTCTTTCTCGCTCAAGTTTTATGAGTGTCATAATGGGTATGTATCATACGATTGACTTGACGAAGGGCTCCGTTGTCCCGAATGGGGCGGTGTGCCCGGCAATAAAGGACGGGGCGTGGCCCCGTCCTTTATGATGGCGAAAGGACGAATGATTATGCGTCAATTCAAAACCGAGAGCAAAAAGCTGCTCGACCTCATGATCAATTCGATTTACACCAACAAAGAGATCTTCCTGCGCGAGCTCATTTCCAACGCCTCCGACGCCGTTGACAAGCTCAACTTCAAGAGCTTGTCCGACGACAGCGTTCAGCTGGAGGAGGGCGACCTTGCCATTCGCTTGGCCTTCGACCGCGATGCTCGTACCATTACCATCTCCGATAACGGCATTGGCATGACCGAGGAAGAGCTTGAGCGCAATCTGGGCACCATTGCGCATTCGGGCAGCGAGGAGTTCAAGGAGGCCAACGCCGAAAGCCAGGGTGACGCCATCGATATCATTGGCCAGTTTGGCGTGGGTTTCTATTCGGCGTTTATGGTAGCCAAGCATGTTCGCGTGGTGAGCCGCGCCTATGGCGAGGACGAAGCGCATGTGTGGGAGAGCGACGGCCTTGAGGGTTACACCATCACGGCGGGGGAGCGCGGCCACCACGGCACCGACATCATCCTTACCCTGCGCGACAACGAGTCCGGTCGCGACGGCGAGGAGGGCGAGAACTACGACCGCTATCTCTCTGAGTGGGCGCTCAAAGACCTCGTGCATCGCTATAGCAACTATGTGCGCTATCCCATTCAGATGATGGTCACCAAGAGCCGCGAGAAGGAGCGCCCCGCCGACGCCGGCGACGATTACAAGCCGGAATACGAGAGCTACCAGGAGCTCGAGACCATCAACTCCATGACGCCCATCTGGAAAAAGCACGCCTCCGACGTGAGCCAGGAGGACTACAACGAGTTCTACAAGAGCACCTTCCACGATTTCGAGAATCCGCAGCGCAGCATCTCGTTCCACGCTGAAGGCACGCTGGAATACGACGCGCTTTTGTTCATTCCTGGCCGCGCCCCCTTTGACCTCTACAGCAAGAACTACGAAAAGGGCCTCGCGCTCTACAGCTCCAACGTCATGATCATGGAGAAGTGCGCCGACCTCCTGCCCGACTACTACAACTTCGTGCGTGGCGTGGTAGACTCCGCCGACATCTCGCTCAACATCTCGCGTGAGACGCTGCAGCACGACCGCCAGCTGCGCGCCATTGCCCGCCGTGTAGAGAAAAAGATCACGGCTGAGCTTGAGGATATGCGCGATAACGACCGCGAGGCATATGAGAAGTTCTTTGAGAACTTTGGCCGCGGGCTTAAGTACGGTATCTACGCAAGCTACGGTGCCAAGGCTTCTGATCTGGCAGACCTCTTGCTGTTCTGGAGCGCCAAGGAGCAGAAGATGGTCACGCTCGCTGAATATGCTGCGGCTATGCCTGAGGGGCAGAAGGCCATCTACTACGCAGCGGGCGACTCGCGTGAGCGCATTGCCAAGATGCCGGTGGTAACGGGTGTGCTGAGCCGCGGGTACGACGTGCTGCTGCTTACGCAGGATGTTGACGAGTTCACCATCCAGTCGATGCGCACCTATCTGGCGCATGACCTGCCCAAGGTGTACGAGGACGATGCCGCTCGCGAGGCGGCTGAGAAAGCTCAGGCAGATGGCGCCGAGCCCGAACGCGAAGATCGTACGCTCGAGTTTAAAAACGTTGCCGCGGGCGACCTTGACCTGGCTTCGGAGGATGAGAAGAAGGATGCCGAGGAGGCCACGCGCGAGCACGAAGATCTGTTTGCGGCCATGAAGGAGGCGCTCGGCGACAAGGTCGAGAAGGTGGCGGTGTCGTCGCGCTTGACCGACGCGCCGGCGTGCATCACTACCGAGGGCGCGCTCTCGCTTGAGATGGAAAAGGTGCTCAAGCAGGGTCCGGATGGCGATTTGCCCGGCGTGCCGAAGGCGCAGCGCGTGCTTGAGCTCAACGCCAAGCACCCGGTGTTCGAGAAACTCGTGCATGCGCACGAGGAAGGCGCGACCGACAAGATCAAGCTCTATGCGGGCCTGCTGTACGATCAGGCGCTGCTGGTGGAGGGTATCTTGCCCGAAGATCCGGTTGCGTTTGCCGCGAGTGTGTGCGAGCTGATGTAGCGCTTACGCTCGGGAGCCTGCCGTTGGGTGCCACTGGCGGTACCGACGGCAGGCGCCCAAGGGTGACAACAAACAGAAAGCAGAAAACCCGGCGTCCGCAAGGAGCCGGGTTTTCTGCGAGTCGCCTAAAGGGGCGGCGTCTGGGGCGGAAGGGGAGAAAAGACCCCAGGACAAGGCCGCTGGCTGCGTTGCATCGTGTGCACCGGGGGAGGTATCGGGTGCTATGCGTGCAACGCCTGTGACAGCGCCTTGCTAAAACGCCGCCGCATGCTCACGTGGCTGTGCGCAGAGCAACGCGGAGAGCGTATTCCATGAGCGCAAAAGATTGGTCCTCTGGTTCATGGAGCGCGGCGCGGGCGCGGCGTCTGCGGTGAGCCGAGTGGTGGAGGAGCCGAGGAGGCGATATCTTTGTGTCGGGGGGAAGGATAGTCGCATCGCATGTGAGGATGAGTGCACGGCACGAGCTGTGCTTGCTGCATTTCGGGAAGAAACCATGCGAGGCCTCCTCGCTCTCCACCTGTACCATACGCGCGAGGAGTGCTGCTTCTCCTGCGCTGACCTCATTATGTCCCGGTATTTATTTTCCATGCCGATGCTTACCTAAAGACTTTCTTACGGCATCATGAAGCATTCGTGAGCCCGCAGGTCACATGGCGATTTTACGGGCGTGTGAGCATAAGGGGCGCGCACGGGCGAGGGCGTTTTGTGGCGGCGGGATGGCCGCTTCGTGATGGCTTTATGCAGACATTGGGCACGGACGGGAAGCGCGACGGTTGAACACGGATCCTTTGCCGGCGTTGAGCGCGTTGCCCTTTATGGGGCACCACGGGAGGGCGTGCGCTATGCCTCGGCATCGGGTTGAGTCGAGTGCGTCCTGCGAGCAGTGTGCACCTCGGAGGCACGTACCACCTCAATTACGCGCTCCATGGTGGCATCGATGGCATCGCGCTTGAGCTCGCACTCCCAAATGGTGATGGGTGTCCAGCCCATCGCAGTGAGTTCGCGGATGGCTGCCGCATCACGTTCAACGTTGCGCTTAAACTTTGCCTCCCAAAATGCCGTGTTGGTCTTTGGCGTGCGGGGATGGCAGTTGGGACAGCGATGCCAAAAGCAGCCGTTAACAAAGATGGCAATCTTGCGCCCAGGAAAAGCGATGTCGGGGCAGCCAGGAACCTGCTTCCATTGCAGGCGGTACCCAGTGAGGCCTACGGCGCGTAGGCGTTGGCGTACGAGTAGCTCGGGCTTGGTGTCTTTGCGTTTATTGCCCACCATCGACTTCCGCACGGCCGCGCGGCGCCTTACCAGTGAGGTCTCGGCGGCGGTGAGCTGTGAGGTGTCAACGCCATCTAGCAGGTCGACGTGCTTTTTGGCGCCTTTGCGCGTGCGTCGTGTCCGTTTGGAGCGTTTGGAGGATTGGTTTGCACTGGCGGCGTCAGAGGCGCCCGCGTCAGCGCTGGCGGCCCCAGCACCATCGCTTGCATCGGCAGAAGCACCATCTGCGCCCGAGCCTTCAGCTTCCCCTTTTGCCCTCGGCTCCTCGTGGCTTTTTGCAAGCACCTCGATGAGCCCCTTATCTGCAGGCATCCAGGTAAGCGTGGCGAGCGAGCGCCTCGATACCCAGCGGAGCTCTTGCTGCTTATCAGAGGGCACGGGCTCGCCCTCCTCAATGTGGCAGAAAAAGCAGTCCATGGAGAGGTGAAAATCGGGGTAGTCGTATTCTACGGTATAGAAGTCGTGCAGGTCACTTACACGCACCTGCAGCTCTTCCATGAGCTCGCGGCGGCATGCTTCGGCTGCGGTCTCGCCTCGCTCAACTTTGCCGCCCGGAAATTCCCAGAGGCCCTGCATGGCGCCATACCCGCGTTGGACGGCCAAAACGTTGTCTGTTCCGTCGCTTGCGCAGATAACACCTGCTGCCACGCGAACCGTTTTCACCAAAAGCTCCCTTCTCTGCGCTGGGGCGTGTTCGCTCCAGCCATGTGTGCGGCGGTCCTGCAAGCCTAGAAAGCACGCCTGCGCTTCCGGTTTGATCGCCGCGCATTGCCAACCTTACAAAACCGAAAGCCATCTGTAAGCCAAATCGATGGTAGCGGGGAAGGCCGCCTGCCACTATAGGATACGGAGGTGTTGATCATGAAAACCATGAATACAACTGCGCCAACGCGTGAATGCAAGCTGGAGTCCCCCAGCACAAGTCCCTACACGAACCCGTATGCTCGCGAGAACGCCATGTCCGAGCACCGCAATCCGGTGGTTCGGGCAGGGATGTCTGTGGTGGAGATGGTCGTGTGGATTGTGATTATGGCCGCGCTTGCGCTCGGTATGATTTGGCTTTTGTGGAACACGACCCGCTAAACAGACCTACCCCTTCAGGAGAACCTGACGAAAGGATATAACCATGGCAAACGAGCATATGACAGCACCAAAGGCGGGCGTGCACATGCGCGTGGCTGCGCCGAGCGCCATCGCGCAAGCCCGTGCGCAGGACGCCTCCTCCGCAGCATTTTCTTCGGAGTCGCAGCAGCCCACGGTTCTTGACGTGCAGCATATCGAGAAGGTCTACGGTGCTCGTGGCAGTCTCACCCGCGCTCTCACCGACGTGTCTTTTACCGTGCGTAAAGGTGACTTCGTGGGCATTATGGGTGCTTCGGGCTCGGGTAAGTCGACGCTGCTCAATTGCGTCTCCACCATCGACAGCGTCACAAGCGGCACCGTGGAGATAAACGGTGCCGATGTTACGCGCCTGAAGCCGGCCAAGCTCACGCGCTTTCGCCGCGAGCAGCTGGGCTTCATTTTTCAGGATTCCAACCTGCTCGACACCTTGACGGCGCGCGAGAACATTGCGTTGCCGCTCACCATTGGCCGCGTGCCGGCAAAAGATGTGGTGCGTCGCGTGGAAGAGGTTGCCGGGCGCCTGGGTATTGCGCAGGTACTCGACAAGTATCCCTACCAGATGTCGGGCGGACAGCAGCAGCGCGTTGCCGCGGCCCGCGCCCTCGTGACCGACCCCGCCATCATCATGGCGGACGAGCCCACGGGCGCCCTCGACTCTAAGAACGCGCGCCTTTTGCTTGAGAGTTTTGAGGCCATGAATACCACCTACAAGGCAACGGTGCTCATGGTGACGCACGACAGCTTTGCTGCCAGCTACACCCATCGTGTGCTCTTCATCCGCGATGGCCGCATCTTTACCGAGCTTCGTCGCGGCTCCTCGACGCGCCAGGAGTTTTTCGAGCGCATCATGGAAGTTGTGGCGATGATGGGCGGTGAAGGCTCCGATGCTCTGTAAAATTGCGCTGGGCAACGTGCGCCGCGCAGGTAAGGACTACCTGGTTTACCTGCTTACGCTCACGCTTGCCGTCACCGTGTTCTATGCATTCAACACTATTTCCATGCAGGTGGACATTGCCGGAGTCACCGAGCAAAATGCCGGCATGGGCGAGACCCTGGGCGGCATCATCTCGGGCCTGACGGTGTTTTTGGCCTTTGTGATGGGCTTTCTTATGGTCTACGCCAACAACTTCATCATGAAGCGTCGTAAGAAGGAATTTGGTCTTTACCAGGTGCTCGGCATGGGCCGCGGACAAGTTGCGCTGATTATGGCGCTCGAGACACTGTTTGTTTCGCTGGTGGCGCTCGTGTTGGGCATCGTGCTCGGCCTGGCATTGTCACAGCTCATGGTCTTCTTTACGGCGTCGCTCTTCAAAACGCAGATTTCCAACTTCCACTTTTTCTTTTCGCTGGGCGCGTTTGTAATCACCGTGGGCTGCCTTGTTGCCATCTTTTTGGTGACGCTTGTTTTTAATCTGCGCGTGGTTGCCAAGGCAAAGATCATCGACCTTATGAGCGCGAGCCGCAAAAACGAGACCATCAAAACGCGCAATCCCTGGCTTGCCGCCGTGGTGTTTGTGGTGGGCCTTGTGGCGATCATCATCGCCTATGTGCGGCTGCTCCGCGATGGCATGCCTTACGATGGTTCGCCCGAAGGCATGACCAACTTCCTCATCACCACCATCACGGTTGTGGTGGGCACGATCCTGTTCTTCTTCGGACTCTCGGGCTTTTTGCTCAAGGCGTTCCAGGCGACGCGCGGCATCTATTGGCGCGGCCTCAACATGGTTACGCTGCGCCAGCTTTCGGCCAAGGTGAACACGGTGAGTTTCTCCATGGCAATGATTGCGATGATCCTCTTTTTGGCCATCACCTCGGTTACCACGGGCATGTCGTTGGCGAGCGTGATGAACGAAAGCGTGGAGCGCGGCACGCCGGTGGATTACACGCGCTGTTTGGTGTACTTTAGCCCGGCAAACATCGACGAGCTCAATGCCAACCAGGCACAGTGGGATGCAGAGGATGGCGTGGAGAGTGGCGTGGTGTACGCCGCAGCAACTGCCCCTGTGGATATGATCGCGGCGGGTCATGCCGACACCATCCAGGAGGGCGAGCATGCTGGCGAGCCCTTTGACCCCAGTGTCGTTTCAGACGATTATCTGCAGGTAAATGCCTATGATTCCATGCCGCGCGGTGCGGAGAGGCCGCTCGTGACGTTGACCGATCTGTGCCAGGCAGTGAATAAACCGCTGCCCCAGGGGGCGGAAACTGCCGACCCCACGTCGCAGGGCCTTATGGTTATGAAGGAAAGCGACTACAACGCCTATCTGCGCTTTCGTGGCATGGATGAGGTCAAGCTGGGTTCGGATGGCTATGTGCTGCTTTCGGACATGGGTGGCTCGATTTTGGACATTTACGATGCGGTGATGCGCGAGGGCGTTGCCATTGATTTTGGTGGGCATACCCTGCATCCGGTTTCTAATGCCGTAAACGTGGACGCCAGCGTGTTCCAAAATGCCATGATGGGCATGAATGCCGGTACGATCGTGGTGCCCGATGCCCTGGTTGATGAGGCAAATCTGCCGCTCTACTACGGTTATCTGCTGGTCAACTACGCCGATGATGTGAGCGTTGAGGAGGGCGACGCGTATATGTCGGCCCACCGCACATATGGCGATGTGACGGATAGCACGGGTGCCATCGTGGCTGGCTGGGGCGTTGAGGCCACGCGCACCAACACCTATGAGAGCGTGGACTCCATGAATGGCCTCATCTCCTATCTGGCCATCTACATCGGCTTTGTGCTGGTGCTAGCATGCGCGGCGATTCTTACCATCCAGCAGCTCTCAAGCGTGGCCGACGCTTCACCCTCGAGCCGCATTCTTTCCGAGCTGGGTTGCCCCACGCGCACCATCTGCCATTCAGCGCTGGTACAGCAGACCATTTTCTTCCTCTTCCCGCTGGCGATGGGCATCGCCCACTCGATGGTGGCGCTCAACGTGATCACTCGCTTGGTGGAGCTCTTTGGCGGCTTTGATATCGCCGGCACCGTGGCGTTTACTGCGCTCATCTTTGTCGTGGCGTACGGCGGTTACTTTGCCGTGACCTATCTCATGAGCAAAGGCATTGTGCGCGACGCGGTGCGCATACGCCACGCGGTGTAGGCAGCTTGTCGGTGCTTGTGCCTGCGACTTGGCGCGCCGGCGCGGCACCGGCGGCGGGGCGCGACGCCGTTGACAGGCTCCGCGAGGTGAGGCGCTACGGAAAAGATTTCATGCTGATTGCTGGCATGCCGATGCCGGGGGCATCTCAACGCTCCCCGGGGATTGCGAGGACTGCTATGAAGCGAGCGTTCAAGGCGATTGTGTCGCTAGCTGTTTTGGGTTTGATTGCAGGAGCTCTGTGGTGGGGATATGATCGCGTGTTCATGAGCCCGGAGGTCTGGTACGCACAGGTTGACGCTGCCTGCCTCACCAAGGCTGACGAGAACAACAACGATTTTCCGTACCACTATGAGCTTCCGGCAGCAGATGCAGAGGGCCGTGAGCAAACGCTGGGCTTTGACGTTAAGCGCGAGCTTCGTGATGGCGCCTACCTGCGGCTTGAGACGCTCATGCTGCGCGGCGTGACCTCGTGGGAGGAAGTGACCTGGGAGGATATCCCCGCTGGTGCCCAGGAGCATTTGTCGCACGAAGAGTAAGGGGCGGGGCTGAAGGCTGGGTACGGGCTGTCGCGTGCCCCGGCGTGCTCCGGCGATGGTTATTCCAAAGGAGGCAAGACCATGCCGCGCAATATCAACTGGTTGGCAGTAATACAGAGCATTACCGATACGTGGCTGCCGCTTATAGGATGGCTTGCCGCGGCGGCGGTGGTATGGCTGGTGGTGAGCTTGTCACGCAGGCGCCGCCGCCCGTAACGAGATATGCATGAGGGCCGGGTGTGTTGACATCCGGCCCTCATGCATAAAATGATACTTATCTGCTTGCCTGTGTGAGGTTACCGCCCACGGGAACGGCCCTACACCACGTTTCATGACGCGATCGAGCGTTGCTCGCTGCCGCGGCCAGGTGCTTGTGACACTCGACCGCGGCCAGGTTGCTCTATCTGATCGTTAGTTCACATAAAAGGTGACTGTCCGGCACGTATGCTCAAAGATGAGCTGACCTGCCAGTGCTCCCAGCACGCCTGCTCCCAGGTTGAGCGCAATGCCTGCTCCCAAACCGAAGGCGTCCATCACAAACCAGCACAGGGCGCCTCCGCCAAACACCAAAAGCATGCCGCCAATGACTGTCACCATAATGGGAAAGCCACGTTTCACCACCTCGTTGGGCGAGGTCCAGCTGTAGTTGGGGTTGTGTGCGTCGAGAGCAAGACCGATGGTAACCATGAGGTAGAAGCAGCCAAATCCGCAAACTAGGATCTGTGCCGCGCCCAAAAGGTCGGTCTGCCCGGACACCACGAGGGTGATGCTCGAGATGGCGAGCGTTGCTGCTACGGGTATGGCGTTAGCGGCGAGCTTGGCGCCCAATATGGTGCGTACGCTCACCGGTGCCGTTGCCATGATCCAGGCGCCTGAGCCTTCCATAGAAAGCGAGCAGGCGGCGCTTGGCGCGGCGATGCCACAGAAGAGGAAGAGCCACGGCACCAGGTTCATGATTTGCGTGGCAATGGTGTCAAAAAGTGAGGGCGAAATGTCCACGCCGTCGATGGCTCCCGAGGTAATAATGTCGCGCAGTCCTACCACCGAGAGCGCCACCGCGATGATGATCATGAGCAGGTAGCCAAAGAGGCAGTTGAAGGCATAGGCAGGAATGCCCAGGAGCGCACGATACTCTTTAAACATGATGGCTTTGAAGGCAGAGGAGGAAACGGCACTTTTGCGATGCAGGTCGTGCGTCGAGAGACCTCCCGATGCCTTGACGCCGAGGTTGTTATTAATAGCGAGATAGCCGCGTTGCAAAATCTCGAGCGCGATTGCTGGGATGACAATCGAGACGCTCACGAAACCCGCAAAGGCAAGGGGCGATCCCGCGCAGGCGGCAACAAGGAGCCGTGCAGGCGGCCACGCAGCCGCGATGGCGTCGGAGATGCCCGAGAGTGCTCCGCTCATCATGGCGAAGGTCTGCTCGTCTGTTTGCGTGCCCGCGGTAAACGAGAAACCGTAAATACCAATGATGAGTACAGAAAAACCTACGAGGGCAACGAGCACATAGGCGAGATTAGCATGGCGGAAGCGCGAGGAGACCGCGGCAACGCCAAAGGCGAGGAATGTGGCAATGCTTGTGGGGATGGCAGGTGCTAAAAGGATGCTTGCCACACAGCAGATTACTGTCCAGGCTGAGAGGTTGACCAGCGCTAGGTAAATCACCCAGAGCGGCAATGCCGCGACAGCTCCCATGAGGACGGCACTTGCGTAGAGCGCGGCCACACGCGAGGCCACAACGGTGCGACGCGGGATGGGGAGCGACATCACCAGGTCAAAGTCGGCCAGACCAAAAAGCGTGCCATTGGCTTTGAGGAAGGTGAAAGCAACGCTTACGAGGGCGCCCACAACCACGGCAAAGGCGGGGATAGCCTCACCAAGGCCGATGGCGGCAAGGCCCAATCCGAGAGCACCCATGTAAAACACGCACAGCAGTACGAGTACGCCACCACCCAATACCGTGAGGATGACGCGTCCTTTCCGCGAGCGCCCTGTGAAGTCTGAGCGACGACGTGGCATGAGCGAGTTAGCCAGGGCGAGCAGCTGTACGCGCAGCAGCAACAAGAAAGAATGCATCGCTTACTCCTCCTTCTCAACCAGATCGAGGAAGATCTCTTCAAGCGATTCATTGCCACGGACCTCGTTGGTGGGGCCGGCAGCCATGAGCTCGCCTGCACGGATGATGGCGACTTTGTTGCATAGCTTCTCGACCACTTCGAGCACGTGCGACGAGAAGAAGACCGCGCTGCCACGTTCGGCCAGCTCGTGGAGCATGCGCTTGAGCTCGTGCGATGCCACCGGGTCGAGGCCCACGAAGGGCTCGTCGAGCACCAGCAGACGCGGTTCGTGCACAAATGCGCTCATGAGCACGAGCTTTTGGCGCATGCCGTGCGAGTAGGTGCCCACCGGGTCGCCGAGTGCTGCGGTGAGGTCAAGCCGTTCGGCGAGCTCGCCAATGCGGCGCTGGCGCGTGGTGGCGTCGACGCCAAAGATGTCGGCAATGTAGGTCAGGTACTGCAAGCCCGTCATGAACTCATACACGTTGGGGTTGTCGGGCACGTAGGCGATGAGGCGCTTGGCCTCAAGCGGGCTCTTCGCCACATCGGCGCCGCAGACGCGGATGGTACCGCCGTCGATGCCTTGTACACCCACGATGGAACGGATAAGGGTGGTTTTACCAGCGCCGTTGTGGCCGATAAAACCATAGATGTCACCTGCCTCCACGGCGAGGGACAGGTCACGCACGGCTACTTTGTTGCCATAGCGCTTCTGATAGTGCGCAACCTCGAGGATGGGCTTGGCTTGGATGGTATCCATGATGCTCCTATCGTTGTGATTGGCTTGTATCGGTGGGTACGGCGTGGGCGAGGGGTTGTCGCGCTACCGATAGAGTGTTCGTAGAAAAAAAATAGTGCGATTTCAGTGCGTACGTTGAAAAAGGTCGAATAGACGGCTGAGCTGGACTCCCGTGACCTGGGGTTTTGTTACACGGAATCGGGGGTCTACTCGGCAATCTCGCGATTAGGTACTGAAATGACATAGTTTTTTTGTTGCTGGGGTGTGAGCTGAGCACGTGTGCGGACATTTGCCGTCCGGAAGGGCTGATGGCACGGACGTCCAGGGTCAACGCAGCGGTGCGCGCGGGCCGCTCGGGTTTAGATGCCTGCTATCTTGCGTGGGCGTTGCGAGTCATGTGCACCGGTGCCGTTGGCGCAGGTTAGCACGCTTCATCTCCGGGTGGACGATCGTCGGAAGGGTCTGCCGTCCCATTGGATCGGGGCAGGCGGCCTGCCCGCCGCAAGGCATCACGCAAGATCCACTCCACCTGGCCGTTGGCACTGCGCATCTCATCATCAGCCCAGCGCTGCACGGCCTCCCAAATGGCGGGATCGATACGAAGGGGATATTGCTTGCGTGCCATGGTGACCTCAATTGGAAGGGGAGGAGGGTGCCGCCCGGCCTATGGTGGGGCCGGGCGAACAAACGAATGCCTTGGGAATCCTCGGGCGATGCTCCGAGGGGCAAGGGCATTAACGCCGGCGGATGCGCACGGCCGTGCCTGAGGCAACGGTCATGATCATGCCCTCAAAGGTCTCGTAACCTAGCGAGGCGCCCACCACGGCGTTCGCGCCCATCGCTTCGGCGCGCTCTTGCATCTCCGCAAGCACCGTTTCGCGTGCCTCTTGCATCTCTTCCTCATAGCCAGCGGAGCGGCCGCCAAACATGTTGCGCAGTCCTGCGCCCATATCGCGGAACATGTTGATGCCCATTACGGCCTCACCGGCAACAACGCCCAGGTATTCAACGATCTCGTAGTTGTCGATAGTAGATGTTGTGGTAACGATCATGATGTTCACCTCACGAGGTCAAAGGAAGGACGAGCACATGCGCTTGCTGCTGCCGCTTCATGCGCTCGAAAAGAGGGGTTTTGCTAGTACAGCGAGCCAGCGTTGACGATGGGATGCGCCTCGGACTCGCCACAGAGCACGACCATAAGGTTCGAGGCCATCTGGGCCTTGCGCTCCTCGTCAAGGTCGATCTTGCCGTGCCGGCCCAGCTCGTCCACGGCCATCTCCACCATGGTGACGGCGCCTTCCACAATCTTCTTGCGGGCGGCAATGACAGCCTCAGCCTGCTGACGGCGCAGCATTGCCTGCGCAATCTCGGGGGCATAGGCCAGGTGCGTGAGGCGGGCGTCGTCCACCGCCACGCCGGCAGGGGCGAGTCGCTGGGTGAGCTCGTACTTAAGGGCCGTCGAGACCTCCTCGATGTTGGAGCGCAGCGTGATGGCGTCCATGGAGTCCGAGCTGTCCTCGGCGTGGTCGTAGGCATAGATGCTTGCCACGTGGCGGAGCGCCGTTTCGGCCTGCGTGGCCACAAACAGCTCGTAGTTGTCTACATCAAAGAGAGCCTTGGCGGTATCGGCCACGTGCCACACCACCACATTGGCGATCTCGATGGGGTTGCCCATCTTGTCGTTGACCTTCAGGATCTCGCCGTTCAGCGTGCGGGCGCGGACCGAGATCTTGGTGGAGAGGCTGGACGACGCCTTGGCGGCGACGTCGATCTGCTTACCGAGCGAGAGGCCGGACTTGCTCAGCACCTCCGCCGTTGCGTTCTCGGCGGAGCCGTTCGTTCCCATGGAGCGGCTGTAGAACGGGTTTGCCCAACGGAAGCCCTCGTCGCGGACGGTGCCCTTGTAGTCGCCGAAGAGGATGCACACGCGCGCCTGACCCGGCTGCAGCGTGAAGAAGCCCGAGACGGGAATCCAGATCAGGCAGAATGCGGCGATGCTGATGCCGAGCATCCAGCCGTGGAGCGGATTGACTGGCTCGCCAGCTTCGTCAGCGGCAACCAACCCTATGATGGCGAGGACGAACAGGGCGATGATAACGAGCATCCCGACGAGACAGACGGCAAGCATGCCCCAACCAGATGCAGCCTTGATCTTTTTCTCGGCACTCATGAGAGTTCCTTTCTCTTGTTGCCGCGCACGGCGGCTGTTGCAGCAACATTGGGCAGATGCCTCGTGCCAGGCCCAGTTGCTGCTACCCCTCTTGAGGTGGCGGGGGGGGGGTGCTCCCCGAGCGTTACCCCGTTGGTAACGTTGATTGCATTGTGATATCACTTTGGAACCACGTCAATACCGTTCACCGACAACCGTGCCGGCGAGCGGCGCGCGTTCAACCACGCCTCCGCCATCGGCCTCTGGGCAACTCACTCCGGGAAGGCCGCGGCGCATTCGGTTTTCGACATGGCCTTGCTGTTTTGGCTTGTTGGGACGGTGGGCATGGGGTATAAAAGGGATGCTTGCGGAATGCATCTGGGGTGATTCGCTTCGGCAGAAGAGAAAGGTTCCCAGATGTCAACTTATCTTGATCGGTGCCCTAAGGCGCCTTTGTATGGCCGGTACGATACGGTCATCATTGGCGGCGGCACGGCGGGCTCGTCGGCCGGCATTAGCGCGGCGCGCGAAGGCAATCGCGTGCTCATTGTGGAAAAAGGTCTCATGCTTGGCGGCGCAGCTACGCTTGCGTTGGTAACACCCATGATGGAATCCTTTGTTCCCCACGAGCGCAATTTCCATCTTATAGAAGAGCGTTTGCGCGACCAGGGTATTGCCACGCGTTCACAGGAGATGGCGGAGTACGTGTGGTCCACGCCCGAGGCGAAGGCGGATGTTCTCGAGGATTTGTTCCTCGAAGAGGGCGGCGAGATTCTTTATGACGCCACGCTGGTAGATTGCGACGTGGTTGACGGCAACATCACATCGGTGGTCGTGCTTACATCGGATGGGTATCGAAGCATCGAGGCGGAGCAGTTTGTGGATGCCTCCGGCGACGCATGGCTTTCGCGCCTCGCGGGTGTTCTCGTTGACCGGGGTGACGACGAAGGCAACAACCAGATGTCGTCGTTGCGCTTTGAGATGGGCGGCATTGATATTGATGCGTATCGCGCCTACTGCCTGAGCCTGGGAGATGCGTTTTCTCCGCTGGTAGAAGGTTACTTCTGGGAATCCGCGATGGTTGCCGGCAAAGACTTCAAGCTCGAGCCGCTTTTTCAGCAGGCGGTGGCCGACGGTGTGCTGCTTCCCGAGGATCTGGTGTACTACCAGTGCTTTTCGCTGCCGGGGCGTCCGGGGTGCCTGGCTTTTAACTGCCCGCATCTGAGCCGGCTTAAAAACAACGCCGATCCCGAGGCGCGCTCGCATGCCATTGTTGACGGCCACCACATGATTCGCCGCCTGGTGACGTTCCTCACGCAATACATGCCCGGCTTCGAACATGCCTACCTCTTGCGTGAAGCGAGCGCGCTTGGAGTGCGCGAGTCGTGGCGTATACGCGGGTTGTACCAGCTCGCCGAGGAGGATTACCTTGCACGGGCGCGCTTCGATGACGCCGTGGCCAAAGGCGACTGGTACATTGATGTTCACTCGGCAACCAAGGGCCTTGTGCATATGGATAAATTCCAGCACGGTGAATACTACGAGATACCGTATCGCTGCCTCGTAAATGACCAGGTGGCGAATATGATGACCATCGGCCGCTGCATCTCGACAACGTTTTTGGTGCAGGCAAGTATTCGTATCCAGCCCACGCTCATTGATATGGGTGACTCGGCGGGCCGCGCTTGCGCACGTGCTCATCAGCAGGGCGTGGCGCTCAACGCATTTGCGGGCACCGGGCTCACAACGCGCTAAAGCGGGGGAGAGAAAACCCGGCAGTTCCAGCTTCTGTGCGAAGCGTCCGCCACGGTGAATCGACCCTACGGCAAGGCTGCGTCTGCTCCGCGTGGGACAGGCGCAGCCTTGCGCTTTTTCGACCGTTTGTCGTTCTTTACCTACCGTTTACAGGCTTATTTCGAATTGCGAAATAAGGAAACACCTGCACGTGACATACTTATTTCGCACTGTAAAATAAGTTCAGCGCATGTGCCACATAATGTGTCACCGAGTATGGTGCCGGGTGAAACCACAAAGAGTTTGCCTGTGGTAGCGATGCCGGTAGCGATGCAAAATGACACAGGTGGCCCGTCGTGCCCGATGGCGTAGGCGGGTGTAAGAGGCAGGCAAGGAGGTGCAGACCATGAGGTTGAAGGACATCAAAAAGAACAACCGCAGCAATGTCATGTCTGCCATCCTTAAGCACGAGTCGCTTTCGCGCATCGAGATTGCGCATGAAACTAATCTTTCGCCCAGCACGGTATCTGGCCTGGTAAGCGGCCTGATTGATGAGGGTTATCTGGTAGAGACGGGTGCCCGTACCATTACCGCTGGTCGCAGTCGTGTTGAGCTTGCAGTTAATAAAGACCTGGGTACCATCGCGGTGGTCGAGATTGCACGCACGCAGGTGCGCTTGGCGCTCTTTGACGTGGCGCTTGGCGAGCTTGATGCGGTGGTGCTCTCGCATGATTACACCTCGGGTAACGACCTGTTTGCCTTGATTTTGGCGGGCATCAACGCGCTGGCAAACAAAGACGGCCAGTCTAAGCTTTTGGGTATGGGCTTGCTATTCCAGCGTGATATGGATTCCAGCGAGTTTAACGTTATGTACTCAACGGGCATCCACTCTGCAAACATTCCGCTGGCAACGGCGCTGTTCACACAGCTGCGTATTCCGGTTATCGAAGAGTATGTTCAGGACTATACGGCTTCCCGCGCGCTTGAGCGCATGCAGGAAGACCATACCAGTGGCGCGTATATCTCGCTGGGCGAAGATGTACTTGCCACCGTGGTGGTTCAAGGTGCACCCGTGCACCTTAAGAATGGCGCCTTTGCAAACCTTGCGCCGCTCATGGAAGGTGTGAGTGCGCAGACGGAGAGCGCCTTGGCACCCGCGGAGTCCAACCAGCATGAAATCCCCGAAGCGCTGGTAGCGCCCGAGCGCCTTGCCTACGTGGTGAGTGTGCTCTGCGCCCTGTTCCCTCTCGATATGGTGGTGTTTTCTGGCCCTCAGGAAACTATGACTGAGCGCTTTATCTCGGCAACCGAGCGCGCCCTGCATCGCTGCCTCAATGGGGCGCAGGCGCCTTGGCTCGAATGGCTTCATCTTAACGGAACGGGTTCTCTCTCGGCAACGTGTGCAGATCACGTACGCCGAACCATATTGCTCCAAGAATGAGACGTTTGCGGGCGTCGTGTGTGACCGTCAGCGGCTCATGCGCGGCAAGCGATCCGCATGAGCGTTAGTTCTGTCCCCTCAATCCTTAACAACGAGTAATTCCGACGCGTATCACCATGCGTGTTCACTCCTCTTATTCACTTTTGGCGAACGCACCAGCTGCATTCCGCAAGCAACCGGTGTTTTTGCAACGTAGTCGTAGCCCGGGAAGGGAACTGGGCTCAGGAAGAGAAGGAGAGTGCATATGCTACAGGGCAGTCTCATCATCCTGGCGTTCGTGATTATCGCGGCCTTGATGATGACCAAGAAGATCCCAACGCTGTTGGCACTACCGCTCATGGCTGTCGTGATCTGCATCATCGCAGGCGTGCCGGCTGTGGGGCAAGACGCTGAGGGCACCGAGATTGGTTGGCTCTCGGCGGTTGTCGAGTCGGGCACGGTCCGTATGGGCAGCGCCATCATGGCCGTAATCTTTGGTGCATGGTTGGGTCAGCTCATGAACAAGACCGGCGTGACGGAGACCATTATCAAGAAGAGCGCCGAGCTGGGCGGCGATCGTCCGCTTATCGTGACGCTCATCATGGTTGTTGCCTGCGCTGTTCTGTTCACGACGCTGTCGGGCCTGGGCTCGATCATCATGGTGGGCTCCATCGTGCTCCCCATTTTGATCTCGGTGGGCGTTCCGGCTATGAGCGCGGCCTGCATCTTCCTCATGGCATTCACCACGGGCCTTACGTTCAACATCGCCAACTGGACCACGTTCTCGAGCATCTTTGGTGTTGATGTTGCCACCATCCAGAGCTTCGAGATTTACATGCTTGTAGCCACCTTCATTGCCACGCTCGTGCTCGTGTTTGTGGAGTTCAAGCGCAACGGCGTCAAGTTTGCCTTCTCCGCACCGGTTGATGGTGCTCAGAGCACCAAGCAGCTCGCGGGCGTTCGCGGCGGCCTGGCCATGCTCTCGCCGATTGTTTCGATTATCCTCGTTGCCCTTTTCAAGGTGCCTGTGTGCCCCGCCTTCATGGCTGGCATCATCTGGATCCTCGTATTCACGGCCACAAACTTCCAGAAGACCATGAACCTCATGGTCAAGACCTGCTATGACGGCATCACCGACGGTGGTCCGGCCATCATCCTCATGATTGGCATCGGCATCCTGTATCTCGCGGTGACGCACCCCATGGTCACCGAGGTGCTCAACCCGTTCCTGCTTGCGGTTATCCCCTCTGACCGTATCTTCTTTGCCATCTTCTTTGCCGTGCTCGCCCCGCTTTCGCTCTACCGTGGCCCCATGAACCTTTTTGGTTTGGGCTCCGGCATCGCCGCGCTTGTGATGGGCCTGGGCACCGTGCCGCCGCTGGCTGTAATGGGCGCGTTCCTCTCTGCGGAGCGTATCCAGGGCTGCGGTGACCCCACCAACACGCAGAACGTGTGGACGGCCAACTTTGTTGAGGTTGACGTCAACGGCATCACCAAGCGCCTGCTGCCCTACCTGTGGGCCATCGCAGCCATCGGCGTGGTGCTGAGTGTCGTGCTGTACTTCTAAGGGCGCACGTTAAGCGTTGTAACGACATCTTGTGTATTGCTGAAATAACGCTTGATTCTTTGCGACAGCTTTCTGGTGGGGCGGGTGTGCATGTTTGCCCGCCCTACCGGGAGAGCAGATTGGGCGAGTGGGATCGTGCCGGTCGAACACCCCCTGTATTGGCTACGATCCTACTTGGTTCTGACGCGACCGGGCTCATTGGTACCTGGAGCCTGGCGCCCGGCTGCCCAATGCTCAATCTGCTCTTCCGGTAGTACACCGACCGTAGATGCGGACTGCGGTGTGGCCCTAAGGACCACGTGTATTGGCTAAACGGCTTATGCCGCAACTTCAACCAGTAAAAGGAGACCTCATGAAAGTACGTATTGGCATCGACGTCGGCGGAACGTTCACAGACGCGGTCGCAATCGATAACGAGACGTACGAGCTTATTGGGGCCGTGAAGGTGCCCACCACGCACACGGCAAAGGAAGGCGTCGCCGCGGGCATTGTTCAGGCGCTCCATCGCGTGATGGAAGAGTGCTCGATTGAGCCCGACGATGTGACCTTTATTGCTCACGGTACCACCCAGGCCACGAACGCCCTGCTTGAGGGCGACGTTGCTAAGGTGGGTATCGTGACGCTCGGCAGTGGACTGCAGGGCGCCAAGAGCAAGTCTGACACCAACATGGGCGATATCGAGCTTGCTCCGGGCAAGTACCTGCGCTCTGAGAACGAGTATGTTGACGTGAGCGCGGGCGACGTGGAGGGCCAGATTTCGCGCGCCCTCGACAAGCTTCAGGCTGCCGGCTGCACAAGCTTTGTTGCCGCCGAGGCCTTTAGCGTGGACGATCCCACCAACGAGAACCTTGTGGTGGAGGAGTGCGGACGCCGTGGTCTGCCCGGTACCGCCACCAACGACATCTCCAAGCTCTACGGTCTGAAGATTCGCACGCGCACCGCGGTGGTGAACGCGAGCATCATGCCCAAGATGCTCGAAGCGGCAACCATGACCGAGGAGTCCATCAAGGGCGCCAGCATCAAAAGCCCGCTCATGGTTATGCGCTGCGACGGCGGCGTGATGACCGTTGACGAGGTGCGCAAGCGCCCGATTTTGACAATTCTCTCGGGCCCCGCCGCTGGCGTTGCGGGCGCTCTTATGTACGAGAAGCTTACCGACGGCATCTTCTTTGAGGTGGGCGGCACCTCCACCGACATCTCGTGCGTCAAAGACGGCAAGGTTATGATCCAATACGCCGAGGTGGGAGGCCATAAGACCTACCTCAACAGCCTTGATGTGCGTACCGTGGGTATCGGCGGCGGCTCGATGGTGCAGATTGAGAACGGTCGTGCGGTGAGCACCGGCCCGCGCTCGGCGCATATCGCGGGGCTCCCCTACGAGGTCTATACCGATCCGGAGCAGATTGTTGAGCCGCGTTTGGTGCCCGTGCGCCCCATGGAGTCCGACCCCGAGTATGCCTGCATTGAGTGCGCCAACGGCGTGCGCGTGTCGCTCACCATGGCGGGCGCTGCAAACATTGCGGGCTACGTGCATCCCGAGGACTACGCCTACGGTAACGCCGAGGCTGCGCGCAAGGCGTGGGAGCCCCTTGCCAAGAACATGGGCTGCACGGTTGAGGAGGCCGCGCGTCAGGTGCTGGCCTTTGCTGCCGAGAAAAACAGCAAGGTGGCAAATGCCCTCATGAAGGATTACCACATGGATCCGCGCACCACGGTGTTCGTGGGCGGCGGCGGTGGTGCTGCAAGCGTGGTGCCGCATCTGGCTGAGACCATGGGCCACAAGTACCATCTGGCAAAGAACGGCTCGGTTATCTCGACCATTGGTGTGGCGCTTGCTATGGTGCGCGACATGGTGGAGCGCAGCGTGACCAACCCCACGCAAGACGACATCATCAGTGTGCGTCGCGAGGCCGAGCTCAAGGCCATCAAGAACGGCGCTGCTCCGGGCACTATCGAGGTGAGCGTTGAGGTGGACACGCAGCGCAACATCGTGCGTGCGATCGCGCTCGGCGCCACCGAGATGCGCAGCAAGGACCGCCTGCATCGCGAGCTTTCTGAGGACGAGCTTTTGGAGGTTGTCGCCGAGAACGTGGGCGGCTCCAAGGCGGACCTCGCCGTGGTGGCAAACAACGGTACCATGCGCGCCATCGAGCACACCTCGACCGAGCGCAAGCTCTTCGGCCTTATGAAGAAGACGGTGAAGCAGCTGCGTTTGATCGACAACGAGGGCGTCATCCGTCTGCAGAAATCCAACGCGCTGGTGCGCCAAACGAGCGTGAGCGGATGGCGTGCCGTGCTGAGCTGGCTTCTGGATGAGCTCACCATCTACAACGATGGCGGCACCAACCTGCCCAACATCTACATCGTGCTGGGTGCGCGCATCATCGACCTCTCGGGCCTGCCCACGCCGGATCAGATTGAGAGCCTGGGTGATGTTGAGCTTGCGGGCTGCGGGCAGGATGAGCAGCTCATTATGGTGGGCACGAAGCGCACGGAGTAGGAGCCACACGCAATGGCCGCATCCAAGAAGTTCAGCTTGCCGTTTCCCGGCCGTGCGCTGGCCGATCGCGAGCTTACCTACGACCTGTGCTACGAGCGCATCCCCAAGCAGGATCGGGCGCGCATTGTTGAGGACGCCTGGCAGTGTGGCTGCCAGGCGGCCCGCGACGCCTATGAGCGCTTTGATGGCTGTACCGACTTCTTCTCGGTGTTTGAGCAGACGGGCGTCAAGGTGCGCGAGCGCGACGTGGACTACGTGGTGGGCGGTCAGCGGTATTTCAGCGACTACCTCTCGGGCAAGAAGACGGTCACGCTCTACACCAAGGCGGTTGCGCTCTGGGCGGAGGAGAACGGTCTTGCGATGCGCGATGCCGAGAACATGATCTTGAGCCACGAGTTCTACCACCATCTGGAATGTACGGAACTGGGCCTTACGAGCAGGCGTTATCAGGTGCCCATGCTGCAGCTGGGGCCCGTGAAGCTAGGGAAGACGGGCATCAAGGCGCTGTCCGAGATTGGTGCCCATGCGTTTGTGCGCACGTACTTCACGTGCGCGGGGCTGCTTGGCAAGGAGGGCAAACATGGAAAAAACGCTTGATTACGATGTGGTGGTTGTTGGCGGAGGCCCGGCGGGAAGTGTCGCCGCCATCGCCGCCGCCCGTCACGGTGCCCACGTGCTGCTCGTGGAGCAGTACGGCTACCTGGGCGGCATGCTCACCGCAGGAGGCGTGGGCCCGCAGATGACGTTCCATGCGGGCGACACGCAGGTGGTGCGCGGCATCGCACAGGAGATTGTGGACCGTATGGTGGAGGCAGGCATGTCGCCCGGCCATATGACCGACTTTGTGGGGTACGCCAGCAGCGTCACCCCGTTCGATGCCGAGGGCCTGAAGGTGGTGCTTGAGCAGATGGCGCTCGAAGCGGGCGTCGAGCTGCTCTACCACACCATCTATACTGGATGCGAGGTCGAAGACGGGGCTGTGCGCTCGCTTCGGCTGTTCTCCGAGGGCGGGTTCTTCACCGTGCGGGGCCGCGTGGTGATCGATGCGAGCGCCGATGCCGATGTGGCGACCGATGCCGGCGTTCCCACCTGCTACGGGCGCCCGAGCGACCACCTGGCCCAACCCATGACCATGAACCTGCGCGTTGGAGGCGTCGATCGCGACGAGCTTATCGCCTATGTTCAGGATGAGCGCGACGACATGCTTGCCACGGTTCCGTTTGACGAGCTGCGTGTTATCCCGCGCTCCGGTGTGCAGGGGGCATATTCAAAGATTCGTGCGGCGCGCGAAAGCGGCGAGCTCACCATCGATCGCGACCAGGTGTTGTGCTTCGAGACCAACACGCTCGGCGAGTATATCGTCAACATGTCACGCGTGGTCAAGGAGTCGTCGGTTGACCCCTTTGGGCTCACCCGCGCTGAGGTGGAGGGGCGTCGCCAGGTGTGGGAGATCTTCCATTTCCTGCAGCGCCACATCCCCGGTTTTGAGCAGAGCCACGTGGTGTCGACCGGTCCCAATATCGGTGTGCGCGAAAGCAGGAAGATCGAGGGCGCGTACACCCTCACGGCAGACGACCTCATTGGCAACGTGATGTTTGACGACGCTGTCGCCATGGGCGGGTACCCCATCGATGTTCATTCGCCGGACGGCGCCGCCACCACGCATCGCTTCCTCAAGCCGGGCAGCTGGTATTCCATCCCGTATCGGGTGACCTATGCGCCCCAGGTGAAGAACCTCCTGGTGGCGGGCCGTTGTGTGAGCGCCACGCACGAGGCGCTGGCCGCCATCCGCGTGACGCCTATCGTGCAGGCGGTGGCGCAGGCAGTGGGCACAGCGGCGGCGCTTGCCGCCACCGGCAACGTGCCGGTGGCCGAGGTCGACGTAGATGCTCTGCGCGCTGCCCTTGTTGCCGATGGCGCCTTCCTTGAGCCGTACCCATGCGGCGAGGCGAGCGCATAACTACTGCGGGGGCCACTAGCCCCTTGAGTGAGGTGGATTCGTCCCCGCCCCACCTCATTTGCCGAGCCGGCGCATACTATTTGAGCCCAGTTTGCGCCGGCTCGGAGGTCTTCAGAAAAAATGAATGCGGTTATCCGACGTTTTGCTTTGGCCCGCTGAATACACAGCAAAAGCTCAGCGCATCTACCTGCGCTTTTGTTTAGCGGAACGGGTGATTTACTTGGGTGGTGCGCCCAAAACGTCGGATAACCGCATTCATTTTTTCTGAGGCAGCAATTTGCACCTGCGGGCACCCGTGTTTTGCTTCGAGGCGTGGCGCCTGATGCGGCATGCAAGAAAATAACCCCTTGGCGAAAAAGCTCTGTCTGCTAAGGGGCTAGGGGAGTTAGCTATGGTATCCTTCCACTCAGTTAGTTTTCTCGGTGAACGGTCGAGTGTACGCGGTGAGCGTAACTGGAGTAGGGTGGTTGACGGCAGCGACGAGTACTTCGGTGGAGACCGCACCGAGTTCAACGTTCCAGACGCTGTCATAAATGCGACTCTAAAGCCCCCATATACACGAACCTCCCGAGAAAGATAGTTCCGCGCCGTGTCCGCGGCGCAGAGTTCAAGGAGCGTGGTTACACGATGCAGGAAGCATGGGAAGGCTTCGAGCCGGGAATCTGGACCAACGAGGTTGATGTCCGCGATTTCATCCAGCGCAACTACACCCCCTATGAGGGCGATGAGTCGTTCCTCGCCGGCCCCACCAAGCGCACCACCGAGCTGTGGGATTACGTTATGAGCCTGCTCACGAAAGAGCGCGAGCAGGGTGGCGTGCTCGATATGGACACCGACGTGGTGACCGGTATCGTAAGCCATCCGGCGGGATACATCGACAATTCCCGTCGCGATCTTGAGACGATCGTTGGCCTGCAAACCGACAAGCCGCTCAAGCGCGCTCTGCACGTCAACGGTGGTATCCGCATTTCGCAACAGGCGGCGGCCCAGCATGGCTACCAGATCGACGAGAAGATCGTTGAGGACTATACCTTCCGCCGCAAGACGCACAACCAGGGTGTCTTCGACGTGTACACCCCCGAGATGCGCGCTTGCCGCTCGGCGCACATCATCACGGGCCTGCCCGACGGTTACGGCCGCGGCCGCATCATCGGCGACTATCGCCGCGTGGCGCTCTACGGCATCGACTACCTCATCAAGGACAAGGAGGCTCAGAAGGCCTCGACCCCCAAGGTCATGACCGAGGAGAACATCCGCGACCGCGAGGAGCTGCAGGAGCAGATCCGCGCCCTCAAAGAGCTGTGGGTCATGGCGGACTTCTACGGCTTTGACATCTCCAAGCCGGCCAAGAACACGCAGGAGGCCATCCAGTGGATGTACTTCGCGTACCTCGCGGCCGTGAAGGAGCAGAACGGCGCCGCCATGTCCATGGGCCGCACCTCCACCTTCATCGACATCTACGCCGAGCGCGACCTTGCTCGCGGCACCTTCACCGAGGAGCAGATCCAGGAGTTCGTGGACCACTTCATCATGAAGCTCCGCATGGTCAAGTTTGCCCGCACGCCCGAGTACCAGAACCTCTTCTCCGGCGACCCGCAGTGGGTTACCGAGTCCATCGGCGGCATGGGCGTGGACGGTCGTACGCTCGTTACCAAGACGGCCTTCCGCTATCTCCACACCCTGGAGAACATGGGTACCTCCCCGGAGCCCAACCTCACGGTGCTGTGGTCGAAGAACCTTCCGCAGAAGTTCAAGGAGTTCTGCGCCAAGACCTCCATTGCTTCGAGCTCCATCCAGTACGAGAACGACGACGTCATGCGCGTGTACCACGGCGACGACTACGCGATCGCCTGCTGCGTGAGCTCCATGCGTATCGGCAAGGAGATGCAGTTCTTTGGCGCTCGCGCGAACCTCGCCAAGTGCCTGCTCTACGCGCTCAACGGCGGCGTGGACGAGGTGTCCAAGAAACAGGTGGGCCCGAAGTATCGCGCTGTTGAGGGTGACACGCTCGATTATGACGACGTGATGTCCAAGTACAACGACATGATGGAATGGCTTGCGGGTGTGTACGTGAACGCGCTCAACATCATCCACTACATGCATGACAAGTACTGCTACGAGCGCATCCAGATGGCGCTGCACGACAAGCACGTGCACCGCTGGTTTGCCACAGGCATCGCCGGCCTCTCCGTTGTGGCCGACTCGCTCTCGGCTATCAAGTACGCCAAGGTGCATCCCGTTCGCGACGAGAACGGCGTGATTGTGGACTTTGAGATCGAGGGCGACTTCCCCAAGTACGGCAACGATGACGACCGCGTGGACTCGATCGCGCATGACGTGGTGCACCAGTTCATGGAGTACATCCGCATGAACGACACCTATCGTCACTCGGTGCCCACCACCTCGGTGCTCACTATCACTTCCAACGTGGTGTACGGCAAGAAGACGGGCGCTACGCCCGACGGTCGCAAGGCGGGCGTGCCGTTCGCTCCGGGTGCAAACCCCATGCACCAGCGCGATACACATGGCGCCATCGCCTCGCTTGCCTCGGTATCCAAGCTGCCGTTCCGCGACGCCCAGGATGGTATCTCCAACACCTTCTCGATCATCCCGGGTGCGCTCGGCAAGGAGGATCAGGTGTTCTTTGGCGACCTCGACCTGGACAGCATCGACTTCTCCCAGGCCGAGCTTTCGGTGGAGAAGCCCGATTGCGCTGAGTGCTAGGCGCCTCTGCTGCTAAAGGTGGTGCTCGGGCGCGCTGCGTGCGCAGGTGCGCACAGGGCTCGAGCACCCCTGATAATATGAATGTTGTTAAGTAGCAATTAGTAGGTTTAGCGATATACTAGGTATATCATCGACTCTAACGAAGGAGCTATCCATGCAGGTCAAAGAGGTTCCGCAGGCTCAGGCCGACAACCTGGTCAACATGATCGACGCGTACGCCGAGAAGGGTGGCCATCACCTGAACGTGAACGTGTTCAATCGCGACACGCTGCTCGACGCGCAGGCGCATCCCGAGAAGTACCCGCAGCTTACCATCCGTGTTTCGGGCTACGCGGTGAACTTCCACAACCTTACGAAGGAGCAGCAGGACGAGGTTATTTCCCGCACCTTCCATAAGGGTATGTAGCGCTTAGCATCCCACGGAAAGGCCCCTGTGCCCCTGGACTCTTGCCGTCGTGTGGCAAAGGATGCTTGGGGAAGCGGGGGCCTTTCTGCGTTTTGTCCTTAGGGTGGTGAGGCGGCAGGGCGGTTGGCGAGTCGCCCCACCGCGCTCGAAGGTGGCAGGGGTCCTCTACCAGCTTGCCTCGATGGTGCGGATGCGGTCGTAGAGCCAGCGGTTGGTGGGGACCAAGATGTTGTGCTGTTCAGCCAGACGGATAATGGTGCCTGCGAACTCCTCGACCTCAGTTGGCTTGTGGTTGATGCGGTCTTGCGCCATGGAGGGCATACCGTCGGGGCTGAGCGAGGCGGCGAGGTCTGACATCTGCTTGAGGTCCGCTTCGGTGAGGTTTACGCCCTCGGCACGCGCGACAGCGAGCGTCTCGCGCATGGCGGCTACAAAGCAGCGGTTTTGCTCACCCGGTGCACTTACGCTGCCGTAGGTTCCACCAAAGGCCATACAGGTCTGGTTGATACCAACATTAAGCATGAGCTTGGTCCAAAGACGGTGCCAAATGTCATGCTCCACCACGTGCGCGATGCCCGCGCGCGTGAAGTATGCATCGAGCGCCTCCACAACACCGGGCTCGGTGCCCTCGGCTGCGCCAAAACGAATTTCGCCCGGTGCGGTGTAGGTGAGCGCGCTGTTGAGGAACACAGCGTCCATACCCTGAGCGATAGCAAGCACCAAATGCTCCCATCCAAAGCGCTCGGCAATGATCGCTTCGCTACGGATGCCATTGATGAGCGAGATGATACAGGTCTGGGGCCCTACGAGCCGCTCCATGGTGTCAAGCGCTTGTTCAAGCCCGGTTGCCTTGGTGGCGATGATTACCAGGTCAACCGGTGTGGCTATGCTTGCAGGGATGGTGGTGAGTGAGAAGTGCTCGCCGTTGATGCCGATGCGCTCGCCATTGTGGCGGTCAAAGCGGGCGTCGTCCATCACGTATACAACGGCGTCTGTTCCCAGGTGCTCGGCGATGATGGTTCCGTAGAGAAGACCTACCGCGCCACGGCCGATAATTGCTGTAGTGCGCAGGGGCGAAGAGAACATGAGGACTCCAATCTTCCGGGGTTTACCGGGACGAGGGTAGAGCGCCGGCGGTTTCATGTACGCGTGTCGAGCTTGGCTGCACTTGGGCTCGACCAAACCACCCACCGTTTTCGCTCGGTGCCGCGCCTTTCTGTTGGGACGCGCGTTTGCGGCCGAACGGAACAGGGGATATCTTTACCGTGTATGGTACACGCCCGGACCAGTGCCAGTGTTGGTGCCGGGACGTTTTGCGCATCGGCATGTGGTGGCGGTAGAGAGGATGATAGCCTTGGCACAGCTAGAGCTTGACGCGTTTGGCGACGCGAGTGCAACGCACTTCACGCCGGGTCGCATTCACTCCATCGAGACGATGGGCACAGTTGATGGGCCAGGCACGCGTTTTGTGGTGTTTGTACAGGGCTGTCCCATGCGGTGCGCCTACTGCCATAACCCCGACACCTGGTCGCCGCACGCGGGCTCGGCTGCCACGGTGGAGCAGATTGCAGCTGCCTTTGAGAGCAACCGCGCGTTTTACCGCAACGGTGGCATTACCGTGAGCGGCGGCGAGCCCCTGTTGCAGCCGGAGTTTGTGGCCGATTTGTTTGCCCACATGCACGCATTGCCGCATGGACGCGTGCACACTTGTCTTGATAGCTGCGGCTATGCCTTCGATCCTGAGCATCCCGAGCGCACCGAGCGCGTGCTGGACGAGACCGACCTGGTGCTCCTCGACATCAAGCATGCAGATCCGGCGGGCCATCGCGAGTTGACGGGCTGCGATAACACACGCATCTTGGCGTTCGGAGATGAGCTGGCGCGTCGTGGCATTAAAACGGTCATCCGCCATGTAGTGGTGCCAGGCTATACCGATGCGGTTGAAGAGTGCGAAGCGCTCGGCCGCCTGATTGCTCCTTGGCGCAATGTGGTGGGTCTTGAGATGCTGCCCTATCACACCATGGGCGTGGTCAAATATGAGCAGTTGGGTATTCCTTACAAATTGGAGGGCGTGCCCGCCATGGATAAGAGCCGCATCCCAGAGTTGCGCACAGCGGTGTTGCGCGGAATGAAGGCAGGCCGCTCCTCTCAGCAGTGAGGCAATCGTTTCTAGTTCGATGCCTCAACGCCAGCGTTTCAGCTCGCCCCTGCAATCGTTTATGGCGGAATGCGTACAGGAAATGCGGATACTGCATACGAAGATGCTATAGTAAACCTTCGGCAATTCGTCACGACGAGGTTGTGGCAGGCAGAGCAGTGGAGGGGCCGATGGACATTTCGAGAAAGACCGATTACGCGCTGCGCATTCTGTCGATTCTCGTGGAGCGAGGAGACCAGCTCCTCTCGGTGCGGACTGCTGCCGATGAGGTGGATGTTCCTTACTCGTTTGCTCGTTCTATCCAGCATGGCCTTGTCCAGGCGGGAATTGTTGAGAGCTTGCGTGGCGTGCATGGTGGCATGCGCCTTAAAGCCGATCCGTCGCAGGTTACCATCCGTGACATTGTTGAAGCGGTGCAAGGGCCCCTGGTATTTAACGAGTGCACGGGGGTTGAAGGCTCCTGTGGCCGCATGGGGGAGTGCTGCTATCATCCGTTGTGGTGCGGTGCGCAGGCGTTGCTGCTTAACTACCTCGATTCCGTCACGCTTGACGATGTGGTGAATCGTAAACGCTATCCAGCTGTTGACCAGCAGTTTTGCGAGCGTAACGCGTTCCCCGCGTATGCTGCGTGCGCACGATGCTCGTCGGTAGAAATGCCGGGCGCATGACAAAGCCACACGATCAAGCGTTGACAACCTTCGACCGACAAGCGTTTCGCACGCTTGTGCGCACGGAAGGTGCGCGGCTCTATCGTGACCTTCCATGGCGCCGCACGCGTGACCCCTACATTATCTGGCTTTCTGAGGTCATGCTTCAGCAAACCCAGGTGGTGCGCGTTGAGGAGCGCATGCCCGCCTGGCTCGATCGATTCCCCACTATCGATGCGCTTGCGGCGGCAGAGGTGCCTGACGTGCTGGCCGCTTGGCAGGGCATGGGATACAACCGTCGTGCCCTGGCGTTGCACGCTACAGCGCAACGTGTGGTTGAAACCTACGGTGGCATATTTCCGCAAGAGACGCGTGAGCTTGTAGCGTTGCCCGGCATTGGCCCGGCAACAGCCCAGGGCATCCGAGCGTTCGCGTTTGACCTGCCCGGTGTGTATCTTGAGACCAATGTGCGCACCGTGGTGCTTCACCATTGCTTTCCCGATGTGCCGGCCGTGCCCGATCGCGAGCTTATTCCGTTGGTTGAGGCAACGTGCCCGGCGGCCCCCGGTTTTGTGCCGGCGCAGGATGCTGATAGCCCGTTTGCGCCCCCGCAGGACGAGCGGGATACGCCGCGTGCGTGGTACTACGCCATGCTTGATTACGGTGCCCATCTCAAAAAGATGCTGCCCAACCCGTCGCGTCGTTCGGCCACCTATACGCGGCAGTCGCGGTTTGAAGGGTCGCGCCGTCAAAAGCGGGCGGAACTGGTGCGCATCATGCTTGATGCTCGTGAGGCCTATCCCGAGGGCATGGATGCCGATGAGCTGACTGGTGCGCTGAATGAAGTTGAGCGTGCGGCAGGACGCCCCCCGGTGGCTACCGCGGAGGTTGCTGAGCTTGTTGCAGCGCTTGAGTGCGAAGGGTTCTGCACGGCGCGCGGTGACCGCTGGAGCATTTCGTAAACGTTCTGCAGCATGGCGAAAACTGAGCAATTGGGGCGGGGCTTAGGGCTTGGGTGCTTGCTTGCTATTCCACTGCTCGCTGAGGTGCATATACAACCGTTGGGCAAATATTATTGAGAATGAATCTTAATAGTAGTTATTGCAAGCGGTCTTTGGGTATACAATGGTCAAGCGGTGGAGCTGGTCTGCCGCGCGTCATCGCACCGAGCCGAGCTTGATGGGCTTGGCAGAAGGGAAGGGATATCCATGGACTTTGAGAACTCCCAGACCAAGAAGAACCTCGAGACTGCGTTTGCTGGCGAATCCCAGGCGCATACCAAGTATCGTTACTATGCTTCCCAGGCTAAGAAGGACGGCTACGTTCAGATCCAGAACATTTTCCTGGAGACTGCCAAGAACGAGTCTGAGCACGCCAAGCTGTGGTTCAAGTACCTCCATGGTGGCGCGGTTCCGGGTACGCTCGACAACCTGAAGGATGCCGCTGCGGGCGAGAACTACGAGTGGACCACCATGTATGCCGAGTTCGCCGAGACCGCTGAGGCCGAGGGCTTCAAGGAGATTGCCGCTAAGTTCCGTGGCGTGGGCGCTGTTGAGAAGGCGCACGAGGAGCGCTACCTCAAGCTGGCCGAGCGCGTGGAGAAGGGCGAGGTCTTTGAGCGCGAGGGCGTTAAGGTGTGGAAGTGCCTGAACTGCGGCCACCTGCATGTTGGCCCGGCTGCTCCGCAGGTGTGCCCGGTCTGCAATCATCCGCAGAGCTACT
This sequence comes from Candidatus Limicola stercorigallinarum, assembly GCA_018711625.1. GTDB lineage: Bacteria > Actinomycetota > Coriobacteriia > Coriobacteriales > Coriobacteriaceae > Limicola > Limicola stercorigallinarum. The sequence goes on along the minus strand of DVID01000020.1, from coordinate 39,562 downwards.
TCGAGGAGCAGGTTGTTAACTACTAACCTGTCAGCTGCCAGCAGTCTTAAAGGGATACGCTCCTTGTGAGGTTGGCAGACATCTGGTTTGAAGAAAGGCCCCGATTTCGTCTTGTGCACTTGCTTGCGAGTAAGCGGCGCGAAGGCGGGTCGGGGCCTTTGCGTTTGCAGTCTCGCGCCGGCACTAAGCGGGGTGTGCCCGACATGGCATGGAAGAGTAACATCCAGGGCAGTTATCGACAGTTTTGCCGTTGGGATGCGGATGGGTGCCGCCTGCGAGATGCACATTGACGCTGAGGCACAGCCGGGGGAAGCTGAAATCCCCTTTCTGCATTGGTCTCCTCATGTGGGGAGACGGTATGGACCTCTTTTTGCCTGCGGCGCCATCATCAGGCGCCAGCGCACAATCTAGGCGTGGCGGCGAGGGCGGTGCCACGCGGACGGTATCGCAAGAAACGAGCCGCTTGTTTGATGCGGGCCCTCCGGGTGCGGCTGCTGTTGATCCTGGACAAACGGCGGCGTGGAGTGTGCGCGCGCCACAAACGCGCCGGCCGGACGAGGCATATTCCATCGAGCAAGAAGCGTACCGCGATGGTTTGGCGTTTCAAAAGAGGCGTGCGCGACGACGCAAGGTATTATCGGTGTTGCGCGTGCTTGCCCTTATTGTGCTTGTGCCCGTGGCGCTGGTGCTCGTGTTTCTTGCCTCGTACGTGCTCACCTGTATTTTCAACGGAGCGTCTCCCCAAGAGGTGGTCGACCTCGTTGGAAGCTTGGTGCACACGGCCTGGGACTTTGTGCGCGAAGCCCTGCCGGTAGGGTAGGAAAGCGATGAGGATGGTGCCTGATGGTACGAGCCGCTGGTGTCGACCGCGGAGCTATATCAGCGACTGTATGGCGATCTGGACTTTTCGCTGTCCAAATGTCGGGTTCTCATACAGTCGCTGAAAACGCCATGCAGCCGGCGGTGCTGCCTCTTATACAGAGTGTCGCGAGGGGCACAAATCGGCAAGCGGGCACTCCTCGCACCGGGGCTTGCGGGCGTCGCAGATCTCGCGGCCAAAGCTGATCCATTGATGGTTGACGTCGTTCCAATATTCACGTGGCAAGATCTTGAGGAGGTCCTGCTCGGTTTTGAGCGGCTCTTTGGCGTGCGTTTTGGGCGAGAGGGCCAGGCGGTGGGCAATGCGGTTTACATGTGTGTCAACTGCAATACCCTCTACAATGCCAAAACCAACGTTGAGGACGATGTTTGCCGTCTTACGCCCAACGCCGGGAATCTTCACGAGCTCCTTCATGTCGGCTGGCACCTCACCGCCGTAATCGGCCACAATCATTTGGGCCGCCTCAACGCAATGCTTTGCCTTCGTTTTATAGAAGCCGAGCGATTTTATGACCTCGGCGATCTGGGCGGAGGTGGCGCCTGCCATGGCCTCAGGCGTGGGCCAGCGGCGGAAGAGCTCGGGCGTGACCTTGTTCACCTGGGCGTCGGTGGTTTGGGCCGAGAGGAGCACCGAGATGAGGAGCCGGAAGGGATTGGCGTGGTCCAAGAAGCACTCAACGGGGCCGTAGCGATCGTTCAGCCGTTTGCAAACCTCAATGGCACGGGCGCGTTTGACCGCATTGCTTTCGCGGGGCATGGCTAGTCCTCCTCATTCGTTATGGACGCGGCTTGAGCCTCCGAGGTCATGCCGTCGTGAGCGGCGGGGTTATCTTCCGTGTTCGCTTGCACCTCTTCGCTGGCGTCAGTTTCCGCAGAAGCGTCTTCGGGTAAATCGATTCCCAACCGGCGCTCAGCTTCCTCAAGGCTTTCAAGCTCGGTGATGCTATCGAGCGTGCGCTCCATGGCGCGTGTGCGCGTGCCCACCAGGGTGTCCATGGTGCGGCTCACGGTGCCCAGCTGCTTCTGTGCGCGACGAAGCATGGCCTGGTAGGTGCCAAACTCAGTCTTCACGGCGGCGAGCACAGTTTGTATTTCGCTTGCGCGTTGCTGGATGGCAACGGTTTGGAATCCCATTTGCAGGCTGTTGAGCAGGGCGGCCATGGTGCTTGGGCCAGCCACATTCACGCGATAGCTGCGCTGCAGCTCGACAAGGAGCCCCGGACGGTCAACCACCTCGGCATAGAGGCCCTCAAACGGAAGGAACAGAATGCCGTAAGAGGTGGTTGCGGGTGGTGCCACGTACTTCTCGTGGATGTCACGCGCCTCTTGCTTGATGCGCGTCTCGAGTGTCTTCCAAGCAGCATCTGCCGCCGCGGTGTCGCCTGCGTCGAGCGCATCGCGTAGATGTTCATAGGCATCGCCGGGGAATTTGGCGTCGATGGGGAGGTAGACCGTCTCGCCCTGCGTGCCGGGCAGCTTGACGGCAAACTCCACCCGGTTGCTGCTGCCGGGAACGGTGGCCACGTCGGTCTCGTATTGCGTGGGCGAGAGAATCTCATGCAGGATAGCGCCGAGCTGCACCTCACCCAGCATGCCGCGCGTTTTCACACCGGCAAGCACACGCTTGAGCCCGCCCACGTCGGCGGCGAGGCTTTGCATCTCGCCCAGGCCGCGCCCCACCTTGTCGAGGCTCTCGTTAACGAGCGCAAACGAGCGTGTGATGCGCTCGTTGAGGGTGTGCTGGAGCTTCTCGTCCACTGTCTCGCGCATGCGGTCGAGCTGCGCATTGGTGTCGCTGCGCAGGTCCGTCATTTGCGTGGCTAGCGAGGTGCGGATTGCGGCGAGCTGCATTTGCATTTGCTCGTTCACGCTGTTCATGCGCTGGTCGAGCATGTTGCTTGTGTTGTCGAGCCGCTGCATCATCTCGCGGCGCAGGTCGTCTGCGCGATCGGTGTTCTCGCCAAGGCGCTGAACGAGGCTTTCAAATCTATGCCGTTCCAACGCCTGGGCGGTGGCAAGGGTGCGTGTCACATCATCAAAGGTATGCTGGAGTGCCCCAAGCGCTGCCTCGGTGTTGGCACGGTCGTGCAGGTCATCGCCGGCTGTTTGGGCAAGGCGATCGAGGGTGCGCTTCATGCCAACGAGTTGGATGAGCGCTAAACAGGTAACGGCTGCCGTGACCAGGGCGATGACAATCAGTGCTATATCCAATGCGTTGAGCATAGTGGCTCCTTGCAAAGCAAATGGCGTGCGTGCGGCGGACGTTGGGCGCGAGCGCGTGCTCTGGTGCGGCATGGGCCCGCATGTACCGGTAGATGCTGCGCTCTCATTATAGGGGAGCACCCGGACGCCCGTCTTAGACGCGCGTTCGCGTAAACGTTTGCATGGTAGGATAGAGCTATCGCACATGGTTACCCGCCCGAGATGCTGCTCAGGCGGGTTTTCGTCGTGGAAAGGTTGCTCATGCTTGTCCACCGCATTGCAGCGCAGTTGTTTACCGCCGAGGGGCCTCGCGTTATTGAGGAGGCGCTTGACGAGGGCAAGGATGCCACGCTCGCAATATCGCAGTCGGCGCGCGCCCTCATGCTGGCGGCGCAGTTTGCGCGTCGTCCGCGGCCGTGCGTTTATGTGGTTTCAGGCGAGGACGCTGCCGATAGAGCGGCTCGCGAACTTGCTTCGTACGTAGGTCTTGAGTATGTGGAGCGCTATCCCGAGCGTCGCGATATGCCCTGGCGCGATCAAGAGCCTGACGATGCCGTGGTGGCGGCTCGTTGTGCGGCCCTTGAGCGCGTGGCCAGCGGAAAGCCCTGCATCATGGTTGCCTCTGCGCGGGCACTGTTGCGTTGCGTGCCGCCACGCGAAAGCCAGTTTTGGCGCAGCGTAACCTTTACCGTAGGTGAGGAAGTACCCTTTGAGAGCGTGCCGCAACGTTTGGTGGCAATGGGCTACACTGCCTCCGATGCGGCGGATGCCCCGGGACTCTTCCGCGTGCATGGTGACGCGGTGGATGTGTATCCGGCCCAGGCTACGTCTCCTGTGCGCATTGAATTCTTTGGCGACGAGATTGACCGTATCCGTCATATGGTTACGTCAACAGGTCAGACCATTGGCGACGATACGAGCATCCGGGTATATCCTTGCCGCGAGCTTGCCCTTACCGATGATGCCGTGCGGCGCATCAAGGCAGCGCTCTATCAACCCGCCCAGAATGACACTGAGCTTGCGGCGCTCCTTGAGATGGTTGAGGCCCGAGTGGTCACACCGGAGCTCGATCGCTTCTTGCCTCTCATGTACGACACCACGGTGAGCCCGCTTGCGCATGTGAGCGAAAACGCGCTCGTGGTGCTCTCGGAGCCTCGGTCGCTCTTTGATGATTGCATGCGCGCCTATGAAGATCTGGACCGTCGTGCCGGCGAGGCAAAAGTTGCACGTTTAGACGGTCTTTTTGTACGACCGCAGGAGTTGGACTTCGGTCATCAACAGCGTTTGAACTACGTTTCGCTCATCCGGGCGGGCGGGGCGGTTACCGCTGAGCTCAAAATTGAGCAACCTGCCATCGCAGGCTCTGATACGCGGTTTATTTCGCGCATTAACGAGGTTGTTGCCAACCGATATGCGTGCGTGTTCGCCGCGCCCGACCGCGGCGCGCGCGAGTCGCTTGAGCTCACCTTTAACGATGAGGCGATTCCCTTTGAGGAGTCGCTCATCTCCGCCGATGAGAATGCTGGTAAGGTGGGGAGTGCCGAGGTGACGGTCACGCTGCTCAAGCGCGATGCCGACCGCCTCAACGCGCGCCCCATAGAAGACGGCGCGCCGCAGGCCGAGGGACGTGTGGGCCGCATCGCGGTGCCGACGTTGACGCGCGGGCGCGTGACCTTTGTGGATGCCGCCTTCCCGCGGGGCGTGGTGGTGCCCGAGGCACACCTGGCGATATTCTCCATCGGCGACCTGAGCGCGCGCATGGACGCGCGCCGTGGCCAGCGGGTGCGCCGGCGTGTGGACGTGACGGAGGTGACCTTCCCCTTCAAGCCGGGCGACTACGTGGTGCACGCCACGCACGGCATCGCGCACTTCACGGCCATCGTGCGCCAGGAGGTGGGCGGCCGCGAGCGCGACTACTTTTTGCTGGAATACGCCGATGGCGACAAGCTCTATGTGCCGCTTGAGCAGGTGGACCGCATCAGCCGCTATGTGGGCCCGGACGGCGAGAATCCACGCCTCACGCGCCTCAACACCGCCGACTGGAGCCGTGCCACCGCGAAGGCGCGCAAGAGCGCCAAGAAGCTCGCCTTTGACCTGGTTGACCTATATACGCGCCGCTCGTCCATCACGGGATACGCCTGCCCGCCCGACACGCCCGAGCAGATTGAGATGGAGGAGAGCTTTCCCTACGAGCCCACGCGCGACCAGTTGGAGGCTATCAACGACATCAAGGCCGACATGGAGGCGCCCAAGCCCATGGACCGCCTGCTCTGTGGAGACGTGGGCTTCGGCAAGACGGAGGTTGCGCTACGCGCGGCCTTCAAGTGCGTGGACTCGGGGCGCCAGGTGATGGTGCTGTGTCCCACCACCATTTTGGCGCAGCAGCATTACCAAACATTCTTTGAGCGGTTCGCTCCCTTCGGGGTGGAGGTGGAGGTGCTCTCGCGCTTTCGCACACCCGCTCAGCAGCGCCGCGCCCTCGCCGCCTTCGCCGAGGGCAAGCTCGACGTGCTCGTGGGAACGCACCGCCTGCTCTCCTCTGACGTCAACCCAGCCAACCTGGGCCTGGTGATCATCGACGAGGAGCAGCGCTTTGGCGTGCAGCACAAAGAGCAGCTCAAGAACCTGCGCGAGCAGATTGACGTGCTCACGCTCTCGGCCACGCCTATTCCGCGCACCATGCAGATGGCTATCTCGGGCGTGCGCGATATGTCGCTCATCACCACGCCGCCCACCGGGCGCCGTCCCGTGATGGTGCACGTGGGCGAGTACGACCCGGATGTGGTCTCGGCGGCAATTCGCTTGGAGCTCTCTCGCAAGGGGCAGGTGTACTACGTCTCGAACCGCGTGAAGACCATCGATGACGCGGTGGACCGCGTGCACGAGGCGGTGCCCGAGGCGCGCGTGGGCGTGGCGCACGGCAAGATGACCCCGCGCGAGGTGGAGGACGTGATGATCGAGTTCGCCGAGGGGCGGATCGACGTGCTCGTGGCCACCACCATCATCGAGAGCGGTATTGATAATCCGCACACCAACACGCTCATCATCGAGGATTCGCAGCGGCTCGGCTTGGCGCAGCTCTACCAGCTCAAGGGCCGTGTGGGGCGCTCCGCTACCCAGGCATACGCCTACTTCATGTTCCCGGGGGAGATGCCGCTCACGCAGGAGGCTACGGAGCGCCTGATGGCGCTCTCCGAGTTCCAGGAGCTGGGCAGCGGCATGCGCATCGCCATGCGCGACCTAGAGATCCGCGGCGCCGGCTCGCTTGTGGGGGCTGAGCAGCACGGTAATCTCTCCAGCGTGGGCTTTGACCTCTTTACGCAGATGCTCGGTCAGGCGGTGGCCGAGGCGCGTGGCGAGGACGGAGCCAATGTTGAGAGCTCAGACGTGACCATCAACCTGCCTGCCGACTTCTATTTGGACGAAGAGTATCTGCCTGCGGTGGATAAGCGGGTGCTGGTGTACCGCAAGCTTGCCGCGGCAGAAGATCTTACTCAGGTGGACGAGGCACAAGAGGAGCTGGAACAGCTGGCCGGACCGTTGCCGCAGGCTGCTCAGAACCTCTTTGATCGCGCGCGAATCCGCATTCGTGGCGGGCGCTTGGGGTTGGAGAGCGTGGTGCTTGCTGCCGGCCGCTTGACGTTCCAGGGCGTGGACGTGCCCAAGAAGGTTGCCTTCGACCTACGTGACCGGCTGGGTGCGGTGAGCTTCCCCAAGAGCCGCAAGCTGTCGATTCCCTACAAGGCGGGTGCCGGCGGCGGCTCGGGCGTGGGCCGCGGCCTCGATGCCAACGACGAGCGCGGCCCCGTGGCGGCGGCGCTCATGGTGCTCGAGCAGCTGGGTGCTTCGGGAGATGATGACTAGGGTGCCGTTGCGCGGCGTCGTCGGTCTGGCGAGGTCGCTGGCAAAGTCAAGAGCGGGCGCCGTCGGGCCGCGAGCCTGTGGCGCGCCGCCAGGGCGGTCGGTCCGGGATCGCCTGTCCGAGGTGTCGCTGCCTGGGCTGCGAGCGGCGTAGAGGGCGGTTTCGGCTGCGGGGTTGCCTGTCCAGGGTTTCGGGCAGGCTACCCCGTGCCGAGGCTTGTGATTGGCGGGGCGCGGTCGTTCTCATGCGGGCGCAAGCGGGTGCATCGCCCGGATGGCGGGGCGCGACGGCTTCTGCTCCCTATTTGCATAAATTCCAGCGTGGAATGCATCAAAAAATGGGCTCTTGGCTGCCTCGAGCTGTTGGATTCCGGCTCGATGGTCAATTTACCCCTCGAGGTTACCATCCGCCGCATGCGAGCGCGGCGCCACGGCCCCGCTACCGTCCGTGGGACCCCCGAAGAGGTCCGAAAACGACCTCGCAGCGGCTGCGGAAGGGGTTTTGGAGGCGCTCGCGCGTATACATGCGCTTCGCAGCTCCGTCCAAAGGTAACCTCGAGGGGTAAATTGACCATCGCGATGATTTTCCACGCGGGTCAACCCTCGTGATGCCGCCGTCGCGGCGCACGCAAGCCTCACGACGACCCCAGCCGGCGCCGGCTGGGCGAGATCCCGGCGAGACGGGGGATGGCACCGAAGTGCAGCTGGGTATCATGCGAGTGACGCGCGATGTGGCGGGGTGCGGCGCAGGCATGCGCCGTCCGCAGCCCAAGGCCGAGGCTCGGCGCATTCTCCGTCCATCGCTTGCACCCGCATGACGACGAGGGGAGATGCGCTATGGACACCCGCATGGTGGAGCTGGGTTTCGTGCCCGAGCCGGAACGCGACTGCACGGGGGCGCCCATCCCGCTTTCCGACGCCACCATCCAGGAGCGCCTGGACAAGGTGGTCGAGCGCATGCGCGCCCGCGGCCTCGACGCGCTCGTGGTGTACGGCGACGTCGAGCATGCGGGAAACTTCGCCTACCTGGCCGGGTTCTTCACGCGCTTCGAGGAGGGCCTGCTCGTCATAGCCGCCGACGGCTCGGCGTGCTTCGTTTTGGGCAACGAGAACCGCGACAAGGCGGACAAGGCGCGCATCGATGCCCGCGTCGTGCACGCGCCGATCCTCTCGCTGCCCAACCAGCCCCAGGCGCCCTCCGCACCGCTGCCCTCCGCCCTGCGCGAGGCGGGCGTCCAGCCTGGCATGCGCGTGGGCCTGGCAGGCTGGAAGCTCTTCACCGCGGAGGACGTCGACGCCTCCTCGACTTTTGATGTGCCCGCGTTCATCGTCGACGCGCTGCGGGAGGCCGCGGGCTCGGACGGCGCGCTCGTCAACGCCACCGGCATCTTCATCGGCGCGGACGGTGCCCGCACCGCCAACAGCGCCAATGAGGTCGCCCATTACGAGTTCGGCGCCGCGCTGGCCTCCGACTGCATGCTCGATGCCATGGACGCGCTCGGCGCCGGCGTGAGCGAGATGCGGCTCGGCGACACGCTGGTGCGCCATGGCCAGCATACGAGCGTCGTGACCATCGCCGCGAGCGGCCCGCGGTTCGTGCAGGCCAACATGTTCCCCACCGCCAACCGCGTGAAATGGGGCGACCCCGTCGCCCTCACCGTGGGCTATGCGGGCGGCCTCTCCAGCCGCGCGGGGTTCGCCGTGAGCACCTCGGCCGAGATGCCGCGCGAGCAGGCGGATTGGCTCGAGAAGGTCGCCGCGCCCTACTTCGCCGCCTACGTGCGCTGGCTTGAGCGCATCCGCGTGGGCATGACGGGAGGCGAGCTCTTCGACGAGGTGGAGCGCGTGCTGCCGCGCGCAACCTACGGCTGGTCGCTCTGCCCGGGGCATCTCACCGCCGAGGAGGAGTGGCTGTGCTCGCCGGTGTACGAGGGCTCGGACGAGGTGCTCACGAGCGGCATGATCTTCCAGATCGACATCATCCCCTCGGTGCCGGGCTACGGCGGCGTGAGCGCCGAGAGCACGGTCGCCCTTGCTGACGAGGGGCTCAAGCGCGACATCCGCTCCCGCTACCCCGGCATGTGGGAGCGCATGGAGCGGCGCCGCGCCTACATCACCGAGGTGCTGGGCATCGCGCTCTCGCCCGACGTGCTGCCCATGTGCTCCACGGTGGCCTACCTGCGTCCGTACCTGCTCAACCACCGCCAGGCGTTCTCGATGCAGCGCATGTGAGGCGCGCGGGGGCGTTCCGGGGTCCGGCCGGAGCCGCCATGCCGCCCGTCGCTCCGTTGCAAGCCTGTGACCGCGCCCGCCCCTCGTCCGGGGAGCGGGCGCGCTGCGTATAATGGTGTAGATTGACCAGCCGAAAGGAGCGCCCATGGCACTCAGCGAAAACGATGTACGCGGCATCGCCGATTATGCCCGCATTGCTTTGGAGGGGGAGGAGCTGAGCCAGATGACGTCGTACATGAACGACGCGGTGGCGATGCTTGAGCCCGTCCTTGCCTACAATCTTCCCGATGTTGACCCTACGTTTCATCCCATCGGGAGCCTTTCCAACGTCATGCGCGATGACGCCATCGATGCTCCGCATGGCCTTACGATTGAGGCGGCGCTAAGCAACGCTGGCGCAACACGGGAGCGTTCGTTCCGCGTTCCCTCCATTTTGGGAGAGGGGGATGCGTAACATGGCTTCTTACGATGCTCTCACGGCTCGTTCTATTGCTGCCGCTATAGCCTCGGGTGAAGTCTCTGCCCGCGAGATGGCCGAGGCGGCGCTCGACGCTGTGGACAAGCGCGATGGAGACGTCCAGGCCTTTTTGCAGGTGACGCCTGAGCTGGCGCTTGCGGCGGCGGACCGTATCGACGCCGCTCGCGCTGCAGGCGAGAAGCTTCCGCCACTTGCCGGTGTGCCGCTTGCCGTGAAAGACAACATGAACCTTATGGGCACATACACCACCTGTGCCTCCCGCATGCTCGAGCATTATGCGTCGCCCTACACAGCAACTTGCGTGCAGCGCATGCTTGACGCGGGTTGCGTGCCGGTGGGCAAGACCAATATGGATGAGTTTGCCTTTGGTTCCACCACCGATACCTCGGCGTTCCACCCCACCAACAACCCCTGGGATACCGCGCGTGTTCCGGGTGGTTCGTCGGGTGGCTCGGCTGCAGCGGTGGCGGCGGGCGAAGTTCCACTTGCCCTGGGTTCTGACACCGGTGGCTCTATTCGTCAGCCGGCGGCGCTCTGCGGTGTGGTGGGCATGAAGCCCACCTACGGCGCCGTTTCTCGCTACGGTGTGGTGGCATTTGGCAGTTCCCTCGACCAAGTGGGACCGTTTGGCCGCACCGTTGAGGATGTGGCGCTTGCCATGGATGCCCTGGTCTCAGGTGGACGCGACCGCTACGATTCCACGTCGCAGGAGGTGGCACCTTCGTTTGCACAGGCGCTCGATGGCGACGTTGCAGGCAAACGGGTGGGTGTCGCTCCATCGCTCATGAATGCCGAAGGCCTCACACCCGAGATGAAGCAGGCGGTTGAAGGCGCTGCGCATGCGCTTGAGGCGGCTGGCGCCGAGCTGGTGGAGATTGACCTCCCGCATCTCGATGCAGCCATTGCGGCCTATTACGTGATCGGTCCTGCGGAAGCGTTCTCCAACCTCGCGCGGTTCGACGGCGTTCGCTACGGCTATCAGGAGCCGGGCTGTGCCACGCTGGCGCAGCAGAGCTCGCTTTCGCGTGCACACGGCTTTGGCGCGGAGGCCAAGCGTCGCCAGATGCTCGGTGCCTATCTGCTCTCTTCGGGCGTGTATGACAAGTACTATTACGCGGCCCAAAAGGCGCGCACACTCATTACCGAGGATTATGCGCGCGCCTACGAGCAGGTGGATGTGATCATCATGCCGGCGAGTCCCATGGTTGCCTTTGAGCATGGGGCCATCTCGGATCCCACGCAGATGTACCTCGCCGACCTCTACACCATCTCTATCAATATTGCTGGTAACGGCGGCATTACCGTTCCGGTGGGGCTGGGGGCGCAGTCGGGCATGCCGGTGGCAGCCCAGCTGGTTGCTCCCGCGTTTATGGATGAACGCCTCATCACGTTTGGCGCTGCCCTTGAGCGCGCATGCGCGGCGAAGGGAGCGCCTGTGCTTGGCGTGGCACCTGCCTTTGCAGGGAAGGGAGGTGAGCTCGCATGAAGGAGCTCTCCGAAGTTCTGAAAGACTGGGAGGCCGTGATTGGCCTCGAGATTCATACCGAGCTCACCACGCTCGACACCAAGATGTTCTGCGGCTGCAAGCTGAGCCACGACGATGAGCCCAACACCAACGTGTGCCCTGTGTGCCTGGGCTTGCCCGGTGCGCTACCCGTGCCCAACAAGCGGGCGATTGAGTACATCGTGAAGGCGGGCCTTGCCACCAACTGCCAGATTCAAAAGCGGTCGATGTTCTATCGCAAGCACTATTTCTATCCCGATATGGCGAAGAACTTCCAGACCACGCAGGGTCCGGTGGCTTTTGCCATGCATGGCCGGCTGGATCTTGAGGTTACGGGCCGTGGAGCTTCTGAGCGTCCAGAGTGCGCCTTCGGTGAGGCGGAGGCGGAGAGCTTGGCGTCGGCAAGCGCGGGTGCCGTGGGTCTCTCAGCCGACCTTTCCCGCATGGCGGGTGAGGGCGAATGGGTCGAAACGAACACGTCCCCAAGTGACCCATCGGTGGGTGGCGCGCTTGCGGGGCTTTCGGGCTACGATACCGCTGGCATTGCGGTGCCCGAGCGTCGCGCAGACGGATCCTACACCGTGCCCATCCGCATCTTGCGCATCCATATGGAGGAAGATGCCGCCAAGATGGTACATGTGGGTGGCGAAGAGGGACGCATCGGTGGCGCAGCCGAGAGCCTTATCGACTACAACCGCTGCGGTACGCCGCTCATTGAGCTCGTGACCGAGCCCGATTTGCGTACGCCCGAGGAAGCGCGTCTTTTCATGGAGAAACTCCGCCGCATCTTTGTGACGCTTGGTATCTCTGACTGCTCCATGGAGAAGGGTTCCATGCGCTGTGATGGCAACGTGAGCCTGCGCCGCCGCGGTGATACGCGCCTGGGTACCAAGACCGAGCTCAAGAACCTCAACTCCTTCAAGGCGCTTCACGATGGTCTTGCCTACGAGATCTGCCGTCAGGCGGAGGTGCTCGAAGAGGGCGGCATCATCTACCAGGAGACGCGCCACTGGGAGCCGAGCCGCAAGCGCACCGTGGTCATGCGTGTGAAGGAGACGGCAGACGACTATCGCTTCTTCCCCGATCCCGACCTGGCGCCCTTTGACCTTACGGATGAGTTCATCGAGCACTGCCGCTCAGAGATTCCTGAGCTGCCGGATGCTAAGCGCGACCGGTATGAGCACGACTTTGGCATCAAGCGCGCCGACGCCGAGCAGATTGCGGGCGATCCGGAGACAGCCACCTTCTTTGAGGCGGCGGCAACGGGTCTTTCGGGCAAGCCGGCGCAAGGCGTGGCCAACCTCATCGTGAACGAGCTGCCCGCCTTCCTCAAGGCCGCCGGCGCCACGCTGGTAGAGAGCAAGCTTGCGCCGGGTCAGGTGGCCACGCTGGCAAAACTCCTTGCCGAGGACGCCATCAGCTCTAATCAGGGCCATGAGGTGTTTGTTGCCATGGCGGAGTCTGGCGAGGACCCCGAGAAGATTGTGGATGCCCGCGGCATGCGCCAGGTGAACGACACCACGGCGTTGCAGGCCACGGTGGACGAGGTGCTGGCTGCTTGCCCCGACCAGGCGCAGCAATATCGTGACGGCAACCAGAAGGTCATCGGCTTTTTGGTAGGCCAGTGCATGAAGGCGAGTCGCGGAACCGGCAACCCCAAGCTTTTCAATGAGCTTTTGCGCAAGGCGCTCTCGTAGGATACGTTGTATCGTGCAAATCCGGGGCGAGGCCGAATGATGGCTTCGCCCCGGTTTTCTGCTAAGGCGACGCGGTTGGGAAGGACTAAGCTAGCCATTCTCATTTTGCACGTATCCGGTCAGCTTACCTGAGCCCACCTTCTTGATGGTTCCGTCTTCAACCAATGTTGAGAGTGCTCGCTTAACGATTGGTGACGGCAGTGGCCTCGAGCGTTTGGGGAACGGTCTGATAGTTAAATGCTCTCATATACCCTCCTTCAGTATCACGAATATATGTTCGATATCATTGCAGCTATATATGATACCGAACACAAGTACGATTTTGATGGAGTGACATAGTTTTCGACTACCCGGTTTCCGGGTATACATGGCAACAGCTACCTGCAGTATGGGGGTGTGCCCATGTTTAGCCCGTTTCGCGATGAGCACGGTCAGCCTAAAGAACTTGCTGACGTTACGTTTGCCGATCTTGCTCAGCTTGCCGACTACGACGAGGGCTATGTGCTGGAATTCAAGCGGGCTTACACGGGCACGGTGCGCAACAAGATTCCCAAGATCATCGCCTCGTTTGCTAATTCCCGCGGCGGCTGGCTCATTATTGGCGTTGCCGACGATGACCACAGCGTGTGCCCGGTGCCACGGGGAAATGCCGACTATAGCCAGATCATAGGCGAGCTGTGCCGCCGCCATGTCTCGCCCGCCCCGCCGTTCGACGTGCGCTTCATCGCCGACCCCGCCAACGATGCTCAAGGTGTTGTCGTGGTGCGCGTGGAGGAGGGGAGCTTCCCGCCGTATGTGGCCGACGGCGTGGTTGAGGTGCGGGAAGGGTCAACCTCGGGGCCGGCGACGGGTGCGGTGTTGGTTGAGCTATACGACAAGGCAAGCAAACGCGCCTTCGAGGTCTCGGAGTTTTGTCGGCGAACCATCTACTATCCTGAGGGACTTCCGCTGTTCAACCTCTATTTCCTGCGTATGGGCACGCGCTCACGCGGCAACATCTCGCGCGATGAGGTGAATGAACGCGCAGCGGTGCTGCGCTCGTGTTTTGAGGCGCAAGGGCTGCCGTGCCATATCCAGCATGCTCATGACTCGCTCATCTTCCGCGCCTCGTTGGCTTTTGACGGCACGGTGCCGCATTCGGCGATTGAGCTCTTCCCTGATGAGTCCATCAAGATGTCGGTTCCAGCCGTACTACTTGCAGGAGCGGCGCGCGAGAATGCCTCCGCGGCAATGGGGGAGGCGTGCGGGATTACGTTGCGCCGTGACGCCGATGTGATGTCTGCCAAAGACACCCTGCGACGCGTGACGAGGATAGCCTCGCTTCTGGACCGGTATGTGCGTAGCCGCCAGACGCCGTGGCAAACGTATGCGGTTGCCTATGAGCTTGAGAACCTGGCAGGGACGATTTTGTGGTCTGATGACCCGGTGTATGCTCGCTACATGCGCGGGCACGGACCGCTCTTTTGCGGCACCACCGACTGTCGAAGTCGCGTGCGCTATCTCGATGATGGCGAGCACGGGAGCTTCCGAGCGCGTCAATTTGCTGGCAGTCACTTCTTTGAAGCATGTGGCTTGCCCTTGGGTTCGCCCGACAAAGAAGACAACGAGCTGGTAGATGCCCTCTTGCGTACCGAGCGTGGCGCCCGCAGCGACCACTGAGGTTATACAAAGCACGGCGTGCGGCGGGGGAAGGAGACAATGCCCGCCGCACGCCGATTGCTATCTGCTTGTTTTACTGGATTGCCCCAAACTCTTTGAGGATGTTCTCAACATCTGTTCCTTGTATCTTCTTGAGGACTTCTTTCAGTGCGAACCGCTCAACAAGACCGAGCTTCATGTCGGTGATCGGCTTGCCGTCGCGCAGTTTCACGCTCGCCATGAGCAGGTCGCGCACATCAAAGACGCTGCCCCACACTTCGGGCACGCCGCGGTCAACGTCGCAGAGCGTGTAGACGGCCTCCATACCCGTGCGCATGGAGTATTCCGTGGTGAAGATGGTGTCGCGCGGTGTCTCGGCAAACTGGCCGATGAAGGCAAAGTTGACAGAGCCGTCCGGCACCACGTCGGGTCGATCGCCTGCGGCGCGGGGCATGAAGAATGCCGTGATGTAGGGCATCATCACCGGTACCGTGTTGGCATGGTTTGCCGCGAGCTCGGCAATGCGGCCCTCGGGGACACCCAGGTGGTAGAGCCACTCCTGGCAGATCTCCTCGCCGGTGCAGTCGCGCATGGGCTTCTTCACATAGTTGCCCGGCTCATCGGGGAAGAGGCCGTACACCCAGACGCAAAGCTCGCCTTTGGACTGGTCGCGGAACTGCTGCTGGCGGTTGAGCGTCCAGCTCATGAGCCAGTTGGAGTCGGTGCAGGTTACGATACCACCGGTGACCACGTGTCCAGAGAAGGGATCGCGCTTGCAGATGGCCTGGATGTACGGCGGGATCTCGCCGTCGAGGGTGGTCACCGTGGCGCTCATCCACTTGGTTTTCTCAGGGTCGCCGCAGAAGGTGTCGGGGTGGCCAAAGCTGGGGTCCTGAGCGGCGATGCGGCGCCACATGTCCCAGCCTCCGCCGGGGGCGAGCTCGGGCTTCCATGCGGCAGGTAGGTTCTGAGCGCCCATGGTGGAGTTTTCAACGCAGCCGCCGTTGGTGATGAACACAAGGTCGTTCTCGGTAAGGTCAATCGCCGTGGTTGCGTTACCGGTGTCATCCGTGTTTGTTTGGCTCAACACAATTCGGGTTGCCACCTTTTTGGTGGACGTGCTGTAAGGATTGCGTGGGAATGTTGCCTGTTGAATACACTGGATAGTGTCCTGACCGGTGCCGGTGCATGCGCGAGCTGGCCCCGCGCCACCACCGATGGCAAACTCGATGTTCTCTACTTTTGTATTGAAGTGAAACTGTACGCCGGATGCTTTGAGGTATTCGATGAGGGGCAAAATCATCGACTCGTATTGGTTGTACCGGGTGAAGCGCAGGGCGGAGAAGTCCGGCAACCCCGCAATGTGATGGATGTAACGCTTGATGTAAAGCTTCATCTCCAGCGCGGAGTGCCAGTTCTCGAACGCGAACATGGTGCGCCAGTACATCCAGAAGTTGGAGGAGAGCACCTCGTCGTCAAAGAAGTCGGTGATGGGGCGGTCGTAAAGCTTCTCGTCGGGCGTGAAGAAGAGCTCCATGATCTCCATGGCTGCCTTGTCTGAGAGGCCAAACTTTCCCGCGCATCCGGCGTCCTGGCCGCGGTTTTTTGTCGCGCGGCAAAGCGAGTAGTTGGGATCTTCCTTGTTGAGCCAGTAGTACTCGTCCAGAACGGAGATGCCGGGCGTTTCTATGGAGGGGATGGAACGGAACAAGTCCCACATCACCTCGAAGTGGTTGTCCATCTCGCGACCGCCGCGCATAACGTAGCCAAGGCCGGGGATGTCGAGACCGTCGCACGCGCCGCCGGGCACACTGTCCTTCTCGAAGATGTGGATATTCTTGCCTGGCATCTGAGCGTCGCGCACGAGATAGCACGCCGCGGAGAGCGCTGCTAGGCCCGTGCCTACAATATAGGCGCTCTTGTGATCGATGCCTGCGGGTTTTTTAGGACGGGCGAACGCCTCGTAGTTGCCACTTGAGTAGTACATAGCTACACCTTTCTTGTATGTGCACCGGGTGTGTCCGATGCGACTAGTTCCATGGTGGAGCTGCGGCTGGCGGTGCACCATGGACAGTGCAGCATGTCTGTACGGTTTCTTATCAAAACGAGCGGATTGTACAGATGGGCAAAGCGAGCGGTCTGGACGGGTCGGTCCTTCTACGGCACAACCGGCCCCTCCGGCACACTGCCCTCGCTTCCGGCAACATAACCTTCTGGGGTTTCGAGGCGGGCAAATGCGGTCTCAATGGCGCCGTCCGAGATGGTGGCGATTCTCTGCACAAGCTGCTGTGGGTTGTCACGCATATCTCGAACAATCCAGTCGAGGACCGTTCCGATGAGCGCGTGTGCGAAAAAGCGTGCGATGAAGTCCTTGTCTTGCTCGTGTACGTGCCTGCGCGCCGCATGTTCATCAACAACGCCTTTTACCAGGTCGCTGACAACAGGAACAAGAAATCGCTCGAGCTGCTCGCGACTCATATCGTGGTAAACGCTCATGATGAAGGGCTTGTTCTCGCGCAGGGCAAGAAAGGTGTCAAGAAGACCAGTTTGCCAGGTGCTCGCAGTCTTGTTTCCAGCGATAGCTTGCGCGGCATCCTCTCCGCACGACCATTCAACCAGGTCGTAAATATCCTGGAAATGGTAGTAAAACGTCATGCGGCTGATGCCGCAGTCATCGGTGATATCGGAGATAGTGATCTTGCTCAAGGGCTTTTCAAGCAGAAGACGCTTAAGCGACGCCTCGAGCGCGCGTTTGGTAAGCAGGCTAGACATTGATCCTCCCGGTAGCTTTTCCCTTCATATACCCCTGCGCTTGAGGGCAATTCGTGTCTTTTGAAGGCGCGGCATGCTGGTAACGTGGCGGTGCAGCAGCCGTACCAGGGGTGCTTCCCTATGGTTTTATGCGCGGCTTAGACGGAAACGGCGGCAATGCACTATCGCTGCGTGCCATCAATTGGTTGCCTGTGTCCGCACGGGCGGATATGCTAGTTCCCTCCTACACCCAACCAAGGGAGCTGCATGGATATTATTCTTACGCTCGCGCAAGAGCTGAACCTCAAACCTGCCTCTGTGGAGGCGGCCGTTGCGCTCATCGACGAAGGCAACACCATTCCATTTATTGCGCGCTACCGTAAAGAGGCAACGGGCGGCATGGATGACGTTGCCCTGCGCACGCTCGAGGATCGCCTTGCCTACCTGAGGAATCTTGAGCAGCGCAAGGAGGACGTTATCACGCTCATCGGCGCTCAGGGTAAGCTCACGCCCGAGCTTGAGGCTGAGATTCGTGCGGCTGAGCAGCTTCAACGTGTTGAGGACCTCTATAAGCCGTATCGCAAGAAGCGCATGACGCGAGCGCAGAAGGCGCGCGAGGCGGGTCTTGAGCCGCTTGCCAACATGATCATTATGCAGGTGACGCCCAAGGGCGCTGCGACCCCGCTTGAGGCAGCGGCGGCCTACGTTACGTCCGAGGCGGCAGAGGCTGGGTACGACACGCCAGACAAGGCGCTCGCGGGGGCGGCCGACATTGTGGCCGAGACAGTTGCTGAGGACGCCGAGAATGTGGCCGATCTGCGCTCCTTCACGGAGGGCACGGGCGATATGGTTGCCGTGGCGGTCGATATGGACGAAAAGACGCCGTACGAGCCCTACTACGATTTCTCTGAGCCGCTGCGCAAGATCCCCAATCATCGTATTCTCGCCATCGATCGCGGCGAGCGCGAGGGCAAGCTGCGCGTACACGTGGGCGTGGACACGGAGGCCGCTGTAGCTCGCCTGGGTGCGCGTTGGCCACGTAGGCAGGGCCCGTTTGCGCCGGTGCTCGATGCCGCTATTGCCGACGGCTACAAGCGTCTTATGGCGCCGTCGCTTGAACGCGAGGCGCGTGCCAAGCTAACGGTGCGTGCTCAAACGGATGCCATCAAAGTGTTTGCCAAGAATCTGGAGGGCCTGCTTTCTGCTCGCCCTGTGCGCGGTGCCCGGGTGATTGCTCTTGACCCGGGGTATCGCACGGGTTGCAAGGTTGCGGTTCTTGATGAGACGGGCAAACTGCTCGATCACGGCGTGGTGTACCCCACGCCGCCGCGGCGTGATATCGCAGGCACCAAGCGAGAGCTTGCGCGACTGGTGAAAGCGTACCGCATCAATACGATTGTCATTGGCAACGGCACCGCTAGTCGCGAGACCGAGGAGGTCGTATCGGATTTCATTGCCACGGAAGCGCCCGATCTGCGTTATACCATCGTGAACGAGGCGGGTGCTTCGGTGTACTCGGCAAGCCAGCTGGCGAGCGAGGAGTACCCCAACCTTGATGTGACTACGCGCGGAGCCATGAGCCTGGGGCGTCGTTTGCAAGACCCCTTGGCCGAGCTGGTGAAGATACCGCCCCAGTCCATTGGTGTGGGCCAGTATCAGCACGACCTTGACCAGGCGGAGCTTGCGCGCACGCTGGGGCACGTGGTTGAGGACGTGGTGAACCGCGTGGGCGTGGATGTGAATACGGCGAGTGCGAGCCTGCTTGGCTATGTTTCGGGCATTACATCGGCTGTGGCGAAAAACATCGTTGCCTATCGCGAGGAAAACGGGCCGTTTACCGATCGCCGTCAGTTCAAGAAGGTTCCTAAGCTTGGGCCGAAGGCCTTTGAGCAATGCGCGGGCTTCTTACGCATCCCGGACGGGGTAAACCCGCTCGACGCGACGAGCGTCCACCCCGAGAGCTACGAGGTGGCTACCAAGGTGCTCGAGCGCGCCGGCGTGGGGGCTCAGGATCTGACCGCCGGTGGCATCCCGGACATCCAGAAGCGCGTGGGCAGCGTGGCTACGCTTGCGGGCGAAGTGGGCTGTGGTCTCCTCACGCTTATCGACATCATCTCCGAGCTGGAGAAGCCGGGCCGCGACCCGCGTGACGACGCGCCCGAGGTGGTCTTCAGCCGCTCGGCACTTTCCATCAACGACCTTGAGCCGGGCATGGAGCTCACGGGCACCGTGCGCAATGTTGTGGATTTTGGTGCGTTCGTGGATGTGGGTGTGCATCAAGACGGTCTCGTGCACATCTCTAAGCTGGCGAACCGCTTCGTCAAGCATCCGAGTGATGTGGTTACCGTTGGCGATACCGTGAAGGTGTGGGTAGAGAAGGTCGATCGCGAGCGGGGCAAGATCTCACTCACCATGGTGCAAGGGAAGTAAGTGCGGGATGGCAGCTCGGGTTTTCCCGGGCTGCCGTCCGAAAGCATGCGGAGGCGTGGCATGAACTGGCAAGAGTACATCCCCTACGCTCGGCAAACCGTCGAAGAGCTCGCACGCGACTGCGAGACGCAGGTATTTAGGGCGAAGGGGCCAGGCGGTCAGGGCGTGAACACCACAGACTCCGCGGTGCGCATGAAACACGTTCCTACGGGGATTGTCGTGACATCGCGCGAGACGCGCAGCCAGTATCGCAACAGGCAGATATGCTTGGAGAAGATCGCCGACATCATCAAACGGCGAGCACAGCCGCTCCGCAAACGCAAAGAGACGCACGTTCCCAAAGGCGCGCGCGAGCGGCGACTCGCTGACAAGCGCCATCGCTCCCAAGTGAAGCAGCGCCGAGGACGCGTATCCGACGAGTGGTAGGCAAGCGCGTTTTCTATTGCACGAGCGCGCGCAGGGCGTCGGCTGCCTGGGAGGCGCTTGCGAGATGGAGCGTGAGGCCGAGGAAGGGAATTTCGATTGTCACGGTCGAAGAGTCACGATACGTGGTGGCGATGAGGGCGTTGATCTCTTCTAGGTTATCTGCGCTCTGTCCCATCTTTTGGGTTTTGGGTTGCCAGAGCTCGAATATATACTCAGCGGGCTGATCGGGAGCATCTGCAAGCCCATTGACGCCCGAAAGGAACGAGAACGCCTCTTCAATCGATGTTTCATCGGTTACTTCGCAGATGACCTCTTCCGTTTCTCCGTCGCGTACGACGAGGCGCGAGACCTTATTCTCAATGCCCGAAAGTGTGTCAGCGAGGTCCTGCATCTGATCGGCAAACTGTGTTGCCGCTTCGGCGACATCATCTGCGGCGCGCGAGGCAAAGCACCCCGTAAGCAACAAAGTGAGGGCTACTGAGATTGAGAGGACGATTGTCTTCGAGGCTTTCAAAAGGGCTCCTTGCTCTCTTTGGCCGATTTCCACCATTCTAGCTGTGGACGAGGCGATTTTTGTGGTTTTCCAGCTGATGGCAAAAGACGCAACGCCCGCGGATGTGACCATACGCCATATGCTGCTCGCGTAAGAACCGTATCGAGTAGATAATCAAGCAACGTTTGTCGAGGGGAGGCACTAGATGAGGAACGATAAAAGGCCTTGGGACGTTGTGGGACGCAAGGCTCGTGCCTTTGCACGCGCCGTTCTCGTTGCCCTTGTTCTCGTGGCGCTTCCGGCATGTTCGGAAGATGCACCTGGCCCACAGGCCTCCGGGCTTGCAGAAGCTCCTGTTGAGACCCTTGATACTTCCTCGGCGCTCGACTCTGACCAGCTTCCCACTTATAACGGTAGCCCCTATGTGGTGCTTAACGATAACGTTCCCGATCTTTCTGAGGCGGATCTTCCCTCGCAGAGCGAGTCCTACGCGCCTCTTGATGCGCTTGGTCGCTGTGGCACTGCCGTCGCGGTCGTAAGCCCTTCCACCATGCCCGCCGAGGGCGAGAAGCGCGAAAGCATTGGCATGGTCAAGCCAACGGGCTGGCATACCGTGCGCTACGATGACCTCGTTGATGGCCAGTATCTCTACAACCGTTGCCACCTCATCGGTTGGCAGCTCACGGCCGAAAACGCTAACGAGGAGAACCTTGTTACGGGCACACGCTACATGAACACCGAAGGCATGCTTCCCTTCGAAAACGAGGTTGCCGCCTACGTTGATCGCTCGGGCGGGCGCGTGCTCATGCGCGTGACACCCGTGTTTGTGGGCGACGAGCTTGTCTGCCGGGGTGTCCATATGGAGGCCTACTCGCTCGATGATGCAGGTATGGGAGTTGCCTTCAACGTGTACTGCTTTAATGTTCAACCGGGTGTTGGCATTGACTATGCAACGGGGGAGAGCTGGCGCGAGGAAAGCACCGTCTCGCAAGAACGTGTACCGGCGGAAGAGGCCGATGAGCGCACCTATATCCTCAATACCAGCAGCAAGAAGTTCCACTATCCCGAGTGCGGCTCGGTGGATCATATGAGCGAAAAGAACAAGCAGACCGTGACCACCACGCGTGACGACCTTATTGCCCAAGGGTACGATCCTTGCGGCGCGTGTAAGCCGTAGTCTCTGGAGGACTGTGCACGTGAGGTTTGTGCATGAAGGGAGAAACCAATACATGATGTTCTCGCTTGCCCCTATGGAGGGGCTTACGGGCCATGTGTTTCGCCGTGTTCATGCGGCATGTTTTGGGCCGCTTGATCGCTATTACACGCCGTTTCTTGCCCCTCCGCGTGTGGGCAGCTCGTTTGGCAAGCGCGCCATGCGCGAGATTGACCCTGCTAACAACCAAGGTCTTAACGTGGTGCCGCAGTTGCTTACCAAGCAGGCCGATGAGTTTGTGTGGGCCTCGCAGCTCTTGGCTGAGATGGGATACCAAGAGGTCAACCTCAATGTGGGGTGCCCTTCGGGTACGGTTGTGTCCAAGGGGAAGGGTGCGGGCTTCCTGCGCCATGTAGACGAGCTTGACGCCTTCTTGGAGGAGGTGTGCGCCCGGTCCGCCGTACCGGTGTCGGTGAAAACGCGCCTTGGCATACAGGATGATGAGGAATACGGTCGCATCCTTGCGATGTATTGTCGCCATCCCTTGGCGGAGCTCATTGTCCATCCACGCGTTCAAAAAGACCGCTACCAGGGTGTTCCGCGGTGGGAGCTGTATGGCAAGACGTTGCAGGAGGCGCCGTTTCCTGTGGCATATAACGGGGATATCGTGGCATGCGACACCTTTGAGGAGCTCGTGGCAGCTTATCCAGAAACGCGTCATGTGATGATTGGCAGGGGCATTCTGACCAACCCAGCGCTGGCGCGCATGCTCCGCGGGGGCGCCGCCGCCACATTGGCCGAACTCGAGCGTTTTCACAATCAGCTCTTCTCTGCCTATCAGGAAGAAATTGGTGGCAATGCGGTGTTTCGCATGAAAGAGTGGTGGTTCTACGCCAAGTTCGCGTTTGCCAATCCGCTCGCGGTGCATCGTGCGGTAAGAAAGGCGCGCACGGTAGACGAGTATCAGCAGGCGGTGGAGAGAGTCTTTACGACTGAACACCCTGCCGAGCTCGCGCGCTTCCAAACGTAAGGGGCGCGGCTGGCGTTTGGTCTGGACCGATTGCGGACCGGTCTCCGGCGCCTTGGGGCGTCAAAGCTTTGCAGTCGGTCGCAAAATCATGGAGACTTTGGGAGGGGCTTTGCCACCGGGGCAAAATCGCGTAAGGTTTTACCTCGCACGCGGACATGGCTCAGTTGGTAGAGCACAACCTTGCCAAGGTTGGGGTCGCGGGTTCGAGCCCCGTTGTCCGCTCCATTGCACGAACGGAGCCGGTCGCAAGACCGGCTCTTTTGCGTTTGGTGCCGCTCCTGCTTTCTCACATTGTCTATCGACGGGTACAAGAGGAACATCTCTGTTTACCTGTTCTTGTTTGTGAAGTAATGAGGAGACCCCATGAAACGCATTCTGTTCGTCGTTGGCTCTCTGCGAGAGCGTTCGTTCAATCGTCAACTTGCCCAGGAAGCAGCCCGCCTGCTTGAAGGGCGTGCCGAGGTGAGCTTCCTCGAGTATGCCGATGTGCCGTTCATGAACCAAGACATTGAGTTTCCTGCACCTGAGGCAGTGACACGCGTGCGTCGCGAGGTGCAGGAGGCGGACGGCATGTGGATATTCAGCCCGGAATACAACTACAGCTATCCAGCCGTCCTCAAAAACCTTATCGACTGGCTGAGCCGCCCGCTAACGGCAGGCGACCGATCAACGGCGGTGATTGTGGGCAAGAAGGTCGCGGTGAGTTCGGCTGCTGGCGGATCGGCGGGTGCGGGTACACGCGCGATGGTCGGCAAGCTTATGGCGGCTGTCCGGGCGGACTTCATGGAAGATCCGCAGACGGGCGTGCGGCTTGATAGAGCTGCGTTCACAACCGATGTGCTTGCGCTTTCGGAGGAGGATCGTGCCGCTCTTGCCGCGCAGACCGATGCATTCTTGGCCTATCTTGGCTAGCGAGATGTTGCCACCAATTCCTCCTCCTGTGCGCTCCATGCATGAAATGAGGTGTGCAACTACGTTTTTCGGAAGCGTCGGGCGATGGCGGCGCCGAGGAAGGCGATGGCGGAGCCTCCAGCGGCTATGATCGCGAGCACAAGTGATGTGTCGCCCGTTTGTGCGAGTGCGCCGGTGATGCCTCCGGCTGCGGAGCTACCGTTTGCACTGGTGTTCTCAGCGCTTCCGCCTGCGACGTCTTTGTTTGGCGTGGTGCCCTCAGGCCGAGATCCGCCGTTGGGCTCGCCTGTGCCTTCGCCTGTTGATGTGCTATCGTCGCCGACGCCGTCGTTTCCGGTGGGCGGGTTCTCGCCTGTTCCCGGTGTGCCCGTCTCGGGCTGCTCATCATCAGTGCCGCCGTCGGGCTGCTCGCTTCCGCTTTCGTCGTCGGGCGTGCTGGGGACCTCTGGGTCGTTATCTGGCTTGTTTTCATCGTCGCCGGAGCCACCCGAGCCGGTATCCTCACCAGGTTTTTCGGTATCGTCGGAGTTGTCGTCGTCATCGGGTTTACCCTGATTATCACCATCGCCATCGCTATCGGTGTCGTCATCGTCGGAGCCTTCGCCCCCGGGGTTATTGTCCCCTTCGGACTCTTCTCCGCCGGCGCCGTTATCTCCGCCATTGCCAGCGTTCTCGTCATCCGGCAACTCGCCATTCTCATCATCTGGCAGCTCTTCGTCGAAGACAGGGCCGTTCAGGTTGGCGGCACAGCTGGGGTTTAGGCGTACGTCGTAGGCAACTACGGTGTATGCGGCGAGCCCATCGGTTTCAACCGCGGTGTCACCCATATTCTCGCTGCTTGCCTCTGCCGTTGCGTGCGCTCCCGGGTTACCGCTGCTGTCTGCGCCCTCAGGCGCTGCAACGTCAAATGACCCGTCGCGCGAAAAGCCAATGAGTTCCCCGTCGCGATACAGCTCGTAGGCGGTTGTGGCGCGTGCAAGGTCTTCTGTTGCCATGGCGGCTGTCACATGCACGCGCCCATTCTCGGTCTGCTCCACAGTTACGCTCGGCGCTACCTTGTTGGCCGCGCCTTCAAGCTCGGCGTATGTTTGCGCACCGTTGATAATTGCCGCATCGGTGTCGAGTGAGAAGTAGCGCACGGCACGCGGCATCGAGGGGTACTGCGCGCAATACTCCAACACCTCCTCCGTCAGGTCGCGTTCGCCCAGCTCATAGAGGTATTCGGCGAAGTTGTAGCCGGTGCCCATGGTGAATGCGACGGCGATGCGGTTGTACTTGACCGCCTTGTCCGATGTGGCTGCGGCGCCCGACGCCAGCTGCCTGACGGTTTCCACCGCCTCGGGGTTGCTGCGCAGAATGCGCACCGACGCGCCGTAGGCACCGTAGCACTCCACGTCGTCCGCAATTTCTTGCGTGTAGGGGCTCGCGTCAAAGTTGTAGGTGCTGTAGTCCCAGTCATCAAAGAAATGCAGGCCGTTCCACCAGGCAACGAGGTGCGTCCAAATGTAGGTGCCCCAATTGTTGTTGTTCATCCAGTCGGGTTCATAAGAGGGGTCCGCCGCCATGCGCGCCAGCTCCTCGTCGCGGCGCCCGGTGGCCTTCACGGCATTCTCGTGGTAATGCTCCTTGGGGACGAACGCCTTGCCTGTGGCCTTTAGCTGCTCGATGCCACCCTGGCGCGAACCTGCCAAGGAGTAGAGGTTGTTCGTCTCCTCACCCACCGAGATGATATTGTTGTCGAGCATGTGACCGTATTCGTGCGACATACCCCAGCTGTACATGTTTTCGCCCGAGAGGAACGACGCCGCATAGCTCTCCGGCATGTGGTAGTAGCGCATATAGGCGTACATGGTCGAGGGCCGGGTGACGGTGCTTGTAAACGCTGTGTGCACGCGTGCGGTGGTAACGGCGTTGGGGCCACCCGCCTTGTTTGTGTTGTAGCCATCGAACGTCCAGAAAAGCTCAAGGCGGTCTTGAATAGCCTCGTTCGAACGCTCGATATACTCCACGGCCTGTTGCTTGGACGTGATGTGTTGGTATGCCTCGGCGAGCACAGTTGCCCTGAGGGAGAACTGGGCATGCCCGTCATCGCCCATCTGCAGCAGGGCCATGTCGGAAATGCCGTTGGTTTGGACACGCTCGGCATGAGCCTTGACATCCTGGACAAAGGTCCAGAAACGCTCGGGGTGCCCGGGATCATGCTCATAGAGGGGGTGTGCTTCCAGGCTTGTTCCCAGCAGGGGGTTGGTGCTGGTTGTTGAGCCACCGCGGGTGGCGGAGCCATCTTCGTCGGTGCTATTGGTGGAGCCGCTCTCTACATAGGGTGCGTCTGCCGCTTCGATGCGCACGCGTGCGGGGTTTGACGTGGAATCGTTGCGTAGGTAGAGCATAGAGCCATGGTTGTTGCCCGTGAGGTCTACGGTGATGCGGTTCGCCCCGTTTGCAAGCTTAGATTGTTGATGCAGATTGAGAGCGGTGTATTCGTTGCTTGTGGTGACGCCAGCTTTCCGCCACGCGACGGAAAGCTTGGAGGGGTCCTGCGCCTCAATGTAGACAACGATCTCGTTGATCTGTCCTGGCTTGAGGTAAAGTCCCGTGGCATCGAGGTTGTCAAACTGGTATCCCTGCTGTGTACGCTGCGCCTCTGAGCCAGGATTGCCCAGCTCAGAGAGCTCAATCACCGAGGATTTGATTGCTTTGATGTGATTTTGATGGTAAGGGATGTAGCGCTTAAGATGCTCGATCTGCTGCAGGCGCACTTGTTTCTCGGGCGTCTCGATGCCGTTGAAGCGCTGCTCCACCGTTTCGCGCAGGCGCTCGAAGGCATCGGGGTCGCTGAGTTCGCTTTTTAAGGTGAGTCCAAGCTGGTCGGCAAAAGGATTGTCGAGCGCCTCAAAAGCTTCTGCCACATCGGGGGAGGCGAGTGCGATGGAGCCAGTGGTGGCCGCGTCGACACCCACCGATGCCATGTGCTCAGACGCACCGCCGCGCTTCACCGAAAGACGCGTGAGAACGTCCTGCGCAACCGCAGGCGAGGTTGTTGTAGCCACTGTTGTGCCGTGGTCCCAGGCGCCCGAAAGCACGACCTCAACGGGGTCTTTGGTGTTGTGAGCGGTGGGTGCACCCGTAAAGTGCAGGCGCGCTCCTGCTGTGAGGTTGATGCGGTCGGTTCCCTCAAAGCGCGCGCCGGTGCCTATGGTGAGCGAGCCACCCGCTTCCACGTGCATACCGAAGGTGTTGTTGGGCTTGTTATCGCCGATAGTGCCGCCCTCAAACGCAAACGAGCCGCCCGCGAGTACGCGCACCACGGCATCGCTCGATACGTTTGAGCGGTTGTCCATAATGGAGCCGCCCGTCATGCGCACGGTGCCTTTGGTCCATACGATGGTCTCGGAATAGGTTGCGCGGTTGCTCGAGATAACGCCATCGTGCATCTCAAAGGTGCTGGCGGGCTCAACTGCAACTGCGGCATTGTGCATCGCAAAGCCGTTGCGAATCTCGCCTCCATCGAGTGTGAAGGTACCAGAGTGCACATACACAGCGCCCCATGGTTTCCAAGAGCAATGCGCCTGGTTAATCACAGACCCCTTGCGCATGGTGAGCGTAGACGAATTGCGCAGCGTGATGATGGCCTCATTGGAGTCCTTGTTCTCACCATGCAAGGTGAGCAGGTTGTTGTCTGTTCCCTCCAGCGTGAGCTGCGAGCCGCCCTCAACGAGGATCATGCCGGCAGGCTTGCCATCCTGTGTGGTGAAGGAATCGCTACGGGTTATGGTCACGTTGGACGTGGCGCGCAAGGTGAGTTTAAGGCCGCCGGCGATGATGAGCTTTTTATCGAGCACTTGGTCGTGCGTAAGCTCAATGACGTCTCCGTTCTGGGCGGCTTCGACGGCGCCAGTGAGGTTGTCAAAGGGCAGCCGTTCGCCATCCCGTACGATGAAAGTGGTGGCCTGTTCGGTCTGCCCGGTCACAGCGGTATCATGTGCAGCGTTTTCTGCAACGCTTTCCAGTACGTCTGTATTGTTGTCGGTATCAGGGCTTATGACGGGAGCTTCCGTTTTCGCCATGTGCTCATCGGCCGCCGTGGCACCAGCGGGCGCCAAGCTCGCGGCAAGGATAGTGCCCAGGAGCACCGGGGCTATTTTGTTATGGGGCATGGATGGTCCTTTCGCATCTCGCGTCTCCAGAAGGGGGCGTGGCCGCGCTGCGGATTTTGAGCGCGGGGGACAAGCTATGTCCAGGTGCGAGCCTGTTATACCCTGTAGACAGTGTGTCAACAATCTATCTGCGCGCGGTTTCACGGGTTTTACAAAAACACACCAATCAGATAGGAATGATGAGTGAGATAGCGATTCCAAAAGGTTGTCTATGGTTAACTAATATGTGACAATCTTGGGGACATTTAACGCATTGAACTGTTCCGCGCTTTGTCGCGATGGGGCACCGAAGGGGAATCCATGGCAACTGAGATTCGAATCTGCAAGAAGTGCTCGGGAATCAAGGCGAGCGATTTTAAGGGCGTCGTCAAGAAAAAAGACCGCAAGGTTGGCTGTTTTGGTGTTTGCGCCAAGAAGCATCCCGAGCTCAAAGGATCATGCTACGTGAAGGTGGGGAAGAGCATCGTTTCCGCACCGTCTAAAAAAGAGCTGGTGTGCGCGGTCGCGCAGGCCTGCTAGATGCATGGGTTTGGTGACCGTGGCAAGTCTGCCAGAGCGCAGGCCCGCCACGTTCACAAAGCAGCCCAGCGTATGGGCTCAGTAGCGGCCACGCAGCGAGTACCAGCCGTGCGATTCGTCCACAGCAAGAGGCACGCCAAAGAGCTCACTCATGGTCTCGCTCGTAAGCAGCTTCTCCTTGGGGCCATCGGCAAAGATGGTTGCCTCTTTGATAAGCAGCACGCGCTTGATGGCAGGGATGATGTCTTCGGGGTAGTGGGTTACCAGCACCACCGAGCGCCCTTCGTCGGCAAGCATGCGCATGGTATCGCGCACGTGATACATGCCTTCGGGATCGAGCCCTGTGCAGGGTTCATCAAAAATGAGGACTGAAGGGTCGCTCATGAGCTCACGCGCCACGAGCGCGCGGCGCACCTGGCCCGTGGAGAGCGTCATAACATCGCGGTCGGCGATGCCTGCAATGCCCAGGCGGTCTAAGGCATCCATGCCGCGTTCGCGCACTTCGTCCGTTACATCCACATGGCGGGGCAACCCCAGCGTTCCGAAGGCGCCGCCGCACACAATATCGATTACGGGCAGGTGCACGCGCACTTGGTCGTGCATGGTGGCTGAGACAATGCCCAAGCTACGCTTGATGTCGGAAAGCTCGGGCCGGGCAGAACCACGAAAACGCACAGGCGGCTCTTCGCGCCAAAGTGGGAAAACCTCACGGGTGAGCAGTTGAATAAACGTGGACTTGCCGGCGCCGTTTGGGCCCAGAAGTGCCACATGCTCGCCTTCTGCCAGGTCAAACGAGGGTACATCCAAAATGGTTCGCCCAGAACGCACAACCTGGGCGTTGCGCAACGAGAACAAGGGGGCTGTCCCTGCGACGTAGGTTTCCTCTTCGTTCAGCTCCTCGGTTCCCATGGCGGCACCTTTCCTTTTGCCTCGCGCTAACTCGAATATGCTACGCTACTTTACTACACCAAAGCGTATGCGTGAGTAAAGGAAGTGCGTTATGCCAGAGATGCTAACGCTCGATGCGTTCGAGCAGGCCTCTGAGAAGGTCAAAGAGGTTACCATTCCAACTGAGCTGGTAGAAAGTCCCCATTTTAGTCAAGCCACGGGCAATCGCGTGTTCTTCAAGCCTGAGAACATGCAGCGCACCGGCGCCTACAAGGTGCGCGGCGCCTACTATAAGATTTCGACTCTTACGCCC
This sequence comes from Candidatus Limicola stercorigallinarum, assembly GCA_018711625.1. GTDB lineage: Bacteria > Actinomycetota > Coriobacteriia > Coriobacteriales > Coriobacteriaceae > Limicola > Limicola stercorigallinarum. The sequence goes on along the minus strand of DVID01000020.1, from coordinate 9,999 downwards.
GAGGAGCTCGGACGCGGCATCATCACCGCGAGCGCCGGCAACCATGCTCAGGGTGTTGCATTTGCCGCCACGCGGGCAGGCGCTAAATCGGTGGTGGTCATGCCTACCACCACACCGCTCATCAAGGTGGAGCGCACCAAGCAGTATGGCGCTGATGTCATCCTCGAGGGCGACGTGTACGACGAAGCGTGCGATTATGCGCTTGAGCTGGCCGAACGCGAGGGTTACACCTTCATTCATCCCTTCAACGACCCCGTGGTGGCAACGGGCCAGGGCACCATTGCCATGGAGATTGTGCAGGAGCTTCCTCTGGTGGATGCCATCCTGGTGCCCGTGGGGGGTGGCGGTCTTTCGTGCGGCGTGGCAACGTTTGCCAAGCTCTACAACCCCAAGATCAAAGTGATTGGCGTGGAGCCTGAGGGCGCGCCCTCGCTTACGGCGGCGCTTGAGGCGGGCCATCCTATGAAGATTCCCACTGCCAATACCATCGCCGACGGCACAGCAGTCCTTGAGGTGGGCGACCAGGTGTTCCCGTACCTTCAGCAGAATCTTGATGATGTGATCACTGTGCCCGATGAGGAGCTCATTGTGTCCTTCCTCGACATGGTTGAGAATCACAAGATGATTGTTGAGAACTCGGGTTTGCTCACCGTGGCCGCGCTCAAGCATTTGCCGGCCGAGAACAAGCGCATCGTTTCGATTCTCTCGGGCGGCAACATGGACGTCATCACCATGTCATCCGTGGTGCAGCATGGTCTTATCCAGCGCGATCGCATCTTTACCATCTCGGTGTTGCTGCCCGACCGCCCCGGCATGCTCGTGAAGGTGGCAAGCGCTATTGCCGAGCAGAACGGCAACGTCATCAAGCTTGAGCACAATCAGTTTGTGAGCACCAACCGCAACGCCGCGGTGGAGTTGCGCGTGACCATCGAGGCGTACGGAACCGAGCATAAAAACCAGATCGTTGCAGCGCTGCGTGCCGCGGGTTTTGAGCCGCAGGCTTCGCAGACCATGCTGTAAGGCAGCGGCGCATCTATCCCGCCTTCGTCGAGCTCTCTAAAATCTACAGCCCTGCATCACGACTAACGTGGTGCAGGGCTATGAGTTCACGAACTCGTCAATGTTCAGATGGGTACTGTCTTGTGAGCAGTGTATAAAGGTCCGTGGATAGACAATGCGTCTTTGTTCGTCGACCGTATAGTAGATGCGATAGTTCTTGACAGGTACCTTGCGTACTGCCAACCCCGTTCGCCTTCTTAAGTATTCATCCTCAGGAAAGGCAAACGGCGTGGTCGCAAGCAAAGTGAATGTGTGCTCGACGGCATCAAGCAGTGCCTGAGTAGCGATGGGGTTAGCCAGATCAAGGATGATATAGGTGAGCGCGGATTCTAACCTTGTCTCGAACTTTTTGGTGGGAAGAACGCTATAACCCATACTTCACCCTCAGCTCGTCAATCAGCTCAAACGCGTCGCGGGTATGGCCGGCGGCAATGTCCGCCTCGCTTGCACGAATATCTGCAGCTATTTGCTCGAGCGCGAGCTCCCGACGCGCCTCTGCGGCGGCAATTTGGCGCTGTTTCTCAAGGTATGCTTCGAAGGAGTTGCAATTCATGATGACCATGTCACCATAGCCATTTTTGGTGATATAGATGGGTTCGGATGTTGCCGCGCACATATCGGATATCTTGGCGGTGTCTTTGAGTTCTTTGATGGGGACGATTGTCATGGCGACGTTCCTCCTAATCATGTAACGATAATCCCATCTTATACCCATAATAAGGAGACGGTTTGGATAATGCTATGGAATTTGGGCCCAACGCCCAGGAGCGCAGAACGTTACTGATCGCTCTTTGGGAGGTATGCCGGAAAGCTGGCCCTGACCGGCGCAGGCACTCCGTTGCGCCAAAGTGTTTCCTGCGTGTTTCGTGGCACGTATCCGTCAGTTTGCTGCCTCCGCCGCGCGATACTAGAACAACTCAGCAAATGCGATGACAGGGCGAGTATCGGCCGGGCCATCCCACAGCGAGCAGGGTGCGAAGCATTCAAGGCACTACGGTGCCAGAGAGCGGTGAGAACCTGCGGTGGACGGTCGAGAACACACCCTCGAGCAGCTCGGCTGAACGCGTTGGAGCACTCGGGCGATCCCCGGGACGGCTCTGGCGTTAGTATGCCCGGCCGGAGCCTCCGTCACAGGCATCGAGCGCCCGCCTCGCATTACTGATTTGCGGCTACTGCCAAAAGGGCACGTGCGAGAGGGAAGCGAGGGCGCAATGACGATGCGAAGCGATGCGATTAAGACGGGGCTGGCGAGGGCGCCACACCGCAGCCTGCTTAAAGCGGATGGCCTTACCGATGAAGAGATGAGCCGTCCTCTGGTTGCTGTCATTTCCGCCCAAAACGAGGTTATTCCTGGCCATATTCATCTTCAGCAGATTGCCGATGCTGTTAAGGCGGGCGTACGCATGGCGGGCGGCACGCCGTTGCAGATCAATACCATTGGTGTGTGCGACGGCATCGCGATGAATCACGAGGGCATGCATTATTCGCTCACCAGCCGCGAGGTCATCGCCGACAGCGTGGAGTGTGCCGTTCAGGGGCATCAGTTCGACGCTATGGTGCTCATCCCCTCTTGCGACAAAATCGTTCCCGGCATGCTCATCGCCGCGGCGCGTCTCGACATTCCCACTATGCTCGTCTCCGGCGGCCCTATGCTTGCTGGGCATGACAAATGCGGCCACCAGACCGACCTCAACACGCTCTTTGACGCGGTGGGTCAGGTTACCGCCGGTACCATGACCGAGGAGGAGTGCGCTTGGCTTGAGAACACCGCCTGCCCCACCTGCGGCAGCTGCTCGGGCATGTTCACCGCAAACTCAATCTGCTGTCTTGCCGAGGCGCTGGGTTTGGCGCTTCCTGGTAACGGCACCATCCCCGCCGTGTACTCTGAGCGCATTCGTCTTGCCAAGCAGACGGGCATGAAGGTTATGGAGCTGGTGGAGAAGAACATCACAGCCCGTCAGATTTTGAACGAGAAGTCTATCCATAACGGCATGGTGCTCGATATGGCATTCGGTGGCTCCACCAACACCATGCTTCATCTCACGGCGATTGCCCATGCTGCAGGTTGCCCCGTTACCATGGACGACTGGGACCGTATCTCGGCTCAAACCCCCAACATCGTGCGTATTGCTCCCGCTGGCCCGCTTCATATCGAAGACCTCAACACGGTGGGCGGTATTCCTGCCATCATAGGTGTGCTTGGCCGTGCTGGCCTGCTTGAGGGCGATGCTCTTACCTGCCACGGCACCATGGCCGAGTGGATTGAGGAGTGCCCGGAGCCCGACGGCGAGATTGTGCGCACCGTTGAGGGCGCGTACTCGCCCGTGGGTGGCCTCAAGGTTATGCGCGGAAATCTTGCTCCCGATTGCGGCGTGGTGAAGAAGAGCGCCGTTGCTCCCGATATGTGGCAGCACTCCGGCCCTGCGCGCGTGTTTGAAAGCGAGGAAGAGGCCTGCAAGGCCATCTTTGGCGGCGCCATTCACGACGGTGACGTGGTGGTCATTCGCTATGAGGGCCCCGCAGGTGGTCCCGGTATGCGCGAGATGCTCACACCCACCTCTGCCATCTGCGGCATGGGGCTCGATCACTCTGTGGCGCTCATTACCGATGGCCGCTTTTCCGGTGCAAGCAAGGGCCCGTGCATTGGCCATGTTTCGCCCGAGGCTGCAGCCGGTGGCCCCATCGCACTTATTCGTGAGGGCGACATCATCGATATCGACATCGAGGCCGGCACGCTTAACGTGCGTCTTTCCGACGAGGAGCTTGCAGAGCGCCGCGCCTCCTGGCAGCCGCCGGCACCCAAATACACCACCGGCGTGCTTTCGCGCTATGCCAAGCTCGTCACCAGCGCCGATAAGGGGGCGTATCTCTCATGACCGACACCATTATCAACTCCGCCTGTGACCCTGCAACCGCGCCGGCATCCTCGCCGCTCGCGGGGAGCCCGCGCACGCCCGACATGCCCGACGATATCCGCCAGCATGTGTGCACCAGCGCGCAAGGCAGGTACCCCACCACCGACATGTCGCGCGCCGCTCGCCTGGAGCGTAAAGAACGTGCCATCTCGGGCAAGCCGTTTGGTCCCGGTAGCCATACCGAAAAAGAGGGCACCACGATGACGGGCGCACAGGCCATCATCGCAAGCCTTGAGGCCGAGGGCGTCGACACCGTGTTTGGCTATCCCGGTGGCCAGGCCATCAAGATTTATGACGCGCTCTACGATTCCACGAAGATCCGCCACATCCTCGCTCGCCACGAGCAGGGTGCCGTGCATGAGGCCGACGGATACGCGCGAGCAACCGGCCGCGTGGGCGTGGCTATTGTGACCAGCGGTCCGGGTGCCACCAATACCGTCACGGGCATTGCCACGGCCTATATGGACTCCGTGCCGCTTGTGGTTATCTCGGGCCAGGTTACGCGTGGTGTCATCGGTACCGACGCCTTCCAAGAGGCTGACATTGTGGGCATCACCATGCCGGTGGTGAAGCACAGCTTCTTGCTGCAGAGCAACGACGACCTCACCACCACCTTCCGCAAGGCGTTCTACATCGCCTCCACCGGGCGCCCGGGCCCCGTGCTCATCGACGTGCCGAGTGACCTTGCCGGCGAGGAGATGGTGTTCCATTATCCCGACTTCATTGATATCCCCAGCTATCGCCCCACCTACAAAGGCAACGCCAAGCAGGTGCGTCAGGCGGTTGAGCTCATTCGCACCGCACAGCGTCCGCTCTTGATGGTGGGTGGCGGCTGCGTTACAAGCCACGCCTGCGATGAAGTGGTGGAGCTTTCCGAGAAGATGCAGATTCCCGTGGTCACCACGCTCATTGGCAAGGCGGCCATGCCGTGCTCGAACCCGCTCAACTTAGGCCCCGTGGGTATGCATGGTTCCAAGTACGCCAATATGGCCATGACCAGGTGCGACCTCATCATTGCGGTGGGCGCGCGCTTCTCCGACCGCGTGACGGGCAAGTTGAGCGAATTTGCCCCGCATGCCAAGGTCATTCACATCGACATCGATCCCGCCGAGATTGGTAAGGTCCGCGACCCGCAGGTGCCCATCGTGGGTGACGCGCGCAACGTGGTGAGCGCCATCAACATGCGTCTGGACAAGCTTGAGGCCAAGCCGGTGGACGCCGAGTGGGTGAAAACCTGCTACACCTGGCGCGAGCGCTGGCCGTTCTACACGCACGACTTTGAGGATTACCCCGATCGCATTGCTCCCGAGGTGGTGCTCGAGAAGCTCTCGGCCAAGCTTGACCCGCATGCGAGTGTGGTCACCACCGAGGTGGGCCAGCATCAGATGTGGGCGCACCAGCATATTCACCGCGAGGAGTCGCGCACCTTCCTCTCTTCGGGTGGTTTGGGCACCATGGGCTTTGGCCTGCCTGCCGCGATTGGTGCCAAGATTGCGCGCCCCGACACCCAGGTGGTGTGCATCGCGGGTGACGGCAGCTTGCAGATGAACATCCAGGAGATGGCGACGGCCATCGGCAACGGCGTGGCCGTGAAGGTGCTCCTTATCGACAACAATGCCCTGGGTATGGTGCACCAGTGGCAGCGCCTGTTCTACCACGAGCGCTATTCGTGTACCGAGTTCACTGCGAACCCTGATTTCGTCAGACTGGCCGAGGCCTACGGCTGGGGTGCCGAGCGCATCAACCACCCCAGCCAGATCGACGCGGCGCTTGATCGCATGCTCGCCTCTGAGCGCCCCTACCTGTTGGATGTGGTCATCCCCACCAACCAGACGGTGTATCCCATGGTGGCGCCCGGTGCTGCCATTGATGACATCATCGGCGCGATTGACGTGACCTTGGGCGGCGTGCGCGTAACCGAGAAGGGTATGAGCCCGGCGGGCGAGACGGCGGGTACGGTGGCCGAACCGTTGCCGCTTTCCGACGATGATGCCGATACGCGTGTGGCCGGCGCTACGGCCGTTGCCGTCTTGGATGAGGCGGCACAGAAGGGAGGCGAGTGATATGAGCTACATCCTCTCCGTTCTGGTGGAAAACCAGCCCGGCGTGCTCTCTCGCGTGACGGGACTCATCAGCAGGCGCGGTTTCAACATTGAGTCGCTTACCGTGGCGCCCACAGAAGACGTGACGATGTCGCGCATGACCATCATCGTCGATGCTGATGAGGTGGCCTACGAGCAGCTCACCAAGCAGCTGCACAAGCTCGTCTCGGTGTACAAGATCACCGACCTCACGGAGGAGGACGCCATCGAGCGCGAGCTGGTGCTGTTCAAGGTGCTCTGCAACCCCGATCGACGTCACGAGATTCTCGAGATTGCGAATATCTTCCGCGCCAACATTGTGGACGTGGGCAAAAACTCGCTCACGGTGGAGGCAACGGGTACGCAGAGCAAGCTCGATGCGCTCGAGGACCTGTTCCGCGGGTACGGCATTCGCCAGCTTACGCGTACCGGCAAGATTGCCATGAGCCGCGGCGCCCGCGACGCGTAAACACGCAGGATGTCCGCGGGTGTTCGGCGGGGCATACGGAAAGGGTTTTACCGCGTATGGCGCGGCGACCATAGCTACAAGGGTTCTAAACCTCGCAAGGTAAGGAGTTAGAAATGGCCGTTACGATTTATTACGAGCAGGATTGCGATCCCAAAGTGATCCAGGGCATGAAGGTGGCAGTTATTGGCTATGGTAGTCAGGGTCACGCTCATGCTCTGAACCTTCTCGATTCTGGTTGCGATGTGCGCGTGGGCCTGCGTGAGGGCTCCAGCTCGTGGGCCAAGGCCGAGGAGGCTGGCCTCAAGGTGTGCACCATGGACGAGGCCGCTGAAGAGGCGGACCTCATCATGATGCTCGTGCCCGACGAGACACAGCCCAAGGTGTACGAGGAGCACATCAAAGACCATCTCAAGCCGGGCAACACGCTCGCCTTCGCCCACGGCTTCAATATCCACTACGGCTACATCGTTCCGCCCGAGGACGTGAACGTCATCATGTGCGCCCCCAAGGGCCCTGGCCACATTGTGCGCCGCCAGTACACCGAGGGTTCGGGCGTGCCCGACCTCGCCTGCGTGCAGCAGGATGCCACCGGCAACGCCTGGGACATCGCGCTTTCGTACTGCTGGGGCGTGGGCGGCGCCCGTTCGGGCATCATCAAGGCCACGTTTAAGGAGGAGACGGAGGAGGATCTCTTTGGCGAGCAGGCCGTGCTGTGCGGAGGTCTCGTCGAGCTCGTCAAGGCCGGCTTCGAGACCTTGACCGAGGCTGGGTATCCGCCCGAGCTCGCCTACTTCGAGTGCTATCACGAGATGAAGATGATCGTGGACCTCATGTACGAGAGCGGCATCCACTTCATGAACTACTCCATCTCCAACACCGCCGAGTACGGCGAATACTACGCGGGCCCGAAGGTCATCAACGAGCAGTCCCGCGAGGCCATGAAGGAGATTCTGGCCCGCATCCAGGATGGCTCGTTTGCCCAGGAGTTTGTGGACGACTGCAACAACGGCCACAAGCGGCTCTTCGAGCAGCGCGAGAAGATCAATGAGCACGAGATCGAGAAGGTGGGCGAGAAGATTCGCTCCATGTTCTCGTGGATCAAGAAGTAACGCTTGTAGCAACGTCAGAAGACGATTGCGCATGAAGGGCCCCGGCGTTCCTGCGAGCTCCGGGGCCCTTGCTTCCTTGCCTGGTTGTGGTACGTATTGTGACGCGGCGCTCGCGATGTTGCTGCTATGGTCGGCGGCTCGACTCGCCCAGGCGCCGCGACAGTTCGATGCTGGGCTTCTCGAAGAGCCTCCAGAACACGACTGCGAAGCCAAAGCTCAGAACGATGCCGACCGTAGCCTGCACGATGGGGTCAGTGATGCCCACGCGCGGAAGGAGCGCGTCGAGTCCGCCGATAACGACGGCGTGCGTGAGGTAGAGCGAAAAGGATATCGTGCCCAGGAAGCGCACGGGCCGCATGGAGAGCGCGCGCCTCATCACTCCGTCGGTCATGCTGAGCGCGACGAGGCCGACGCACGCGGCGTTCATGGCTGTTGCGAGCAGCGCCGAAGGTAACGCACCCGACTGGCCGAGAAGGCCGGCGGCATTCGCCTGGGCAAGTTCGATGATGCCGAGCAGCAGCGCGAGGGTGACGAGCTCCGCCGCCGGAGCGAGGCGGGCTCGGGCAATCTCGCGCGCGTGTCGGGCAAGCAGGACGCCTAGCCAAAACGTCAGGCATAGCCGTAGGGGGAAGTAGCCGCACCAATGCGAGATGAAGATGGCGGCGAGCAGGGCGGAGGCGGTCAGTGCCTCGTGACGGGTGCTCGCGAGACACGCGATTGCAAGCGGAAGCGTGAGGGAGAACCACATCTCCCAGCACATGGACCAGATGGGGGAGTTCACACGTGTCAGGGGCGTGCCGAACAGGGTCTGGGCATCATCGGAGATGTTGAAAAGGACGTCGAACTGCATGAGGACGTCGTGCACCACGCGTGTAGCGCCGCCGTCGAACGCGATGGCCGTGGCAGAGCGCCCCGTCGACCCGAGACGCCAGGCAACGTAGCCGCCGACGATGCCGAGTATGACGGCGGCGCAGAGGGGAATGCCCAGGCGAGCGACCCTTCGGGGGTAGTAGGCGAGCCAATCGTACGGCTCCCTCGCATGCAGGCGAGAGAGGGGAGCTAAGGAGAGCACCACGCCGGAGAGCACGAAGAAGAGGATGACCGCCGGGGTGCCGGGGATGAGGGCATAGGGCGCGTCCGATCCCCACAGCTCGAGCATCATGGCGGCATGCAGTACCAGGACGACTAGGCTCGCGACGCCTCGCAACCCGTCGAGGGCGTGGATGCGTCCTGCGTCATGGGTGCGGGAGGGCAATTCTGTGCTGGCTCGGGACATGGCTAACCTTCTCCGACTCGGTTGTCAAGCCGTCACATTATAGCTCGATATGGCAGAGTAAGCCCCTTTGGTACCATAGTCTGGCTATCCAAGCCGGCTTTTCATCAGGGGGCCCAATGACGACCCCGCGTGGCGGATGCGGTGAACGGCCGCCTCGTGGGGCCGTCGATGGGGGTCGGCTTGCAAGCGTGCTCATTTTGCCCACGACGCCAGCTGCGCTGGACCTTACACGCGGTAAATGTATTGCTCCTTGCGCGGTGCCGCCTCGGGCGCATCGCCTGCGGGGTAGCCGAGGATGCAATGGCCGATGCCCTCGTAGGCATCGGGGTCGATACCTAGACGCTCAAGTAGCGCCCGGCCCTCGGGCAGCTCAAATTCCTCTTTCGCCCCGTGGATCCAGCAGCTGCCCAAGCCTTCAGCATGAGCGGCAAGCATAAGGTTTCCGATAACCAAGCTGCCGTCATAGATATAGGTGGGGCGCTCTTTTGCGGCAAGTACCGCCAGCACCACGGGCGCCCCATAGAACGGATCGGTGTCGCCCCCGCGTGCCTTCTGGTTCAGACGAGAGAGTTCGTCGCGCGTAGCGCGGTCGGTGATGGCGAGGATGATGGCCGGTTGCTGCCCCATGCCCGAGGCGGCGTAGGTGCCAGCCTCAAGAATGCGGTCGAGCACGTCGGTGGGAATAGGATCATTCTTGTACGACCTAATGCTGCGGCGTGTAAGGAGATTTTCGCGTGCGTCCATGGTGACCCCTTCTTGTGTTCTGCTGCGCAGGGCAGTTTGTCTCCGCTTTCGTTGTATCCAAAAGAGCAGGTATTCAGTCATCGGCACGTTGGGTGCCCAGGAGGATTATGGGAAGACGCTGCACAATGGTCCGTATGCCCCATGGTGCCGCGTCACCGCGAGGGCGGTGGGCGTGCTTCGTCGAAATATCACCGTTTGATGGGGCGGGATGGGTCTTTTCCGGCCCGCCAAACAAAAACTTTTCGATTTGTTGCAGTTTGACGGGATGGAACGGCCCCGTCCCAACCCGCCTCCAGAAAAAACTACGCCATTTCAGAACGTACTCCAAAACTTTGCGAGTAGACAC
>DVID01000019.1 GCA_018711625.1 Candidatus Limicola stercorigallinarum | reverse complement strand
CGTAAGGTCCATGCCCTCGTTGCGGAAGATGCGGCCAATCTCAAACACACGCTCGTAACCGCCCACCAGCAGGCGCTTAAGGTGCAGCTCGGTGGCAATGCGCAGATAGCACTCCTGATTGAGCGCGTTGAAGTGCGTGATGAACGGCTTGGCGGTGGCACCACCCTGGATGGTCTGAAGGATGGGGGTCTCCACCTCCATATAGCCGTTGTCCTCCATGTAGCGACGGAAGGCCGAGATGATGGCGGAGCGCTTGCGGAAGGTTTCACGCACGTCCTCGTTCACAATGAGGTCCACGTAGCGCTGGCGATAGCGCGTCTCTTTGTCGGAGAGACCGTGGAACTTCTCGGGCAGCGGGCGCACCGCCTTGGAGAGCAGCGTGAGCGCACGGGGAGCCACCGAAAGCTGGCCGCGTTTGGTGCGCACCACAACGCCCTCAACGCCCACGATGTCGCCCAGGTCGAGCTCCTGCAAGAGGCCCCAGTCCTCTTCGCGCATGTCGTTGATGCGGCAGAACAGCTGAATGTCGCCCGTGCTATCGCGCACCACCACAAAGGCGATCTTGCCCTGGCCGCGCTTGGCCACCACACGGCCGCCAATCTTCACCACGTCATCGGTGTCCACGCCCGCCTCAAGCTCGGCGTAGGTGCGCTCGATATCGGCCACGTGATCCTCAACCTCAGAATGCTCGGGGTAAGGATTCTGCCCAGCGGCGTAGAGGGCCGCGCGCTTGCTCATACGATGCGCGCGCTCGTCGTTCAGGGTGTCGGGCGTGGGCGTATCCACGGCCTCGGGCTGGTTCTGTGCCATGTGCTTGCTCCTTGCAATCGGCCGGCGTGCGGTGGGTTGCCGGCATGTAAGTACCTCGTATGTTGGGCGGGGCGCTGTGCCTGCGGCTAAACCGGGCGCTCCTGCACCCAGGCACATCCCCCTATAACAAAAATGCTCCCCAGGGCCTTGCGGTCCCGGAGAGCATCATGCATCTACGCTCGACCGGGGCCTAGCGCGTGATCTTGGTGATGGTGTAGATGCGCGACTTGCCGGACGGCGTCACAACCTCAACCGTATCGCCCTCAGCGCGACCAATGATGGCGCGGCCCACGGGCGACTCGTTGGAAATCTTGTGCTCAAGCGAGTTGGTCTCGGTGGTACCCACCAGGGTGACCTCAGACGCCACGCCGTCGCCGTCCACAATGGCAACGGTGCAGCCAATGGAAACGATCAGGTTGTGATCGATGGTCTCGGCATCCTTCGCGTTGGCGAGAATCTGCTGAATCTCGGCAATGCGAGCGGCATTTTTGGCCTGCTCTTCTTTGGCGTCGTCGTACTCGGAGTTCTCCGAAAGGTCGCCAAAGTCGCGCGCGGTGCGAATGCGCTCAACAATCTCCTTGGACAGATCGCCCTCACGCCATTCAAGCTCGTCAATAAGCTTCTGACGTCCCTCGGCGGTCAATACGATTTCGGTGGGTGCCATGCGCGGAACTCCTTGCTGTCGTTTAAAAACATGACGGCCGGCGACCCAGAGGGTTGACCGGCCGCATTCATCACCTATATGAGCGGATTACTCGGCGTCGTTAGCGCCCTCCTCGGCCTCTTTCTTCTTCTTGGCCGCGGCAAGCTTCTCCTCGAGCTCGCGGATCTCCTTATCCTCGTCGCTCTCCTCAACCGTCTCCTCGGTGTCATCGCCCTGCATGCCCTCGCGCAGGTTCTTCACCGTGGCGCCAAGCGACTTACCAAGCTTCGGGAGGTTCTTGGGCCCGAAGATAACCAGCACGACGATGAGGATGATGATCCATTCAAAACCCTTTGGCAGAAAACCCATGTGTTTCCCTTCGTCAGACCGCGGCAGAAGCGGCTTCTCGAAACAACTTGAACGAGTATACCGCGCCCCGCGGGCACAGAACAACTTGATTATTGTACTTGCCCATATGCCTCATAACCTGCACAGCAACCCTCTTTGATAAAAATGCACGAGCGCCGGCACCGCTTACTGCAGGATTCTCTTGGCTCAACGCAAAACAGGCCAGGGCGGATAAGCCCTGGCCTGTTCACATGCGATGGTCGGGTTGACTGGATTTGAACCAGCGACCCCCGCGTCCCGAACGCGGTGCTCTACCAAACTGAGCCACAACCCGAAGCGAGGGACATAATAACAGAACCCCAGCAGAGATGCTAGCCTACAGCCACAAAAGGTCCCGTCTTCTCCATTTTTGCCGATTGACCCCACCAGCCGTGCTCGTTAATGGCATCAAGCACGATAGCGTCAGCCGCCATTTGCGTATTGCACACCGCAAACACGCAGGCACCAGAACCGGTTACCTCAACAGCGCGAACCTCGGGCTGCTCGCGCATCCACGCGGCGATGCGGGCAATCTCGGGCTCCAGCGCGCAGGCAGCTGGCGCAAGATTGTTGGCCACATGAGCAAAAATAGCATTCTCATCGTGGGCACGCAGCGCGTCGAGCATGGGCTCGAGCGGCGCCACCGGCACCGGCTCGCGGTCAAACTGGGCATAGGCATCGCATGCCGAAACGCCGCTCGTCAGCGGCTTAACAAGCGCCACCGGCGTACCCGTGAGCGGACGGAACAGCTCGTGCATCTCGTCACCAAATCCCACCAGGTGGGCGGGCGGCCCGTAGAGGAAAAACGGCACGTCGGCACCGATAGAGCGCGCAACGGCATCAATCTTGGGGTCGGTGGGGTTGATCTCCCAAAACCGTGCAAGCGCCATGATAACGGCAGCCGCATCGGTAGAAGGACCACCCAGGCCCGACCTCACGGGAATGTGCTTATCGATCAGAATGGCAAAATTGGGCTCGCGGCCAAATGCCTTGCCCATAGCCACCGCAGCACGATAGGCCGTGTTCTCCTCCATGGGAAAATCAGCCTCGGGGACCGTGCGTACCACAAGCTCCTCGTGCGGTGTGATGGCCAGCGTATCAGCCAGGTCGATGGTGGTCATCACCGAATCAACCTGATGGTAGCCGCGCTCGCCCTTCTGGGTATGCACACCCAGGTAAAGATTCACCTTTGCCGGAGCGGTGATGAGCAAAAACGGAACGGGCATTCTAGTGCTCCTCGGCCTGGTTACCCATCGGCGTGAAGATATGCTCGCCCGTCTCGGGGTCGAACAGCTCCACCGAACCGGTGAGCACGTCGACGTACTGGTACGACTGGCGCGACGTGCGACCACGGCGCTCGTTCACCTCGACCACAAATACGGAGGGGTGCACGGTCTTGATGGTGCCCATGCGCTCGATAACACGCGTGCGACCCATGTTGGCCCTCACCTTCACGCGCTGTCCTACCATGCCGGTCAGACGCTCGTGAATTTCCTCAACGTGATTGACGACAGTCTCTTCCATTGCTCAAGCCTCCTGCAGGCGCAGCTCAAAGGGCAGATTGCCAAAAATAGGCAGAATACCCCTAAATTAAGTCAAACGGACAGTAGTATAGCAGCACCCGCACAACACAGTGCGTTGAGCGCCCCCTCATCGCGAGGTCAACGCATTTGCCCAGCCTAAGGCAGCCTCCGCATGCGCATAATACGACAACGCCCCAGCAGATGCGCAATCATCTGCCGGGGCTTGATAAGACGTCTGTTGGAATGCTAATGCGTTCCCGCGTGTTACAGCTCGTCGGTGTCCAACACGATGGTGAAGGGGCCGTCGTTCACAAGCGCCACCTTCATATCGGCGGCAAACGTGCCGGTGGAAACCTGCGGCACGTCAGCGCGGGCGAGCGTTACAAAATACTCGTAGAGCTCACGCGCCAGCGCAGGAGCGCCCGCCGCCGTAAACGAGGGCCGTCTGCCGTGCCGGCAATCGGCATAGAGCGTGAACTGCGACACCACGAGCACCGCGCCGCCCACATCGCCAAGCGAGCGATTGGTTTTGCCGTTCTCGTCCTCTATGATGCGAAGCGCGGCGATTTTGTGCCACAACTTCTCCGCCGTCGCGGGCGTGTCGTCGTGGCCAACGCCTAGCAAGATGAGATACCCCTGCCCAATGGAGGCCGTCTCAACACCGTCAATAGTTACCGAAGCGCGCTGCACGCGCTGTATCACCGCGCGCATCAGCGGGCCTCATCAGCATCGATGGCGGCTGAAGCATCCGCGTGGTCGCTCGCCTGAGCTCCTGCTCGCTCAGCCAGCTTGGCGCAGAGATCTTGCAGCGCATGGAAGCGGTGGCTGATGGCGTTTTTCTCCTCCGGTGTGAGCTCCGCCATGGTTTTGCCCGGGGTATCTTCGGGCAAAAAGAGCGGGTCGTACCCAAAGCCATGCGAGCCACGGCCCTCAAAGCCCACCGTGCCCTCACAGGTTCCCGTGCCTACGCATACCTGGCCGTTGGGCTCTACAAGCGCAACCACGCTTACAAAGCGGGCCGCACGCTCCCCTTCTGGCACATCGCTCAGGTTCTGGAGCAGCTTGGCGTTGTTGGCGGCGTCGTCACCATGCACGCCGGCATACCGCGCGGAGTACACCCCCGGCTCGCCACCAAGCGCATCCACCATAAGGCCCGAGTCGTCCGCCACAGCAGCAAACCCCGTCTCGGCGACCGCAGCGCGCGCTTTAATGAGGGCATTCTCCTCAAACGTTGTGCCTGTTTCCTCCGGGTCTTCAAACTGCCCCAACTGGCTCAACGCTACAAACCGCGTTGAAGGCAGCGCGGCAGAAAGCATTGTCTCAATCTCCACCAGCTTATGAGCGTTGCCCGTTGCTACTACCACGGTGTGCTCGGGATCAAGCGTTGCGCGGTCAATAGGCTCCCATGCCATGGCCACTCCTTTGTACGACTTGCTTGCAGGTTGTGTTTGATGTGCATCCAGAAGAAAACGTCCAGCGATCGCTAATCGCGAAACGCCGTGACCTCGTTTTGCAGAGCAATAAGGCGCTCGATTCCGCTCTGCCCCAAGTCGAGAAGCGTATTCAGGCGTGTGCGGTCAAATGGCGTACGCTCTCCCGTGCCCTGAATCTCCACGATCTCGCCCGTATCGGTTCCCACGAGGTTCATGTCAACCTCGGCGCTGGAGTCCTCGCGATAATCGAGGTCGAGCATGACCTCGCCATCCACCACACCCATCGACACAGCGGCCACCTGGCCCACCAGCGGCAGGCGCGCGATCTTGCCCGCGTCAACCCACGCCATGAGCGCATCGTGGAGCGCCACCCAGGCGCCGGTGATCGAGGCTGTGCGCGTACCGCCATCGGCCTGAATAACGTCGCAGTCCACCGTTACGGTGTACTCGCCCAGCGCTCGCAGGTTGGTGACCGTGCGCAGGCTCCGCCCGATGAGGCGCTCAATCTCCTGCGATCGACCTTTGCGCTGGCCCAGCTCACGCTTGGTGCGACGATTGGTCGAAGCGGGAAGCATGGCGTACTCCGCCGTGACCCAGCCGGCACGGCTCGCCTTGCGCCAGCCCGGCACACCCTCTTCAATGGTCGCGGCGCAGAGCACCTTGGTGTCGCCAAAGGCCACCAGGCACGACCCCAGAGCGTGCTTCATCACGTCGCGGGTGAGCGTCACGGGGCGCATCTCGTTGGCTTTGCGCTTATCGGAGCGCAGAAGCTCGGTTGATTCCATCTAGTCCTCCTCATATCGCAGCGGCAGACACCTGCCGCTGTGCTGTTCTACGTAGCATGAGGGCTCAAGCACGTCCTAGCGGCTGTAGAGCGCCTCAAGCTCGGCGATCGACACGTGTTCGACACTCTTGAGCGGCTGCCCAAAGATAAAGCTACCCGCCGCTGCAAAGGTGGCAATGTCTTCCGACGTGGTGGCAAAGCGATGTGCAGGCGTGGTGCTTGGAGCGGCAAACTGTTCGCGACGGGCGAGGATATCGGCCAGCTCACGCGTAGTCTCCTCCGCCGACGACACCACCCGCACGGCTCCTCCCAAGGCCGCTCGAATAGGACCTGCCAAGAGTGGGAAATGCGTGCAGCCCAAGACGACGGTATCCACATCGCGCTCAGAAAGCGGAGATATGGTGCGTGCCACCTGGGTGCGGGTCTCTGGCGTGTCGAAGATATCGCCGTTCTCGAGCCAACGCTCCTGCAGGTGAGCCCCCGTAGCCAGCTCGTTCTCCACCAGGTCTACGAAGCTCGACGCCGGGCACCCATACACATCCACGCCCGCATCCAAACTATGAATCGCGCGCGTGTAGGCACCCGAGCGCACGGTAAGCTCGGTGGCAAGCACGCCCACCTTGCGCGTACGCGTCGTGTTGATGGCGGCACGGGCACCCGGGGCAATCACGCCAATCACGGGCACGTGTAGCAGCTGCTGCGCCAAGGCAAGGCCCGCCGCCGTAGCCGTGTTGCAGGCGATGACCATAATCTTCACACTGTGGTTTTCAAGCCACGTGCCCGCCTGCATCACAAACGAGCGCACCTCCTCTTCGGTACGCACGCCGTATGGGCAGCGCGAGGTGTCGCCCAGGTAATAGATGGACTCATGCGGAAGCGTCCGCGCAATCTCGCGCGCTACGGTAAGGCCACCGATGCCCGAATCAAACACACCGATGGGCGAGTTATCAAACGCCTGATTGGCAGGCGTGCCCGCCGTAGCCGGAGCAGCCGCATGCAGTTTGTGCTCGTCCATGGCTACTCCTTTGCCGCCAGCAGGCAGCGCATGGCGTATACCCAGCTATCCACAAGACGTTTGGGCGATACGATAGTGTTTTCGCGCTCGGCCAAAAACGTCTCAGCAGCCGGGCTGTCAAGACCGTTGCCCACCAGCACAAACAAGCTCGTAGCGTCTGCCATATAAAAGTCGGACGTGGCATCGCCCACAGAAAGCGTCTCTGACCCGTCAATGCCCCGCAGCTCGCAGAACCGCTTGATGCCCCGCCCTTTGTTGAGCCCGCGCGGCATAAGGTTGAAGGCGCGACCACGGACGCCCTCGGGAAGATGCAGCGTGGTGGGCGCCGAGATGTAGTTGAGGTACCCGTTGTCACCCCAGTCGAGATTGGCGCCGGCATCCGCGATGACCGCACGCACCTCTTCGTCGGGCACCTCGCCGCGCATGCCCACGGTGACCTCGCGGTATTTGTAGCCCGTAGACATGTCGTTGTGGTATTCCAGAAGCCCTGGCCAGCGTGAGGAAAGCTGGCTCAGCACGCCCGTCTCCTCAATGCACTCATGCGGAGTTTTGCCGCACGCGGGATCGTAGGGCATATCGGCCGTGTAATACTCCCACGAGCTGGTGTGGTTATCGAGCATGAGCAGGCCACCCATCTCGCCGATGAAGGAGTTGAGCCCCAGCACGCGAATGTCCTCGTGCAGCATGGAGCGGTTACGCCCTGAGCACGGAATGACCTCCACGCCAGCGCGGCGAAGCTCAACGAGCGTCTCCACCAGATCAACGCTCGGCTCGCCAGCGGCGTTGGCAAGAACAGTGGAACCCGGGCCCAGCATGGTGCCGTCCAGATCGGTAAACACATAGCGGATGCGGCGCAAATGCTCGGCAAGCTCCCCGGTTGGGCGTTCGGGCATGAGCGTATTCGGCATGGACACTCCTTTATCGATGCGCGTCTGATAGCGCATCTATTGTAGCGTCGCCGTGAGCACCGCGACCATTTTGCCCCATCACCCCACAACCGGCAGGTGCAGAGCGGAACCGCCCGCGTGAAGGGGATGCCCCGCGCAGAGCCCCGAAGCCCCAACCCGTAAGGCGCCGGACGCCAAACGCGGAAGGAGTAGGGAGACCGCGCCCGACGTCCGGACAAACCTCTGCTCAGGGGCTACAATCCTTCAGCCCCATTGGACCGGATGATCTTTTGATACGCATAGAAGCTGTCTTTGCGGCGGCGCTCGTAAGTGCCGGTGCCGTCGTCGTGTTTATCCACGTAGATAAAGCCATACCGTTTGCGCATCTCGCCTGTTCCAGCCGACACCAGATCGATCGGCCCCCACCAGGTGTACGCGCGCAGGTCCACGCCATCCTCGATAGCCTCGCTCAGCGCGCGCAGGTGGTCTTGCAGGTAGGCAATGCGATACGAGTCGTGAATCGAGCCGTCGTCTTCCACGGTGTCATAGGCGCCCAGACCGTTCTCCACAACCATGAGGGGAATCTGGTAGCGCGCGTAAATCGCGTTGAGCGCGATCCTCAGGCCCGTGGGGTCAATCTGCCAGCCCCAGTCGGTCTGCTTGAGGTAAGGGTTCTTGCCGCTGATGGCCATATTGCCCTCAACGAGCTCCTGGCCTGGATGCGTGCCCACCACGCCGCTCATATAATAGGAGAAGGTATAGAAATCGACCTTGCCATCAGCCAGATCGGCGAGGTCGCCCTCCTCCATCACCAGGTTGATATCGTGCTCGCGCCAGTAGCGCCGTGCGTAAAACGGATACGCGCCGCGCACCTGAACATCGGAGCAGTACCAGTTCATGCGATCCATCTCCTGATTGTTGGCGAGCACGTCCGCCGGATCGCAGGTGGCAGGATAGCTCAAGATAAAGCTGATCATGCAGCCCATTTTGAACTGCGGGTAGCGCTCATGAGCCAGGCGCACCACGCGGCCGCTCGCCACCAGTTGATGATGCAGACCCTGATACTTTTGCTGATAGCTGGCATGAAGCTCTGACTGCGGCCCCTCGAATCCCTGAAGCATGGACTGCTCGCGCAAAAGACCATGGTCGACGGTTCCCGTGTTGATCTCGTTGAAGGTGAGCCAGTAGGTGACCTTGGTTTTGTAGCGCTCAAACACGCATGCGCAGAAGCGCTCAAAAAGCTCAATGAGCTCGCGGCTGGCCCACCCGTTGTAACGTTCTACCAGGTGATAGGGCATTTCGTAGTGGCTGAGCGTCACGAGGGGCTCAATACCATGCGCATGCAGGCAGTCAAACACACGGTCGTAGAAGGCAAGGCCCGCCTCGTTGGGCTCGGTCTCCTCGCCGGTGGGGAAAATGCGCGACCACGCGATGGACATGCGAAACATGGTGAAGCCCATCTCGGCAAAGAGCGCGATGTCCTCTTCGTAGTGATGGTAGAAATCGATGCCGTCGTGGTTGGGATAGAGCAGATCGGGCTTGATGTCGACGGTCACCACGCGCGGCCGATTGACATCACCGCCCGTGAAGTGATCGTCAACCGACGGCCCGCGCCCGTCAACGTCCCATGCGCCCTCAAACTGGTTGGCCGCCGTTGCGCCACCCCACAAGAACCCCTTAGGAAATGCCATGCGTGCTACTCCTTTCACGGCGCGGCGGACAGGTGCCCACCGTGCGGACTGTTGTGTTTGAGTATCCACGCCAGTACAAACATATCATAGAGGACGATAGATAATTTCGCAGGTAATCACAGTGATGATAAGATGCGTGATATGTTTTGATACCTTTTGAGGGAGCATCATGGATATCGTGCGACGTATTCGTGAAGCGGCACGGCTCACCCCGGCCGAGCAGCGTCTGGCCCAGGTCGTTTTGCAACTGGGCGAGCGGATGCAAACCATCACGCTCAAAGAGCTTGCGGCCGCCGCCGGAGTCTCGGTCCCCAGCGCCCACCGCTTTTGCAAGAAGCTGGGACTCGAGGGGTTCAAGGAGCTCAAGGTTGAGCTCGCACGCGCCTGGGCACATCCGGGCAGCGCGGCGGCGGTTGACATCAACTTCCCCTTCAAGCCCAACGAGCGGGCCGCGCAGATACTCCCCCACATGGAATCGGTCTACGCAACAACCCTGCACGACACGCGCGCGTTGCTCGATGCCGGTACGCTCGACGCTGCCGCCGAGAGCATCCGACACGCCCGCGTGATCAATGTGTATACCGCCTCGCATAACCTCTATGCGGCACACCTGTTCTGCGACCGCCTGGCCTCTCTGGGTAAAACCTCCACCTGCCCCGAACACTTGGACCTCATGATCCATACGGCGCTGACAGCGGACGAGACGCACGCAGCCGTGGTGATTTCGTACTCGGGTAGATCGGCGTACCTCGACCGTGTGCAGCCGTTGCTCAAGCGCGGAACCGTTCCTACCATCTTTGTGGGAACGCCGCATGCGGCGCGTCTAAATCCCGGACACACGCATTACCTTGCCGTAAGCGACCGCGAGAGCCCCGAGCATCGCATCACGCAGTTTGCAAGCCATATCGCTGTGCAATACGTGCTCGACGCGCTCTTTTGCTGTCTGTTTGCCCAAGACTACGAGGCCAACCGGCGGCTTCTTGGGCGCGCTGTGCCCTATACACGCCACCAAGCGAAAGCCGTGCGCATGTGAGTTGCCCCGCATCGGCGCTCTGCTAGCTGTAGCTCAGCCGACCGTTTTCCTCGGCATGTGCCAAATCGCGTTCGAGATAGCGCGTGGCAAGCCACTGCGCCATAGACAGGTTCTGATCGAGATAGTTGCCGCACTCCTCAGGCCGCGCACCGGGAATCTCGCCCGAAAAATCGCGCACAAATGCAAAGAGCTCGCGCACGAGCGGCAGAATCTCCTGGGAGCTCACCTGTCCAAATACCACCAGGTAAAAGCCTGTGCGGCACCCCATAGGCCCAAAGTAGACCACGCGCGGCGCCCACTTGGGATGGTTGCGCAGGAACGTGGCACCCAAGTGCTCGATGGTATGACATTCCGCCGTGTTCATAACCGGCTCGCGGTTGGGCGCCGTGAGCCGCAGGTCGAAGGTGGTCACTGTGGTGCCGCTTGCGGGGTCGATGTCTACCCGCGACACGTACACACCGGGCATGAGACTCAGGTGGTCAACGGTGAAGCTTGCGATTTTATCCATGGGGTCTCCTCCCTCGAGGTGAATTTGCCGGGTGCAGGGCCAAGGCTAGCCGTCGGCGAAAATGTTGCCAAAAGTATATCGGCTGCGGTGCAATGCGGGCGCCTTGGCAGGCGTCCTGCCATCAAAGTAAAACGGCATCTGCCCATAGACGTAAGCCGCCTACATGGCGCTTGCCATCTCGTATGTTCTACGAGCTACCCCCCCCCGAGAGCCATTTGTGGTGCACCACGCGGGAGAACCAATCAGAGACGGGCAAGGCAGCACACACCACAATCACCACGGCAGAGCACGCAAGCACGATGATGGTGCCCAACAGAGGATCGAGCATCACCGGCTGCTTGTACAGCGGAATCCTAAACGTGAGCGCCGCACGAATAAGACGGTGCAGAACGTACACCTGCAGCGTGCGGCGACCAAGCACCTCAAGCCGCGGAGCATGCTCGGGCAGCATTCTGAGCACCGCAAGCCCGCACACAAACGCTATCGCCGAGGCCACGAGCTTCTCGACCATGCCGCGTACCATACCGTGCAGGTAAGGCGTGTCGCCATACACCTGCTGGAAAAAGAAGTCGTAGGCATGCGGATCTAGGCAGCGCGCCACCACGATAAGCATGAAGAGCATCACAGCGCCAGCAAGCAAGACAGGATGCCGCTTCTTAAACGCAATCACACTTTGTGGGCGCAGATAGTACCCCGCCGCGAACCAAGGCAAGAACGCAATGGCGCGGCTGATGGCCAAAAACCCGCCAGAAAGGTCAACGGCACCCCACAGGAGCGCAAGGACACTCGTTGCCACAAGTCCGCGACGAGCGCCCAGCTCGTGCAACACGGGCAGACACGCATACCACCACGCCATGGCGATGAAGTACCAGGGAGCTGACGAAAACCGAAGCAGCCGCATAGACAACACGTGCTGGCCATTGATGACAAGCAATGCTGTCTGAAACGCAATACCAAGCACCACATAGGAGATGATGCGGTTCACATTGAGCTTGCCGTCGCGATAGGCGCCCTTGGCAAAGAGGCCCGACACAAACACGAAAAGAGGCATATGGAACAGATAGATTATGTCGAATCCAGCACTGATGACGGGGTTGTCGTTATGGACAGGATGCATGAAGTGCCCAATAACCACCAAAATGATGAGCAAGCCTTTGAGCACGTCAAAGAGGGTCAGGCGCGGTGCCATGCGAGGCACCTCGGCCCGAGACCCTTGTTGTGGCTCCCCGACACACGGAGCCAAACGGGAAACAAGCATGAGGTTCGCTTCCATATATGAGAATGAAATACAGCGGCACGCATTGTACAGCAGCACGTTATTGGGGACGGGCGTAAATAGCAAATGGATGGGCAGCAGACGCCCCTCTGCCAACTCATTCCGTAAAACGGTGCAAGAAGTGAGGTGCGCCAAATAACTCACATAGGTCCTGCTCTCTGACCTGCCCATTCTTTGCACGCAAAAGCCTGTTGACTCAGCCGGCCCCGATTCTCACACCGTTTTCCGGCATGAGTTGCGCATCCCGCGCCCCCATCGGGGTTTGAATCCCCCGCGCGGGGCCCGAACAGGAAACGGCCCCGCCGAGGGGGCCGTCACAACCAGGTGGTGGGCGATGAGGGATTCCGCGCGGCTGCGCCGCACATGCGCCGCGGGGCCTGCGGCCCCTTGCGCGCTCCGCGGCGGACGGCTCGCGCCGTCCGCTCCGCTCCGCGCCCCCATCGGGGTTCGAATCCCCCGCGCGGGGCCCAAACAGGAAACGGCCCCGCCGAGGGGGCCGTCACAACCAGGTGGTGGGCGATGAGGGATTCGAACCCCCAGCCTTGTGCGTGTAAAGCACCTGCGCTAACCGTTGCGCCAATCGCCCGGGTTCGGTAAGTATAGCGCATGATGCGAATGCGCGCAGGAGCTTTTGGACAAAATCAGGAGCAACGTCAGAGGTACCCCATATCCTGAACCCCGCAAGATGCAGGGCCCCAAAGCTCGGCGCCACTACTTGAGCACGCGGGTCAAGCCTTCCACCAGCGCGTCCACATCGTCAGCGGTGCAAATAAGCGGTGGCAAGAAGCGCAGCGTATGAGCACCCGTCGCATTGATGACGAAGCCCTCCTCAAGCGCACGCGCCACCACGTCGTGCGCATCGCCACAGGAATCATCCAGGTCGCAGCCCAGCATCAAGCCGGCACCGCGCACTTCAAGCACATGGGGTACCGTGGCCAGGCGCTCGGCCATATACGCGCCCACCGTTGCCGCGTGCTCGGCAAAGTCGCCGCGCACCAGCTCGGAAAGCACTGCGTGGGCAGCAGCCATCGCTAGGCAGCCGCCGCCAAACGTCGAGCCATGGTCGCCAGGAGCAAACACCTGCGCCACCTCCTGCTTGGCCACAAACGCTCCCGCCGGCACGCCGCCCGCAATACCCTTTGCCAGGCTCATGATGTCGGGCCGCACGCCAAAAAGCTGAGCCGCAAACGGCTTACCCGTGCGGAAAATACCCGCCTGCACCTCATCAGAAATCAATAGGCCGCCCACGCTGTGCGCCAGCTTATACGCCTCCTGCACAAACTCTTCGGTGAGCGGATGCACACCGCTTTCGCCCTGGATGGGCTCAAGCATAACGGCAGCGATCTCGTTGCCCTGAGCAGCAAAGATAGACCGGAGCTCGTCCACATCGTTGGGTGTGCAAGCCACAAACCCACCCGGCAGGGGCTTGAAGCTATCCTGCAGACGATCCTGCATGGTCGCTGCAATCGTCTCGAGCGTACGACCATGGAAGCCACCACGCAAGCACACGATGGTGTTGCCGCCGTTGCCCGCACGTTTGGCATACAGGCGCGCCAGCTTCATCGAGCCTTCGTTTGCCTCGGCACCGGAGTTGGAGAAAAACGTCTGCCACACCTGCTCGCCCTCTGCCGGCTGCGCCGCTTCTGCGATGGCCTCCTCATCCCGCGAATCAAACGCCTCTACCAGCGCCTTGGCGCCAACAAGGTCATCGTTGGCAAGCTTAGAGAGCAGCGCCGCAACCTCGCCGCGATGCTCAATGTAAAAGTAGTTCGAAACATGCATGAGCCTTGCCGCCTGCTCCTCAACCACACGGCCGGGAAGCCCGCCATGGCCCAGGCAGCACACGCCAATGCCCGACAAAAAGTCCAGGTAGCGGCGGCCGTCATCGCCAATGAGCTGCATGCCTTCGCCGCCTACGAACTCCACCGGAGAGCGGCCATACGTGTGCATAAGGTAAATGTTTTCGAGCGATTGCTCTTGCTTGAGCGACATGGGGTTACTCCTTCTTTGCTCGTTTGCCCGCAGATCCGGCTGCACCGGCGCGAAGCCTGCTATTCGATATCGTCCGAGGGGCCGTCGATGTTCTCGGAAAGGCGCGCCGCAAAGGTACCCAGAGGGTGCGGGCTTGCGTCGTGCTCGTAGGCCTCGTGGGTGGAATGGATAACGGTTCCCACGCCCGCGTTGGTGAGCAGCTCCAGAAGCAGCGCATGCGGCGTGGTGCCGTTGATGATGTGCGCACGGAACACACCACCGGCAAGCGCCGTCAGGCAACTTTGCAGCTTAGGGATCATACCCTTCGATATGTCGCCGCGCTCGAGCATTTCGCGGGTCTCATCCACCGTAAGGTTGGAGATGAGCGAGGTCTTGTCGGAGAAATCTTCGTAAAGGCCGTCCACATCGGTGAGGAAGATGACCTTGTGCGCGTGCACCGCAGCGGCAATGTGCCCCGCCGCAACGTCGGCGTTAACGTTGTAAAACCCGCCGTCTTCACCCTGCGCAACCGTTGCCACCACAGGAATGTACTCGTTGTCGAGCAAGCTTTCGAGATAGTCGGAGTTGATGCGGGTAATCTTGCCCACGCGCCCCAGATTGGGGTCGAGCTGGTCGGCGATGATGGTACCCGCATCGCTGCCCGAAACACCCACGGCAACCGAGCCATGCTCGTTGATGGCCGCCACGAGCTCCTGGTTGACCTTGCCCACCAACACTTCGCGCACGATGTCCATGACCTCGGGCGTGGTGACGCGCTGGCCATCCAAAAACGTTGCCGGCAGATCATAATGCTTTAGCGCCTCGTTGATAGCCGCACCGCCACCGTGCACGAGCACCAGCTTCACGCCAATAATCTTGAGCAGCAGGATGTCGCCCATCACATCGGCACGCAGCTGCTCGTCAACCATAGCCGAGCCGCCGTATTTGATCACTACCGTTTTGCCAGTGAGGTTTTTGATCCACGGCAACGCTTCAAAGAGCAGCTGTGCCGTCTGCTCGTTGGAGACGGAAGGACGTGAGTCGCGCGCGTATTTCATCAGTGGCCTCTTTCTTGCATGTGCTCGCCTGCGGGGCGCGGGGCATCCCGCTTCGCCTACGACCGATAATCACCGTTGATGCGCACGTAGTCGTGCGTAAGATCGCAGGTCCAAATCGTTGCCGAGCCATCACCGGCACCCAGGTCTGCCGAGATGATAATCTCGGGAGCCTCAAAGCGTCGCAGCGCCTCATCCTCGTCGAAGGGCACGGCAAGACCGGCTCGGCACACCGGGATATCCATGATGTCGATTGACACATTGCGCTGGTCAAAAGCCGCTCCGCTCTTGCCCAGAGCACCCGCCACACGACCCCAATTGCAGTCATGGCCGGCAATAGCAGTCTTCACCAAAGGAGAGTTGGCAACGGCGCGGGCGGCAATGTCGGCATCTTCATCCGAGGCGGCGCCCATCACGTTGACGGTAACAAGCTTGGTGGCACCCTCGCCGTCGGCCGCGATGCCGCGCGCGAGCGCCTCGCACACAATGTGCAGCGCGCGGGCGAGCTCCTCGTAAGCATCAGTGTCCTCCGCAATAAGCGGGGCACCCATAGCCGCAGCTCCCGAGGCAAAGAGCACACAGGTGTCGTTGGTGGAGGTGTCGGAGTCAACCGTCACCTTGTTAAACGTGTCACTCACCACGTCTGCAAGCAGAGTATGCAGGGTCTTGGGAGCCACGGGGGCGTCGGTCGTGATGCAGCAAATCATGGTTGCCATATTGGGCATGATCATGCCCGAGCCCTTGACCATGCCGCCCACAGTAAAGGTGCAGCCTGCATAGGTGAGGTCGCGGCTCTCATACGCTACGGCATATTCCTTGGGGTGTGTATCGGTGGTCATGATGGCGCGAGCGGCACGAGCACCACCAGCGCGAGAAAGCGCATCGCATGCCTGGGGAATACCGCGCTCAAAAGGAGCGATGTCAAGCTGCTGGCCAATGACACCCGTCGATGCCACCAGCACTTGCTCAACCTCGCAGCCCAACACCTGGGAGGCAATCTCGCAGGTTTCGCGCGCCACAGCCAAGCCCTGCTCGCCAGTAGCGGCGTTGGCATTACCCGAGTTGACCACAAGCGCGCGAGCAAGGCCATAGCCCTGGCCACCCAAATGCTCGCGACTCACCGTAACCGGCGCCGCGCAGAAGCGGTTGGTGGTAAACACGCCTGCAGCAGGCACCGGCTGCTCCGCCACAACCATGGCCATGTCGAGCCGATCCGGATGAGCCCGGAAGCCGGCATGCACGCCCTCGGCCACAAATCCAGCAGCGCTTGTTACGCCGCCATCAGGAACGGCACGAATGGTTGCATCAAACTCATCGATATCCATGGATCCTATCCCCCCGATAGCAAGTGAACGGTATCGTTTCAGTGTACCGGCCCCATGCGCCCCGGACAATGATTGCACCCCAACGGCACCTATGAGACAAGCCATCGGTTGCGACCGTCTCGCGACTGCCCCATGCAGCCTCACGCACCACGCTTACACCGGCAGGGCAACACCGGGCAGGCCGCACGCCTCGTCCAGGCCAAACACCACGTTAGCGCACTGCACTGCCTGGCCAGCCGCACCCTTGCAAAGGTTGTCGATAGCACCCACCGCAACAAGCACGCCGGCACGCTGGTTCACCGCAAGACCAACCTGGCAGGCATTGCTACCAGCAACCGAAGCCGTCTGCGGCATGGCGCCCGCGTCGAGCACGCGCACAAAGGGGTGGCCTGCATAGAAGGTGCGGTATTGCTCGACCATCTCCTCGACGGTGAGCGTGCGCGCATCATCGGCGAGCGGCATCGTGACCGTGGAAAGCAGGCCACGGCGCAGCGGGGCAAGATGCGGCGTGAAGACCACACGGCCTGGCATCTCTAGAATCTGCTCAATCTCGGGCGTGTGGCGATGCGTGCATACGCCGTACGCCTCAAGATTCTCGTCGGCGTGGCAGAAATGCGTGCGTGCATTGGCCGATTTACCCGCTCCCGTAACGCCCGAGATGGCATCCACCACCACAACGCCTGCCTGAGCCGTCCAACCCATGTGCACCGCCGGCGCAGCGGCAAGCGATGTTGCCGTGGGATAGCAGCCCGCGCACGCCACCAGCACGGGCTCGCCCGCTGCATGACTTGCCTGAGCAGCACAAAGATCATCCCAGAAGAGTTCAGGAAGACCAAAGACACGCGTGGTCAGGAGCTCCGGTGAGGTGTGCTCCACGCCATACCAAGCCTCATATACCGCGGGGTCTGCCAGACGATAGTCGGCCGAAAGATCAAACACCGAGACACCCGAAGCCAGCAGCTGGGGCACAGCCGCCAGGGCTGCCGTGTGCGGCACAGCCAAAAAGACTGCATCGCACGACGCCAGCGCCTCGTTATCATGGCGCGAGAACACGAGGTCGCTCATGCCTGCAAAGGAGGGATACACATCGGCCAAGCGCATGCCAGCATCGGCATTGGAGGTAATGGCGGCCACCTCAAACGCAGGATGCGCCATAAGCAGGCGCACAAGCTCCACGCCCGCGTATCCCGCCGCCCCAACAACTCCAACCTTGATGGCCATGAGAACCACTTCCTCGCCATGCTCGTGCGCCGCTATATCCCTAT
Source organism: Candidatus Limicola stercorigallinarum (assembly GCA_018711625.1). GTDB lineage: Bacteria > Actinomycetota > Coriobacteriia > Coriobacteriales > Coriobacteriaceae > Limicola > Limicola stercorigallinarum. The sequence goes on along the minus strand of DVID01000019.1, from coordinate 599 downwards.
CGCACGGTGCATATCATGCGTACCAATATGTAACGAATCGAGAGGATAGCACGGCCAGTTGCTAAATTGTGCATAGATTAACAAACAGGATACAAATACATGCATGAACGAGAGGCGTACACGTGCACACCCGCGACGCGGGGCCCACCCATGCCGTAAGCTCATCCACTGCATAGGCACGCCCACGACATAGCAAAGCCCCGCCTTGCCTGTTGGCTACCGCCCAAAGGGCAGCCTCAGCAAAGCGGGGCCGAAGAAACCGTGTTTCTCAAAGCGCGACGCGCGAGCATGCGAACACCCGCTCATGCGTCGTCATGCGCAAGCGACTCTTAGAAGTCAACGTCCACGTCGTTGTAGACGCATTCGAGGAGCTTCTCCATCTCCTCGGGCGTGGGCTGGCGCGGGTTGGAGCCGGTGCAGGCGTCGCCGATGGCGTCGACGGCGATGCGGCTCTTCTTCTCCTCAAACTCGGCGTAGTCGATGATGGACTCGTCGGCCTTCACGCCGCCCTTGCCGTAATTCTTGATGCCCTGCGGGATGTCGATCTTGTCGTTCAGGTCGCGGATCATCTGAACGAGCGCGGCGACGAGCTCGTCCTC
>DVID01000018.1 GCA_018711625.1 Candidatus Limicola stercorigallinarum | reverse complement strand
TACAGCCCGTCCCCATTAACCACTCGGGCACACTCCCATAAGTGCAAGTCCCATCGCGTCGCCGGCTCATGCATAAGCCGCGCTCGCGTTGAGCAGGTGAATAGTACGACGTTCCGGCGGCGTGTGTCAACCAGATTCGAGCAATACACGGCTCCGGGCGTATCCATATTATTTTTTTACGTCTCTTACCTGCGCTTTTGTGGTTACTTTAGCGTGGTGAGCTTGTGAAGGAGTATGGGCACTAGACAGTTTTTCTTATCGCAGCACGCGTTGATGAGATTGCTCCGCGCGCCCGGTCCGCTCCGCGCCCGCAACCGGGTTCGATTCCGGCGCTCTCATGCGAACGGGCCCGGCGCCGCGGGGGCGGTCGGACCCGTAACTTCCCTGGAGCCAGCGACAGGAATCGAACCCGCAACCCAGTGATTACAAATCACTTGCTCTACCGTTGAGCCACGCTGGCACGCTTGGCGCTATTGCGCGAAGCTTTTACAGAATACTGAAAGCATCCGTTGCAGGCAAGAGGCCACCGGAAGCATCCCCGGTTTTCACAGCTCAGTCCAAACGGAACGTTAACCCATCGTAGGTACCACCGCGCACGTGGCGCATGCCTTTTGACCTGCGCTCCCCTATCGGCCGCGCAACGCTTTCAGCTTTGCTAGGGACTCAGGCGAAAGCCTGCTGCCGAGCGTCATCTTCATCTGAGGTGCTTCCTCAGCCTCACGGACATCGTTATCCACCTGGCGCATCTCGTCTACAAACATGCGGGCCGAAATGCGGGTAACACCCTTGCCCATCACCGTGGCCTGAATGGTGCCGTCGCTCGTGACCACCGAGCACGCGCGACCCGCTTCACGCGCCTGCGTGCAAAGCTTTTGAACCACCGTATCGGCCGAGACCCCTGTGGGCGAAAACTCTATACGCACACCCGCCGCCGGTAGATTAGGCCGGTCGGGGTTGACGTTACCCGCACCATCGAACACGATCACCGGCTCATAACGCCCCTGGGCAAACGCCGCCACGTCGGCAATGAGCGCCATACGGGCGGAGTCGTACACGTCGTGCGAGTACGGGGTATCCGACGAGTCAAAAATCAGACGCTCGTAGCGCGGCGTCGCATGGATGATGTTGTAGCCGTCAACCACCAAGAGCTCGCGCTCGCCCGGCTTGCGGCGGGCAGGGAGCGTCACGTCGTATGACGGCGCCGCGAACGCGTTGCCCACACCAAAGGTGTTTGCAGAGACGATGGGCTTCGCCGAGCCCTCTCCAAACCGCTTGGCCTTAGCCTTGGCGCGACTCTTCTTGCCCACGGCTTACGCCTCCCCTACGGCTGCGCCATCAAGCACCTGACGGTTGCAGCGCAACCATTCGTAGCAAAGGGCGGTTGTTGCTTGGGCTACGTTGAGGCTTTCGGTACGGCCGCGTTGCGGCAGCTTGGTGAGGTCGTCGCAGGTTTCGAGCACCAGGCGCGAGATGCCCGAGCCCTCCGACCCCATCACGAGCGCGATGCGACCTTCAAACGAGGCATCCCAGCAGGTTCCCTCGGCATGCTCACTGGCACCCACAGCCCAAAAGCCCGCAGCCTTGAGTTCCCCAAGCGCGCGGGCGATATTGGGAACCCGCGCGATGGGCAGATGCATCACCGCGCCAGCAGAAGTTTTGTAGGAGCCCACATTCACCTCGGCGGCGCGCTTGTTTGCAATCACCACACCGGCGGCACCCACCACCTCGGCCGAACGCACAATAGCGCCAAAGTTTCCCGCATCCGTGATGTGGTCGAGCACCACCACCAGTGCGGGGCCCGCGCCTGCGCGGGCTACGATGTCGGCCAGGTCGGCATAGGGGAAGGCACCCACCTCAAGCACAATGCCCTGGTGAGCACCATGGCTTGAGATGGCATCGAGCGCGGCGCGCGAAACATACTCCACGGCAACACCCGCCTCGCGCAGGTCTTGCACGAGCGCAGCGAGCGCCGCGTCGCGCCGGCTCCCCTCGTCCGCCACCAGAGCACGCTTGATGGGAAAACCCGTACGTAGGGCCTCTGCCGCCGCACGGCGCCCCTCGATATACTCCCCCGCCGGACGGCGCTTTGCCGCCGCCTGACGGTCGCTTGTCCTGCCGCTTCGCTTATCGCCGCGCACGCGCTTCGTCATGTTCGCCCTCATCTGTCGCTCAGCCCTGCCGGCGGGAGCGCCACCTCAGCCGCGCCCCGCACATTCACGGGATAGATACTACTGTAAGCGGCGCTGCCCGAGCATGAAACCACAATGCCGCTAAAACCGCAGATGCAATCCCGCGGCGCGGGCGGCGCGGGCGACACCTGTGTCAGCGTACGGTAAGGCTTCGCCCCTCCCGGCATAAGCAGGCCGATTCCGAGGAACACCTATGGGTAGAGCTCCTCGCGTCGATGATAAGGAGACCGCCATGAAGGCAGCCGTCGTCTACAGCTCGCAAACGGGGTCCGCCGCAACCTATGCCCGTTGGCTGGGCGAAGAGCTCGGCTGCACACCTGCACCCATCGCTGAGCTCGAGCGCGTCGGCGCCAATGCGGACCTCGTGGTGCTGGCGGGCTGGTTCCACGCAGCGTCGCTCAAGGGCTCCAAGCCGTTCAAGGCGTACATGGCGCGCCACCCCGAGAAGCGCTACGCCGTCGTGGCGGTGGGCGCCACGCCCATGCCCTGCGAGCTCTGGCCCGCCAGCGAGCACGAAGAGGCCTTCCGCCGCTCGTTTCCCGCCGAAGCGTACCCCGATCTGCCATGGGTGTACTGTCGCGGCGGCTTTCATTTCGAGCGGCTCGGCGCGCTCGACAAGATAGCGATGCGCATCTACTTCAGCATGCTCGAGGGCGAAATCGCGCGCGGCAATGAACGCGAGAGGATCGCCCTCGAGGGCATGCGCGAGGGTTTTGACGACTGCAACCGGGCCTACCTAGAGCCGTTGCTGGTCAAACTGGGTGTCCGCCCGGCGCGGCAGGCACCCTAAAGGCGCTTGATGCGGCTGCCCGCAGCGGTGTCTTCAATCACCAAGCCCATATCACGCAGCTGGTCGCGGATGGCATCAGCGACCTCCCAGTTCTTTGCGGCACGAGCCTCGGCACGGGCAGCGAGGATCTTCTCGGCCGCCTCGTCCACATCGTCACCGGTGTAGGCGCAAAGCCCCGCTGCCACGCCGAGGAGCCCCAGCGGCAGCGGCTCCTCGATCTTAGGCAACTCGACGCCCAAGATAGCAAGCGCGCCGGCGATCGACACGGCGCATACCGTTGCAGCCTCTTCGTCCACGGCCGAACCAGCCTGGTCAAGATAGGTGTTGGCCTCGGTCACCAGCTGGAAGTAGGCCGCCAGCGCACCGGCGGTGTTAAAGTCGTCGTTCATGCACGCCTCAAACTCGGCGGAGGCGCGCTCGGTTGCGCCCACAAGCCCCGCCGCCAGCTCGGCGTCCGCCGCGCCTTCCGCGTGCGCTGCTGCCCACTTGAGGTTCTTCACCGTGCCGGCAATGCGCGCCAGCGAGTTCTCGGCACCCGCCAGACGCTCCCAAGAAAAATCGAGCGGCGAGCGGTAGTGCGTCTGCAGCATGAGCAGGCGCAGAGCCGCAGCGGAATGCTTCTCTAGCACCTCCTCAAGCGTGAAGAAGTTACCCAGGCTCTTGCTCATCTTCTCGCCGTCTACCAGCAGCATGCCGGTGTGCATCCAGGTGTTGGCAAAGCCCTCGTGCCAAGCGCACGTGGCCTGGGCGCACTCGTTTTCGTGATGCGGGAAGGCCAGGTCGGAGCCACCACCATGGATATCAATCGGCGTGCCCAGATAGCGATGAACCATCGCGGCGCACTCGGTGTGCCAACCCGGGCGGCCCTTGCCCCAGGGCGAGTTCCACATGGGCTCACCCGGCTTCGCCGCCTTCCACAGGGCAAAGTCGAGCGGGTCGTTCTTGTCCTCGTTTTCCTCGATGCGCGCGCCCACCATAAGGTCGTCGATCTTACGGCCCGAAACCTCACCGTAGGTAGGGTCGCTTCGCACCGCAAAGTACACGTCGCCATTATCGGCAGCATAGGCATTCCCCTGCTCAATGAGGGTCTTAATCATGCCGATCATCGGACCAATCTCGTGCGTGGCGCGCGGGCGGATATCGGGGTCCATCACGTTGGCCTTGTGCATGACGGCGATGAACTTCTCAGAAAACTCGCTTGCCACCTCTTCGGCCGTGCGTCCCTGCTCGTTGGCGCGGTTAATGATCTTGTCATCCACGTCGGTAAGGTTTTGGGCAAACGTCACCTCATAGCCCGACGCGATGAGCCAGCGGCGAATCACGTCGAAGGAGATAAAGGTGCGTGCGTTACCAATATGAATATTGTCGTAAACGGTGGGGCCGCACACATACATACGGACTTTGCCCGCCTCGATGGGCGTGAACTCCTCTTTTTTGTGCGTGGCGCTGTTGTAAATCTTCATGGTGGCTCCCTTGGGGCGAGCTGTCCGACTCCTTTCCGTCGGGCTGCGCACGCAGACGTGCTGCTGCGGAACGCACGGGATGAGACGGACTTATCGCCTAAGCAATTCACATCTTGTAGCTATGGTACTCGACTGTTGCGTGAGCAGGAAGGATTCCTTCAGAGGCCCATCGAGACAGGCGGGGTTGGAACCCGGAGCCAGGGGTTCGGTAACGAGGACGCTGTCCTACTCCTCAACCTTCTCCAGAAGGCACACCGCCCAGGCGCCGATGCCCTCTCCCTGGCCTTCCCAGCCAAGATGCTCCGTGGTGGTGGCCTTAACGCCTACATTTTCCACCGAGACGCCCAATGCGCCGGCAAGGTTCTCACGCATCTGGTCGCGATACGGGCTGATCTTGGGCTCCTGACAGGCAAGGGTGCAGTCAGCATCTACCAGCTCAAAACCCGAACGGCGTGCATAGGCCACGACCTCGGCAAGCAGCTTGAGCGAGTCTGCCCCTTCATAAGCAGGATCCGTATCGGGGAAAAGCTTGCCAATGTCGCCGCCGCGCATGGCGCCCAAGATGGCATCGGCCAACGCGTGGGCGAGCACGTCAGCATCGGAATGGCCCAGCAGGCCCTTCTCATGCGGAATATCCACGCCACCGACAATACAGCGGCGACCCTCGACCAGCCTGTGGACATCGTACCCGTGCCCAATGCGCAGCATAGCGGCCCTCCTCCGTAAGACATACGCCTCGCATCATACCGCATGTCGAGGAATGCTCGGGATAGCATGGAGCTGCAAAAGGCCAAAGCCCGCCGCATGTGTACACATATGAAAACGCAGCCGCGCTACACCAAAGGCGCATGCCCCAGCACGCCAGTATCTTGCGCGCTTTCGGCGTCGCTCATACGCCCCAGCAAAATAGCTGTCACGGGACGCAAGTCCTCAGGCACAGTGACCTTGAGGTTATCGCGCGGGCTTTCCACGCAGCGCACGGTGCCGCCCAGGCGCTCCACCAGCGAAGCGTCGTCGGTCCCCACAAAACCCTCAGCCACGGCCGCCGCATGCGCACGGCGCATAACGTCTACGCTAAAGATCTGCGGCGTTTGCGCCGCCCAATACATGCTGCGTGGCGGGGTCTCCACAATGCGGTCGCCATCCACAATCTTGAGCGTGTCGATTGCGGGCTGGCCGCACACCACGCCATCAAGGGCGCGGTCGCCGGCGAGCACGCAAATGGCATGGTCGATCGCCGCCGTGGTGATGAGCGGACGGGCGCCGTCGTGCACCGCAACGTACTCAAACCCCACTGGTACGGCATCCACGCCGGCCGCTGTGGAATCCTGCCGCGTCTCGCCCGCATCGGCAAAGGAAATGGGCGTTGTGAACCCAAACGGCTCAATCGCCAAGCGCCGCACCTCGGCACGGCGCTCATGCGGGCACACCACCACAATGTGCCCCACCAGCACAGAGCGATCAAACGCCATGATCGACCAGGTCATAAGCGGGCGCCCCGCCACATTCACCAGCTGCTTGCCGCCGGGATTTCCAAAGCGCGTGCCGCTACCCCCCGCAACAATAACGGCGCAAACCGTTGCCGACGGCCGCGTCGGCGCCGCAAAGCCTGCGTGTTCGCACGCCATCACGCGCCTCGCTTGCCCTGCATGCGGTACAGAGAATCGGCCAGAATGGTGGGGTTGTTCACGCCAAAGTCGCCCAGACGCTCGGGGTCTTTACGGATATCGTCCATAAGCTCCTGCAGCGAACCGTACTCGTCCACGATCTTTTCGGCCACCTCGTCGCGCACCACCGAAACCTGGCTCAGCGTACGCAGGCCCAGCGGCGTCATGACCGAGTCCTCGTCCAGGTCGTCGTAGCCCAACACCTCGGCAACCTTTTGCGGGTTGGTAAGGTCGCGGGCCGTCATGGCCGAGAACTGCGCACGGATGCGGGCGGCGTTTTCCTCGGAGGAGTCGCTCGCGTAGTCGCGGATCATAAGGTCGTACTCGTTTTCGATGCTCGCACCCGCCAGCTGCTCAAGCTGCATCTGCACGAGCTTACCCTGCACGCCCAGCTTAACGATGCAAAACTCCAGCTCGGCCTTGGCCTGCTGCAGAATCTCAAAGCTTGAAAAGATATCGGTGATATCGGCAAGCGTTACGTAGTCGTCCAACTCCAGCGCGGTCAGGCGCAGCAACGCACGGTCGAGCGAGGTGCGCGTGGTCTGCAGCGTCGACACCAGCTGGTTCACCGATCCCATGATCTCGGCCACCGGCTGGATGGTATACGACTTGCCCTTCACATACACGTTCACCACCGCGCGGCGCGACGACACCGAAATCACGATGGCGTCCGTAAGCACGCTCATGCGCGCAGCGGTGCGGTGGCGCATGCCTGTTTCGCTCGTGGCGAGCGAAGGATCGGGATTGAGGTGGAAGTTCGCGCGCAGAATCTGCGTGAGGTCGTCATCGATCACGATGGCGCCGTCCATCTTAGAGAGCTCAAACAGACGGTTTGACGTGAACGAAATGTTGAGCGGGAAACCGTCGTTGCCGGCAGCCAGCACATGCTCGGTATCGCCCACGCAGATCAGGGCGCCCAAGTGCCCCGCGATGATCATATCGAGGGCTGTGCGAATGGGCTGACCAGGAGCCGTAAGCCTAATCGCCTCGTTCATGCGCTCTTGAATCTGCTCTTTATCCAATGTGCTACTCCGTCCCTGCTCATATGCCACAGTCATATTGGTATTCTCGCATGGATTAGCCCGCACGCGCACCGGTATTCACGATTGAACCAGAAATTGTTACGCAGCACGAAATCGCAACAAGGAAAGGCGGGGTGCCGATGTGGCCGCCCCGCCTTCGCATGCCTCAAACATGAGATTAATGAACCCAACTCCGATGGCTCACGCAGCGCGTTTAGCCTACCGCACACCGGCACCTGTCTGCGCAACGCCGCCCGAGCCACCGCCGGCAAGCGTGGGCGTGCTGCCTCCACCGCGCGGAGCCTGCTCAAAGCTCGCCCCGAGTGTGCCCGAGGGGCGCGGCGCGGGAATCTCGCCCGTACCATGACTGAACACAAAGGCGCTGTCCACCACATCGGTAAGCACGGTGTCGCCCTCGCGCCATTCGCCCTGCAGCAGCTCCTCCGAAAGCGGGTCTTCAATGAGGCGCTGAATAGCGCGGCGCAGCGGACGTGCGCCATTGGAGAGGTCCGTACCCTCGGCCACAATCTTTTCAATCGCGGCGTCGGTCAGGCGGATGTTCATGCCGTTGGCGATAAGACGCTGACGCAGGTCGTCGATGAGCAGCTCGGCGATGGCCCTCAGGCTCTCGCCCGCAAGCTTCTGGAAGACCACGATGTCGTCCACGCGGTTCAAAAACTCGGGACGGAAGAGACGCTTGAGCTCTCCCATCGCGCGGCTCTTGATCTCCTTCGCGGTAAGGCCCGCCTCGCCCGTGGTGCCAAAGCCCACACTTGCGTCCTGCGCAATCTCGCGAGCGCCCACGTTGGAGGTCATGATGATCACCGTGTTGCGGAAATCGACCGTCTTGCCCTGGCCGTCGGTGAGGCGTCCTTCATCAAGCACCTGCAAGAGGATGTTGAAGATATCTGGATGCGCCTTTTCAATCTCGTCGAAGAGCACCACCGAGTAGGGATGCCGGCGCACCGCCTTGGTGAGCTGGCCGCCTTCCTCGTGTCCCACGTATCCCGGAGGGCTACCGATGAGCTTGGACACTTCGTACTCGCTGGAAAACTCGCTCATGTCAAACGAGATGAGCGCGTCTTTGCTGCCAAACAGGTACTCGGCAAGCGTCTTGGCAAGCTCCGTTTTGCCCGTGCCCGTGGGGCCCAGGAAGATGAAGGAGCCACCGGGACGGCGCGGGTCTTTGAGCGGCGAGCGTGAACGGCGAATGGCCTTGGCGACAGCCGCCACAGCCTCGTCCTGGCCGATGATGCGCGTCTTGAGCGCCTGCTCGCACTGGATAAGGCGGCGCGACTCGTCCTCGGTAAGGGAGGACACCGGCACGCCCGAAGCCACAGAGACGATGTCGGCAATCTGGGCCGTGTCAACCACAAGCGGGCTTGCATCCATCTCGGCCGTCCAGGCGGCGCGCGCCTCGGCAAGCGTGATCTCGGCCGCCTGCTCCTGTTCTTTGAGCTCGGCAGCTCGGTTCATATCGTCACCCTCGGTTGCCTCAGACACAGCCTCTTTGAGCTCGTTTACCTGACGCTCCGCCGCACGCACGCTCTCGGGCGCGCGGTTGCGGGCAATACGGGCGCGGGCGCCCGACTCGTCAATGAGGTCAATCGCCTTATCAGGCAGGTAACGGTCTTGAATGTAGCGGGCCGAAAGCTTAGCCGCGGCCTCAACGGCCTCAGGCGTGTAGCGCACGTGGTGATGTTCTTCGTAGCGCGGCACGAGCGCGTTCAAGATCTTGACGGTGTCCTCGACGCTCGGCTCCTCCACGTCAATGGACTGGAAACGCCGCTCAAACGCGGGATCCTTCGTAAGGTACTTGCGGAACTCTTCGGCCGTGGTGGCACCGATAATCTGGAAGGCGCCGCGCGCGAGCACAGGCTTCAACATAGAGCTGGCATCGATGGAACCCTCGGCGGAGCCCGCACCAATGAGCGTGTGCATCTCGTCAATAAAGAGAATCGCGTCGTCAGCGTCGGTGGCCTCCTGAATCACGTTCTTCAGGCGTTCCTCAAACTCGCCACGATACTTGGCGCCCGCTACAAGGCCGGGCAGGTCGAGCGCCCAGATGTTTTGGTTCATAAGGTTTTCGGGCACGTTGCCGGCGGCAATCTCCTGCGCCAGACCCTCCACCAAAGCCGTTTTGCCCACGCCCGGATCGCCCAGGATAAGCGGGTTGTTCTTGGTACGGCGCGAGAGAATCTCCATCATGCGCGAGATTTCCTTCTCGCGGCCGATAACCGGATCAAGCTTGCCTTCGCGAGCGCGCTCGGTGAGGTTGGTGGCAAACTGCTTGAGCATGCTCGTCTCGTCGCCCTTGCCCGAGCTCGTCTCGCCCGAGAAAAACGGCAGGCCCGAGCCGGGACGCCCAGCACCCGCCCCTGCCATGGGGCGCTTGCTCCCCTGGTCTTTTGACGTGAGCTTCTCTACAGCAGCACGAACCGAGGCCGCCGTAACGCCCAGGCGCACCAAAATGTCGAGACCCATGCACGAGGTCTCGTCCACCATGCCCACCAGCAGATGCTCGGTGGAAACGTAGGTTTGATTGTTCTCGCGTGCGAGCCTAAACGAACGCTCCATAACTGCAATCACCGAAGGGGTGAACGCGAGCTTGGCCTGATCGGGCTCGTCGGTAGTCTCCCCCGGACGAGAGGCCAGCAGGTCGTCGAGCTGCGTAGCAATATCGTCGTAGGTAATATCGAGCGAACGCAGAGCTTCCGCCGCGATGCCCTCGTCCTCTTTTGCGAGCGCAAGCAACAGGTGCTCCGTGCCCACCTTCATGGAAGACCGCGCAATCGCCTCCTCTTTGGCAAGCGACATCACCCGTCGCGCGCGATCGGTGAATCTGTCTAACATGCTCTACACCTCTTTTACGAGTTGGTACCCCGGATGTGTACCCAAGGACGTACCATAATAGTCGAACACGTGGCTGTTCTTCATGGCGCCATCAGAGCGGGCGAGCTATACGACCGTCTTCGAAACAACCCCACAAACAACTCGCTTAGGCGGCGCTGCCGCACAGGCGCGCCTTGACCTCTGCCACCGTCATGCCCTGTGCCCCGGCAACCGCCTGAACCGTGGCGTGCGCCACCTGCTCCAAATAGGCACGCGCGTCCGCGTCCAGAGGAACGGCCGTATCGTCCACGTTGAGCATATACGAGAAGAAACCCAGCAAGCCGCCCACCATAAATTGGATGGCAAAGAGCGACGCGGGCGCCAGCTCCTCGTCGGGCGCACAAAGCCGCTCGCGCCAGCGGTCGTGCACGGCCTGGCGCACCACGAGCTCTACCATGCGCACGTCGCCCGAACGCATAGCCACAATGATGCGGCGCACGCGGCGCGGCGAGAGCGAACGCATAAGGGCCTTGATATCATCACCGGCGAGAATGCCCGAGACCACCAAGGGCAGGCGGTCGTCGGCAAACAGCTCCTCGCGAATGGCGCTTGTGGCAAGCGCCTCCATATCCGGGAAGTAATAGTAGAAGGTCCCGCGGTTGCAATGCGCGGCATCCGCGACCGCCCCCACCACAATCTCGTGGGCGGGGCGGTCTTGCAACAGCTGCCAAAACGCATCAACGATGCGCTGCCGCGCACAGGCGACGTCGGCATCCTTACGCGGTCGCGCCATAGGTCTCCCCTCCCTGCGTGTCTGCTGTCGCCGGCGCAGCACCCTCATGTGCAGTAGCCGCAGCTTCTGCCTCGGCAGCTCGGTCGCGCGCCCCCATCACGAGCATCTGCAAGCGGTTTTCCACATTCGCAAAGCTCACATCGGGATCGTAGTCGAGCGGCAAAATCTGCGCCGTGGGATAGCGGCGCTTCAGCTCGCGGATGAGCCCGCGGCCGACCACGTGGTTGGGCAAGCACCCAAAGGGCTGCAGAATCACAAACGAGCGGCAACCGTGTGCGGCGTGCTCAAGAATCTCCGCCGGAATGAGCACGCCCTCGCCCGCGTCAAAGGTGTGGTGCAGCACGTCGTCACTCTGCTTGACCAGATCGGGCATGCGCGTGGGCGGCACATAGAGCGGATGCGCCGCAGCGATGCGATCGCAGCGGTCGTGTGCAAGATCAAAAAGCGAGTCAGCCGTGGCATACCACAGACGCTCGGTAAACGGCAGGTCAACGTGGTATTCGCGCGACTGCGCATGCTTGTAAAAGTAACTTTTGCGAATCACGTCGGTCATGCGAGCCTCAATAATCTCAAGGCCATTTTGCTCGAGGTAGCGCTCGATATCGTGGTTAGCGCCCGGATGGAAATTGAGCAGGTATTCACCAACAATGAGCACCGTCGGCCGCGGGTTTGAACGGTCGTAGGGCACGTCGCGCATAATCTCAATCGCGCGGGTGAAGCCCTCCTCGGCGCCGCGCAAGCCGTGCGCCTCGATGCCCTCCATAAGCGCATCGAGCGCGTGCTCAAACGCCGCATCGGCCGCACCTGGCTCCAGCTCATAGGGGCGCATGCGGCGAAGCAGCGACTCCAAGGCGTCGATCATGGGCAGACCCCAAGCAATCTCCATGCTGGCGGCGAGCGAAAGCTTAAAGCCCGGGTAGGCGTTGTGCGCATCCGCATCATCGTTGGTGAGCACGGGCACCTGCGCATAGCCGGCATCATCAAGCGCACGGCGCAGCAGGGGCATGTAATGCGTCAGGCGGCAATCGCCAATGTATTTGCCGGTAATAATGGCCACTTCATCGGGATCGTACTTGCCGCTCTCAAGCGCAGCGAGCGATTCACCGATGGTGATCTGCGCGGGGAAGCAGATATCGTTGTGCACATAGCGCTTACCCAGACGGATAGCTTCCTCGCGGCCCACGGGCAGCGCCTCGGCCCGCACACCCTCACGGCGCATGGCAGCCGTCATAAGCCGACAAAACGCGTGACTTGTATTGGGCACAAGCACCACGCGACGCTTACGATCGGTACGCGTGTACTTAACCTCGTAAGGGTCGGGCAACTTGCGCGGGGCAAGCGCCGCAGCAGAACGCCCCGCCTCTTGCGCGCGACGACGCTCGGTGGTTTCGATGAACGAGCGGATGCGAATACGCAGAGGACCGGTGGCGTCGCTCTCGTCAATCTTGAGAATGAGGGGTGCCTTGCCGCCCACGGCACGCATGAGGCGCACAATCTCGTCCGAGAGATACGCGTCGTGCCCGCACCCAAAGCTCACGAGCTGCACGTACTCCAGATCGGGCGTGCTTGCCGCAAGCACGGCGCTTCCAAGCATGCGCGCATGGAAGTTGTTCACAATGTCCAGGCGGCTCCGCGAGAGGTCCACCTCACGCACACCAGGAACTGCGTCAGGCGTGAGCACAGGAATGCCCTGGTCGCAGAAGAGCTTGGGCAGTCCGTGATTGACGAGCGGGTCGTTATGGTAAGGACGCGATGCCATGACCACCGCATACCCGCCGCGCTCGTGCACCTCATCGAGCACCGCGCGCCCGCGCTCCTGCAGGCGCTCGGCAAAATACTTCTGTGCGCGGTCGCCCTGGCGAATGGCCGCCTGCACCTGCTCGGGCGCAAGGCCAAACGTGTTGCACAGGTAGTCTTCAAGCTGGCGATTGCGGTCGCGCTCCGAATACCAGTGGAAGAGCGGCGTATCGAAGGGAATGCCAAAGCGCTCCTCAGGGTTATCGGAGTTCTTCATCACATACGGATAGCCCTTCACCACCGCACACATCCACTCACTCGTTTTGGCGGTGTTCTCGGTGGGCACGGTGGTGATGATGGGCATGAAGATGCGGTCTACGTGCGCGTCGGCCAGCTCGCGCACATGACCGTGCACGAGCTTCGCCGGGAAGCAAACGGTATCGGACGTAACGTGTGCCAGGCCGCGCTCAAAGGTGCGACGCGTGCTGGGACGCGAAACGCGCACGGTAAAGCCAAGGGCGCGGAGCAGCGTTGACCAGAAGGGCATGGTGTCCCAGAACGCCAGCACGCGCGGAATACCAATAACCTCGCTGCGGTTGGGCGTCACCGGCTCGCACGGCCAGTCTTGGAAGAGCAGGCGGGCACGCTCGTCAAAGAGGTTGGCAGCAGGGACGGGCCTGTGCTCGACGGCAGCAGGCTCCACCGGCACGCCACGTGCGCCCGGCTCCGGCGCGCTCGGTGCCTTGGGGTCCTGGCGGGGCGGTGTTGCCGTGGGAACCTCACGCGTCAACTCGTCCCAACTTATCTCCTCGCCGCGCGGGCAACGGTTGCCCGTCACATACAGCGAGCCATCGCCAAAGGCAATCACCGTGCGTGCGCAGTGGTTGCCGCAACGCCGACACGTCACACCCTGGAACTCCTCGTGAGCAAAGCCCTCCATGGCGTCCAGGCCAATAAAGCTCGACGCGCCAAACTCGCCGCCCGCGCGCTCCTCCTCGCCATGAGCATGCTCGGCAGCAAGCAGCGCCACACCGATAGCACCCATGAGGCCCGGATGTGGGGCGCGCGTGACGGAACGACCCAGATACTGCTCGAACGCACGCAGCACGGCGTCGTTTTTGAAGGTACCGCCCTGTACCACAATGCGCTCGCCCAGCCGGTCGAGGTTAGAAACGCGGATGACTTTGGTGAACACGTTTTCGATAATGGAGCGGCAAAGTCCCGCCATGATGTCGTCGGGGCCTTTGCCGCGGCGCTGCTCGGACACCACGCTCGAGTTCATAAACACCGTGCAACGGCTGCCCAAGTTTGCCGGCTCCTGCGAGCGGAAGGCCGCCTGAGCGATATCTTCCACCGGAATGGCCAGGTTGGCCGCAAAGCCCTCCAAAAACGAGCCGCACCCAGCTGAGCACGCCTCGTTCACGACGATGTCGGTGAGCACGCCACCGTCGAGCCAAATGGCTTTCATGTCCTGCCCGCCAATATCGAGCACAAAGGTGGCATTGGGCACGCACATTGCAGCGGCGCGGGCATGCGCCACCGTCTCGACCGTGTGATAATCGGCATGAAGTGCGCGCGCAAAAAGCAGCTCACCATAACCTGTGGTTCCCACTGCATCGAAAGCAAGCGTCACACCCGCCGCATCCCAGCGGTGCTTGAGGTCCAGAAGCCCCTGGCGCGCCACGTCGAGCGGGCGCCCTTCGTTGGAAGCGTAGAACGAATCGATGAGGTTACCCTGGGCATCTATCACGGCAAACTTGGTAGTGGTAGAGCCCGAGTCGATGCCCAGGTATGCGCGGACAATCGAGCCGCGCGCATAAGCCGCTGGGCCCGGCGCCGGCTCCTCGGTGGGATGCGCCTCCTCAAAGGCACGCCGCTCCTCCTCAGAGGCAAAGAAGGGTGCCGTCGCGCCCACACTGGGGTCGTCGAGCGGGTGTGCCTGCAGGTATTCCAAGGCAGCAATGCCTTTGGCGGCGTCCACCTCTGCCGCTTCTTCGGCGAGCATGCCGCCCAGCGCCAACGCCGCACCGCGGGCTATCATCACCTGCGGGTCTTTGGGCACAACCATGTCATCCGACCCAAGCGCAAGTTGCTCGGTGAACACGCGCACAAGCGTGGGATTGTAGGCAAGCGTGCCGCCCTCAAAAATAACGGGCGCCTCGATGTCGATGCCCTGGGCCAGGCCGCCGATGGTCTGACGCGCAACAGCATGAAGCGCCGAAAGCGCCAAGTCTTCGCGCGGAACGCCCTGGTTGAGCAGAGGCTGGATGTCCGTCTTGGCATATACACCGCAGCGGCCCGAGATTTCATGCACCGTGGTGCCCGCCGCCGCAAGCTGCTCAAAGCCTTCGGAGGGCACACCAAGGAGTTTGGCCATCTCGTCAATGAAGGCACCCGTGCCGCCCGCGCAGCTGCCGTTCATGCGCATGTCAGAAACAGTGGGAAGGTCGCCCGCGTGCTCGGCATGGAAGAAGATCATCTTGGCGTCTTGGCCGCCCAGCTCAATGGCACAACGCACCTGAGGATAGAGTGCGCGGATGGCGATGGAGTTTGCCACAACCTCCTGAATGTAGGTCGCGCCAAGCGTGCGGGCAATGTCACGCGCACCCGAGCCCGTCACCGCCACACGCAGGCGCGCCCCGGGAAACCGCTCGGCAACATCGCGCAGAGCCTCTGCCGCACTTGCCGCCTGACGCGCCTCGTGGCGCTTATAGCGCCAGTGGAGCACCTCTTCGGTCGCGGCATCGAGCACCACAACCTTGGTGGTGGTAGAGCCAATGTCGAGCCCCACGTGAAGCATGCGGTCACCGTTTTGCGCAGTGTGTGTCATAACGTCCTCTACTTATATACATACAGGCATGTCCCCGGCCCGGACTGCAAGCGTCTCCCCAACGGCGCGGGCAATGCCCATTTGGTCACGGGCGTATATATACCACTACGAGAAATACAACATACTGTCTAATTTTTATCGCAACGAAAACCCCTCTCCCTGGTGCAACCGCGCAGCCGACGCTGCAGGTACACGATTGTTGCCGCGAATGGATGGATGGGGATGGGGTCGTTGCATCCACCCCGCCAATGGGGCGGAACGAACCCGTCCCCAACTGTCCCCCAACGGGATGGAATGAGCCCGTCCTCGTCTGTCCCAAGAAAAAACTACGCCATTTCAGTACGTACTCCAAAATTCTGCGAATAGACACGGCTTGCAGAGGAGCGCCAACTGGGGTTTTGTTGAGCATAGGCAGTGGTGTACTCGACCAAACGCGAATCACGTACTGAAATGGCGCACTTTTTTCCTCATGCCGTAAAACGGCGCACTGGTGCAAGAGTCGCAGGCCCTTAGGTAGGACGGCCATGGCTGGCCTTCTGGCCTGCACATTCTTCAGACGTGCCGGTTGGCCTGCCCGAGGTGCCCCGTCTCTTGCACCGTTTTCCGGGATGGGTTGACGCCGAGGGCAGGAGACGAGGCCTGCGCCCACGATGCACCACGTCGTGTCGGCCGCACAGCTCAGTCTGTTTACGCTGCACCGCATGCATGCCCCATAGTCTTCAAAAAACTCCCAAATGCAAAAACGCCGCCCCATTCGAGACGGCGTTTTCCTTTTTGTTTTGAAGCAAAGACACCTGAGGTTTCACGCTGCAGGCAGCGCTAGCGGCAGGCTCTGCCTGCTCCTTGCACCTTACTGGGCGCGAAGCGCACGTTCTGCCTGGGAGAGATGAGCCGCAGGCACCTCACGCCCAGCGTGCTTCTCCGGGGCATCCAGCACGGTGCCCACTGGAAAGGCGCGGCGGAACAGCCAGCGCGAGAACGGGCCGGCAACAATGAGGTTCCACGGGAGGGCAGCCACGAAATTCCACGGAATGTTCGAGAGCCACGTGGGCAGAATCATCGCAGGTGCACCCACATGCGTGAACGCCTCAAAGGCACCGTAGAGCGACATGAAGAACACCATGGGGAACACCATCATGGTGCTGATGGCAAGCGTCATGGCGCGCGGGCTGCTCTTGCCCGGGGTCACGAGAAACCGGAATGCAAACCACTTGGCAAAGCGGCTCGCCACCAACACGTCCAAAAGCATTGCGACCACATATGCCGGCGGGAAGCCCACCCATGCCTCGGCGATCACACCCACGTCAAAGTGCCATCCGTGCACACGCAGCACGTTGTACACCGACATTCCAAACACCATGCAGAAGCACATAATAACGGTGAAGATAAGACTCTCGCGCTTGTTGGTTGGCATGTATCAAAACCTTTCTTATCGTTTCCCCGCACTGCCTTGCGGGCGTACGTGTTACAGCCACAAAAAAGCTGGCGTTCCGATTCGCGCGGAGACGCCAGCCCAGGTATGCGTTCATTTGTGCAGCTGTGCAGATTAGCCTATCAAGTTTTTCGCCGCGATGTAAGTGGAAAGGTTGTGACGGCGGAGAGGCACGGGGGTGCCCGCCCCTATCGCCCTCAACCATGTCCGTCCCGTTCAATCTCGGCGCACTCGCCGATGTTTGGCATCTTGCCCCTTGCAACGCTCCTATAGTTGGTGGAAGGCTGGGACGCGACCCGTCAAGAGCCACGACCCGCACATTGACAAACAAGCACCAACACGAGAGGAGGAAGGGCTATGGCCGGACTCCGCATCATGGACACCACCATCCGCGATGGTCAGCAGTCGCTGTGGGCGACGCGCATGACCACCGCCGAGATGTTGCCCATCTTGCCAAAAATGGATCAAGTAGGCTATTGGGCAATCGAAGCATGGGGTGGTGCCACCTTCGACTCCTGCCTGCGGTTTTTGGACGAGGATCCTTGGGAGCGTCTGCGCCTGATCAAGGAGCGCTGCCCCAACACGCCGCTTGCTATGCTGGTGCGTGGCCAGAACCTCGTAGGTTACAAGCACTATTCAACGGATGTGGTTGAGCGGTTTATTGAGCGTGCCCATGCCAACGGCATCGATATCTTCCGTGTGTTCGATGCCCTGAACGACATAGATAACATCCGTGATTGCGCGGCGGCCATCAAAAAGGTCGGCGCGCATTTTGAACCTGCGATCTCGTATACGCGGAGCCCTGTCCACACGCTCGACAACTACATTGCCTATGCTCGCCAACTCGCCGAGCTGGGCGCTGATTCGCTGTGCATCAAAGATATGGCAGGCCTTCTGGTGCCGTATCGTGCTGCCCAGCTTGTGAGCGCCCTGCGTACCGAGATTGGCCTGCCCGTGCATATGCACTGCCACTTCATTGGCGGCATGGCGAGCACCAACTACCTGCGTGGTGCCGAGGAAGGCGCCGAGATTGTGGACTGCGCCCACGCGCCGCTGGCATTTGGCAACTCGCAGCCTGCGGTTGAGATGACCGTGTCGTCGCTCTCCGGCTCGCCCTTCGATACCGGACTCGACCTCGACCTACTCTTTGAGATCGCCGATTACTGGGATGGCGTGCGCAAGAGCGGCAACCACCAGCGCGGCATCACCACCCTCACCCACATGCGCATCTACAAGCACCAGATTCCGGGCGGCATGATGTCGAACCTCGTAGGCCAGCTCGATCTGCAGGGCATGCACGACCGCCTGCCCGAGGTTGTAGCCGAGATTCCGCGCGTGCGCAAGGAAGTTGGCTATCCGCCGCTCGTAACGCCTATGAGCCAGATTGTGGGCACGCAGGCTGTTATGAACGTGCTCACCGGCGAGCGCTGGAAGATCGTGTCCAAGGAGATGCGCGACTACCTCATGGGCTTCTATGGCAAGACGCCGGCGCCTGTGAGCGAAGGCATCCGCGAGAAGGTTTTGGGCAAGATCGACGTGCAAAAGCTGCAGGACGAGGTCAAGAACGCCCATCTGCAAACCTACGACGAAGCCGCAACCGAGATTGGCGATTTGGCCAAGACCGAGGAAGACGTGCTCTCCTACGCGCTCTTCCCCAACGAGGCTCGCGCCCTTCTGGAGAAGCGTGCCGCCGGCACTCTGCGCGACATCACCAAGCCCCTGGACGGCTCCGCCGCCCCTGCTGCTGCAGACACCACCTCCGCAGCATCTGACAGCATCTTTGATACCGAATCCAACGAGGAGGAACTTGAAATGAACGTTGATCAGATCCGCACCCTCATCGAGGCCCTGGACCAGAGCTCGGTAGCCGAAGTCACCATCAAGGAGGGCAATGCTGAGGTCGCCATCCGCAAGCCCGTTGCCGCAAGCGCAGCTCCCGCGCCCGCAGCGCCCGTTGCTCCCGCCGCTCCAGCTCCCGCACCTGAGGCGGCCGTGCCGACTCCTGCTGCCGCTCCCGAGCCTGCCGCTCCCGCCGCTGGCGCGCGTCCCGACACCTGGAAGCCCATCACCTCGCCCATGGTAGGTACCTTCTATCAGGCGCCCGCGCCCGATGCCGATCCGTTCGTCAAGGTGGGCGACAAGGTCGAGGCTGGCCAGACCGTCTGCATCGTTGAGGCCATGAAGCTCATGAACGAGCTCACCGCCGAGGAGCCCGGCTACATCCGCGAGGTGTGCGTGAAGGATGCCGAGCCCGTTGAGTTTGACCAGCCCATCTTCTACTACGAGCCGATCGCGTAGATCCGGAGGCGATAGCAGTGTTCAAGAAGATCCTCATCGCCAACCGCGGCGAGATTGCCCTGCGCGTGGTGCGCGCCTGCAAGGATATGGGTGTTACCGCCTGCGTGGCGTATTCCACGGCCGACCGCAACACCGCCGCTGTTGAAGAGGCCGACGAGCGCGTATGCATTGGCCCCGCCCCCTCCGCGCAAAGCTACCTGGACATGGCGCGCCTGGTAGGCGCCGCCGTATCGCGCGGCTGCGAGGCCGTGCACCCCGGTTACGGCTTCCTTTCTGAAAACGCCGAGTTTGCGCGCAAGTGCTTGGAGAACGGCCTGACCTTTATTGGTCCCGACCCAGACGTTATCGACCGCATGGGCGAGAAGTCTAACGCCAAGCAGACCATGAAGGCTGCAGGCGTGCCCACCGTACCCGGCTCCGATGGCGCCGTGGAAACCGTGGAGGAGGCGGCGAAGTTCGCTGACGAGGTGGGCTACCCGGTGCTCATCAAGGCAAGCGCCGGCGGTGGCGGCAAGGGCATGCGCGAGGTTCACGACCCAGAAGACCTCGAGCACGAGTACAACGCCGCGCGTTCTGAGGCGCGCGTGGCCTTTGGTAACGATGAGGTGTATCTGGAGAAGCTCATAACGCGCCCGCGTCACGTTGAGGTGCAGGTCATGGCCGATAACTTTGGTCATGCGGCGGCTGTGTGCGAGCGTGACTGCTCCGTACAGCGTCGTCATCAGAAGCTCTGCGAAGAGGCACCGAGCCCGGCCCTCACGCCCGAGCTGCGCCACCAGATGTGCGAGACGGCCGTGAAGGCCGTGCGCGCCACCGGCTACACCAATGCCGGCACCATCGAGTTCTTGCTCGACGAAGATGGCAGCTACTACTTCATGGAGATGAACACCCGTATTCAGGTTGAGCATCCTGTAACGGAGGAAATCACGCGCACCGACCTCGTATGCGAGCAGCTGCGCATTGCATCGGGCGAGCCCATGACCATCCCCGACGGCGGCATCGACACGCCCGATGGCCATGCGTTTGAGTTCCGCATCAACGCCGAAGACCCCGAGCACAACTTCCGTCCCTGCCCGGGCACTATCACCAAGCTACGCCTGCCGGGCGGTCCTGGTGTGCGTGTGGACACCCATGTGTACGAGGGTTACACCATTCCGCCTACCTACGACTCGCTCGTAGCCAAGCTCATTGTGTGGGGCCCCACGCGCGAGCAGGCGCTTGCCCGCGCTCGCCGCGCTCTCGATGAGTTCCAGATTGAGGGCATCAAGACTACGCTCACATTCCATCGTGCTGTGGTGCGTGAGCCCGACTACGCAGCCGGCATCGTGTACACCGACTTCATCCCCACGCACATGCCGCAGTTCTTGGCGTAATTGCTGGGATACACAAGCTGTAAGGACAGCGAAATGGCAAGGCGACCGTCCCGCGGGCGGTCGCCTTCTTTATGGCGCAGCTCCGCTCAAACAATTGGAAGATTTGCGTGATGTGCTGGACGTCATATATGGCGCGCCACACAGGTGACACAACGGGGCGAGACTTCAAAGTGAGAAACTGTTGGAGGCATGTACCGAAAGCAGAAAGCTCACGTCATATGAACCAGACCAATCTCGTATCGGCCACGCATAACCAGAAGCACTCCCACCATGTGGACACCGATTGTGGTGCAGGCGATGGCAGCAAGCGGCCATCGATCCTCTCTCAGGGCTGGTGCGTATGTTTGCTCGCCCTCGCGAGCTGCCTTCTGTGGGCAAGCGCCATCCCCTGCATCAAGCTTGGCTACCAATACCTCGCCATCAACACGGCCGATGTGCCCTCGGTAATCCTTTTTGCCGGCCTGCGCTTCATGCTCGCTGGCATCATCGCTCTTGTAGCTGCAAGCATTGAACGGCGGGGCATCCCCCGAGTGCCGCGCTCCTCATGGCATAAAGTCGTGAAGCTCGCGCTGGCACAAACCATCGTACAGTACGTGTTCTTCTACATTGGTGTTGCCAACGCGCCCGGCATACGTGGATCAATCGTCAACGGATCGAACACGTTTTTCGCCATCCTTGTTGCAACGCTTGTGTTTCGGCAAGAGAAGCTCAACGGCCGGAAGATCGTCGGCTGCATTATGGGCTTTGCCGGGGTGATTCTCGCCAACCTCACCGGCGAGAGCTCAAAGGCTGGCATGACGCTCACAGGAGAAGGTTTTATCCTCATCGCAACAATCTCGAGTGCTGTGTCTGCCGCGCTCATACACATCTTTGCTCAGGATGACGACCCGGTAGCGCTCAGCGGCTGGCAGTTTGTGCTGGGAGGAACGGTGCTTGCCGGCGTGGGCGCCGCAATGGGAGGTGCGCTGGGCGAGGTTAGCCCCCAAGGACTTGGCATGTTGGTCTACCTGGCCTTTGTCTCGGGCGCAGCGTATTCCCTGTGGTCGCTGCTCCTCAAACACAACCCCACGTCGCGCGTAGTGATTTACCAGTTTAGCCTTCCTGTCTTCGGCGTCTTGCTATCGAGCCTGCTTCTCAACGAGGCATCGGCAATACCGTGGCAGCAGACCGCGCTTGCCCTTATGCTCGTTGTGGTCGGTATCATCGTCGTAAATGCACCACGGCCGCAGAAGCAGTGACTTGCCACGCCTCAAACGTACCGAAACAACCCTCCCCCCTCCTCCCTCGCGTTGGTGTGGCTCACCTTGCTCTTTGGTATGCCAAAAGTCCGTTTTCTCTCCAAACATGCCGATATTTTGACAATGTCCACACCAATGCGGAGAGTTCGGCATACCAACAAGGCCGAGAGGACGTAGAGGCAAAGCCAGCACACATCTCGTCGGCCATTCGGCTGCCTATAGAGCCGCTTGCCGATTCGCCTCAACAATCATCAGGTATCACCAGGACAGTGCTCCTGGCACCACCCCTCCACATTCACCCCATGTGAGCTGCAACGACATACATTGACGAAGTAATCAGCGAGAAACCAGTTTGATTTCTGTAAGACATAGCGAAAATCCAGTTAGATGCGCCTGTTACGCTTCTTCGCACTCAGCGAAGGAGGTTGGCATGTCTGCTATCAGGACGCAAGAAATCTGTCATTTGCTTGATGAGGCGGAGGGCGCGTGCCGCTATGCAACTGCCCCGTCGCGCCAGATGCGAAGGTCGCTTGACCGACGGGTTCGTAACGGAACCATCGCCTCACCAGCTCCGGGCTACTACTGCCGAGCGGCCTATCTCGACGGACTCTCTCCGCGTGAACGCGCCAAGCATCTCATACGCACGGTCGCGATCCTGCACCCTACCTGGACGTTTTGTTCGTTTTCCGCAGCCCTGGTCTATGGCCTGCAAGTACCCTATTCCTTGCTCGGCATGTTGCACCTCGCGTCCGGAGCCGGTCAGAACCGTCTTCGGATGCATGGATATGCCACGTCTCACCGTATCGAAGAGCAGCGGAGCGGCCCTTCGATACGCGCGGCCGACAGAAGCTCCGTGGAGGACGTTCGAATCATCGACGGCATCCGCGTGACGCCGCTTCCGCGCACGCTGCTTGATTGCATGTGCCAAGCGAGTTTTCGGCACGGCCTGGCAATCGTTGACTCAGCACTTCATTGGCAATGCATCGAAAAAGAACAGCTTGCCACCTATGTGCGCGACCATGGCACTCGACGCCGCAATATCAGGACAGCCCGCCGTGTGCTGGAATGCGCCGACGGCCGCAGCGAAAACGGCGGTGAGTCGATAGCGCGTGCCATCATGATCGAACTTGGCTTTGTCGTGCCGGAGCTGCAAGTGGAGATAAGCGACCCGATGAACCCGTCCGTCTGCCGGCGCGTCGATTATCTGTGGGTTCTGCCTAACGGCGACATCATCATCGGAGAGCTCGACGGAAATGATAAGTACGTGCGCGACCGCGACGGCAACAAGGTTAGTCCCGACGTCACGGCGCGACGCCTCATCGATGAGCGCCACCGCGAGAGCCGCCTCAACCTTACCGGAGCCATGGTGGTCCGGTTCACCTATCGGGAGGCCTGCAACAAGGCATACTTTGAGCGCCTCCTGTGTCAGGCCGGTGTGCCACGCGTCGCTTGAGTATGGCAGCCCTACGCCATTGGTATGGGAATAGCCACTTTTATCTCTCTTTCGAGCCTAATAATGGTCAAAGTCCACACCAAAGCGAAGAGCGCAGCATACCGAAGCTCGGGGGTAAATCGAAGCTCGGAGGTAGGCCAAAGCACAGCGGCTGCACCCGCTAGGCGAGGACACGCTGGGAGATGATGCGCTGAAGGACGAGGCAGAGCGCGGCAACGCCCCACAGCAGCAGATAACCGCCTATCTGCAGCAGTGCGCCACCGAGCGCCGAACCCACACCGCCGCAGGCAAAGACCGCAAAGCCAATGAGCCCTGTGCAGAGCCCCGCCTGCGCGGGATCGGCTTCCATGGAGAGGGTGACAAGCGTGGGCTGAACAAGGATGTAGCCCAGCCCCAAGCACGCTGCCGCCACGAGCGCAGGCACCCAGCTTGCCGTAAGAGCAGAAGCCAGAAGCGAAAGCGCGGCGATCGCACCCGATACCTCGCCGATTGCTATAACGTGGCCAAGGCCGCGCCCGGCCCCCAAGCGGCCCGAAAGGGCACCTCCCACCAGGCAGAACACGCCGTAAAGCATCATCACAAGCCCTGCTTGCGTTGGAGTGAGCCCACATATCTCAGAGAGGAACGTGCCCGTAAGACCGTAGACGCCCAAAAAGAGCAGGCCCGTGCTGCAGGCAAGCAAGAACACCGCCCGATGCGGGCCGAAAAAGATGCGTAGGGCGTCGCGGAAGAACGCAAGGATGGGATTGACGGCCTTGTTGGTCGCCGCAGCGGGCTCCGAAGAGCCGTATGCCTTTGCAGCACGCGCCGCATCCACGGAAGACATCTGCACAGCCGGCGCGGAGGGGCTCATGGCGTCAACACCCTGAATCGTCGCATGCAATTCGTTGCTGCCGCCTTGGCGATCTCGGCGGTCGAAACCCTCTTGGTGCTTCGGCTCGCGCAAGGTGAAAAGCCCCAACCATGCAAGAGCCGCCAAGATACCGAAGGCGGCGAAAGCCGCGCGCCATCCTACGAGGTCGGTGAGGATGCCGCCGAGACCTGCCGAGAGCCCCTGGCCGGTGAAGGTTATGCCCATGAGGATGCCCACGGCGCCGGCGCGATTGCGCGGCCCCACCACATCGCCCACGAAGGCCTGCGAAACCGAGATGATGCCCGCCGCAAAACAGCCGGTGATCACGCGGGCAGCAATCAAGAACGGAAGATTGGGCACCACCGCGCAGAGAAATGTTCCCACGCAGAGGCCCAATACAATGATGCGAAGCAAGCGCAGCCGGCCTACGCCGTCGCCCAGACGTCCACATACCGGTTGAAGAGCGCCGTAGGGCAGGAGATATGCCGTGAGCACGATGGCAGCCGCCGTAGGCGCCACCGCCAAGGTGTGCGCAATCGAGGGCAGCGCGGGCGAGACAAACCAGTTGTCCGCCGCCGAGACTAGACCACAAAAGCCGAGCGTCACCACCACATGCAGCTGCGCCGGCGTGAGCCGCACCGCATCTTTTCCCGCCATAGCAACAGCCTCCCCTGGATGGATGGGGACGGATGGGAGCGGGATCATTTCTTCCGCTCACCTCCGCCACGTTGCCCCAACCATCAGATTATAGGGCGGCTAGGATAGGGATAGCCAATCGCATACCCCGGCATAGCAAGTCCGGTACAAAGCCCCTGGCCTTTCGTACCGGATGTGGCCAATCGTCAGTTTTCCTCGCCCACGCAGGGAATAATCCTTCCGCAGAACACCGCCAACGTTGCCACAGCCATGAGCGCCTGCAGAAGAGGGGAATCGTCTACGAAAGCAAGCGTGTAGGTCGCCTTGCCTTCACCCCTTGTAACGTCAACAGAGCAGATGCTTGCCCCGTCTAACGTGACTTCGAAGGACTTGGAGAAGGGATCTCCGAGGAAATTGCAGGGACCTCCCGTGACATTGCACGTGGTGTTGAAATTGTTGCCACGCGCTGTCAGCACAAACTCCTCCCTACCGTCGACAATCAAAGACGCGCGCGGATAGGTGCCCGAATTGCCGTTCACCACTTGAAATAGTTCCTTACCCTGCTGGTCAAAAACAACAAAACGGCGGCTGAACAGTTGTCCGAGCGCCCCCGAGGCCCCTCGCTTCTCAACAGACAAGGACGGGGCATCGTCGGAAGCCTGAAACGTCAACTCATCGTCGGACCAACAAATCGAATAGCGCTTGGTCATATTCCTCACCATCCCATTGAAGCGAAGGCCTTATGTGTCAAACCCTCCTCTCTCGTCTTGCATGATGACGATATAGATTATGAGCAATATATATATCCTCGTATGTGGGCATGTATACCCGACTCAAGGCCCCGGCTCTTTGTTCCGAGGTTATGCAAGCGGACGCTTGAGGTACACCATATCCCTCAGCAGCACGCCGGCCTCGTATATGGGGTGATCGTAGTTGTTGGTGAAGAAATCGGGAACAACGCGTGAGCGTATAAAGCCGCAGCGCTCGTAAAACGGCACCGTGAGCGGGCTGTCACCCGTGCCGACCTCCAGCGTATGGAAGCGGCCCGCATAGGTGTGTGCCACATGCTCGATGAGCGCCCGGCCGAGACCCTGCCCCTGCCAGTCCGGCGCAACTGCGAGGCTCTTGAGTTCGAGCACACCCGCTCCCTCATCGGTCACGAGGCACTCGGCGAGGGCTTCACCGGCACCACCGACGCCTTCGGCGTCATCCGCTCCATCAGCCTCAACAAGCACCCACATATCACCCCGGTCGAGGTAGCGCTCGACCATGTCCAACTGTTCGTCGGCGAGCAACAGCAACGGCAGATAGCGCCGCCGGTCACCTACCACCTTGCGGATCTCCATCTGCTCGCCCCCTAAACAAGAAACGGGGACGAGCCCGTGTTCTCAACCGCGAGAAACCCAGACCCGTCCCTGAACATTCGGATGCGGATGATTTGACCCCGTCCCCATCCATCCACTAGTAGAGCTTGGCGCCAGCGGGGATAGCGTCGTCCACCATAAGCAGATTCAGGCGCTCCTCGCCCTCCTCCTCGTGCACGGCGGAGATGAGCATGCCGCAGGAGTCGATGCCCATCATCTTACGCGGCGGCAGGTTCACAATGGCGATGCAGGTCTTGCCCACCAGGTCCTCGGGCTCGTAGTACATGCTGATGCCAGAGAGGATGGTGCGGTCGGTACCCGAGCCGTCGTCGAGCGTGAACTGCAGGAGCTTCTTGCTCTTAGGCACGGCAGCGCAGGCCTTCACCTTCACGGCACGGAAGTCGCTCTTGCTGAAGGTCTCAAAGTCCACAAAGTCCGCGAAGAGCGGCTCCACAGCCACCTTGCTGTAGTCGAGCGTCGGAACCTTGTTGGGAGCAACGGCAGCGCCAAACGACGCGGCACCCGCCTCCTCGGCAGCAGCCGCAGCCTCAGCATCCTGCTTGGCCTTTGCCGCCATGATGCCAGCGTTGGCCTTGCCCTCGGGACGCATGTGCGGGAACAGCAGCACGTCACGGATGGAGGCCTGGTTGGTAAGCAGCATGACCACGCGATCGATGCCAATGCCAATGCCACCCGCCGGAGGCATACCATACTCAAGGGCTCGCACGTAATCCTCGTCGTACTCCATGGCCTCGTCGTCGCCGCCGGCCTTCTCCTCCATCTGGTGCTGGAAGCGCTCCGCCTGGTCAACCGGGTCGTTGAGCTCCGAGAACGCGTTGGCGTACTCATGGCCGGCAATCACGAGCTCAAAGCGATGCGTCAGACGCGGATCATCCTCACGGCGCTTGGCGAGCGGGCTCACCTCAACGGGGTAATCCACCACAAACGTGGGGTTCACAAGCGTGGGCTCGCCAATCTCGTCGTAGAGCTCGGCAATGAGCTTACCGGCGGTCCACTCGGACTTGACCTCAATGCCCGCCTTCGTGGCGTGTGCGCGTAGCTCCTCCACCGGCGTGTCGAGCGTCACATCGACGCCCAACGCGGAGGATACAACCTCCGTCATGGGACGGCTGGGCCAGGTGCCAGAAAGGTCGATGGTCTGACCCTGATACTCAATCTGCTCAGGCGCTCCAATGGCGGCGGCAGCAGCCTTAATCACGCCCTCGGCAAGCTCCTTCATACCGTCGAGATCCGAGAATGCGCGATAGGCTTCCATAGTCGTGAACTCGGGGTTGTGCGTAAGGTCCAT
>DVID01000002.1 GCA_018711625.1 Candidatus Limicola stercorigallinarum | reverse complement strand
CGCGGTCTTAGGGGCTGCCTTTGTGGCGGTAGCCTTCGCTGCCGTGGTCTTTGTTGCCGTGGTGGATGCAGCCTTCGTCGCGGTCGTCTTGGAAGCTGCAGCCTTGGTGGCCGTTGCCGGCTTCTCAGCAGCCTTAGTGGCGGTCTTTGTTGCCGCAGCCTTAGTGGTCGTGGCCTTCGCTGCGGTCTTGGACGCAGTCTTGGTCGCAGTTGTCTTGGTAGCGGTAGCCTTGGCAGTAGTCGTCTTCGTCTTTGTAGTGGCAGCCTTTGCCTTGGTGGTGGTTGCCTTCGCAGCCGTGGTCTTGGTTGCCGTCTTCTTGGCCGTAGTGGTCTTAGCAGCAGGCTTGGCAGCCGGGGCTTCCTTCTCAAGTTCCGGCTCAGCGGCCTTCTCTGCCGCGGGTGCTTCAACCTCGGCGGGCTTCTCCTCAGCCTCAACAGGCTTTACGTCTGCCTCAACGTCAGCAGCCTCTGCGGTCTGGGGCTCTTCTGCCGGCTCCTGCACGGGCTCGGGTTCCGGAGCGGGAACAACCTCGGGCTCGGGTTCAGGTGCCGGCTCAGGCGTGGATACCGGCTCGGGCATCACCTCGGTATCACCGGCAAGCTCAAGGTAGAGCTTGATGTACTCGTCTGCCGAGCGGGTCCACGAGAAGTCCTTAGTCATGGCCTGCTCAACGACCTTGTTCCACGCGTCGCGGTTGTCCCAGAAGAGGCGTGCGGCGCGGAAGACCGCATCGCCCATCTCGTCACCGTTGAAGTGGGTGAACGAGAAGCCGGTGCCCTCACCGGTGAACTGGTTGTAGGGGATAACGGTATCGCGCAAACCGCCGGTTTCGCGCACGATGGGCAGGGTGCCGTAGCGCATGGCGATGATCTGCGAGAGGCCGCAGGGCTCAAAGAGCGACGGCATGAGGAACATGTCGGCGCCGGAGTACATGCGGCGGGAGAGGGCGGAGTCGAAAGTGATGCGCGCTGCCATGGAGCCCGGATACTTGTTGGAGAAGTAGCGCATGGACTCCTCGTAATCGCCCGTGCCCAGAACGGCAACCTGGACGCCGCCGGAAAGGATGCGATCGAGCGAGTAGGTGACCAGGTCCATGCCCTTCTGGCGCGTAAGGCGGGTGACCATGACCATGAGCGGGCGGTCGGCGCGCACCTCAAGACCCAGCTCCTGCTGGAGCGCAGCCTTGCAGGCAGCCTTGCCCTCCATATCGCCCACGTGATAGTTCTCGGTGAGTTGGTAATCGGTTGCAGGATCCCAATCAACGGTGTCGATGCCGTTCAGGATACCGCGCAGGATGTTGTTGCGACGACGCAGAACACCGTCAAGATGCTCGCCGTACTCGGGCGTTTGAATCTCGGCCGCATAGGTGGGGCTCACCGTGGTGATGCGGTCGGTATAGTTGAGGGCACCGAGCATGTAGTTGACGGAGTTGGCATCGCAGCGCAGCTGACGGGCAGCGTTGGGGATGTGTGCCAAGCCAAGCACGTCGTTCAGGACGGTGTCGGAGAACTGGCCCTGGAAGGCGATGTTGTGAATCGAGAAGACCGTCTTCACGCGCTCATAGAGCGGCAGGCCCTGGTAGAACTCGCGCAAAAAGACGGGAGCAAGGGCGGTGTGCCAGTCGTTGCAGTGAAGCACATCGCAGGTGAAGCCTTCAGGAAGGTGCTGCAGGCTTTCGGTGACGGCCTTGGAGAAGAATGCAAAGCGCTCGCCATCGTCAAAGAAGCCATAGGGGTAGCTGCGAGCAAAGTAGTGCTCGTTGTCGATGAAGAGATAGGTCACTCCGTCAACATCGAGGCGCTCGAGACCACAGTACTCGTTGCGCCAACCGAGGCTAACGTAAAAGTCGGCAACGTGCTCCATCTTCTCGCGGAACACGTCGGGGATGGTGCTGTATTTGGGAACCATTACGATAACGTCGGCGCCGGCGCGCTTCAGCGCTTTGGGAAGGGAACCGGCAACGTCACCCAGGCCGCCAGTTTTAACAAAGGGAGCCGCTTCGGCGGAAGCAAACACCACTTGCAATTTCTTAGCCATGGAGCCTCCAAAAGTAGAGCAAGGTAGAGAATCGCCGCCCAGCCCAGCTGAACGGCGATTCTATGATAACGCCTATCTCATGCCTTGTGCGTGAGCCGAATTCATGATTCGGGTGTTAACGTGAGCACACGTCACGTTAAGCGAGGGCACCCTTGCCAACAACAAGGATGTGATCGGGCGTTCCGCGCAGCTCGGTGTTGGCCGAGATGGTGTTGTTCTTGTCCACGATGGCGTTCTCAACGCGTGCGCCACGCTTGATGACGCAGGACTGCATGATGATGCTGTCCTGAACGCTGGCGCCGCTCTCGACGATAACGCCACGTGCCAGGATGGAGTTGCGCACCGTGCCGTCGATCTTGCAGCCTGCGGAGATGCGCGAGTTGCAAGCGAGCGAACCGGCGGAGTACTTCGCGGGGGGTGCGTCGTGAGCCTTGGTGAGAACCGGGCGGTCCTTCATGAAGAGCTCGTTGCAGACCTTGGGATTGAGCATCTCCATGCTACGCGCATAGTAGGTGTCCTCGCCAAAGATGCCCACCGCGAGACCCTTGAACTCGTAGCTGCACACATCGATGCGCTCAAAGTCGGGCGCGATGGCCTCAAAGATGTCGAGATAGTCGGCCGAGGCGTATTGATCGATGATCTTCAGGAGCAGTTTACGGTTGACCACGAAGCAGTCGATGAACTTGTTGTCGCCATACTCGCAGCCTGGCTCAACGGCTTTCACGCGGCCGGCATCGCCAATGATAAGGCGGCTGCAGTCGGTGTGCTTGCGCTCGGCCTTCACATACACGAGCGTCATGCCCACGCCGGAGTTCTCGTGCGCCTCGATGATGGCGTTGAGGTCGAGGTTGCAGATGATGTTGGTGCCCATGAGCACAACATAGGGCTTGTCGGAGCGCTCGAAGAGGGTCTTGTTGGAGATGATGTCGCGCAGCAAGAAGCGCATGCCCTGCTTGGTGGCACCATAGGGGTTACCCGGAAGCGGGAAGAGGCCGCCCTTCTTGCGGTCGAGGCCCCAGTCCTTGCCGTGACCCACATGGTCGATGATGGAACGGTAATTGCCCGGCATCACCAAGCCGACCGTCTTAATGCCCGCGTTTGCCATATTGGAAAGCGGGAAGTCAATGAGGCGGTAGCGGCCCATGAAGGGGATGGATGCGAGCGGACGGCTGTCGAGCAGAGCACTGCGCTCGGAGCCGGCGTAGTTAGCGGTGATATAGCCGATGGCCTTGCGGTTGATCATCGGTTCATTCCCCCTTCCCGATGACGACGTCGTTTCCAACGACAGCCGTGTCCTTCGTGGTGTCGACGCTACCGAGCTTCACGCCCTCCTCAACGACGGCGTTCTCGCCCAGGATGGCCCGCGAAACATGTGCACCCTCCTTGACGATGGCACCGGGGAGCATGACGGAATCCTCGACGATGGCGCGCTCGCCAATGTAGCAGTCGGTGGAAATCACAGAATGGCGAGCAGTGCCCAGGATCTCGCAGCCGTTGGAGACCAGGCAGTCGTCCACGCGGCCCTCAGGCCCAATGTAGTGCGGCGGACGCGTGGTGTCGTTGCTCATGATGGGGGTCTGCTCGTCATAGAGGTCGAAGTAGGGGTTCGGCCCCAGCAGGTCCATGCTCGTCTCGTGATAGCTCGCGATGGTGCCTACGTCTTTCCAGAAGCCATGGAATTTATGGACAAACAGGCGCTTGCCGTCGGCGAGAGCCTTGGGGATGATGTCGCCGCCAAAGTCGTGGCTCGAGCGCTGGTCGACATCGTCCTCTTCGAGGGCCTTGATCAGGAAATCAGCCGTGAAGATGTAGATGCCCATGGAGGCAAGGTTTGAATCCGGCTTCTCGGGCTTCTCGGTGAACTTCACGATACGGCCGTCGTCATCGGTGGTAAGGATGCCAAAGCGGCTGGCTTCCTCCCAGGGCACGGGCATGACGGCAACCGTGAGGTCGGCGTTGTTATCGATATGGGTCTGCAGCATCTCGCGATAATCCATGCGATACAGTGCGTCGCCGGAGAGGATGAGCACGTACTCAGGATCGTGCGACTTGATGTAATCAAGGTTCTGCGTCACCGCGTCGGCGGTACCCGCATACCAAGCGCCGCCGTCCTGCGTGGCATACGGCGGGAGGATGGATACTCCGCCGCCACGCTCGTCAAGATCCCACGCTGAGCCGGATCCCAGGTAGGCATGGAGACGGTAGGGGCGATACTGCGTGAGCACACCCACCGTGTCAATGCCGGAATTCGCGCAGTTTGACAACGTGAAGTCGATGATACGGTACTTACCTCCGAATGAGACGGCAGGTTTGGCGATCTTAGACGTGAGCGCCCCCAACCTGCTTCCCTGCCCTCCAGCGAGGAGCATGGCGATGCATTCTTTTTTGCTCATCGATGTTCTCCTTCAAAACCCGTGCTGTCTGTTGTCTTTCTGCTCACGCGGACGCATATTGGCTAACCGCGCCTCAATGTGCCGTGAAGCCGCCGAATCGATTTCCTATCCCGTTTATCACGCCCCCCAGATCTCATCGCGATATTCGCGGATGGTGCGATCGCTCGAGAAGAAACCCGAGTTCGCCGTGTTATGGAGCGCCATGCGGTTCCACGCAAGCGTGTCGCCGTAGGTGCCCACAAGCTCCTCCCACGCCTGGACATAGGAGCGGAAGTCCTTGAGCACGAGGTCATGGTCGTTGTTGTCCATGAGCTCGCGACGAATGGAGTCAAAGGTGCCCGAGAGGTGCGAGAAGGTGGTGTCGGTGAGTTCGTCAACGCAACGGCCCAGACGGTCGCGGTCGGCGTTGTACTCATCCCACGAGAAGTATTGACCGCTCTTCTGGAGGGCCACCACCTCAGGCTCGGTGAGGCCGAAGATCTTGACGTTCTCATAGCCAGCGAGATTGGCGATCTCGATGTTCGCACCGTCGAGCGTGCCGAGCGTGATGGCACCGTTCATCATGAGCTTCATGTTGGACGTGCCGGACGCCTCCTGGCCTGCGGTGGAAATCTGCTCAGAGATCTCGGCAGCAGAGTAAATGAGCTGCGCATTGGAGACGCGGAAGTTAGGGATGAACACAACCTTGATAAGGTTGTTCACGCGCTCGTCGTTGTTGATGACATCGGCCACAGAGTTGATGAGGCGGATGACTTCCTTGGCGAAGTAGTAGCTCTGAGCTGCCTTGCCCGAGAAGATGAAGGTGGTGGGGTGCACCGTGAACGACGGATCGGAGATGAGACGGTTGTAGATGTCCATCACCTTGAAGATGTTGAGCAGCTGACGCTTGTAGGCGTGGAAGCGCTTCACCTGCACGTCGAAGACGGAATCCGGGTCAACGGTGATGCCGCAGACATCCTTGATGTAGGAGGCCAGGCGCACCTTGTTCTCACGCTTAGAGGCTGCCATGGCAAGCAGGAAGTCCTCGTCATCGGCAAACTGCTCGAGCTTCTTGAGCTCAAAGGCATCGTCAAGCCAACGGGTGCCAATGGCCTTGGTGATGAGCTTCGCATAAGAGGGGTTGGCCTCTGCAAGGAAGCGACGATGGGTCACGCCGTTGGTCTTGTTGTTGAACTTCTCAGGCGTGAGCTCATAGAACTCCTTGAAGACCTGCTCCTTCAGAATCTTTGTATGGAGCTCGGCCACGCCGTTCACCGAATGGCTGCACACAATCGAGAGGTTTGCCATGCGGACCTCGCCATCCCAGAGGATGGCGGTCTTCTGGAACATCTCGCGCCACTCGGGGTTGTCCGTCGGGAAGCTCTCGCGGAAGCGGCGAGCAATCTCGTCGATGATCTGATAGAGGCGAGGGAGGAGCGGCTTGAACGTGGTGATGGGCCACTTCTCGAGTGCCTCGGGAAGCACCGTGTGGTTGGTGAAGGAGACCGTCTTGGTAACGATATCCCAAGCCTCATTCCACTCAAGGCCCTCCTCATCCATGAGGACGCGCATGAGCTCGGGGCCGCACATGGCAGGATGCGTGTCGTTGGTGTGGATGGCAACAAACTCAGGAAGGCGCTTCCAGTCGGTACCATGCTCAGCGCGGAAGGTGCGCAGGATGGAGTTGATGCCAGCCGCCACAAAGAGGTACTCCTGCTTCAGACGGAGGATCTTGCCATGCTCACCGGCGTCGGCAGGGTAGAGGATGGTGGAGATGGCCTCAGCCTCAGCGCGGCCGGCGTTGGCGTTTGCGTAATCGCCGCGGTTGAAGGCATCGAGGTTGAAGAGGTCCTCGTTGGGCTCGGCTTTCCATACGCGCAGCTTGTTCACCAGCTCGCCGCCGTAGGCCACCACGGGGATGTCGTAGGGTACGGCGAGGATTTTCTGCCCGCCCTCGGTGCGGTACATGGTGCGGCCATCCTGCTCGTAGCTCACCGAGGTGCCGCCAAAAATAACTTCGACGGCGCTCTCGGGACGGCGCGACTCCCACGGATAGCCGTGCTTGAGCCAGTCGTCGGCAACCTCTACCTGGCGACCGTCCACGATCTCTTGCTTGAAGAGGCCGTACTCGTAGCGCATGCCGTTGCCGTAGAAGGCGATGCCCTCGTGGGCTGCGGAGGCCAAGAAGCAGGCTGCCAGGCGGCCGAGGCCGCCGTTACCCAGGGCCGCGTCGGGCTCGCGGATCTCAAGCGCCTCAAGCGAGGTGCCCATATCTTCGAGCGCCTCGGCAACCATGTCGCGAATGCCGAAGTTCAGCAGGTAGTTATCGAGCAGGCGACCAATGAGGAACTCAAGTGAGAAGTAGTACACACGCTTCTTGCCCTGCTTCTCAATCTGGGTCTCATTGTCGCTGGCGATGCGGCGAGCACGCGTTGCAATGAGCTCGGCAAGCGCATAGAAGCGGTCATGCGAGCCGCAGGACTCAAAATCTTTTCCCGTGTGCGCACGGACCATCGCGCGGTACTGGTCGATGAAGTCCTGCTTGTCCTTAAAAATCTGAATCATGCTTTCCTTTCTTACGGGGGTTTCCCGTTAGCGACTAAACGAGTCACCCCCTATTATGGCGCGACTTAGGCAGTTGCGGTAGAACTTGTCTTTCCCGCCGTGCCCGACTTCTTGGTCGTTGTCTTGGTGGAAGCGGCTTTTTTCGTTGTGCTTGTAGTCGCAGTGGCCTTCGTGCGCGCAGTGGTTGCCTTGGCCTTTGACGTGGTGGTCTTGGCTGTTGTGGCCTTAGACGCGCTCGCGGAGGAAGCCTTGGTGGCCGTCTTTTTAGCCGTAGTAGAGGTTGTGTTCTTGGTGCTCTTGGCAGCAGTCTTCTTGGTGGTTGTGGTTGTCTTCTTACGCGCTGTGCGACGCTTGGGCTTGGGTGGCACGTAGGAGCTCGGCCCCACGCGCTTCAGCACAATACCGGCAAGGCCGGGCACGCTAAAGCTCACCGACTCCTCGCGGCCGTTCCACGGATAGGGCTCGCTCGGGCACACCGCATCTTTCAGGCTGTCGAGCATGTAGCCGCTGCCGCCAAAGGCGGGATCGTCGGAGTTGAAGACGACCTTCCAGTCACCCTCACGCGGCACACCCACGCGGAACGTCTCGTAAGACGCCGGGTCGAAGTTGATGAGCACCACCAGGTCGTCATCTTCGTTTTCGCCCTTGCGCACAAACGAGATGATGGACTGGTTGGAGTTGTTCGCGTCAATCCACGAGAAACCGTCCTCGGTGTAGGAGTTCTCCCAGAACGCAGGCTCGTTGAGATAGAGATGGTTGAGCGCCTTCACGAAGGTGCGGTGGTTGCGATGCGTCTCGTACTCATCGGCGAGGAACCACTCGATGGACTCGTAGTAGCGCCACTCGATGAACTGGGCAATCTCGTTGCCCATGAACGAGAGCTGGGCGCCGGGGTGCGTGATCTGATACATCACGAGGGTGCGCAGGCCTGCAAACTGGCGCCAGAGGTCGCCCGGCATGCGGCCCATGAGGGAGCACTTGCCGTTGACCACCTCGTCGTGGCTGAGCGGCAACACAAAGTTCTCGTTGAATGCATACATAATCGAGAACGTGAGGAGCCGGTGCGCGCCCGGACGCCACGGGAAGTCGGTCTGCATGTAGTGCAGGGTGTCGTTCATCCAGCCCATGTCCCACTTGTAGTGGAAGCCCAGGCCACCTTCCTCAGGAGGATAGGTAACAAGCGGCCAGGCGGTGGATTCCTCAGCGATCATCATCACGTCGGGGAACAGGCTGGCTACGGCGCAGTTAACCTGGCGGATGAACGCCGAAGCGTCAAGGTCTTCCTCGGTGCCGTACTTGTTGAACTTCTTCTGGCCGGGGTCGTCTACGCCAAAGTTGAGGTAGAGCATGCTCGACACGCCGTCCATACGGATGCCATCGGCGTGGAACATCTCAATCCAGAACAGGGCGTTTGAGGTAAGGAAGCCGCGGACCTCGGGACGGCCGAAGTCAAACTTGTGCGTGCCCCAGTTGGGATGGATCTCGCGCTCGTAGAGCATGCGACCGTTGAAGGTGGCAAGGCCCTCTTCGTTGGCGCAGAAACCGCCCGGCACCCAGTCGAGGATGACGCCGATGCCCGCCTGGTGGCAGGCGTCGATGAAGTGCATGAACTGCTTGGGCTCGCCATAGCGGCTCGTTACCGCAAAGTAACCCGTGGGCTGGTAGCCCCACGAACCATCGAAGGGGTGCTCCATCACCGGTAAGAGCTCGATATGGGTGTAGCCCATGTCTTTCACGTACTCAACAAGCTCAACCGAGAGCTCGTCGTAGGTGTAGAAGGTGCCGCGCTGGGCCGGGAAGGGGTCGCCCGGGCCAGGATAGTTGCCGTTCTCGTCGGGCTCACCCTGCGGCTCGTTGCCATGGCGACGCCAAGAACCCAGGTGAACCTCGTAGATATTGAGCGGCTGCGTCATGTGGTTATGCGTGCGACGGTGCTCAAGCCATTCATCGTCGCCCCATTCATAGCCCGTGATGTCCATGAGGCGCGAGGCGGTTCCGGGCGTCTGCTCGGCGTAAAACGCGTAAGGATCGGCCTTATAGAGCAGGTTGCCCTCGTTGGTCTCAATGGCGTACTTATACAGGTCACCCTGCTGGAGGCCGGGTACAAAGCCCTGCCACATGTCACTTTTGCCTACCGGGCTCAGCTTGTTGGCGGTGGGGTCCCAGTTGTTAAAGTCGCCCACCACATGCACGCTCTTTACATCCGGTACCCAAATGCAAAAATGCCAGCCCTCTTGGTCGTCTTGAACATCGGGGTGGGCACCCATCTTCTCCCAGCTGCGCTTCCAGGTGCCGTTGCCAAACATATAGATGTCGTCATCGGTCATGATGAGCAACGGCTTATCCGATGCAGGTGCGGAAGGGGTATCCTGGGTCTTCTTTTTCATGCGACACGTCCAATCGATCTGACGGTTAGCCCGTCATCCGACAGTTCCGCGTTCGCTCTGGGGCGAGACGCATCGGCGTGCAACCGACACGGCTATCCCCCGGGCGCAAACGTTCAAATCGAGCATAACATTGTCGACAATTTGTCTATATTGGAAGCCGGGTTACGGTCGAATTTGATTCGTAGACGTACGCGCATGCGTAAAACTTGACAAATTGTTGCAAAACGTTCCGAGGCGCTACCCGGTTGAGCGCGTCGCGTTCTGGTAGCATTCGCAGCAGCTATCACTGCTATGTTTGAGTACGCGTGGCGGGCGTGAGTTCCTCGCGCGTGCATGATATGTATCGCGCCCATACGATGGGAGAAAGGGTTCTTTGATGACATCAACGACGCATCGTCCCCAGGCTTTTGTGTTTGATTGTGACGGAACGCTCCTCGATTCCATGGGCGCGTGGCTCACGGTTCAACCTCGTTTGCTTGCCACCTATGGCGTGACGGCCACCTCCGACGATTTCGCTGAGTTTGAGCATCTTTCCGTGGAAGATGAGTGTGCGGCCTATCGCGTGAAGTGGAACCTCGATGCCACAGGCGAGGAGATTTACCAGCGCCTGATGGATATGCTGCGCGACGAATACGCCACCACAATCGTTGCGCGCACGGGCGCTCACGCCTTCCTTGAAGAGGCGGCGTGCGCCGGTATTCCCATGGCTATTGCCACGTCCACCCCTGCCTTCCTGGTTGAGGCGGGCTTGCGTCACAACAACATGGACGGCTTTTTCTCAAGTATTACCACCACAGGCGAGGCAGGTGCCTCCAAGCAGCGGCCCGACGTGTATAACCTCGCACTTTCGAAGATTTGTGCGGCGTACGATTTGGGCGATGTGGCCCATGAGGATGTATGGGTGTTTGAGGACGCCCCCTTTGGCTTGAGGAGCGCACGCGAAGCGGGCTATCACCGTCTGGGTATTTTTGATCCTGCGGGCCGTGCGGAGCGTGATGAGGTGCGTGCCCTTTCCGATATCTTTATCGATGAGTATCCCGAGCTTTCGCTCGATGCTATCTGCTCGTTTGCGGGGTAGGGGCATGAGCTTGGAGCAAAGGGTGCGGGTGGCGCTTGTAGGCGGATCGCCCGAGGCGGCTTCTACCGCTACGGTGCGCGCCGTTACGGCGGCTTCAGACGTGGTGGTTGCGATCGATCGCGGCCTCGATGCGCTTATGGCGGCCGGTGTGCCCTGCGATCTTTTTTGCGGCGATGCTGATTCGGTGAGTACGGAAGGCGCCGAGCGTGTTCGTTGGGCCGAGGCTGCGCAGGGGAACGTGGAAGGGGACGAGACCTCCTTTGAGGTCGTTCGCTATAACCCGCACAAGGACGATACCGATCTGGGCCTTGCCCTTGCCGAGGTATCTCGCCGCTGGCCGGGTGCTGTGCTCGCTGCTACGTGTTTTGGTGGCGGAAACCCTGATCATCTCGTTGGTGTGTTGGGCCGCTTTGCCGCCTGGCAGGGGAGCGTACAGCTCATTGAGGACGGCTACGAGGGGCGTATCCTTCATGCGGGAGACGCATGGTACGTAGCGGGCGCCGTCGGCAGCCGCTTCTCTTTCATTCCCCTTACGCCCGAGGCTGTCGTTTCCGAATATCACATGCGCTGGGAGCTCGACCACAAACACGTGGAGCTCCTATCCGATTTGGGCATCTCAAACGTCATCGAGCACAACGACGCCACCATCACCTGCCACTCCGGTACCCTGGCTTGTTGGGTATTCCTCTAATTCGCCGCGACAAGCCCCCATCTCGTACCAATGCACGCCACAACAAAGGGCTCCCTGCCAAGCAAGGAGCCCTTCCAACATCTCAACGTTGAGATTCAAGTAAGTCGGCTCAGGGTGTTCCGCCAGATATTCCTAAGCGAACATTCCGCAGGCCGCAGGCCGAGGACGTTCGCGCGGAAATCTGGCGGAACACCTGCCGGGACCCGTCTTACTGGTAATCGAACACGTCGATCCAGCTCATGAGGAAGTCCTCATGGATGTCGCGCTTACGAGCGAGCTCGGATGCTGCAACGATGGGCATCCACTGGCGCACGACCTGCTTGGGCATGTCGGCGCGCTCGCAGTACAGATCGAGGTACGCCTCGGCCTGCTCCTTCGACTTAAGAGCGAAGAGCAGGTAGGTCATGGCAACGTCGGCGGCAGGGGAGCCCTGGGTGGCATGGGCCCAGTCGCACACATACAGCTCGCCATCCTCACCAACGATGACGTTGGAGGGGTTGAAGTCGCCGTGGCAGACCTTGAACTCCTTCTTCATGCCGTCAAGACGCTCCAGGAGATTGTAGCGCTGCGTGGCGTTGATGGCCTCCAGGCCGCCAATCATACGAGCGTACTTGTCGCGCTGACGATTGAGCAGAGGCGAAGTCTTGCCATGAATCTCAATCTGCAGGTCAACAAACTGCTCAAGATACTCACCAAAGCGCTGCGGCTCGGCGTTCATCTTCTCCTCGAGGGTCACACCCGGAGCCTTCGAGGTGAGCAGGCCCCAGCCAGCGCCATCAACCTGGCTGACTTCGAGCGCCTTGGGCGAGCGGATGTCGGCCTCGTTAATGCGCGCGAGGTTAAGCGCCTCGTTGAAAACGTCGGAGACCGGCTTGTTCTCGTTGAAGACCTTGGCAATCTTGTCGCCGAGGTCGTAGACCACCTTGTTGCTGTGACGGACGATCTCGGTCTTGGACTCGGGAAGGATCATGGTTCCTAATCCTTTCTAATACATGCTCGCGAAATGGGGCGGGTGGACAGGCGCCCACCCGCGTGAGGCAAACGCTCGTTTACACCTCGTAGGACTGCGGCTCGCGGCCATAGTAGGCGTCGAGGTACAGCTCCTTGATTTCGCTCATGAGCGGGTAGCGCGGGTTGGCACCGGTGCACTGGTCGTTGAAGGCCTGCTCGGTCATGTCGTCGAGGGTCTCGAGGAAGTACTTCTCGTCAACACCGTACTCGGCAATGGTCTTCTTGATACCGATGGTCTCCATAAGGTCCTCGAGCTTCTTGATAAAGTTCTCGAACACCTCGTGGTCATCCGCGCCGGTGCAGCCGCAGTAACGGCCAAGGTCGGCGTAGTCCTTGAGCGCGTGCGGATACTGGTACTGGGAGAAGGTGCCCATCTTAACGGGCTTCTCGGCAGCGTTGTAACGCATAACGCGGGTGAGGATGACGGCGTTGGCCAGGCCGTGCGGCAGGTGATGGAAGGCGCCAAGCTTGTGAGCCATGGAGTGGTTCACGCCCAGGAAGGCGTTGGCGAAGGCCATACCAGCGAGGCAGGAGGCGTTGTGCATCTCCTCGCGAGCGTGCGGGTCGGCAGCGCCCTTCTCGTAGGCCGCGGGCAGGTTCTCAAACACGAGCTTCGCTGCGCGCATGGAGAGGCCACGCGTGTAATCGGAGGACATGATCGAGACATAGGACTCAATGGCGTGCGTCATGACGTCGATACCAGAGGCGCAGGTGAGGCCCTTGGGCGCGGTCATGGCGTTGTCAACGTCAACGATGGCCATGTTGGGCAGGAGCGCGTAGTCGGTGATCGGCCACTTGATGCCCGTCTCAGCGTCGGTGATGATCGCGAAGGGCGTCACCTCAGAGCCGGTGCCCGAGGAGGTGGGGACGGCTACGAAGTAGGCCTTCTCGCCCAGCTTCGGGAAGGTGAAGACACGCTTGCGGATGTCCATGAAGTCCATGGCGGCATCCTCGAAGTTGACCTCGGGGTGCTCGTACATGAGCCACATGATCTTGCCGGCGTCCATAGCAGAACCGCCGCCGACGGCGATGATGACGTCGGGCTCGAAAAGGCGCATGCGCTCGGCGCCCTTCTGGGCGTCCTGGAGACGCGGGTCGGGGCAGATGTCGTAGAAGGCATCGTGCGCAACGCCCATCTCGTCAAGCTTGGCCTCGATGGCGCGGCAGTTGCCGTTCTTGTAGAGGAAGGAGTCGGTGACGATGAAGGCGCGCTTCTTGCCCATGACGCGACCGATCTCGTCGAGCGCGACGGGCGTGCAGCCCTTCTTGAAGTAGATCTTTTCGGGCGCCCTGAACCAGAGCATGTTCTCGCGGCGCTCGGCCACAGTCTTGATGTTGAGCAAGTGCTTCACCCCAACGTTCTCGGAGACGGAGTTGCCACCCCAGGAGCCGCAACCCAGCGTGAGGGACGGCTTCATGGCGAAGTTGTACAGATCGCCGATACCACCCTGGCTGGAGGGGGTGTTGATGACGATGCGGCACGCCTTCATGGTCTCTTCAAAGAGCGCAATCTTTTCCTTCTCCGCCGGGTGCACATAGAGCGAGGCGGTGTGGCCCGGGCCACCGGCGAGCACGAGGTGCTCAGCCTTGTCGACGGCCTCCTGGAAGTCCTTCGCGTGATACATGGCGAGAACGGGGGAGAGCTTCTCGTGGCTGAACTCCTCCTTGGAGGGGTCGGTCGAGGTGACCTCGGCGATGAGGATCTTGGTTTTGGCCGGAATCTCGATGCCGGCGAGCTCAGCGATCTTCGCGGCGGGCATACCGGGGATGCGGTGATCGAGCGCGCCGTTTTTGAACATGGCCTCGCGCAGAGCCTCGAGCTCCTTGCCCTGCTTCACGAAGTAGCAGCCACGATACTCAAACTCGCGCTTGACCTCGTCATAGATGGAATCGAGAGCGGTCACCGACTGCTCGGAGGCGCAGATCATGCCGTTGTCGAACGTCTTGGAGTGGATGATGGAGTTCACCGCGAGCTTGATATCGGCGGTGTCGTCGATGACAACCGGAGTGTTGCCGGCGCCAACGCCCAGGGCGGGCTTGCCCGAGGAGTAGGCGGCCTTCACCATGCCGGGGCCACCGGTAGCGAGGATGATGTCAACCTCGCGCATAAGCATATTGGTGAGGTCGAGCGAGGGGACGTCGATCCAGCCGATGATGCCCTCGGGGGCACCAGCCTTGACGGCGGCCTCAAGCACGAGCTTGGCGGCAGCG
This sequence comes from Candidatus Limicola stercorigallinarum, assembly GCA_018711625.1. GTDB lineage: Bacteria > Actinomycetota > Coriobacteriia > Coriobacteriales > Coriobacteriaceae > Limicola > Limicola stercorigallinarum. The sequence continues at coordinate 33,162 of DVID01000002.1, read as the reverse complement.
ATGGTGCACTTGGCGGCTGCCGGGTGCGGCGAGATGATGATGGCGTTGCGCGTCTTCAGGCAGATAAGGCACTTGAAGATGGCGGTGGAGGTGGGGTTGGTGGTGGGGATGACGGCGCCCACGATACCGATGGGCTCGGCAACCTTGGTCACACCGTAGGCCTCGTCACGCTCGATGACACCGCAGGTCTTGGTGTTCTTGTAGGCGTTGTAGATGTACTCGGAGGCGTAGTGGTTCTTGATGACCTTGTCCTCAACAATGCCGCGGCCGGTATCCTCGACAGCGAGCTTGGCGAGCGGAATGCGCGCCTTGTTGGCCGCCATGGCGGCTTCGTAGAAGATCTTATCTACCTGCTCCTGAGTGTAGGTTGCAAAGACCTTCTGGGCCTCGCGCATCTGCGCGAGTTTAGCCTCGAGGGCATCAACGGAATCGATGACCTCGGGTGCGGCTGTTGCCGTTGGCTTTTTCACCATGTGTCTCTCCTTGTGACCGGTGACTTACCCTACATCATGAATAGTATCAAGTCTTTTCTCGGTGAACGGTCAATTTCCGGCAAACGGTAGATTAAAACGTTTCATTAATTTGTAACGCTTCAATTAATATAGGCAGGTCAAGTCAATGGGTATTTCTCGAAATCTCATTTAGCAATATACGGAAGCAATGGACTTATATCGTATTAGAAAGCTGATTGAGCGCGATGCCGCCGAGCCAGCCCCATTGCACGTCGGCCATAACGCCATAAACGCTTATCCATGCGTCAAGCGGTGAGGTGCGCACGCGCCCTTCAACGGAATCCATAACGCGCCTGTCTCCTACATAGATTCCCACATGGCCCCAAGCGCGCCCATCGGTGCCGAAGGGATGAGCTGATGTGGCCATGATCATGCCAACGTTAAGGGCGCGCGTGTCGGTAAGCGTGCACCACCTGCGCGCAAGGTCCGCCGCATCTCCTACAATCACGCCTAGGTTCATATGTGAGAACACATGCTCCACCCAGGCGGCACATTGGTTGGGGCCGGTGGCGGGCGTTGCGTGGGCAAAGACGACGAGGTCGCGCTGGGCGCGGGTTGCATCCATGAGGCGTTCGGGCTCATGCCCAGGGGCGATGGAGCGCCATACGGGCTTGCCGTAGATGGTCTGCGAACCATCTGAGGCGAGGAGATGGTGCTCGGCAAGTTTTGCTTTGAGGCGCATTGGCACTGTGTTGTCGGAGGTTTCCATAAGGCGGTTTCACCTCATAGGGTGGCTTCTGCAAAACCAGGGGAGGGATATAAATAAAAAGCGCTCCCGAAGGAGCGCATAAAAAACAATGTGATGTCGTCCTTAGGAACGAGCGACCTTGCCCGACTTGAGGCAGTTGGTGCAAACGTTCATCTTGCGACGATGACCGTCAACCACAACGTACACACGCTGGATGTTGGGACGGAACGTACGATTGGTGACGCGGTGGGAGTGGCTGATGGAGCGACCAGCAACGGGGTGCTTACCGCAAATCTCGCAAACTTTGGACATGTCTAGACCCTCCTTGGGCGGTCTGGATACCGCTTGAACAAACAAAATTGAACTATATCACAGGGCAGCTCACTCCGTGCAATCTTCATACCGATGTCTCATCCGAAGCCGGGGGAGCAGATGACCGGCAGGAGGGGCGGTGATTGCCAAGGGTGTTCTGCGTGCAGCATTATTGCAGCCCACGCGTGGTATTGCAAGCGTTTATGCAGGATAGACCCTAGAACTATGGATACCTGACGGGGATGCATGGCTTCTCCACGCCTCTGAAGGCGCAACTCTTATAAAAGTGCGCGGGGCCATGTGTGCCAGCAATCCTTTTGCATCGGACGTGCAAGAGGCGGACGTGCTGAGTTGGCGGTGGAGTTTCTGTGACCGCGGGAACGTTCGCTCGCTTGTCCTTCGTATCGCAAACATCGTGGGTAGATACATGCCCAATCAATTCTAATAGCCTTCGCGCGCAGACTTCTCGGTCGGTACCTCCTGCCGAGAGGGGTCGTTTGTGCATGGGAAGGGGGACAGCGTGAAGATCTTCACGTTTCTGAAAGGCCATGGCATCAATCTGCTCATTGCTTTGGTTCTGCTGTTTGCACAGGCAAACTGCGAGCTCACGCTACCGGGGCTCATGAGCGACATCGTGGATGTTGGTATCAGCCAGGGCGGTATCGAAAGCGTGGTGCCTGAGAAGATCCTCGCCGCTGATCTTGCCCAGGTCGAGCTATTCCTCGATGCTGATACGGCTCAAACGCTCGATGACGCCTATGCTCCTGCCGATGAGGGTGGCGTCAGGGCTTTTGAGGGTGATGATGAGACGCGCTCCACGCTTGAGGAGCCGCTTGCCGAGGCCGAGATGCTTGTGTATCAGTTGGATCAGGGCATTCCCGTAGAAACCTTCATCGAGGGCATGGGGCCTGCCTTCTCTTCGGGCACTTCTCCCGAGGCCGTTGCTGCTGCGCGCCAGCAGACCGAGGCACTGTTGGGCGATACCGTGGATATGGATGACATCTCCCAGCTTGTCGACGCTGGGATGATTTCGCGCGACCGGCTGGTGGATGCGCGTGAAGCGCTCGTAGAGCAGCTGGGCGATAACGGTGACACCATAGTGGAGTCGCGCGCGGTTGAGTTTGTAAAGAGCGCGTACCGTGATGCCGGGCTTGACCTTAACGAGGTGCAGAGTAGCTACCTTGTGCGCCAGGGCCTTACCATGCTTGCCTACGCGCTCTTCTCGGCACTTTGCGCCATCTTTGCTGCGCTCAATGCGTCCAAAACGGCTGCTGCAATCGCATGTGACCTCCGGCATACCCTCTACGAGCGCGTGCTCGATTTCTCTCCTGCTGAGATGACCAAGTTCTCCGCCGCATCGCTCATCACGCGTGCCACCAACGATATCCAGCAGATTCAGATGGTGCTCGTCATGTGCATGCGCATTGTGCTTTTTGCACCGTGCATGGGCATCGGTGCGCTGGTGCGCGTGCTGGCAAATCCCGTTGGTCTTGAGTGGATTCTCGCGATTGCCGTTGCGGCGATTGCCGTCGCCATTGGTGTGCTCATGGGTGTGACCATGCCCAAGTTCCGCATCATGCAAAAGCTCGTGGACCGCAACAACCTGGTGGCGCGCGAGATCATCACCGGCATCATGCCCATTCGCGCTTTTGGTCGCCAGGCGTATGAGCAGGAGCGCTACGACGAGGCAAACCGTGCCCTCACCTCCACCTATATTTTCACGAACCGCTGTATGAGCGTGCTCATGCCGGTGATGCTTATTGTGATGAACGCGGCGACGGTGGGTATCGTGTGGTTTGGTGGCCAGGGCGTGGACGCCGGCACCGTGATGGTGGGCGACCTTATGGCCTACATTAACTATGTGATGCAGGTGATCATGAGCTTCATGATTATCACCATGATCTCGGTTATGCTGCCCCGTGCCGATGTGGCCGCCGAGCGCGTGCTCGAGGTGCTCAACTGCCATTCGAGCATTGCCGATCCCGACCCGGCGAGCCAGGTTTCGCGCGAGCAGGGCGAGGGCTGGCATGGCGTTATCTCGTATAACGATGTCACCTTCACCTACCCCGATGCCGACGCGCCCACGCTTGAGCATGTGAGCTTCACGGCGGAGCCGGGGAAGACCTGTGCGATCATCGGTTCCACGGGCTGCGGCAAGTCTTCGCTCGTGCAGCTCCTGCCGCGCCTCTACGATGTGACAGAGGGCTCTATCACCTTGGACGGGGTGGACATTCGCTCTATCAAGCTCGACGAGCTGCGTCGCGTCATAGGCTATGTGCCTCAAAAGCGCATGCTCTTCTCAGGCACGATTGAAAGCAACATAAAGTACGGCAACGCGGAGCTCGCCGATGCCGATATGGTTGAAGCGGCGAGCATTGCTCAGGCAGCCGAGTTTATCGAGGCTAAGCCCGATGGCTATCATGCGCCCATCGCGCAGGGCGGCTCCAATGTCTCGGGTGGCCAGAGTCAGCGTCTCTCTATTGCTCGCGCGCTGGCGATTCACCCCAAAGTGCTCGTGTTTGACGACTCATTCTCGGCGCTGGACTACAAGACAGACGCCGCGCTGCGTGCCGAGCTTGCTCATAAGGCTGGCGATGCAACGGTGATTATTGTGGCGCAGCGTATTGCCACCATCATGCACGCCGACGAGATTTTGGTGCTCGATGACGGCAAGATTGTCGGCCGTGGCACGCATGAGGAGCTCCTTACGAGCTGCCCGGCCTATCTTGAGATCGCGAAAAGCCAGCTCTCTGCAGCCGAGCTTGGCCTTGATGATGCTTCGGCTGAGCAAGGGGCACCCGATGTGCCTCTTGCTGGCGAGGAAGGGGGTGAGCGCTGATGCCCGGTCCTATGGGAAGGCGTGGCGTAGCTTCAGAGCGCGCCAAAGATTTCAAAGGAACGATCCGCAAGCTCATTAGTTACATCGCTCATGAGCGTGTGGCACTCGTCATTGCCATTGCGTGCGCTATCGGATCGGTCGTTTTCAATGTCATGGGCCCCAAGATTCTTGGCCAGGCGACCACCGAGCTCTTCTCGGGCATTGCCGCCAAGGTGACGGGAACCGGATCGATTGACTTTGCCAAGATTGGCTACATTTTGGCAACGCTTCTGTGCCTGTACATCACGGCGGCCTTCCTCAACTTTGTTCAGGGTTGGCTCATGACGGGCATTACACAGCGTGTGTGCTATCGCATGCGTCGTGAGATCGTTGAGAAGATCGACCGCATGCCGCTTGGATACTTTGAGACCAACTCGGTGGGTGACGTGCTCAGCCGCGTCACCAACGACGTTGACACGCTCGGACAGTCGCTGAACCAAAGCGTGACGCAGCTCATCACCTCCGTGACGCAGCTCATCGGTGTCACCGTGATGATGCTTTCGGTGTCCGTTGCCTTGGCCGGCGTGACGTTCTTGACGGTGCCTGTGTCGCTCATCCTGGTGGTGCTTGTGGTGCGGTACTCCCAGCGATATTTCCGCCGTCAACAGGCATTGCTGGGCGCCGTGGATGGCATGGTGGAAGAGAGCTTCTCGGGCCAGACAGTCATCAAGGTGTTCAATCGCGAGGCGCGTTCTGTGGCGGACTTCGACGTGCAAAACGAGAATCTGTATGTGACGGGATGGCGCGCACAGTTCTTCTCGGGCCTCATGCAGCCCATCATGAACTTTGTTGCCAACCTTGCTTACGTTGCCGTTGTGTCGGTTGGCGCCGCACTTGCCATTGCGGGCTCCATCACGCTCGGTGACATTCAGGCCTTTATGCAGTATGTGCGCAACTTCACGCAGCCTATCACGCAGCTCTCGCAGGTATCGAACATGCTCCAGATGCTCTCGGCGGCAGCGGAGCGCGTGTTTGAGTTTTTGGCAGAACCCGAAGAGGAGGACCGTCCCGCAACGGGAGAGCTTCCAGCGTGCTCGGGTGCGGTGTCGTTTGACCATGTGAAGTTTGGCTACGTGCCAACAAAGACCATCATCCACGACTTCACCTGTGACGTTAAGCCAGGTCAGACGGTTGCTATCGTTGGCCCCACCGGTGCCGGCAAGACCACGCTCATGAAGCTCTTGATGCGCTTCTACGATGTAAACGGCGGCTCCATCACAGTGGACGGGGTTGATTTGCGCGATTGGTCTCGCGACGATCTGCGTCAGAACTTTGCCATGGTGCTGCAAGATACCTGGCTCTTCAAGGGCTCTATTATGGAAAACATCCGGTATGGCCGCGCCGGTGCTTCGGACGACGAGGTGCACGCCGCCGCACGTGCCGCGCTTGCGGATCACTTCATCCGCACGCTGCCAGGTGGGTATAACTTCGAGCTCAACGAGGATGCCTCAAACGTGAGCCAGGGTCAGCGGCAGCTTCTCACCATTGCGCGCGCCTTCATCGCTGACCGTCCGATTCTCATTCTCGATGAAGCGACGTCCAATGTTGATACGCGAACCGAAGAGCGCATCCAGCGTGCGATGGACGCGCTTATGCAAGGACGCACGAGCTTTGTGATCGCACACCGTCTCTCAACCATCCGCAACGCCGACGTGATTTTGGTACTGCGGGATGGCGACATCGTAGAGAAGGGCACGCACGAAGAGCTGCTCGCGAAGCAGGGCTTCTATGCAGAGCTCTACAATGCACAATTTGCGAACGGCGGTGCGTTGGACGAGTAGGCTCGATCGCGCGAGCCGGCCCGGTGCGTGGGCCGGCTATCCGCCTGCACTTTCATGGCAACACAACGAGCGCCGTCCCATGGGCGGCGCTCGTTGCGTATCAAGGCATGTTGTTGCGTAAGGAAAGGGGTGCTACGAAGCAAGGCCTTCAAGCTCGTGGCACACGCGCTCCAGCGCATGATAGTTGGCGATCACAAAAAGCTTGCGCCCGTCGTGCGAGTCGAGCGCGGCAAGCACGTCTGCCACCTTGTCGGCCCGGCGTGCGGGGATCTTTGCTGCATCAAGTGCACGCTTGAGGGGCTCGGCAATCTCGCCGCCATAGAAGATGGGTGTACCTGCCAGCGCGGTTTCAGCCAGTGCGGAAAACTCGATGCCGTCGACCCAGCTGTAGTCGCCATTGCATTCCACCATGTCATCCATAAGGAAGGCGATGGCGGAGGGATTTGTGTGCTTGAGCGCCATATGGATGTTTTGGTTGAAGCCCACCGGGTTTTTGGCCATGTTGGTCATGATGGGACGGCCGGCAACCTCGAAGGACTGAAGACGGCCGTTTTTGGGATCAAAGGTGGCCACAACTCGCTTAAAGGTATCGGCGTCGCAACCCATAAGCGCAGTTGCGATACGCACGGCAAGCACGTTGTAGACCATATAGAGGCCGGTGCACGGAACAGTGACGTCTGCAACGTCGAAGGTGCATCCGCCCAAGAGTTTGGTCGAGCCTGCGATGTCAATGATATAGTGGCCATCCTGCTCGCGGATATTGCGTGCGGTCACGTCAAGCGCCGGGGCCGTCTCGCCACACGCCGGGCACGTCCAGCGGCCCAGCTGGCCATAGTGCCGCAGGCTATAGTCAAGAGCCGCACCGCAGCTGGGGCAGGTTGCTCCTTCAAACGTGTCCGCCCCGTCGTCGGCGCAGGCGCCCTCAATACCAAAGGTGATGCAGGCGTTTTGTGGCGCGCGAACCGTGACGGCGCGGCAGTTGGGGTCGTCGCCGTTCAGTACCAAAACCGTTTCGGTGGAACCATTGCAGGCGTCAGCAACGGCATCAAAGATGCGCTCCATGGAGCCAAAACGATAAATCTGGTCTCCCGGGAAGAGGTTCAACAGGCAAAAGAGGCGCGGATGTACTTTCGGGAGCACAAAGCGCGTGTACATCTCGTCGCATTCAAGGAGTGCAAAGGGTGCCTTGCGCTTATCGAGCAGAGCGGTAATAACGCCGGTCTCGAGGTTTGAGCCCTCGCGGTTGCAGAAGACCTCGTTACCGGCCGCTTCCATGCAAGACGCCAGCAGGTTGTTGGTGGTGGTCTTGCCGTTTGTGCCTGTGGTTACCACGGCGGCATCGAGGATTTTCTGAGCTTCATAGGTGAGCACATTGCTGTCAATTCGCTTGGCAACAACGCCCGGGAAATTACCCGCCTGCTTATTGAGGGCATGCTCAAGTGAGCGAACAGCACGGCCAGCAAAACAGGCAAAACGGGGGAGAGCCATGGATACTCCAATCAAGATTTAGTCTTTGGGAGGCGCAAGCCCACAGTTTTGGATTGGCTGCCCCGCCTGCAGTTGGTGAGGGGCACGCGGGGTGCGGCACATCCTATTGTCCTTCAGCGTAGCGTAACGCGCGGAGAAGCTGCAGGCGAGGTGGTAGAAGTTGCAAGCTCTTCACACGAAGCGAGTTGAGCTGCGTGTGATATCGTCGTTATCTCTCCGGTAGAGGCGGAATGAGATGAAGCCATGCAATTTGCTGGCAGAACCCCCGTTCGCGCCGTTTCTCGGCGTATGCTTCGCACGCACGTAGTAAAATGCTTCAGATACTATCGTGCATTCTCTGCATTTCACCGCGCGAAAGGAGATTCCCGTGTCTGAGACAGTTACCGGAAGCCTCAGCGTATCGAATGACGTCATCGCCGATATTGCCGGGTATGCCGCTATGTCGTGCTACGGCGTTGTCGGCATGGCCGAACAGCTGCAAGGGGCGGAGAGCGTCCGTTTGCTTCCAGGGCAGCGCCTCCGCAAAGGCGTGCTCGTCTCCAGCACCGACACCGGGCTCAGGATCGACCTGCATGTGGTCCTCGAGAACGGGGTCAATATGAAGTCCGTGTGCGAGAACCTCTCGAGCTCTGTCGCTTTCACGTTGAAAGAGATCGCCGAGATTGATCCGTCTAAGCTCTCGATTGGCATCCACGTCGATGCGCTCAAGAGCAGCATGTAATAGCGCTCGTCATTGAAGTTGGAGATACACGCCGATGATTGCGAAGACTATTCGAACCTGCTTTCCCATCGCTGCCGCCGCGGTGGCCGATCGCGCGGAAGAGATCAACAAGCTCAACGTCTTTCCGGTTCCTGATGGCGACACCGGAACCAACATGTCGCTCACGCTTGCTTCGGTGGTGAAAGAGCTTGCCGCCCTTCCCGCAGACGCCGACATGGAGGCTATCGCCGCTGCCATCACCCATGGATCGCTCATGGGTGCGCGCGGCAACTCTGGTGTTATCACCTCGCAGATTCTGCGCGGTGTGGCAGAGGGCCTTGTTGGTGCAACCGATCCCGCCGATGCGGGCGATATCGCCGCAGCGCTTCGTCGCTCGGTGAAGGTGGCCTTCAAGGCGGTGCGCAAGCCGGTGGAAGGCACCATCTTGACGGTCCTTCGCGACATCTCGACGCGCGCCGATGCCTGTGAGAAGGCACACGATTCGGTGGAGGAGACCCTCGACGCTATTGTGGTCGAGGCCTACCAGTCGGTTGCCCGCACCCCCGACCTGCTGCCTGTTCTGAAAGAGAACGGTGTGGTGGACTCGGGCGCCTTTGGTTTTGCGATGTTCCTGGAGCACTTCGTTGCCGCGGCGCTTGGACGCACCACCGAGGTCTCGAGCATCTCCACCACCTTCGATGCCGATGCTGATTCGGCCCGTGGCGCAGCGCTCGGTCGTGTTGAGATTGAGGCCAACGACGACTGGGAGGGCTCTGAGTATCGGTACTGCAACGAGTTCCTCTTCAAGGCGGACGCCCCCTTTGATGAAGATGAGGTGCTCAAGTTCCTTGCCTCCATGGGCGATTGCGAGCTTTTGGTAGGCGCCTATCCCGACTACAAGATTCACGTACACTCCAACACGCCTAACCTGGTGCTGGAGCACATGCTGGCGCTGGGCCAGATCTATGAGGTTTTCATTCACAACATGGATATCGAGGCTGCGGAGCGTACGGCAAAGATTCATGCCGACCAGGATGCCGAGCCTGCTGGTCCCGCGAAGGCGCTGGGCTTTGTGGCGGTTGCCGCTGGTTCGGGTCAGGCGGATATTCTGCGCTCTCTCGGCGTAGACGTGGTGGTCTCGGGCGGTCAGACCATGAATCCCTCCACGGCCGACTTGCTCGACGCCGTTGCCAAAGTCAACGCTGAGGCGGTAATCATCCTCCCCAACAACAGCAACATTCGCATGGCTGCCGAGGCTGCGGCGAGTGCATGCACCGACAAGCAGGTTGCTGTGGTGCCTACGCGCTCGGTGCCCCAGGCGTTCTCGGCGCTTTTCGCCGTTTTGCCTGACGCTACGCTCGATGATGCCGTTGCCGCTATGACCGAGGCCGCTTCTGAGGTACGCGATGGCGAGATCACCAGCGCTGTGCGCGATTCTGCTGCCTCGGACGGTACGCCCATTCATGCAGGCGATGTGATGGGCATCATCTGCGACTCGATCGACGTTGTTGGTTCTGACGTGAAGCAGGTCACGCTCGATTGCATCAACAAGATGCAGGAGGATGAAGAGGGCGACACCCTCACGATTCTTGCCGGTGCCGATATGGATGATGAGGCATTCCAGGACCTTCTTGACGCTATTGAGGAGGCTCAGCCTGATCTTGAGGTTGATTCTCACCGTGGTGAGCAGCCGCTTTATCCCGTCATCTTCTCGATCGAGTAGTTGTGTGCGCTTCCGAGTGTTCTTTGCTGGTGCCCACGGCATCAGCGCGTTTCCAGGGTTCTGCTGCCCTGGGCGAGGACGTCGGACGGCTGAAATATGTATCAGGAGCACGCGAGGAGGCCCTTCGCCGTCTGGGAATTGAGACGGTGGGGGACCTCCTCACCCATATTCCGCGGCGTTATCTTGATTTCACGCACGCCCTCACCATTGAGCAGGCGCCTCTGGGCGAGGTGTGCACGGTGGTGGCGCAGGTTGATCGCGTGACCCTCAAGCACCCACGGCCGCGTCTTACGGTCGTGGAGATCATGCTCGTTGATGACACGGGTGTTTTACGCCTTTCGTTTTTCAAGCAGCCATGGATGGCCAAGCAGTTTGCACAAGGAGACCGCCTTGCTGTTCAGGGCAAGGTTGAGTTTTCCTATGGGTTCAAGCAGATGGCCTCGCCCCATGTTGAGCGCCTGGATGATGCTGCCCAAGGTGGCGGCATCATTCCGGTTCACGCGGCAACCGAGGGCCTCTCAGCTGCATGGATGCGTCGCATTGTGTCGGGAGCTCTTGAGACCGTTGGCTCGTTTGCCGATGCGTTGCCTGCACGATTTCGAGCGCGACGCGGTCTTATGAGTGCCTCTCGTGCATTGCGCGCTATTCATTTCCCGCAGACCATGACCGAGCGCGATCAGGCACGCCGCCGTTTAGCCTACGAGGAGCTGCTGTATCTTCAGATGGCGCTACGGCTGCGCAATGATGTCAATCTGCTCGATGTGCCCCCGGTGGAGCATACGACGGGCTCACATGTAGATGCATACGCCGCGGCGCTGCCCTTTACGCTTTCCGACGAGCAGCGAGATGCCGTGTGCGATATCGTGCGCGATATGACCGACGCTTCGCGCGTGATGAATCGCTTGCTTTTGGGTGACGTGGGTACAGGTAAAACCGTTGTGGCGGGCTTTGGCCTTGCGGTGGCTGCGGATAGCGGCACACAGGCGTGCGTCATGGCGCCTACGAGCGTGCTGGCACAGCAATATGCGGTGAGCTTGGGCTCGCTTCTCAACCAGGCGGGTATTTCCTGGGCATTGCTCACGGGCGCTACGCCTCCTGCAGAACGAGCGGATATCACGGCTCGGCTTTGCGCCGGCACGCTCACCGTGCTCTTTGGGACACACGCGGTCTTGTCTGATGATGTGGTTTTTCGTGCGCTTACCTTTGTGGTTATCGACGAGCAGCACCGGTTTGGCGTCAGCCAGCGTAACGCGCTTCGCACGAAGGGCACGGGTGCCGATCTGCTTGTTATGACGGCTACGCCCATTCCGCGTACGCTTGCGCTTTCGGTCTACGGCGACCTAGACACGAGTATCATTCGACATCGTCCCGTGGCGGGCGCAGGCGTGTCCACCTCGCTTGTTTCATCGTCCAACCGCGACCTTGCCTACGACGCTATCCGCCGCGCTCTTGCCGAGGGTCGTCAAGCCTATGTTATCTGCCCGCTCGTGGATGCCAGCGATTCTGCTGATGAGCTGGACGACGTGGCGGGGGATACAGAGGACGACGGTCAGACAGCGCGTTCGCTCCACAATGTGCATGACGAGGTAGGTCGCCTGAGTACGGTCTTTCCCGAGGCCACCGTGGCTTCCTTGCACGGACGCATGCTTGCTCACGAGAAAGAGGCTACGATTGACGCCTTTCGCGCGGGCACCATCGACATCCTTGTGTCCACCACCGTGGTAGAGGTTGGCGTAGATGTGCCCAACGCTACGGTCATGCTCATTGAGGACGGCGAGCGGTTTGGTCTAGCAACCCTGCACCAGCTGCGGGGACGTGTAGGACGAGGCACTCACGCCGGTACCTGTTTGGTGATGGCGCCTACGCCGCCCAAGGGCAAGCGGAGCGTTTCGAGCGAGCGTCTTCAGGCACTTGAGCACACTGAGGATGGGTTTGCGCTGGCCGAGCTTGACCTGAAACTGCGCCATGAAGGTGAAATACTGGGTTTGCGCCAGCATGGTGGGGTGACGCTGCGGTTTGTAGATCTCGATGATGACATGGATGTTATCGAGGCCGCCCACGAGGACGCGCTTGAGCTTTTGCGCTATGCTTCCTCATTGCAATCGGTGGCAACCATGCCCATGCGCCACCGCATCATTGATAGGTATGGCGATGTATTTAAAGAGGTGAGCGGCGGATGAGAATCGTAGGGGGCATCTGGGGCGGCAGACGTCTGCAGGAGCCTGAGGGGCGCGATACCACGCGGCCTACCACAGACAGGGTTCGTGAGGCGTGCGCCTCGATGCTTGATGCCAATCTGCCTGATGGCTTGGAGGGCGCACGCGTCCTTGATGCATTTGCCGGTTCGGGCGCCATGGGGCTCGAGATGGTTTCGCGCGGGGCGGCATCGGCCACCTTTTTTGAGATTGATCGCCGCGCATCGCGCGTGGTCCAAGAGAATGTTCGAACGCTGGATGCGCATGGTTTGCATTGCAAGGTTGTTGTGGGAGACGTGCTGCTTGCTGCAGAGCGTGGTCGTGTGCCGGGTGGACCGTTTGATGTGGTGCTGCTCGACCCTCCGTATGCCTTTGGGGAGGAGCCGGTTGAGCACTTGCTTAAGAATCTTGCTCTCCACGGTGCGCTTGCCCGCGGTGCTTTGATTGTGTTTGAGCACGATCGTCAAACGCACGGCATTACGCTTGATTCCTTCGAGAACGTACGCGAGAAGCACTATGGCAAAATCGCTGTTGACCTAGTGCGGTTCAACCCTGCGCGAACGGCAGCTCAAGAATAGTGAGGAGCTTGGTTTGCAAACGATAGACCACGTGCTGGTTCCCGGCACGTTCGACCCCATCACCTTTGGCCATATGGACGTGGTGCGGCGCGCGCGGCGTCTTTTCCCTCGTGTGACCGTGGCCGTTGCCGAGTCGCTGGGTAAAAACGGTACCGGTCCTACGTTTTCGCTCGATGATCGTGTTGCGCTTGCACGGTGTGCTCTGAGCGACATCTCTGGTGTTGAGGTGCTGCCCTTCAAGGGGCTCCTCGTCGATTTTGCGCGCGAAGTGGGGGCAGGCGCGGTGGTCAAGGGCCTGCGCGCCATGACCGACTTTGAATACGAGCTCCAGCAGGCCGACCTCAACTACCGGTTGGACTCACAACTTGAGTCTATCTTTGTGATGAGTTCACCCGAATATGGATATCTCTCCTCTTCAGTGGTGCGTCAAATAGCATCTTTTGGGGGAGATGTGTCAGAACTGGTGCCGCCTAATGTGGTCGAGGCGCTCGCAAAACGCTTCAAGCAGCGCTCTTGATCGATGTGGTACCATGAACGATTGATATGCACCCGTTGAAAGGAGACCGGATGCCGGGCGACCATTTTCCTGGTGAGAGGATCGAGAGTTTGGTCGATGAGCTCGAGGGCATCATCGAAGAGGCCAAGCCGCCTTTCGGCAAGAACGCACAGTTCAAGGTCATCGAGACCGACGTCTTCTTCAACATTCTCGATGAGATTCGCATGAGCTATCCCGAGGAATGGCAGAAGTCGCGTCGCATCCTCAAGGAGCGCGATGAGCTTATTGCTTCTGCTACCGCTCAGGCAGACTCTATCATCGCCGATGCGCAGCAGCAGGCGCTCACGATTGCCGGTGAGCAGGAGATCGTGCGTTTGGCCCAGCAGCAGGCAGACGACATTCGCGATCGCGCCCAGCAGTATGAGCGCGAGACGCGGTATGCCGCTGAGGATTATGCCGAGCAGGTATTTACGCACCTTGAAGAGAACCTCAAGAGCCTCACGGGCACGGTTGCGCGCTGCCGCCAGCAGCTCAACGATAGTGCTTCGAACAATCAGAACGGTGCCTGGTAGCCATGGCGTTTACAGAACCGTTAGTGATTGAGCTTGAGGGCCGTATTGAATCCCCCGGCGAGAGCGTTCGTGTTGAGGGCGTGCTCGATGTTGCCTCATATGCTGTGGGCGAGAAGGAGTTCACGCTCGATAACGGTATCGCCTACGACGTGATGCTCACCAACGCTGGTGATGGCATTCTTGCTACGGGGATTGTACGCGCCCAGGCAACCGGTACCTGCGACCGTTGCCTCGATCCGGCGCACATCGACATCGCTGGTGAGATTGAGGAGTACTTTCTCTTCCAGGCCCCCGACGATCCCGAGGAATATGAAGATGGGTTTGAGCTGGTAGGCGAGAACCGTTCGGTTGACCTTTCTGGCCCCATCTCAGATGCGGTGATCATGGATACGCCTTTTGTGGTGCTCTGCCGCCCCGACTGTGCTGGGCTTTGCCCCACATGCGGGTGCAACCTCAATCGTGAGCAGTGCGACTGTGCGGTGCGTGCCGAAGAGGAGTGGGTTGCTTCTGACGAGAACCCCTTTGCCGCGCTTAAGAACCTTAAGCTCGACGAATAATCCGCGCGTAAAGCCCGACCTTTGTGGTCAAGCCATGACGTGCGAGAGTTCGTGCTGTACATCCTGCCCCGGGCTGTGCTATTATCGCTGCTCGTGCATATTCTTACCTGTTCGTTAGGTTGTTAAGGAAGGTCATCATGCCAGTACCAAAGCAAAAGAAGGGCCGCGGAGCAACTCATTCCCGCCGTTCCGCCAACATGAAGATCGAGGCTCCCGCGCGTTCCACCTGCCCTCGTTGCGGTGCCGTGAAGCTTCCTCACCACGTGTGCCCCAACTGCGGGTATTACAAGGACCGTGAGGTCATCATCACCGAGTAGCATAGCTACCGGGAGTTTCCCAGATGATGGCTCTGCGGATGTAGAGAGATGTATGGCCGGCTCAGTGAGTCGGCCATTTCACTATCGAGGTGGTTTGCCATGAAGAAGGTAAAAGTTTGCGTTGACGTTATGGGCGGCGACGAAGAGCCCCAGGTTGTCCTGGATGGTATTGACGCCGCGCTTGCGGCAGACGCCGATATTGAAGTGATCGCTGTTGGCCCGGAAGAGCTGGTGGTGCCGTTTGCCGAGAAGCGCGACCGCGTAGAGCCGCTCGTGGCACCCCAGGTTATTTCCATGGAGGACGATCCACTCAAGGCGGTTATGTCTAAGCGGAAATCGTCCATTGTGGTTGCATGCCGTGCCGTAAAGAAGGGTGCGGCTGATGGATTCTTCTCTGCTGGTGCCACCGGTGCGGTCACCGCTGCAGCTACAGCCTATGTGACGCCCTTTAGGTTCATGGAGGGTGACGAGCGTCGACCCGTTCGCCCCTGCATCACCACGGCTATTCCTAATCGTGCGGGTGGTCTTACTGTGCTCTGTGACATGGGCGCGAACCCCGATGTTGAGCCGGGCGATATGGTGCGTTTTGGCCAGATGGGCGCGGCTTACTCCCGTGTGGTCTGCGGTGTTGCAAGGCCGCGCGTGGGCCTGCTTTCTAACGGTACGGAAGACACCAAGGGCTCTCATTTCACCAAGTCGTGCTTTGCTCCCATGAAGGAGCAGGTGCCTGGTTTTGTGGGTAACTGCGAAGGCACGGATATCCTTTCGGGCTCAGTGGATGTTGTGGTGTCCGATGGCTTTGCTGGAAACGTTGCCCTTAAGGCTACGGAGGGTGCGGCCAAAACGCTCATGCATGAGCTTAAGGGCGCGCTGATGGGCTCGCTCAAGGGCAAGATCGCCGCTCTGCTCCTGAAAGATCAGCTGATGGCATTGAAGCAGAAGTTCTCGGGCGACGCCAAGGGTGGCGCCATTTTGCTGGGACTCAAGGGCGTTGTGCTTATTGGTCATGGTGCCACCTCTGTTGAGGCGGTCAAGAACGGCACGCTTGCGACTGCCGAGGCGGTACGCGCTGGCCTGGTTGAGGCTGTCGCAAGCTCTATCGAGGGCTTGGTGGAGTAAGGGCTACACGGTTGCTGCGCGACCGAATGCGTGTTACCGGAGTCCGAGCTGTGTTTGAGGGCGTCGCTGCCATGGGTAGCGGCGCCCTTGTTGCTACGCATGGGGTGGGCAGGCATGCGGGGGCCGCCCGCTGGAAAAAAGTGCGCCATTTCAGTACGTGATTCGCGTTTTGCCGGGTACACCGCCGCCCGCGCTCGACAAAACCCCAGTTGGCGGGCCCCTCCAAGTCACGTCTTCCAGCAATAATTTGAAGTACGTTCTGAAATGGCGTACTTTTTTCTGGAGGCGGATGGAGGCGGGGCTGTCTATCCCGTCAAACTGCAACTAATCGAAAAGTTTTTGATTGAGCCCACTCGGTGCGGCCGATGCATCTGCGCGGATGGACGGGGCAGGGCCGTTCCATCCATCGCGAACTCATGCCGGAAAACGGTGCGGGGACCGCAGGCCTCTGGGCAGACAAAACTGCCCAACCTTCTGACCTGCGCATTCTTCAGGCATGCAGGCCGGTCCGCCCGGAGCGCCCAGCTCCGGGCGCCGTTTTCCGGCATGAGTTGACACCTGGAGTGGGGGACGTGGCAACCGACGTCAAAGCGGATGAAATGACCTCGTCTCCATCCATCAATCCGGACACACTTCCTGTCCGAGTGGTTACATTCGCCCTATGGATTTAAACGCATGAAAAAGGGTGTCGACCTGCGTCGACACCCCTAAAACGGACACACTATTTGTCCTACAAGCCTAAAGGCCCTGATAAGCAAAAACCCCACCGTTTCCGGTGGGGTTGAACAATCAATGGCTCCCCGGGTAGGACTCGAACCTACAACAGCGCGGTTAACAGCCGCGTGCTCTACCATTGAGCTACCGAGGAATTGGTGTGCTCTCAAGCAACAGAAATTAGTATACAAAACTCGTGACGAAGCGCAAGGAGAAATTTGAAAAAAATTGCTGTGATAGAATGACTGACCGTGATTGACCCAACGGTAATTGAGAGGTGCTCCTCGTGGCAGAAACCTCAGATACGGTATCGGTTTCGCACGCTCGCTCCGATTTTGAAAAGGATATTTTCATCCTGCGCGAGCTGGTTACTAAAGATTTCAAGATCAAATATCGCCGCTCGGTGCTGGGCGTAGCATGGAGCGTACTCAACCCGCTGCTCATGATGATTGTCATGGCGGTGGTCTTCAGCACCATCTTTGCGCAGGGTCGCAACGGTAGCGTCACTCCGGAGCTGTACCCGCTATACCTCATTATCGGCAACGTTACCTTCTCGCTCATGAACGAGGCCACGTCGACGGCCCTCTCTTCCATCGTCGATGCCTCCTCTCTGCTCAAGAAGGTCAAGATCCATCGCTTTGTGTTCCCCATCCAGAAGGTGCTCTTCGCTCTGGTGAACTACGCCTTCTCGCTCATCGCCGTAGCCCTCGTTATGCTGTGGTTCCACGTTATGCCCACGTGGCACCTCATCTGGGTGCCGGTGGGGCTCCTCTTCTTGTTGATCTTCTGCGCTGGCCTGGGCCTTTTGCTTTCAGCGCTGATGGTGTTCTTCCACGATGTTCGCCATCTGTGGAGCGTTATCATCACCGCGTGGACCTACTTCACGCCCATTTTCTGGACCGATGACTACATCAAGGCCATGCCGCACCTGCTGCAGCTTGTGATGTACGCCAATCCTATGTACAACTATCTCAACTTCATGCGTCAGGTCATTCTGTGGCAAACAAGCCCTGAGCCCATCACCATTGCGCTCTGTGCTGGCTGGGCGATCCTCTTCTTCATCATTGGCTACCTTGTGTTCCACAAAACCGAGCACAAGTTCATTCTGTATATCTAAGGACGCTTTTCATGGCAGAGAATCTTTCCTCCCCGCGTGACGTGGTCATTGACGTCGACAACGTCACTATGATCTTCAACATGGCGTCCGAGCAGCTGAACAACCTCAAGGAATACTTCATCAAGATCATGCATCACGAGCTCTTCTTCAAGGAGTTTCGTGCGCTGAAGAACATTTCCTTCCAGGTGAAGCGCGGCGAAGTGGTGGGCTTGGTGGGCACCAACGGCTCGGGCAAGTCCACCATGCTCAAGATTATTGCCGGCGTGCTTGACCCCAGCGAGGGCAGCATCGAGGTGCGCGGAAACATCGCGCCCCTTATTGAGCTCGGCGCGGGCTTTGATATGGAGCTCACCGCGCGCGAGAATATCTACCTTAATGGTTCCCTTCTGGGCTACACCAAGGAGTTCATCGACGCTCACTTCGACGAGATTGTTGAGTTCGCTGAGCTCAAAGACTTTGTGGACATGCCGCTCAAGAATTATTCGAGCGGTATGGTCGCCCGCATCGCATTCGCTATTGCCACCATCACCGAGCCCGACATTCTCATCGTTGATGAGACGCTTTCGGTGGGCGACGTGTTTTTCCAAGAGAAATGCGAGCGCCGCATTCGCCACTTCATTGAGTCGGGCGATGTGACGGTGCTCTTCGTGAGCCACTCCATGCAGCAGGTTGAGCGCATCTGCAAGCGCGCGATTTGGATCGAGAAGGGCGTTTTGCGCATGGACGGCCCGGTGGACGTGGTGTGCGAGGCGTATCGCGACCAGTTTGTGGATGCTGACGGGGCAGAGGGCTCTTCGGTGGCGCTTGCCGATGTGACGCCGCTTCCTCCGTCGCTGAAACACTATGTGGATCTGCGCGGTGATGACTGGTATGTAGACTCAGTTAAGTATGTGGTCGAGCACGGATATATGACCGGTCGCGATGAGACGCATTTTGGGCCCGATAATCGTCTTACCTGTGGTCAGGCGCTTAGCGTCATCGCAAAGATGGCGGGGGCCGACTTGGGTGTTCAGATTGACGATAGCCTGGATACCACCCATCACCCTGAAGTGCTCGCCTGGGCTCGTGCTGAGGGCATTGTTGAGGACTTGCCGGGGCGCGTGCCGTTCGATATGAGCGCTGTCGCCACGCGCGGAGACGTGTTCCAGTTGATGTTTGCCCTCAACCAGTCGCCGCATGCGTCTGAGCCTTCAAGCTGGCGCGACACCCCCGAGTGGGCCAAACCCGCCGTTGCTTGGGCGATCGAGCGCGGTGTGGTTAAGGTGAGCTCCATTCGTGCCTGCGACCCGTGTGGTCGTGCGGAGATGGCGGCGCTTATCTTGCGCCTCATGGCCGAAACGAACTAAGAAAGCAACGCTGAGCATCCCCGCCATGAGCGGGGATGCTTCTATGACGAGGCCTTTTCCACGCAAGGCTGTGTTTTATACATTCGGTCGCAGCCTAAATGCGCCCGTCCACCGATTCTGTCCATTACCTGCGTGTGTCCCAGATACGTCCCTCACCCTCGTAAATCGTTATTTTGTGCATGACATGATGCTGTCTTATCTGCGCATATCTTGCTTGACGAACTTGATGCAATTTGTACAATCAAAGCGACCTTTAAGCGCGTACGAGATACCGCAAGGATTACAACTGAAGCCTTCCTTGTTGGGTGTCTGCCGCGCTGCGGTTGGGCATCTATTTTTTTTTGATTCACATGGCAATGCCAAAGTGGATCGCGACGGAGGAAGGAGATCGATGAGCAAAACTCCAAAGGCTGTCATCATGGACGAGACTGCCATCGGGCGTGCGGTCACCCGCATCGCGCACGAGATCCTCGAGCGGAACGAGGGGTGCGACAACCTCGCACTGGTGGGTATCGTCACCCGTGGCGACTTGCTAGCAAAGCAGCTCGTTGACGAGATCGAGAAGATTGAGGGCGTGCGTGTACCCCTCGGCAGCCTCGACATCAGCTTCTATCGAGACGACTACCTAACCAACATTGCCCCCGAGATCCATGCCACTCGTATTCCCTTCAATGTTGACGGGAAACGCGTTGTCCTGGTGGACGACGTGCTCTACACCGGTCGCACCATTCGCGCTGCTCTCGATGCCATTATGGACCTTGGTCGTCCCCAGAGCATCGAGCTTGCCGTGCTGGTGGACCGCGGTCATCGCGAGCTGCCTATCTGCCCCGATTTTGTGGGTAAGAACGTTCCCTCGTCTCATGAGGAGAACGTCCGTCTGTATCTCAAGGATGTCGACGGGCGCTCTTCCGTCGAGATCACGGACATCGAGCCGGGTGCCCATGTGGGCTCCGCGCCCCTGGGAGGTGAGTAGGCGATGGCCTTCAACCACAAGCACTTGATCGACATCACCGAATATTCCGATTCCGACATCATGACGATTCTCGAGACCGCCAAGGCGTTCTCTGAGGTGAATGAGCGTGCCATCAAGAAGGTCCCCACGCTCAAGGGCAAGACGGTCGTGAACATGTTCAACGAGCCGTCAACGCGTACCCGCAGCTCCTTTGAGCTGGCCGAGAAGCGCCTTTCTGCCGACAGCCTGAACTTCGGCGGCTCTTCCACGAGTACCGTGAAGGGCGAGAGCCTTATCGATACCGTGATGACGCTCAACTCCTACAAGATCGACATGATCATCATCCGCGATAAGCATGCGGGCGCCCCGTACATGGTGACGCAGCACTCGCCGGCAGCTGTTATCGACGCCGGTGACGGCAAGCATGGTCACCCCACGCAGGCCCTGCTCGACCTTTACTCCATTTGGGAGCGCAAGGGGAGCTTCGAAGGCCTCAAGGTGGGCATCGTGGGCGACATCGGCCACTCCCGCGTGTGCGGCTCGCTCATTCCTGCGCTCAAGATTATGGGCGCCGAGGTTACGGTTGTGGCGCCTGGTACCTTGCTTCCGGCGCGCCCCGATGTGCTTGGTGCCGATCATGTGAGCTATTCGCTCGATGACGTGTTGCCCGAGCTTGATGTGGTGTACATGCTGCGTATTCAGCGCGAGCGTCTTGAGGGTGCCCCGTTCCCGAGCCTGCGTGAGTATCACGAGCTCTTTGGTCTTACCAAGAAGCGCGAGCGCCTCATGAAGCCCGACGCGATTATCTGCCACCCGGGTCCCATCAACCGTGGCGTTGAGTTTGACTCCTACATGGCCGACCACCCCGAGCGTTCGGTCATCCTCGATCAGGTCTATGCGGGCATCTGCGTGCGCATGGCCGCCCTGTATCTGCTGCTTGGAGGTGCCGATAATGGCCTTGCTTCTTAAGAATGCCCACGTCGTCGACCCTGCCGCTAAGCTCGATGGCATCTTCGACGTCAAGATTGAAAACGATCGCATCGCAGAAGTTGGCTCCTCGCTTGATGCTGCTGGCGCCGAGGAGCTCGATCTTACCGGCAAGGTGCTGGTTCCTGGCTTGGTGGACATGCACGTGCACCTGCGTGAGCCGGGCTATGAGCACAAAGGCACCATTGAGAGCGAGACCCGTGCGGCTGCCAAGGGTGGCATGACGGGCGTGTGCTCGATGCCCAACACCGACCCTGTGACCGACAACGGCGTTACCGTTGAGTACGTGAAGTCGGTTGCCGAGCGCGAGGGCCATTGCCGTGTGTTCCCGGCGGGCGCTATGACTAAGGGCCTCAAGGGCGAGATCATCTCCGAGATGGGCGACATGGTTGCCCACGGTGCTGTTGCCTTCACCGACGACGGTCACGGCGTGCAGGGTGCTGGCATGCTGCGTCGCGCCATGGACTACGGCAAGATGTTCGACAAGGTGTTCATGAGCCATTGCCAGGATGATGATCTGGTGGGCGACGGTCAAGTGAACGAGGGTGTTGTCTCTACGCGACTGGGCCTTTTGGGTTGGCCGGCTGAGGGCGAAGAGATCCAGATCGCCCGTGATATCGCCATTGCCCGCCTCACGGGTGCGAAGCTTCACATCCAGCACATCTCTACGGCGCGCAGTCTTGAGCTCGTGCGTGCGGCTAAGGCCGAGGGTCTTCCGGTGACCTGCGAGGCAACGCCGCATCATATGTTCCTTACCGAGGACGCGATCGGCGAGACCTTTGACACGTCGCTCAAGGTGAACCCGCCGCTCCGTACGGCCGAGGACGCAGCCGCTTTGGTTGCTGGCGTGGCTGATGGTACGGTCGACGCCATCGTAACCGATCATGCCCCGCATGCCGATTGGGAGAAGTCTCGCGAGTTCGAGCTCGCTCCCTTTGGCATGACGGGCATCGAGGCATCGCTCGCGCTTGTGATCACCAATCTGGTGAAGACGGGCGTTATCGATTACGCCAAGATGGTCGAGCTCATGTCTATCAATCCGCGTTCGATTCTCGGTCTGGAGCCGGTGAGCATCGCGGCTGGCTCTGTTGCCGATATCACGGTCTTCGACCCCGAGATTGCCTGGACGGTTGGCGAGGACGGTTATGAGTCCAAAGCCAATAACTGTGGCTTTGCGGGCACTGCGGTGACCGGACGCGCCACCGATGTCTTCGTGGGTGGTAAGCGTACGCTCGCCAACGGCGCCATCTGCTAACATCAATCTAGCGTCATGCGGCCCCGGCTCATCGGGGCCGCATGGATTCTCGATTCCATGCGCTGCATGGGGAAAGGGGCGCCAATGCCTTCGCCTTCTCCCGCTCGCATGCACAGCTTTGAGGTCGTTTCTAACGAGAAGATTGCCGATGGCATCTTCTCGCTTGTCATTTCGGCCCCCGAGCTTGCGCGAGCCATCAAGCCGGGTCAGTTTGTCAACCTTGCCGTTCCGGGTAATGCTATGTCGCTGCTTCGTGTGCCGCTGAGCTATGAGGTTGCCGATGCGGATGCTGGAACCGTGACCCTTTGGTATGCGGTTGTGGGCGATGGTACGCACCGCCTATCGCAAATGCAGCCAGGAGATAATTCAGACCTCTTGGGTCCCGGTGGTCATGGCTGGACCATTCCTGAGGGCTGTGGCCGTGCGCTTTTGGTAGCCGGAGGCATTGGTGTGCCGCCGGTGCTCTGCTTGGCGCGCGAGCTTGCGCATGCGGGCGTGTCCTTTGATGTGTGTGTTGGTGCTGCCACGGCCGAGAAGCTTGTGGGTGTTGCTGACTTTGAGGCGCTTGGCGCTGCTTCGGTCAACGTGGCAACCGATGACGGCACGGCTGGTCATCATGGCTTCTGCACCGACGCTGTCCAGGGGCTGCTTGCCCAGAACAGCTATAGCTATGTTGCCACCTGCGGACCTGAGCCTATGATGGCCAAGGTTGCCGCGGCAGCCAGTGAGGCGGGCGTGTTCTGCGAGGCTTCGCTTGAGCGCATGATGAGCTGTGGCTTTGGTGCATGTGCTACTTGCGCTGTGGAAACCAAGAGCGGTATGAAGGGTGCTTGCATGTGCGGACCGGTCTTTGATGCGAAGGAGGTTGTCTGGTGAGTAAGGTCGATATGGCCGTCGATTTTGCCGGCATCAAACTGAAAAACCCTATCAACACCGCGTCCGGCACGTTTGGACAGGGTTGGCAGTTCGATAACTTCATCGACGTTTCGCGCTTGGGCGCTATCACCACCAAGGGTTGTGCCGCCGAGCCGTGGCCGGGAAATCCTAAGCCCCGCATGACCGAGGTTCCGGGCGGCATGATGAACTCGGTGGGCCTGCAGAATCCGGGTGTGCGCGCCTTTGCTGCAGAGTCGGGGGAGTATCTGGCCGATCTTTCTGCCAAGGGCACTGCTGTGATCTGCCAGGTCGCTGGCCACTCGGTTGCCGAGTATGTTGCCGCGCTTGAGCTCTTTGAAGAGCTTTGCCCGTGGGCTGCTGCCTTCGAGCTCAACGTGAGTTGTCCCAATATTGCGGCGGGTGGCGCTGCGTGCGGCTCCACCCCTGAGGGCGCAGCGGAGGTTATGCGTGCCTGCCGTCCCATCACGAAGCGTCCGCTTTTGGTGAAGATGGCGCCGGTGCGCCTACCCGAGATTGCCCGTGCGCTTGAGGCCGAGGGTGCCGATGGCCTAACGGTTATCAACTCCATTCCCGGTATGGCGATCGACGTGAACACGCGTCGCTCCAAGCTCTCCAAGCCTACGGGTGGTCTTTCTGGTCCCCTCCTTCACCCCATTGCGGTCCGCATGGTGTGGGAGGTTGCGAACGCGGTTGATATCCCGGTGTGCGGCGTAGGTGGCGTGATGACCGGCGCTGATGCAGCGGAGTTCATCCTGGCGGGTGCCTCTGCGGTGTCGGTCGGTATGGCCAACTTTGTTGACCCCACGTCGTCTGTCCGCATTTTGGAAGAGCTTGAGGCTTGGGCAGAGTCGCAGGGTGTCTCGAGCATCACCGAGTTGATTGGAGCTCTCGAATGCTAGATGCCGAAGCACGTGAGCGCATCATCGTTGCGCTCGATTGCGATTACGACACCGCGCTCGCACTGTCCGACGCTTTGCGTGGCCATGCGAAGTGGCTCAAGGTGGGCATGACGCTCTACTACCTTGCGGGGCCGCAAATCGTGCGCGAACTTAAGGAGCGCGGGTTCAACGTCTTTTTGGACTTGAAGTTCCACGACATCCCGCATCAGGTGCGCGGTGCCGCTGAGTCGGCTGGTATTGCGGGGGCAGATCTGCTCTCGGTGCATGGCTCGGGCGGTGCTGCTATGCTCGCTGCGTGCCGAGAGGGTGCTGAGGCTGCGGGCGAGGCTCGCGCGGAGCGTCCCAAGCTTGTTGCCATCACGGTGCTTACGAGTATGGATCAAGCAGCGCTTGCTGAGGTAGGCGTTGAGGCCCCCGTGGCCGACCAGGTTGATCGCTTGGCGCGCCTTGCGGTGGCTAACGGTACCGACGGCGTGGTGTGCTCGCCGCAAGAGGCCGCGCACATGCGGGAGCTTCTGGGGTCCGAAGCGCTGATTGTGACACCGGGTGTTCGACCTGCCGGCTCGGACGTAGGTGATCAGAGCCGCGTTGCCACGCCTGCACAGGCCATCTCGGCCGGCGCGAGTCACCTGGTCATCGGTAGGCCAATTACCGGCGCAGATGATCCCGTACAAGCATATGAAGCTATCGTTGACGAGCTTTGCTCCGAGGTTCAGTAATATGCGTTAGTACACCCCATTTTACCTGCGCAAATGCAAGCTCATTTTATGGAATGCCTGCTCAACGCGCATGTAGGGTGCATGATGTGCTTGAACTTTGATAGGCATTCGTATAATGTAAGGGGTCGACCTTGGACGCGTGCCCTTTTACGTGCGCATTCGTCCGTTTCATTTGTAACGATACATAGTTATTTGGAGGTAACAATGGCGCTTCCTCAGCTTACTGACGAGCAGCGCAAGGCCGCTCTCGAGAAGGCCGCTGCCGCCCGTCACGCCCGTGCCGAGCTCCGTGAGAAGATCAAGAAGAACGAGGTTTCCCTCGAGTCTGTGCTCAACTCCGATGACCCCATCGCTTCTCGTATGAAGGTTTCCACCCTCATCGAGTCGCTCCCGGGCTATGGCAAGGCCAAGGCTGCCAAGATCATGGATGAGCTGGGCATCTCCGCCACTCGTCGCGTGCAGGGTCTGGGCATTCGTCAGCGCGAGCAGCTCCTCGAAGCGCTCACCAAGTAAGTGGCCTGTGTGACTTCAAGGCTCTTTGTTATTTCTGGACCGTCAGGTGCAGGGAAGGGTACCGTTGTCGCGCGCGCGCGCGAACGTCTGCCCCGTCTCGGCCTGACGGTTTCGGCTACTACGCGCGCGCCACGTCCTAGCGAGGTTGATGGTGTGAACTACCATTTCCTCACGCATGATGAGTTTATGAAACGCGTGGATGCGGGTGCGTTTGTTGAGTGGGCGCATGTGTTCGACCACCTCTACGGCACATTGGTGAGTGAGGTTGAACAGCAGCTGGACAAAGGGCATTCGGTTATTTTGGAGATTGATGTCCAGGGCGCGTTTCAGGTGCGTGAGAAATTCCACGACGCGGTTTTGATTTTTATCAAACCGCCTTCAATGGAGGTATTGCGTGAGCGCCTGACGGGCCGTGGCACCGAATCGCCTGACGTTGTTGAGTTGCGCCTTGCAACAGCGAAAAAAGAGCTGGAGCTCGCCGATGCGTATGATGAGATTGTTGTAAACGACGATCTTGATCAGGCGACCGATGAGCTTGTTTCCATAATTGAACGGCACGAAAGGAATTGAGGCATGTCTGTCGTCAAGCCCCCTATTGATGATCTGCTCGAAAAGACCGAAAACAATCGTTTCTTGCTTGCGGCTCTTGCTTCTAAACGCGCATGCGACATTAACAGCATGCTGCGCGGTCAGCACAATCGCGTGCTTGCTGCCCAGGATATCGATGACATCACCATCGCGCTTTCGGGCAAGGATACGATCTCCATGGCTATGGAGGAGATTGTTGACGGAGACATCTCCTTTGATCATGAGAAGTTCCATCGCGCTTTGGGTCACAACAAGGCGGTGGGCGCGTAAATGGCGAGCCGGGTCTGTTTGATCCATTATCATGAGGTGGGTCTTAAGGGAAAGAACCGGTCCCATTTTGAACATATCCTCATGGACTCCATCAAGGCGGCTCTGGCCGCCTTTTCCGTTTCGTGCGTGACGAGAATCTCGGGCCATCTGCTGGTTACCTTTTCGCGCCCCGGCGAGGCGGAGCGCGCTTTCCCGGTGCTTTTACGTATTCCTGGTGTAGCACGCGTGTCGCTTGCGTATCACACCAATCGTGAGCCTCACGAGTATTGTCGTGCTGCGGTTGCCGCCCTGAGGGAATGCGAGCCCTATCAAACTTTCAAGGTGCAGGCCAAGCGTTCAAACACCGATTATCCGCTTACTTCACTTGAGCTTAATGCTCAGGTAGGCGAGGTTCTTTGCGAGGCGTTCCCCGAGAAGACGGTGCGCATGCACGCGCCTGATGTTATTGTGCATGTGCTCGTGGTGCAGGGGAGTGTTTACGTGTATGCTCGCTCCGATCGCGGCGTGGGCGGTCTTCCCGTGGGGAGTGCAGGCAAGGTTGTCACGCTACTTTCCTCGGGTATTGACTCGCCGGTGGCAACCTGGATGCTCGCGCGCCGTGGAGCTGTCTGCGTCCCCATTCACTTCTCGGGACGTCCCCAAACTGCCGATACGAGCGAGATGCTTTGCCAAGACATCATCAAGGCATACGCACCAGCTATTCAAATCGGACGTCTGTACGTTGTACCCTTTGGAGATTGCCAGCGTCAGATTTCGCTTGCGTGCCCGAGCGATTTGCGCGTGATCATGTACCGCCGCGTTATGTATGCGCTGGCCGAACGCATTGCTCGCATTGAGGGCGCGAAGGCCATCGTGACAGGCGAATCACTTGGTCAGGTGGCTTCGCAGACACTTGAGAACATCATGGCCGTGAACGAGGTTGTCGATATTCCGGTGTTTAGACCACTTATTGGTTCGGACAAGCAGGAGATTATCGAGCGTGCGCAGCGCATCGGCACCTACGACATCTCCTGCGAGACGGCCCCTGATTGCTGCACGCTCTTTATGCCGCGCCGTCCGGAGACTCACGCACGTCTAGATGAAGTGCATGCGGCGTGGGATATGTTTGACCACGACGTGATGATTGAAGAACTGCTCGAACGCGTGGAATACATCGACTTTGAAAGTGGCTCCTACCGTCCACCACGTGCACTTCGCGAGCGTCACGACGAGCTGCTGCCGCGCGCCTAGCCAGCCTCTCCGGTGTTCCGTTCTTAAGCTTTGGTGAGCGGAAACGTAGGCTAGATTTTGGGAAGATTCCCGTAAGGTCGCAATCAAGTTTTTCTGCCTGATCTCATCGCCCTCTCATGACCGTGCGAGCATGGTTATGAGGGGGCGATGCTTGTTGGCACAGCAGGTTCAAGATAAGGCGTTGGATGGCCTCAGGCATGCGGTTGCTCGCACGCGTCTAAGGCCAGGCATGGTTATTGCGGTATGTGTGCTGGCGATTGTGGCGTTTGTGACGGCACTGTTGGGATACCAATGTGCGCAGCGCGAGACCATTGCCATCGTGCGCGCCGATGATCAGGGGGCACGAGCATGGCACACTGATCAAGATACCGGCGTTGAGCAGGATGACGATACAGATGAGGAAGAGCCTTCATCTGCGAGCGTCGAGGATGAATCTGAAGAACCTGCTGACCTCGTAGTGGTAGATGTTTCGGGCGCTGTGGTAACACCTTCAGTGGTGACCTTACCTGCTGGTTCACGTGTTGCAGATGCCCTGACAGCGGCAGGTGGTCCTACCGCTGACGCGGATTTAGGCGCCATCAACCGTGCGGCGATACTCACTGACGGTCAGAAAATCATCGTTCCTAAGGAGGGTGAGGAGCTTCCCTCGGCAGGCATAACAGATGGGACCTCGGGTGCGGGTACGGGCTCAACGGGTTCGTTGGCCACAGACACTGCGTCTTCGCCGGTCAATATCAATACAGCTGGTGTTGACGAGCTCGATACCTTACCAGGCGTAGGGCCCTCAACAGCACAGGCGATCGTGAAGGACCGTGAAGAGCAGGGGCCATTCACGTCAATTGAAGACATTATGCGCGTCTCGGGCATAGGGGAGAAGAAGTTCGAGAATCTCAAGGACCTCATATGCGTATGACGCGCTCCCGGGATGTGGTGAAGCCGCCGCGCCCATATCTGCCGCCCATGACCGGCATGGCGGCCGGCGCGCTTTTGAGTTCGGTGGCCGTGATGGAGGCGGGCTGGAGCGATTGGACACACGAGGGTTCCGGTGCCATTGCGCGAAGTCCGGCGTGTGTGGCCGCGTTTGTGGGCCTTGGGGCATGCGTGGTCCTTCTTTCAGTATGCATACGGAGATGGCGTTTTGGAGCCGAGGCCTTAACACGCTTTAGTGTCTATCTTGTTTGTTTGGGTGCTGGCCTTGCGGTGGGCGCTCTTGGTGGATGGAGCGGCATCGAGCAGCGGTCTTTGGGCGTTCAGGCGCTTTCGGGGAATCCCGTGAGTGCCTATGTCTTTGTTGTACAAGGTGACCCTGCGAACACAACCTTTGGCGTATCGATGACGGCTGAGGTATATCTGGATGGCCAGAACACAGGCGCGGTTGTGGAGCTTACAGGAGATACGACGTTTGAAGCGGGGACCGAGCTTTCGCTGGTGGGTCGTTTCACACCGCTTGATGCAAACGCCTGGGGCAAACGCGACTATATGGCGGGCACGGTGTGCGGTGTGACGATGGTGCGCGTTCGGCGCTCGGCCGATCGTTCTGGTCCCATTGACGCACTGCGGTCGCGCATACTCGCTGGCATTGACCCGGATACGTCGGATGCCCATGCACTTATTGCAGGTATTGTATGCGGACGCACCACCGAGCAAAGTGGATCGGCCTCTTCGGAGGCATTTTCGCGCACGGGAACCACGCATCTCATTGCGGTGTCGGGAAGCCATCTCACGCTGGTGTCGGCCCTTGTGATGATGGTGC
This sequence comes from Candidatus Limicola stercorigallinarum, assembly GCA_018711625.1. Lineage (GTDB taxonomy): Bacteria > Actinomycetota > Coriobacteriia > Coriobacteriales > Coriobacteriaceae > Limicola > Limicola stercorigallinarum. Next base: position 4,006 of record DVID01000002.1, on the reverse strand, counting down.
TTGAGCGTCTGGGCTGTGGACGGCGCATCACCACCGCCGTCGTGGCGGTGGGTATGGGTTGGTATGTGCTCTTTACGGGAGCGGCGCCCTCTGCGGTACGTTCGTTTGTCATGGTGCTCGTAGCCATGGTCTCCACCTTATCTGGTCGGCGGGGCCACGGGCTTTCGGGACTTATGGTTGCCATTGTGGTGTTGGTCGCGCTCGATTCCGGCGTTGCATATGACCTTGGGTTTCAGCTTTCGGCGGCAAGCGTTCTGTTCATCTTGACGTTTGCGTCTTACCTCACCTATGTGCTCCAACGCTTGCGTCTCCCACAAACGCTTGCAGCTGCGTTGGCCCTCACGCTCGTGGCGCAAGCAGCTACGCTTCCTCTCACATTGCCGCTCTTCGGAGAGCTTTCTCTTATCGCTCCGCTTGCTAACTTGGTTCTCGGGCCAGTGATGAGTGCGCTTTTGACGGTGGGCCTGCCCGTGGTGCTTCTCGTGGCCTCGGCCCCTCAGCTTTTGGGGTGGTTGCTCGTACTGCCGCTTGCGCTTGCGCGGCTTTCGCTCTTTCTTGTTGCAATACTTGCGTCCATTCCGGGCGCTTCTCTTGCGGTGGATATTGACGGCATGGTGGCGTTTGCCCCCTACGTATGTGCTGCCGCGCTGTATCTGGGGTGGTGGGACGCCTCGCTCCCCGTGTTGGCGAGTGGTTGTGCGCTTGTTGCGGTGACGGTTGTCGCCTCGACGGTACGCTGGACATATATGGCGCCCGCGCAGGCCATTGTGCTCGATGTGGGGCAGGGAGACGCGATTGTGCTTCGCGAAGGGGCTGCGTGCATCATGGTGGACGCCGGGATTGACGAGGCTACCGCTGCGGCGCTGTCGCGCAATCATGTGAGCCATCTTGATGCGGTGGTGATCACGCATTGGGACCGCGATCATTGGGGTGGTCTGCCTACCGTGGCGGCGGGGGTTGCTATAGACCGGCTCGTGGTGGCGGAGGGCGCTTGCGATGCCATTCCTGCTGAGGTTGCGGAGCTTGACATACCTGTGGTGGAGCTCTCGTTGGGCGATGGCCTTTACGTAGGAGGGTTTTTCTGCGAGATGGTGTTACCCGACGAGCCGGTGGTGGGAGAGGAAAACGAGGACTCGTTGGTGCTTGATGTGGGCTACACCGGCGGGGATGCAGCGTTGACGATGCTCCTGACAGGTGACGCCGAGGCTCCCGTGTTGGAGGATGTTGCAGATGAGATTGGCCATATCGATGTTCTGAAGATGGGACATCATGGATCAAAGGAATCGGTATCAAAGGAGCTCCTTGATGCGCTTGATCCTGCGGTGGCGGTGGCAAGCGCCGGCAAAGATAACGCTTATGGTCATCCTGCTCCTGAGTCTATGGCGCTTGTAGAGGAGGCGGGGGCCGTTGCCATTTGCACTGCTGAGGTGGGAGACGTGTACATCACTCCACGTGCCGGAGGCTATGATGTGGAATCGACACGCCGCGGCAGGGTAGAATGAGGCAACGTGTTCAAGAGGGGCAGGGGGTGCCATGGTTCACAGGGGAAGCTTGATCGTTGGCCATGTGCTGTTTGTGTTCTATCTTGTACTTGCCTATGCCACGCCCATCTTTCCGGTGGTGCTTTCCGCTTTGGGTCTCCCGCAGGCAGCTGAGGAGTTGCTTGTTGCCCTCGTTTCTCTGGTATGTCTTACCTCGATAGTATGGTGGATGTTTCTCGACGACAGCGATGAGTGCGCCGGCCGTGCGTTGGTAAAGCGTACGGGTGCGTTGCTGTGTCTTACGTTTGCCGTGCTCGCGGTCGCGGTTGCCTTCGTGGGCTTTTCATCGTTTGTGGTAGCCACAGATGAAAACGTTGCTACCTGGCTTATGGCGGGCTTGCTTGGCGTTGTGGGTTTCATGGCGTTAGTTCGCGCTGGTACCCTGCTTAGTCAGGAAGCGCAGCGCATGCAACCAGGAGTGAACCCGGAGCGGACATCGATTGATGTTTTGGCGCTTGGAGCGTCTGTGGCCTTCGTGCTTGTGGTGGCAGCCGTGATCGCTCTCATCTCCACCACTCAGGGTGCGCTTGCAATCGGGGGTGCCATGCTGATGAACGTGCTTGTGGTGCTTGCCCTCATTTGGCTTTTGGTGCGCGAGGACCTATCGCTTGTGCTCCATGCGCGAGGAGGTGATCGCCGTGGCTGAGGCGTCGCTCCTTCCCGTGTACCTGGCGGTTGGCGCCGATGAGGTCAAGCGCGATGCCGCAATCTCCCGCCTCAAGACGCGGCTTGAGGCGAGCGGTATGGCCGATTTCAACCTTGACGAGCGAGAGCTTGATCGAGGTGAACATGAACCCGATGATATCCTCTCATCGCTCAATACCTTCCCCATGGGCTCCGATTTCCGTCTGGTCATTTTGCGCGGCTGCGATAAACTGGCCAAGCCTTTGAGCGAGATGCTCGTGGCATATTGCGCCAACCCTGCCCCCACCACCGTTTGTCTCATCACGGCTACGAGCCTCGCTAAGAGCACACGCCTCTACAAGGCAATAGCTAAAGTGGGGCCTAAGGCGGTCATTGACTGCTCCACCAAGAAACGGTGGGAAGTTCCCCGTCAAGTGCAAGGCATGATGCGTCGCTATGGCAAAACCATGACGGAGGATGCCGCACAAGAGCTGGTGGCTCGCGTGGGCGAGAGCACGCGCATGCTCGATAACGAGCTTAAGAAGCTTGCAGCGATGGTGGGGTCTGAGCGTATTGAGCGCACGGATGTTGAGCGACTGGTGGTGCGCACCGCAGAGGTGAAGCCATGGGATTTTCTCGATGCGCTTTCTGCCCGAGATAGCGCGCGCACGTTTGAGCTGTTGCGCCTCTTGCCGCCCCATAGCGAAATGCGCACGTATTCGCTTGTCTGCACCCGCTTGCGCGAGCTTATCTGCGCCAAGGCGCTCGATGCGCGCGGGCAGGGTCGCGAGCTTGCCGCTACGCTTGGTGTGCAATCATGGCAGGTGAAAAACCACCTCATGTGGGCACGGTGCTTCCGCATGGAGGAGCTTGTAGATGCGCTGCGTGAGGCGATATCGGTAGAAGAGGCGCTTAAAGGCTCCAAGGATTCTGAGACGGCGCTCACGCTCTGGATCGCACGTCTTGTGTCGTAGCAGGGGGCGCAATTCGTCTGGAAAGTACCTTACTGAGGCGATTGCTCTGATAATTCACAGCATCACCACTTCCCGGAAGTTGCTGGTCATGCTACAATTTCGGCTTGTGACCTCAACCGTGTCTCAGAGGCCGGATAATATTTCGTAGTGAAGAAACTCGAAAGGAACTCCAGAAGTGGCAAACATTAAGTCTCAGAAGAAGCGTATCCGCACCAATGAGAAGGCCCGTATGCGCAACCGCGCTGTGCGCTCCGAGCTCAAGACGCTCGTGAAGAACGTCAGGGTCGCTGTTGAGGAGGGCAACGCCGAGGCCGCTCAGACCGCTGCTGCCCGTGCATACAAGCATCTCGATCAGGCCGCTGCCAAGGGCATCATCCACAAGAACCAGGCTGGCAACCGCAAGTCGGGCGTGGCTCACCTGCTCAAGACCCTCAACTAGGTTCACACCCACAACGTCGGATGCCTGCGCATCGACATCGGTTTGTTCCAAGGCCCTGCGATTGCGGGGCTTTTTCTTTCTTTGTAAGATAGGCAGCATGAAGACACACGACACCTCACATATCAGGAATTTCTCCATTGTGGCCCATATCGACCACGGCAAGTCCACCATCTCCGACCGCATCTTGGAGCTGACGCATACCGTTGAAGAGCGCGATATGGCCTCGCAGCTCCTTGACTCGATGGACATCGAGCGCGAGCGCGGCATCACCATCAAGAGTAACGCCGTGCGCGTGATGTATGCCGCAGACGATGGCGAGACGTACCAGTTCAACCTTATCGACACGCCGGGCCACGTGGACTTCACCTACGAGGTGTCCCGTTCTCTTGCGGCGTGCGAAGGTGCCATCCTCGTGGTAGATGCTACGC
>DVID01000017.1 GCA_018711625.1 Candidatus Limicola stercorigallinarum | reverse complement strand
CCTACACGGTGGAGTCGGACCGTTCAGACCATACAACCTGGTACAACGTGGTGAGCATCAGCTCCGGCACGGTGGATGTAACCGAGGCCAACTGCTCAAACCAGGTATGCGTAGACCACGACCCCATCTCGCGGGCGGGCGAGCAGATTGTGTGCCTCCCCCACGGCATGGTGGTGGAAATCGTTGAGCACGAAGAAGATGCGGCAGAGCTGGTGTAGAGGACAGCAAAGGTAACCTCACCGGGACAGCGAGGCGGCCCACCGGCCATCTCGCAACAGGCCCTGCACAACCCGCAGCAAAACTCGGGGTACACTGTTGCCATATATCAAACGGCGGCGCTGGGGTAACACTTCCAGGCGCCACATCGTCATCACTATGAGAGGAGGGGGCATGGCCTTCGATCCCATTCAAGAAGACTGCCACCGGCTTATTCTTGCAACCATGCGGCGCAAGCGCATCATGCCCCTGGAAAACCAGCCCTTCATCGAGCGTTGTATGGAGGAGTTCCAGGAGGACCCGTCGCAGCTTATCAAAAGCGACCGCGATCGCTCCTTCCATTTGGTAGCACGCGCCACCGAGCTTATCGACTACCGTGTGCCGTTCATCCCCGATGATACCCAAGCCGAGGAGGAGGCCAACGAGGCCGAGCACGAGCTTGCTGAGGCAATCTCGCTCGACAAGGATAACTGGGACGCCCAGCGCATGCTCACAGCGCTGCAGGCAGACTCCAACACGAGCTATATGGAGTACTTGCTTGCCCACAAAGATGAGGTGAAGCGCAGTCTCGATGAGGCGCTTGTCCACACATCGGACCCCTATGACCGCGAGTTTGCCGGCGACCTGGCGCGCCGCCCGTACCTGCGCTGGCTAGCCGCACTCGCCTCGCAATCGCTCATCGCCGGCCGCTATCGCCTGGCTTTGGATGCCGTTGAAGAGAGCTTGGCGCTGGCGCCCGACGACCCCGCCGATATCCGCTTCACGGGCCTTTTCATCATGGCTAAGCTTGAGTGCAGCCGCGAAGACCTGCGCCGCTACCGCGCACGTCATCGCCTATCGTTCCAAGCGGGCGGTATCCTCCGCCGTCGCAACCACCAGGGCGAAAAAATCCCCGACGCGTGGTCGCTCATCGCAGAGCTCTCGGTTGCCTACCACGAATTTGATTTCGCCGGCGCTACGCGCGTGCTGCGCAACATCTTGCGCCTCTACCCCCGCGCCGCGCGGGCGCTCTATTATCAGGCGGAGTTTCCCGAGGGCGTGTACGCGCGCGTGAACGTGACACCGCAGACTGATGACGAGCTCATCCTGGCCCTGAGCGAGGCGACACCTCTCTTGCAAGAAGGCATGGGCTCCCCCACCAACGCGTGCTTTGCCACGTGGGTGGGTTCGCATGAGCTGGTGCGCGAGGCCTTTGGCGAGCAAGATCGCCACGCAAGCACCGCCCAGCGGCCACATTTGGGTGGTGAGAACTAATGGATCCCCAGCGCTATGTGCGGGCATATCTTGAGCGCACCTATCGCGCCGACCATCCCGACCTCATCGAGGCGGCACAGAAGCTCCTGCACGACGATGTAGCAAAGCGGCCTGAGCACTACGCCCAGACCGATTTCGCCCGCGCCCTTATCTCGTATGCGCGCACACATGAGCACCTTATGGATGCCTTGGCGCGCATGGACGATCTTCCCGACGAGGAGTTTGAGCGCAAGCGCGCGGAGCTCTTCGACCAAACGCGCCACGCAATGCACGAGATTGCCCAGGCGGAGCCGCAGGTTATCGACGCGCAGCTCGTGGGCGCCATGCTTACCGACCAGGGGCTTGACGCCTGCCTGAGCGACCTCATGAAGATTGAAGCCTATGCCCGCGAACGCCTCGAAACGTGCGCGGCAGGCTTTGATGAGGAGGCGCCTCATTTTTGGAAGTCCGACCTGCTTGCCGAGACCGGATGCTCCGCCGCGGAACTCACGCGCACCGAGCCCGCCCTGGTAGGATGGCTGCACACCCTTGAAGCCATCTCGCAGCTCTCGCTCGCAAGCGCACGCTATCGGGCAGCGGCTCGCTATGCCCGCACGGTGATGCGCGCCGTAGGTTACCCCAACCATGCCGAAGGCACGGTGCTGCTCTCGCTTGCCCGCTTGGAGGATTCCGACGGCTTCTTTGCCCTCGTGCACGAGCTGGAGCAACGGCATGCTCAGGCAGCAGCCGAGGGATATGTTGAGGACCCCCTGCTTCATGGCGTTGACGATTCCCCCTGGTTTTTGCTGGCCCGCACGCTGCTGCTCTACAAAGAGGGCAAAGAGCGGCCCGCGCGTCGTGCGCTGCGCGAGTTTTCCCAACAATGCGATGGCGGCGCGTTCTTGCTGCTCAACCCCACGTACATCAATCCATACCTGCCAGTTCGCCCCACCGTGCACGACCGCTGGAAGCTCGTGCATCAGGCGGTATGGGAAGCTGAGGGAGCCGTCTACGACACACCCGATTTTGTACCCTGGGCTGAAACGGTTGAGGGCATCTTTGAGGCATCGGAGGGCTTTGCGGAGCGACATGGGTTCTAAGGCCAGGCGCTAGATGCAGGAACCACGAAGCCGTGAGACCTGTGAACCCCTTTGGAATCGCGGGGCCGCAGGGCTGCAAGTCTGCGGATGCACCACGCCCCCTCGCATAAGGCACATCCTAGCCTCTGTTCCTCACCCTGACATGCGCGGCCAACACGCGGAATGCGTTATAGTACAACGGATGCGAATTGCCCTGTTTGTGCAGGGTTCCCATAGCTACAAGGAGCGCTTGTGACCGCTATTTCCCTCCATAACACTGTTACTGTTCACTACACCGGCAGCTTTGACAACGGCGAAGTGTTTGACTCCACCCGTGGGCGCACGCCGCTCACCTATGTTGAAGGCAAGCACGAGGTAATCCCCGGCTTTGAAGCAGCCGTGAGCACCATGGAACCCGGTGACAAGAAAAAGGTGCGCCTGGAGCCCAAGGACGCCTACGGCGAGTCCAATCCGCAACTGTTGTATCAGATGCCCACCACCGACATCCCCAACTACGAGGACTTGGTGCCCGGTGAGATGATTTACCTCATGAACGACGAGGGCTACCAACAGCTGGCGCGCGTGGTGCATGTGCAGGACGACGGCTACACCATCTTTGACTTCAACCATCCCATGGCAGGATGCGCGCTCAACTTTGAGCTCGAACTGCTTTCGCGCGAGCCCAACACGGGAGATGAGGACAATGCGTAAACCCGAAGCAGGCGTGTGCTGCCCCGGATGCCCCCATCGCGCCGCCTATGTGGTGGTGAAAGACGCCTTGGGACGCGGGCGAGGCAAGGTGTTTTGCGGAGACGCTGGCTGCACCGTGGTAGGCGAGGTTCATCCTGCAGCCACCGCCTGTCCCGGCGGCATGGCGCGTTTGCTCCCCCGCTATGCGCAGCCCGTGCCCGCGACTGCGCAGGCGGGCAATGCGGGCAGCCGCCCGGTCTCGGTGTGTGCGCACTTTGTTCCCGATACTCAGTTTGGCGCAGATGATGCAGCGGAGGCATTTGCCCACCTTGCCGATGAGGGCGAGCATGTAATTCTCTGCGTGTTGGCATCAAGCCGCGCCTACCTTGACGCCAAGGCCCTTGAGAGCTTGGGCGACCGGGCGCGCAAGCTAGGTGCGCACGAGGTATATGTAGCCGACCCCTTTGATACGGCTGTCTCGGGCGACCTTGTTACCAAAGCCGCTCAGACGCCTGGTATTACCTGCATCATTTTCGCTTCACCCTGTGCGCAGCTGCAGGCGCGCCACCCCCTAGAAGCAGCCGAGGTAGATCGCATCTCGTGCGTTGGTTGTCAGCGCTGCGTGCAAATCACCGGATGTCCAGCACTCTCGTTCCAACCGCCAGCGGCATCCATCGATGTAAATGCCTGTGCGGGCTGTGACCTCTGCCTTGACTATTGCCGTACGCACGTCATTCTTTCACCGCGGGTACGCCTCTCGCCCGCCGAGCGGCAGGCCATGCGCTATCAAGCCACAGAGGCATGATCCACTCACGCAACCTGCTGAAGTCATCGAAAATCGGCTCATCTTTGCCTTATATTCGACAGGCGGCCGCCATCTGCAGCCGTTCCGAGCATCAAATCCACTCGTCTCGGACGCTCCAGAAAAAATGGATGCGGTTATCCGACATTTTACCCCGACCCTCCGAGTATACGGGGAAACGACAATGTTTCTACCTGGGCTTTTGTTCCAGAGAAAGGCGAGTCTACTCAGGCAGTGCGCCCAAAACGTCGGATAACCGCATCCATTTTCATTCAGGCCGCTTCGGATCGCATGAGAGCTGATCGGTTTCGGCAGAAAAGGCACCCCTGGCTTATAAATCTCCGTGCTGTCCCCGGCGCGGGCTAGCAAAAAGCCCGGCATCGTGACGGTACCGGGCTTGTAGCTTCGATGGTGCCCCCAGCGGGGTTCGCGTCTCCGCTGCGCGGATCCGCAGCTCCGGGCGCTTTGCGCCCTCGCACGCTCGCTGGCGAACGCTCGCGCGTTCGCTCAGTCTCGCGACCTCCCGGTTCGACCCCCGGCGCTGGACAGCAAAAAGCCCGGCACCGTGACGGCACCGGGCTTGTAGCTTCGATGGTGCCCCCAGCGGGGTTCGAACCCGCGATCTTCGCCTTGAAAGGGCGACGTCCTAGACCTCTAGACGATGGGGACAGCGAAAACCTAGTATACCAAAGAAGCCCCGGCTTGCAACTGCAAAGCACGGCGCGCCTCGCCAAACGTGGCAAGGCGCGCCGCAAACACACCTTACAGCCCATCAGTAAACACGTTGTCGCAGTTCACGACCTGTGTTCACCAGCTAGGCCCCGGTACAAACGCTACACGTAGAACAGAATCTCGTCGTAGGTTGGGACGGGCCAGTAGTCGGCGGCAACAATCTCTTCCATGGCGTCCACGGCAGAGCGCAGGCACTCCATAGCGGGAGCAACCTCGTGCGCGTAGCAGTTGGCCTGCTCCTGCGCGTCCAAAATGCCCTCGGCCTTGGCGTGCAGCGCATCAAGCTCCTTGATGGCATCGTTGATCTTGGTAATGCCGTCGCACAGCTTGTTGAGCGTGTTCTTCTCGCACTCCATCGCCGCATCGGCACCAGCAGCGTGGATAATCTCCAGACCCTTGGCAACCTTCGTGGCATAGGCCGTAATCTGCGGGCGATACGTGCGGCGCGCCTCGCGGATCATGGTGGTTGCCTCAATGTTCATGAGCTTGTTGTACTTCTCGAGCTTCACCTCGTAACGGCTGAACGCCTCAGTCTCGGAAAGCACACCCATGCTGGTCCACAGCGCCAGACTGTTCTCGTTAACCATCGCGGGCAGCGCATCGGCGGTGGTGCGCAGGTTGGCAAGACCGCGACGCTCTGCCTCGGCCTGCCACTCGTCGGAGTAGCCATCACCCGAGAAGAGAATACGACGGTGCTCATTCAGCGTCTTCTTGCAGTAGTCAAGCGCGGCCGCCTGGAACTCCTCGCCGGTAAGGCCCTCGAGTGCATCGGCGAACTCTTTGAGCGACTCGGCAACGGCCGTGTCGAGCACCAGGTTGCAGTCGGAGGGGTTGGCCTCAGAGCCCACAGCACGGAACTCAAACTTGTTACCCGTGAAGGCAAAGGGAGAGGTACGGTTGCGGTCGGTGTTGTCCTGCTCAAGGTTGGGCAGCACGTCGGCACCCAGGTCGAGCACGCCGTGGGTGGCGTGAACGCTCGCCTTGCCGTCCATGATTTTCTGGACCACCTCGGTAAGCTGGTCGCCCAAGAAGATGGAAACGATGGCCGGAGGCGCCTCGTTGGCACCCAAGCGGTGATCGTTGCCACAGCTCGCCACCGACATACGCAGCAGGTCTTGGTACTTGTCCACCGCCTCGATAACCGCGGTAAGGAAGACCACGAACTGCAGATTCTCAAGCGGTGTGTCGCCCGGATCAAGCAGGTTCTCGTCCTCGGTGCCAAGGGACCAGTTGTTGTGCTTGCCCGAGCCGTTGATGCCCTCAAACGGCTTCTCGTGCAGAAGGCACGTAAGGTCAAAGCGCGAGGCTACGAGCTTCATCTTCTCCATGACGAGCATGTTGTTGTCGATGCCCTCATTGAGCTCGGTATACACCGGCGCAAGCTCGTGCTGGCAGGGTGCCACCTCGTTATGCTTGGTCTTTGCCGGAATGCCCAGCGCCCACAGCTCGTCGTCGAGCGCCTTCATGTATTTAGACACCGAGGGGCGGATGGCACCAAAGTAGTGCTCTTCGAGCTCCTGGCCCTTGCACGGCGGCGCGCCAAACAGCGTGCGCCCGCAAATCACCAGATCGCGACGCTTGCGATAGGCATCCTTTTTAATGAGGAAGTACTCCTGCTCAAGGCCAACATTGGGCACCACGCGCTTGGGATGCTTGCCAAAAAGTGCGAGCACGCGCTTAGCCTGAACGTCGAGCACCTTCATGGAGCGCAGCAGTGGCGTCTTCTTGTCAAGCGCCTCGCCGTTGTAGCCGCAAAACGCAGTGGGGATACAAAGCACCTCGTCTTTAATGAACGCAGGGCTCGTGGGGTCCCAAGCGGTGTAGCCACGCGCCTCGAATGTGGCACGAAGGCCACCGTTGGGGAAGCTCGACGCGTCCGGCTCGCCCTGGATGAGGTTCTTGCCCGTGAACTTGGTGATAGCTGTGCCATCGTGGTTGGGTTCGAGGAAGCTGTCATGCTTCTCGGAGGTGATGCCCGAAAGCGGCTGGAACCAGTGCGCATAATGGGTGGCACCGTTTTCAATCGCCCACTCCTTCATGGCGTGCGCGACCGCATTCGCCACGTCCAGATCGAGCGGCGCACCCTGATCCATCGTAGCGGCAAGGCGTTTATAGATGTCTTTGGGGAGGCGCTTGCGCATCACGTCCTCCGAAAAGACCATCGTACCGAATCGATGGGTAAGCTCGGTATCGGCCATAGGGGCTCCCTTCGTTTCCGCCGGCCGCAATCGCCGACGCATATCCCACAGAACGCATTGTAGATTACAAGCGGCCTGTTTCCTTCAAATTACGCATGTATTGCCGCCTTGCAACAGCTCGATGACGATTTGTTTGCGGCGCCGTACGGAATCCGCAGGCATAAGCGAGCCCAAAAAACGTGACGAGGCATTTGCGTACCCTTTGCATTTCCGCAGCTCACCATAGGTGTTTTTCATCTCAACACACCGGGCGTGCCTATGGGCAGTGCGAAAAACGTCACCAGATGGAAACCGCAAAGAAACAGACGAGAAAACCCGTCGCAACGAAACGCTCCTAGCATGAAACGCCGCGCTCGCGCTCACGTGTCGCGTCCGCGCGCCTGCTTGACGCCCGGTCAAAACCCATACGCGTACACCCGCGCGACACTCACCTATCCAGCACGAAAGGGGAACCCATGACAACCGAGCCCCACCAGACCCTCTACCGTCCCGAGTTTGAACACGATGCCTGTGGCATCGGTGCCCTCGCGGCGCTCGACGGCACGCGCAGCCACCAGATTCTTGACGACGCCCTCTCGGTACTCGTTAACCTCGAACACCGCGGAGGCAAAGGGCTGGAGCACAACACAGGCGACGGCGCCGGCATCCTCTTTCAGATTCCGCACCGCTTCTTTCGCAAAGAGGCGCAGCGTTGCGGCCAGCTTCTACCCGCGGAAGGCGATTACGGCGTGGCCATGCTTTTCTTGCCGCAGGACGAACTGGGCGTTGCGGTAGCTCAACGCCTGTTTGAAGAGGGTTGCGCCGAGGAAGGCATCCCTGTGCTTTTCTGGCGCGATGTCCCCGTAGACGCGCACGATCTGGGTGAGACGGCGCGCGCCTGCATGCCCACCATCAAGCAGGCCTTTTTGGGCCGCCCCGACACCGTGGGGCGCGGCGACGCCTTCGAGCGTGCACTCTATGTATGCCGCCGCACCATCGAGAAGCGGGCCGATGCTGAGCACGCGCTCGCCAACAGAATCTTCTACGTGTGCTCCATGAGCGCGCGCACCATTGTTTACAAGGGCATGCTCGTAGCCACGCAGATGCGTCGTTTCTTCATCGACCTCAACGATGCTGCCGTCAAAACGGCCGTGGCGCTCGTGCACTCGCGCTACTCCACCAACACCACGCCCAGCTGGGAGCGTGCGCACCCCAATCGATACATCATCCATAACGGCGAGATCAATACCCTCCGCGGCAACGTCAACTGGATCCGCGCGCGCGAGCCCAATCTGTACTCCCCCATCTTCCAGCACAACCTTGAGCATGTGCTCCCCATCATCAACCGCGAGGGGTCCGACTCTGCCATTCTCGACAACGTGCTGGAGTTCTTAGTGATGAACGGCCGTCCGCTCACACGCGCCGCATCGCTGCTTATGCCTGAGCCGTGGGATCGTAACGATGCCCTCTCGCCGGCACGCCGCGCCTACGATGCCTATCAGTCCATGCTCATGGAGCCCTGGGACGGACCGGCTGCCATCGCCTTCACCGACGGACGCACGCTCGGTGCCGCGCTTGACCGCAATGGCTTGCGCCCGGCGCGCTACATTGTTACGCGCGACGACCGCTTTTTGCTGTGCTCGGAGGTAGGCGCGATCGAGATCGACCCCGCTAACGTGCTTACCAGCGGATGCCTGGGCCCCGGCGAGATGCTTGAGGTCGACCTGGAGCATGCCCGCATTCGCTACAACGACGAGATTCGCAACAGCTTTGCCAAGCTCAAACCCTTTGGCGACTGGATCGCCGACGAAACGCTCTCGGTTGATGACCTAGAGGCTCCCGAAGAGCGCAAGACGGCGGCCAACGAGTCCACGCCAACTTGCACACATGCTCTACACCCGGTTGATGCCATGAAATATGGCTACCACTGGGACGATATCCAAGAGGTTATCCGCCCCATGGCAGCCACAGGGTCGGTCCCGCTCGCCTCAATGGGCATCGATGCGCCCCTTGCCTGCCTCTCGCTCAAAACGCGTTCGTTCTACGATTACTTCTACCAGCTCTTTGCCCAGGTCACAAACCCGCCTATCGATGCCGCCCGCGAGCAGCTGGTAACTTCCACGGTGCTTTACCTGGGAAATCATGGCAATCTTCTCGAGGATAGCCGCGCTGCGTGCCGCCTCATCCGCCTGGAGTCTCCCCTGCTTACCGAGGACGGCTTCCGCCGCATCTGCGCCATCAACCGCGCCGGCTTCTCCGCTCGCACGTTTAGTGCGGTCTACTGCCGCACCGATGCGCCGGGAGCGCTCGAACGCGCGCTCGAGCATTTGGGTAGTCAGGTAATCGATGCCGTACGCGCAGGCGTGAACATCGTGGTGCTCTCCGACCGTACCCACGCGGACGAGGTGCCCATTCCCATGCTCCTTGCTGTGGGCGCGGTGCACAACGCCCTTATGCGTGCCGGCCTGCGCACCTTTGCCGATTTGGTGGTGGAGTGCGGAGACGCCATCTCGGCGCACGATTTTGCCGCACTTGTTTCGTACTCGGCAAGCGGCATCTACCCCTATATGGCCCATGCACTTGTGGCGCGCATGGCCGAGGAGGGCGACCTTACCACCTCCAGCGGAGATGTGCTCACAGCCGATGAGGCCATCGCCAACTACAACCATGCCGCCGTGGCGGGCATTGTATCCATCATGTCCAAGATGGGCATCTCAACGGCTCAGAGTTATCACTCTGCCCAAATTTTTGAGGCGGTTGGCCTGGCGGATAGCCTGGTGGACCGCTATGTTACCGGCACCGTCTCACGCGTGGGCGGCCTTGGTGTAACAGATGTTGAGCGCGAGCTTAACGAGCGCTTTGATGCTGCTACCCAGCAACAGCTGACGCCCGCGCCGGACGCCCTGCCCAGCCTTGGCCTCACGAAGTGGCGTCCTGTGGGCGGCGAAGACCACCTCATTGACCCTGACACCATCTACCTCTTGCAGCAGGCTGTGCGCAAGAACTCCTTTGACACCTTCCTCGCCTATAGCGAGCATCTGCATCGGCCCGGCCGCGCGGTGCGCCTGCGCGACCTGCTTGATTTTGATACGAGCAGCAGGCACGCCATCCCCCTTGACGAGGTGGAGGATGCGGCGAGCATCGTGCGCCGCTTCAACACGGGCGCTATGAGCTACGGCTCTATTAGCAAAGAGGCCCACGAGTGCATGGCCATCGCCATGAACCGGCTGCATGGACGCTCCAACTCCGGCGAGGGCGGTGAAGACCCGCGGCGCGAAACGCCACTCGCATCCGGTGACTCTGCAAACTCGGCCATCAAACAGGTGGCAAGTGGCCGCTTTGGCGTTACCAGCCGCTACCTCACCTCGGCACGCGAGCTGCAGATCAAGATGGCCCAGGGCGCAAAGCCTGGCGAAGGCGGTCATTTGCCTGGTAAAAAGGTGTACCCCTGGATTGCGCGCGTGCGCCAGTCCACCCCGGGCATCGGCCTTATCTCGCCGCCTCCCCATCACGACATCTACTCTATCGAAGATCTCGCCGAACTCATTTTTGACCTCACCTGCGCAAATCCGGAGGCACGTGTAAGCGTGAAGCTAGTATCTGAGGCAGGCGTGGGCACCATTGCCACTGGCGTTGCCAAGGGTGGCGCGGGCAAGATCCTCGTCTCGGGCCATAACGGCGGCTCGGGCGCCGCACCCCGCGATTCCATCTGGCATGCAGGGTTGCCGCTTGAGATGGGCCTTGCCGAGACGCAGCAGACGCTCGTGAAAAACGGCCTGCGCTCCCGCGTGGTGCTTGAAGCAGACGGCAAGCTCATGGATGGCACCGATGTTGCCGTGGCGTGCCTTTTGGGCGCCGAGGAATTTGGATTCGCCACCATGCCGCTTATCGCCATGGGCTGTCTGATGCAGCGCGACTGTCACCAAGACACCTGCCCGGCAGGCATCGCCACACAAAATTGCCGCTTGCGCAACCACTTTGCGGGCAAGCCTGAACATGTGGAGCACTTCATGCTCTTTGTGGCAGAACAGCTGCGCCACGTTATGGCCGAGCTGGGCTTTAGGACCGTTGACGAGATGGTGGGCCACACCGAATGCTTGCGCCAAGTGGCGGCCAAGGGCAACTGGAAGAGCGAGCGCATCGACCTCTCCTGCGTTCTTGCGCCTGCCACCTGCGAATTTGGCACCGCGATTGCTGGCGCCGATTGCCCCCACTACCTGCCCTCGATGGCTGCAGACGCCGAGCTCGACCGCACGCTCGACGCCACGCTGCTTGTACCCTACACGGCCGACGCACGGCGCCACCTCACGCCCCTGCGCTTCCACGCCGATATCGCCAACGTCAACCGCTGCGTAGGCACCATGCTTGGGCACGTGGTCACCAAGGCGCACCCCGATGGCCTCCCCGAGGGGCTCATCACTGTGGACTGCACCGGTTCCGCTGGTCAGAGCTTTGCCGCTTTCCTGCCCCGCGGCATAGAGCTCAACGTTGAGGGCGACGCCAACGATTACTTTGGCAAGGGCCTCTCGGGTGGCACGGTATCGGTGCGCCCCGATGCCTCGGCAAGCTACAAGTTTGACGAGAACATCATTGTGGGCAACGTGGCCTTTATGGGTGCCACCAGTGGCCGCGGCTTTGTAAACGGCCGCGCTGGCCAACGTTTTTGCGTGCGCAACTCTGGTGCAACGGTGGTCGTTGAGGGCGTTGGCGCACACGGATGCGAGTACATGACGGGCGGCGTGGCGCTTATCTTGGGCGAGGTGGGTCCCAACTTCGCAGCCGGTATGACGGGAGGCGTGGCCTTTGTGTACGACGAGTACCACACGCTTGAGCGCCACTGCAACAAAGACACCGTGGCCCTACGCGCGCCAACCGAGCAGGAGATCAATCAAATCCGCGAGCTCATTGTGGCACACGTGCACGCCACCCAAAGTCCCCTTGGCATCAAGATGCTCTATCGCTTTGAGTCAATCGCCGCGCACTTTGTAAAGGTGGTGCCCGTGGAATACGAACGTGTGATGGCCATTGTGGACGAAGCAAAGCGCACGGGAGTCACGCACGAGGAGGCGCTTGAGATGGCGTTCGAAGCCGTCACAAGCGCAAAGGAGGTGAAGCGTCATGGGTAAGCCAGGCGCGTTTCTAACCCACAGCCGCAAGACACACGAGCTGAGGCCCGTTGCAGAGCGCGTGCACGACTTTGACGAGCTCTATCGCGAGCTTGGCAAGGATGAGCGGCGGCGCCAGGCAAGCCGTTGCATGATGTGCGGCGTTGCCTTCTGCCAGGCGGGGCACCCCTTTGGGCACGCCCGCTCGAGCGGATGCCCACTTCACAACCTCATCCCCGAATGGAACGACCTTGTGTGGCGCGGGCGCTGGCGCGAAGCTGCCGACCGCTTGGCACTCACCAGCCCCCTCCCCGAGTTTACGAGCCGCGTGTGCCCTGCCCCCTGTGAGGCAGCCTGCAATCTGGGCTCCCTTGAGAATGAACCGACGGCGATCCATGACACCGAGCGTGCCATCTCCGATTGGGAGTGGGCGCATGGCGGCCCTGCTCCATTTGCTGCACCCGCCGCAGACGCGCCGCACATTGCCGTCATTGGATCTGGACCAGCAGGACTTGCCTGCGCATGGGAGCTTGCCCGCAAGGGCGCACACGTTGAGATTATTGAGCGCGCCGATCGTCCTGGTGGCCTGCTCATGTATGGCATCCCTGCCATGAAGCTCCCCAAAGACGTGGTGGAGCGCCGTTGCGCCCTCATGGAGAAGCGCGGGATTGTGTTCCGCCTGAACACCAATGCGGCAGATCCAGCCGTAGCAGCCGAGCTCGCCCAAACCTGCGATGCCGTTGTGATTGCCGCCGGCGCGCGGGAGGCGCGCACCCTCGCGGTTCCTGGCATGGATGCCACAGGCGTTGTCATGGCGCTTGATTACCTCACGGCGTCTACGCGTTCTGTTCTCGACGGCAGCGACCCTGCCATCTCGGCCCGCGGCCTCGATGTGGTGGTCATTGGCGGAGGCGACACGGGCAATGACTGCGTGGGTACCGCCGTGCGCCAAGGTGCGCGGAGTGTCCGCCAGCTTGAGGTTATACCGGAACCTCCGGTAAGCCGCACGCCCGATAACCCCTGGCCTCAATGGCCCCATATCAAAAAGACGGATTACGGCCAAGAAGAGGCCATCGCGCTCATGGACGGTGAAATGCGCAACTGGTCGATTGATACGCGCGAGGTGCTCACCGACGACGCGGGGCACGTTCGTGCGCTCAAGATTGTCGACCTCGACTGGTCGGACGGGGCGCCGACGCCCGTTGCGGGCAGCGAGCGCGAGCTGCCCGCCCAACTCGTGCTGATCGCCTGCGGATTTGTTGGCCCCCAGCACGCCATCATGGACGCCTTTGGCGCAACACTGCCGGCGCCTGGACACGGGCGCCCGCTCCCCGTTATGGCAACGCCTGACAGCCACCGTTGCGCATGCGCCGAGGGAGCTATCGAACCCACCGGTGGCATCTGGGCCTGCGGAGATGCTCGTGGCGGCGCATCGCTGGTTGTTAACGCCATCGCCGATGGGATGGCCTGCGCGCAAGAAATCCTGGCGTAGCGTCTCGCGCATGGCATCTTTAGGACGTGGCCCCGAGGATATCCTAGGGGCTATGTCCTATGGCTCGGCACCACCTTGGGCCGTCGCTCACCGCCCGTGAACAACGCATTTCCTTACCCGCGATATCGCAAACACGCAACGCCTCCGGTGTATGATGCCCTTCGAACTATGTACAACCAAAGGGATACACCATGAGAGTCGATCACATTTTTGCCAACGCGCGTGCCGCCGGCATCCAGCCCATATCGTTTGAGATGTTTCCGCCCAAAGGCGAGCTCACCCTCGATCGCGCCCGTGAAGTCGCTCAAGGGTTCTCACGGCTCGCACCCGACTTTGTAAGCGTAACCTACTCGGCGGGAGGCTCGGGCAACTCCGCCGCAACAGCCGCTATCGCATCGATGATCTCTTCCGAGTTTGGCATTCCCTCGGTGGCCCACCTTACCTGCATCTCTCTTACCCCCGAGGCACTCGCCGAGAAAATCGTAGAGCTTAAGACGGCTGGCATTGAAAACGTCCTGGCCCTGCGCGGTGATCTTCCGGCGGGCATGAGCGAGGCGGAAGCGGGCGAGCTTGCCTTCCCGTATGCCAAAGACCTCATACCGGCTCTTTGCGACGCGGGCTTCTGCGTAGGCGGCGCTGCTTATCCCGAAGGCCATCTTACCTGCGATAACCTTGCCACCTCGGTCAAACATCTCAAGCAAAAGCAAGAGGCGGGAGCAAGCTTTTTTGTCACCCAGCTCTTCTTTGACAACGAATATTTCTACCGGTTCCGTGAGCTTGCCGACGCCGCGGGCATCACCGTTCCCATCACCGCTGGCATTATGCCCTTTACCAGCAAGCAGCAGGTCACCCGCATGGTGTTCACCTGCGCGGCTTCGCTTCCCGCGCCGGTGATCAAGATCCTTGCCCGCTATGAGCATGATCCCGAAAGCCTGCGCGCCGCCGGTATTGAGTATGCCTGCAAGCAGTTAGAAGACTTGGCAGCTCATGGAGCGGACGGCCTGCACGTATACACTATGAACCGTGCCGATGTGGCCGAGGCCGCCATGCAAACCCTTGCACCTTCGAGGTGCGCGTAAGCATGGGAACGCAAGCGGGAAATCCGCCACTCCCCCATGGCTTGGCGGAGCTTCATCGCTACATGTCAGCAGATGCGCTGCGCCCCCATATCGACCGCGCCGAGATGCTGCGGTACCTCGGCTATAACGGCCAGGAGCTGGAAGTGGCACTCGCGGCGCGCATAGAGCGCGTTGCCGCAGAGCTTGAACGCACCGTGACTCCCCGGGGCATATGGCAGGTGTTCCCTGTTGATGCCCAAGGAACCAACGCGGCGGGCGAGCCCTGCATCCGGCTTGCCGGCACAACCGTTGAGCTCGATGGGCGAGACATCTTTCGCCACCTCAAAGATGCCCAGGGCTGTGCGCTTTTGGCTGCCACGCTGGGCATGGAAAGCGAACGGCGCCTGCGCACGCAGGGCGGACAAAGCCCGCTCGACGCCGCCTTGCTCGACGCCGCGTGCTCGGCCTATATCGAGGCTGCGGTAGATGCCATGGATAGCGAAATCGAGCAGCTGGCGGCTACAGCAGGCTTCGCACGCAACAGCCGCTTTTCATGCGGCTATGGCGACTGCCCGCTTGAGGCGCAAGACGCCATCGTGACGAGCCTCAACGCCGGACGCCTCATTGGTCTTACCGTCACACCCAACCACCTGCTCCTCCCTTCTAAGAGCGTGACGGCCATGATTGGCCTCTTTGCAGGTAAAGCTCCGACCACGAGCGACCGCCCTACATGCGCCGTGTGCCGCCTTGCGGGAAATTGTTCCTTCCGCACACGTGGCACCACCTGTTATGGGAGACCCCATACATAAGAGAGAACCCGCCCGCCTGCGCCTCACCTTAGAACGCCTTACCCACGCCGGCAGGTATACTGGCACCATCCAATCGCCTGCTTGCACCACGTATATCGAGGACTTTGTATGACCGCCTTTGCCACTCGCACGCTTGACACCTTGCACCTTGCCGATGATGATCTGCGCGCCGTTCTTGAAGGACAACGCTGCCTGCTGCTTGACGGCGGCATGGGCACGATGCTCCAGGCGGCAGGCCTTGCCGCCGGCGCTAAGCCAGAGCTCATGAACCTCACGCATCCCGAGGTCATCACCAGCATCCATGCTGCCTATGTGGCCGCGGGCAGCGAGGTTGTCACCACCAACACCTTTGGCGCCAACGAGCTCAAACTGGGTGAAGATGCCACGGTGGAAGAGGTGTTTGCCGCAGCTGCCAAAGCAGCGCGCGCCTCGGGTGCACGCTATGTGGCGGGCGACATCGGCCCCATCGGCACACTCCTGCGCCCTTTGGGCACCCTCACCTTTGACGAGGCCTACAACATCTTTGCGCGCGAAGCTCGTGCCGCTGCAGTGGCCGGCGTGGACCTCTTCATCATTGAAACCATGACCGATCTGTTGGAAATCAAGGCAGCCGTGCTCGCCTGTCGCGAAGAGACCAATCTCCCGATCTTTGCCACCATGACGTTTGAGGCCGATGGCCGCACGTTCTTGGGCACGCCGCCTGAAGTTGCCGCCGCCACGCTCGATGCCCTGGGTGCCGATGTGCTCGGTATCAATTGCTCGCTGGGGCCCCAAGAGCTTCGCCCCTTTGTGCAGCGCATGCTTGCCACCACCTCCAAACCGGTGATGGTGCAGGCAAATGCCGGGCTCCCACACGTTGAGAACGGTGAGACGGTCTTTGATATTGCGCCCGACGCCTACGCGCAGGCAGTTGCCCCCATGGTTGAAGACGGCGTGAGCGTGATTGGCGGATGCTGCGGCACAACGCCCGAACACATCCGCCTGCTGGCACCGCTCATGGAGAGCCATCAGCCCTCTCCGCGAGCCACACAGCCTGCGTTCACGGTATGCAGCGCGCAAACGGCCGTTTCTCTGCCCATGCATACGCAACGCATTGCTGTGGTGGGCGAACGCATCAACCCCACGGGCAAGAAGCGCCTGCAACAGGCGCTGCGCGCCAACGACATCGATTATGTGGTAGCCCAGGGCATTGCCCAGCAAGAGCAAGGTGCCGATGTACTTGACGTAAACGTTGGCCTCCCAGAGCTTGACGAGGTGGAGCTGCTCCCCCGCGTCTGCGAGGCGCTTTCTGCCGCCACCCTCCTGCCGCTGCAGATTGACTCCACCAATCCCGCCGCCGTGGAAGCCGCCGTACGTCGCTATGCAGGCATTCCCATCATCAACTCGGTCAACGGCAAAAAGGAAAGCCTCGATGCCATCCTTCCCCTTGCTGCACATTACGGCTGTGCCGTGGTGGGACTCACGCTCGACGAGGAGGGCATCCCTGCCACCGCGGAGGGGCGCTTCGCCATCGCCAGGCGCATTGTGGAGGCTGCCGCTCGCTGGGGCATTGGGCCCGAGCGCATCCTGATTGACTGCCTGGTTATGACCGCGTCGACCAACCAAGACCAAGCGCTCGAAATTCTACGCGCCGTCACCCTGTGCCATGAACGCCTGGGGGTCAAATGCGCGCTCGGTGTCTCCAACATCAGCTTTGGCCTACCAGCGCGTGAAGTCATGAACGCCACCTTCCTTGCCGCAGCCTTTGGTGCCGGACTCGACGCCCCCATCATGAACCCCGGCTCGGCACGCTATATGGATGTGGTCCGCGCATTCCGCGTGCTCAACGGTGAAGACGAGGGATCGCGCAGCTACATCGAGCACTATGCCAGTTGGAACGATCCATATCGCGGCGGTGCAAGCGCTGCCAGCCTAGCCACTAGCAGCGCTGCCCCTGCAGACAGCGCGGCACTGTCACGAGGCGCTGGGACTGAAACGGCAGATGCAAGCAACACCTCCCCTGCCAACATCATTCGCCATCTCATCCTCACAGGACGCAAAGGCGAGATGCGCCATGCCACCGAGGAGCTGCTTGCCGCCACCGACCCCATGGCCCTTATCAACGAGCACTTCATTCCTGCCCTTAATGAGGTGGGCGAGCTTTTTGATGCGGGCACGTACTTCTTGCCGCAGCTCATGGCCTCGGCCGAAGCGGCACGCGAAGGATTTGAGGCCATTCGTCGCCATACCTCGGCGGCAGAAGTTGCCACCAAGGGGGCCGTCTGTCTCGCCACGGTGCACGGCGACATCCACGACATTGGCAAGAACATCGTAAAGATGCTGCTTGAAAACTATGGCTATACGGTCTACGACCTGGGCCGCGACGTACCGCCAGCAACGGTGCTCGCTTGTGCTCGCGAGCATGACGTTCGGGTGGTAGGACTTTCCGCCCTCATGACCACCACCGTTCCCGCCATGGAAGAAACCATAGAGCTGCTTCATGCTGAGCTGCCTGGTGTGAAAACAATTGTGGGAGGAGCTGTGCTCACGCCCGACTATGCCCGCGCAATTGGCGCCGACTTCTATGCAAAAGATGCCGCCGCAGCCGCGCGCATTGTGGAGGAGCTTCTCTCGTAGTCCGCCTGGTGACGTTTGGCTGCCGCAAGGGTGGATGGCACGCACGTGTTCTCTACCTGCAGAGCATGCCTCTCAGCGAGAGGGCATACAAGCATGGGGCTCTACACCCCCATGCCGGTTCCCACGCAGCCCGGGCTCGGTCTCTAAGATTAAGAGAGTGTGCAGAGGTGCGTTCGTGGCAGACCTATGGTGGCAGCGCGACGGTACAATGATGCACAACCGACCGAACGCCAAGCAGACAGGAGCCAGCATGGCCATCACTCCGGCAGAAATCGCTGAAACCCGCGACATGGTCGCGGAGCAAAACCTCGATATCCGCACCATCACCATGGGCATCTCGCTCATGGGTTGCGCC
The DNA here is from genome assembly GCA_018711625.1 of Candidatus Limicola stercorigallinarum. Lineage (GTDB taxonomy): Bacteria > Actinomycetota > Coriobacteriia > Coriobacteriales > Coriobacteriaceae > Limicola > Limicola stercorigallinarum. The sequence continues at coordinate 19,766 of DVID01000017.1, read as the reverse complement.
GACGAAAGCATCGAGCGCATGGCCACCAAGGTGTACGACCGCGTTACCACCACGGCGGAGCACCTTGTCGAGACGGCCCAGAGCCTTGAACGCGAGTACGGCATCCCCATTGTGAACAAGCGCGTCTCGGTCACCCCGGTGGCGCAGATTGCCGCCGCCTGCCACGACGAGGATCTGACACCGCTTGCCCATGCCCTCGACCGTGCCGCCGAAACGCTAGGCATCGATTACCTGGGCGGTTTCTCTGCCCTCGTACACAAGGGCATCGGCGATGGCGACCGTCGCCTCATCAACTCCATCCCTCGCGCACTGGCCGAAACGAGCCGCGTATGCTCAAGCGTGAACGTGGCAAGCCTGCGTGCCGGCATCAATATGGACGCCGTGCTGCTCGTGGCAAACACTATCCTTGAAAGTGCCCGTCTTACCGCCGATGCCGATTCGGTGGGCGCCTCTAAATTTGTGGTTTTCGCCAATATGGTGGAAGACTCCCCCTTCATGGCCGGCGCCGTCCATGGCTCGGGCGAAGCCGATGCCGTGATTAACGTGGGCGTCTCGGGCCCTGGTGTTATGGCAGCCGCACTCGAGCAGCTCCCCGAGACCGCATCGATGATGGAGGTGGCCGAGAAGATCAAGCAGACCGCCTTCAAGATCACCCGCGCCGGCGAGCTCATGAGCCGCGAGGCAGCACGCCGTCTGGGCGTTGAGAAAGGTATCGTTGACCTCTCGCTGGCGCCTACACCGGCGGTGGGCGATTCGGTTGCCCGCATCCTTGAGATCATTGGCGTTGACACCTGCGGCGGCCCGGGCACCACGGCGGCGCTCGCCCTTCTGAACGACTGTGTCAAGAAGGGCGGCGTAATGGCCACCTCTTCGGTAGGCGGCCTCTCGGGCGCCTTCATTCCGGTCTCGGAGGACGCCGGCATGATCGCCGCCGTCGAGGCGGGTGCGCTTAGCTTAGAGAAGCTTGAGGCCATGACCTGCGTGTGCTCGGTAGGACTCGATATGATCGCTATCCCGGGCAACACGAGCGTAGAAACCATCGCCGGCATCATCGCCGACGAGATGGCCATCGGCGTCATCAACAACAAGACCACGGCCGTACGCATTATTCCGGCCATCGGCAAGGACGTGGGCGATGCGGTGGAGTACGGCGGCCTCTTTGGCCGAGCCCCCATCATGCCCGTCAACCCGTTTGCCGGCACGGTCTTTGCCCATCGCGGCGGCCGCTTCCCCGCCCCGCTCAACTCGCTGAAGAACTAGGCGTCAAAACCCAAGGTGCCCCGTTTCCTGCCCGTATGCCCTTTGTCCTCAAGCAAGGCGAGGTCATGCGGGCAGGAACGTTGAGGATGCGGACACAGTAAGAACCCGTACTACACAAAGGTGGGGATGATGGTGAGCGATTCGCACGCAACACTCGTAGAAACCAATTGGAACGAAGAGTGGAAAGCACTGCAGGCAGCACGCCATCCAGCGGACGACCCTGCTTTTTGGGACAGCCGCGCCCACCATTTCCAAGCGCGTGAAACGCATCCCTATGCCCGCGCGTTTATGGAGCGAGCCGCAGTGGCGCCCGGTGAATCTCTCCTTGACATGGGATGCGGCGCTGGATCGCTCGCCATTCCCTATGGTCTGCGCGGCAATCACGTGCTCGCCTGCGATTTTTCTCCCCGCATGCTCGACGTACTCGGAGAAGGCATCCGCTTCCATCATCTAGAGACGCTCGTTACCCCCAAGCTCCTCGCTTGGGACGACGATTGGGACGCAGCGGGTATGCAGCCCAAAAGCGTGGACGTTGCCATCGCAAGCCGCTCCATCGCCACGCACGACCTTGCCGCAGCCCTGCTCAAACTCGACCGCACGGCACGCCGACGCTGCTGCATCACGCTCATTGCCACGGGGAGCCCGCGCGTAGATCGCCACATCATGGATGCCATCGGCGCCTCGGTCACCGAAAGCCACGACTATGTATACGCGTTCAACATCCTTGTGCGGCTCGGAAGACATCCTGAGGTGAGCTATATCATCTCGCCGCGGCGCGACACCTTTAACACGCTCGATGAAGGCGTGGCCGACTTCGCCCGCATGCTCGAGGGCGGCAACGAGGAGCGCTTGCCCGAGTTGCGTACCTACCTTGCCCATCACATGGTGGAGAACCCCGAAGCTGGCATGCCGGGCGAAAAAGGTCGTCCGCAAGGCGCCTACATGCTCGACCACGTGCGGGAGGTATGCTGGGCCTTTATCGCCTGGAAACCACAGGAGCTTGACGAGGAATAGCTGCGCGTCCCTTAGGCGCCATCAGCCAGATTTACCACGTAGGTACGTCCGCCCGTTTCCTCAAGGGTGAGCTCAGAGCCCTCAAGCACAAGCGAGGTCACTGTCTCTGAGCCCGAGAGGAAGTCAACCGGCATTGACCCATCGCCGGGCATGAAACTCTGGATGACATAGCCATCATCGGTATTTGAGACCACATAGAAGAAGCCGTCGTACCACGCGAAGCCTACGGGAGTACCCGACACAGTGAAGAGTGCGAGCGGCTCCGCTGTGGAGTCAACAAGCTGGCTCGCAAACACAACGCTACCGTCCTCCCCCTCAACGAGGGAATAGGTGTAGCCCAGATAGTCGATGGTGTCGTTGTCGGCGGCCAGCGCGACGGTACGTGTCTGTGTCCCGCCTGCATCTGTCCCAGCATCTGCGGCAAGCATGGCCTCCTCGCCGGATGCTCGATCGTCGTGGAGCATGACATTGATAAGTGCCCCGCCCACGATATAGATCAGTAAAGCAGCGAGTGCAAGTCCAACAAGCATGCCCCCAATCACCACACCACGGCGCGCCCTGGCTCCCGGAGCATGCGACCGGGGATTGTGCGCCGCTTGCTTGGCGGTAGCCACGGCGCTCACCGGCGCCTGAACGGCACCAGCCGCGTGACCCGGCGCAGCGCCCGCCCGCCTTTGCTGAGAAGATGCTGAACGAGATGCCGCGCGCACATTTGCGTGCTGGCTCGCAGCGCTCGTTCGCGGGGCATGCGCACCTGCGACACCCGCCCTATGATGACTTCCCAACGCAGAGGTGCGTGCAGCAGGCGTCTGCGCGGCACCCTGCGCACGGTGTTTTCCCGGTATGGAGGCCCGCGCAGCGGGCGTTGCCGCCCGATCAGCAGCGGCCCGGCGAGCAGGCATCGACGACGATGAGGAAGAGGCAGGACTACGACGATTCGACATGATGCACTCCTTGAACGCGGGCGGCACCGCTCTTTGGCGTTGCCTACGTTTAGCGTACCATCTCTGCCCCATCTCTCACCGACGCAATACTTCGGGCGATCGCCCTAGTTGATATCAGCTACAGCCAGTGGTGGTGCCGCAGTCCATGCACACCTTGCAGGTTCCATTCTGCACCATGCGCGAGCTACCGCAGGTAGGGCAGGTGCTGCCGTCATAGAGGCGTTCGCCATGCAAGGCCGTATCGTACGCTGCCTCGTTAACAAAAGCGGCCGTGTAGTAGTCGTTTTTATCGAGCGTACCTGTGTCCTCGCGCAGCTCGTCCTCCTTAACAGCCACCAAACGATCCAGCTCCTCGGTGCTCACCGCAGGCTCGAAACCAAACACCTCGGCCGCCGCCACCGGCGCCGGTGTTGGGCGCGGCACAGCAGCCCCCTGCACCCGGCCCCATCCGTCGGGCTTTACCTGAACACGCGTGTAGTCACCCAGCTCGATGTCAATCACCTTGGAAATAAGGTCCGAAATGGAAGTAACATACTTGATGTTGGGATGGCTCTGCACAAAACCGTAGGGCTCGTACATCTGACCACGGAGCATCTTGGAGATGTTCTCTGCCGGAATGCCGTATTGGAGCATGACCGAGATGGTCTTTGAGAGCGAGTTGAGAAGACCCATGATCGTGGTGCCCTCTCGATCGGTAGTCACAAAGAGCTCGGAGATTTTGCCGTCCTCGTTGCGATTCACCGTGGTGTAGATCTTTACGCCGTCGATCTGCGCCAAGTGCGTATGGCCGTTCCGGATGCCGCGTACACGCCGACGCTGGGCGGGAGGCGTAGGCTGTGCCAACTCGCGCTGGGCACCACGGGCGTATTCCAGCAGTGCCGCGTACGAAAGCTCTTCCAGATCCTGGTTGTCGTGCGCTTCCTCCAGAGTGGTATTGAGCGGTTGGGCGTTCTTGGAGCCGTCACGGTAGAGCGTGATACCCTTTACACCCGTCTGCCATGCAAGCAGCACCACGTCTTTGAAATCATCAACTGTGGCCGTACGCGGCAAATTCACCGTCTTGGAGATGGCGCCCGAAACGAGCGGTGTTAATGCGGCAACCATGAGCACGTGCCCACGAGGAGCGATGTAACGCTTGCCAGAGCCGCATACGTTTGCCGTGTCAAAGGTGGGCAGATGCTCAGGCTTAAGATGCGGAGCCCCCTCGATCTTGCCATCCACAATCATGCCGTTCTCATCGGTGGCCTGAACATAGGCCACGATGTCGGCAACCTCCTCATCGGTATATCCCAAAGCACGCAGAGCGTCCTCAATCACCGGGTTCGCGATGGTCATAAAGCCGCCGCCCGAGAGCTTCTTGTACGCCATATGGCTAAAGAACGGCTCGATTGAGGTAGCACCGCAGTCCATAGCAAAGGAGATGGTGCCCGTAGGCGCCATAACGCTTACCTGTGCGTTGCGGTATCCATAGCGCTCACCCAGCTCCTCGGCAAATGTCCACGACTCAATAAGGGCGCTTGCCAGCTCGCTCTCGCCCACTTCGGTAAGCAGATCAAAGTCCACAATGGGCGGCTCCACGCTCAAGTCTTCAAACGCATCGGTGCGTGCACCCGCCACGCGCGCATGGTTGCGAATGACACGTGCCATATAGCGCTTGTTGATAGCGTAGCAATCAAAGGGGCCAATCTTGCGCGCCATGATGGCCGATGCGGCATAGCTGCGGCCGGTAAGCACGCCCGCAAGAGCAGCGGCAACCGCACGAGCTTCAGGTGAATCGTAGGGCAGGCCCTTTGCCATCAGCAGGCTTGCCAGGTTGGACATACCCAGACCCGTTGCGCGGAAGCGATAGGTTTTACGCGCGATATCCTTCGTGGGGAACTGACCCCAAGCAATCGAGGCCTCCAGAGCAAGCTGCACGATATCAATCGTGTGCTCGTAGCCCTCAATATCGAAGGTATCCGTAGCAGGATCAAAGAAACGATACACATTGATCGAAGCCAAGTTACAGCTCGAGTCATCCAAAAAGGCGTATTCGCCGCAAGGGTTGGTGGAGTTGAGGCGGTTGTAGAACGCACCCACCACACCATCTTCGCCACCCGGGCAGGTGTGCCACTCATTGAAGGTATCCGAGAACTGGGGGGCCGGGTCGGCACAGCGCCAAGCGCTCTCGTTGAAAATGTCCCAAATATGCTTGACCGAGACCTCATGATTGAACGCAGGGTCAACGCGGCCCTTGAGCTCGTAGGTGGCGTCGGGGTCCTCGTCGAGGTTCATGACTTTGGCCATAAACTCATTGTCGATGCGCAGCGAGTTGTTGGAATTTTGACCCGAGACGGTCGCATACGCCTCACCGTTGATGTCGCCATCGTAGCCCATCTTCATGAGGGCAAGCGCCTTGTCCTCCTCGTGAGCCTTCCAAGTAATGAACTTCTCGATATCCGGGTGATCGATGTCCAAGCACACCATCTTTGCCGCACGACGCGTGGTGCCGCCGCTCTTGATGGCATCGGCGTTGCGGTCAAAGCCGCGCAGGAAGCTCATCACGCCGCTTGAAACACCACCGCCCGAAAGCCGCTCGCCCTCAGCACGCAAGGCCGAGAAGTTGGAGCCGGTGCCCGAACCGCCCTTAAAAAGCTTGGTCTCGGTAACGTATTCATCCGAGATGGAGTGATCACCCAGCAACTTGTCTTGTACCGACACAATGAAGCAGGCGGAAGCCTGTGTGCGCGAATACTGGTCGGGAGATTCAACCACTTCGCCCGAATCAGGATCCACGTAATACATGCCCTGCGGCTCACCAGCAATGCCGTAGGCGCGCTTAAGGCCGGTGTTAAACCACTGCGGCGAATTGGGGGCGAAGCGCTGGTCGAGAATCAGATACACAAGCTCGTCGTAGAGAATCTGCGCCTGCTCGTCATCGTCAATCATGCCTTCGTCAACCAGAGCGGCTACCCAAAAATCAACCATGCGGTGAGCCACCTGACGCATAGACGTCTCGTGGCCCTCCCCCGGTACGCCCGCACGACGGAAATACTTTGACGCGATGATATCAACTGCATTCTGCGAGTAGTGAGCCGGGAACTCAAGATCGTGCATATCGCAAAGCACCTTGCCGGTTTTGTAGTCGGTAAGATGCACATCGCGCTTGGACCACTCAAAGAGGTCGTACACGGTTTTGCCGGCGTTGGCAGGATCATCCAGCACCTTGGTGAAGCGCCGATAAATTAGCTCGTCAACGGTGGTTGCCATGGCGGTATCTCCTTTTCTCTCGCAGCTATCGTCCACCCACGTCCGGACATAGAATCGCGCGGACGAAAGCTGCTCACGAGGCCGGTGCGAAGCGCGCAGCCGAAGAAGATTCTAACAAGACGTTGCTTCCATATCTTGTGCTTTTCTGTAAACGGTTGCACTATATGTTGAACACTTTGGGCCCTTCGTCCCTTGTATGCATATATGCGACCTCTTCCGCAGGTACGTGGCCAACCCCATGCATTCCGCATTCTTTACGAAACGCACCCGCGCTGCAGCGCATCCGCTTTGTTTGCGGTAAGGTTGAACACCCACACTATGCATATCAATCGCAAGGGCCGCACACGGCCCCTTTCAAAGGAGGGTTTATGGCACTGGAAGGTCGCCAAATTCGGCAGCTGCGCAGCCTCGCCCATCATCTCAATCCGGTCATCATCGTTGGCAAGTCCGACGTCAACGACGGCACGGTCGAACAGGCTAACGAGGCCCTTGAGGCTCACGAGCTCATTAAGTGCTCGGTGCTTGACACCTCAAGTCTGAGCGCCCGCGAGGCGGCAAACGAGCTTGCCGAGCGCTGCCATGCTGAGGTTGTGCAGGTTATCGGCCGCAAGTTCTCAATCTACCGCGAGACCTCGCGCGACGACGTCGAGAAGATCAAGCTCGTATAGAAGCGTCAGAGGCTCCTGTCCCCGCCTTGCACCACCAAGCGCAGCGGGAAGCACTCGAAGGAGCCTTTCTTTCTCGCCATGCAGGCCTTCTGCAATCTAAGGCACCCTACTGCACATTTCCACGCAGCCATCTGGGGCGCGGCGCCTATTTGCGGCCACCGCGCCCCACTCTGCTACATCATGCCTTTGCTGCGCATCTCACGAACGAGCTCGTTATAGAGCGCCTGTGTCTCAGGCTCGGGAAGCCCATGTGTTTCGTCGGCAAGAAACTGCAGATGGCTCTCATAGAGCTCGACCAATTCACGCCGTCGGCCGTCGCGCGCATATACCCTCATCGCTGACCGTATAACATCTTCGCGCACAGGCTCTTGAGCAAGCACCGCTTCTGCCATCCACACCGCCGAGGTGAGGTCGTTTTCGCCCAACGCCACTTCTACACCACGTATCATGCAGTCGGCAAAGCGCGAGCTCAACACACGTCGCTCGTGCAAAAAGAACGCACGGTTGTCGTGCTCTGGCAGATACAGCGGTCCTCGATACACCTGCTCCACCTTAAGGCAGAGTTCTATGGTTTGTGCCGCACTCAAGCCGCTATGGTTCAACAGCACCTGCCGCACAAGCTGATCAAACACAAACACATCGGACGACACATACTCAAGGTTGATCGCCACACCACTGCCTTGCACAAGTAGGTGATTGGGCCCACCCTTGCGCTGACCAATAGCCTGACGCAGCGTAGAGAGCGACGAATACAGATTACGTCGCGCGCGGTCATAACTTTGCATAGGCCAAAACTCCAGCGTAAGGTCGCTACGCTCCACAAACGCTCCGCGTGCGAGCACCAGCCGCGCCATCATGGCAGTTGTCTTTTTGCGACGCCATTGCTCGTTTACCATCACATGGCCGCCCCGTTCCGCCCTGAAGCCGCCAAGCAGATTGATGACCACCTGATCTTCATCTACGGGCGAAAGGGCTCGCTCGTCTGTGACAAGAGCGAGCGCAGACGCAGCGGATGATTCGATGCCATCTGGCCCCAATGCATCGGCAGGCAATATGCGTCGAATAGCATCTGCCCGGTCACCCAAAGCACGCAGCGCGAGACGCACCAGAGCGCCCACCTGAGCGTCAAGCAGGCGGGCGCGGTTGAGCGAATACCAAGCCGATACCTGCGCGTCGCATTGTGCTGCCGAGAGGGTAAAGAGCATGCCCCAGAGCCCAAGCGCCGAATCGAGCTGTGCCCCTATGTCGAGCAGCTCCGCCTCCTGACGAAGCGACATACGCGACGTGTTGCATACATGCGCTGTATGGTCGAGCAGGCCCGCCCATGATGCAAGAAATGGATGCGTTGTTCCCGCGAGTCTGACAACCTGTTGCCCGCGAAATTGTGCATTCACCACCTGCCCCGTCACGAGCGCCTGCCACCCTTCAAAAAGCATGCTCAAGAGCTGCAAGCCGGTTTGCGCCATGCGCACCGCCAGCGTTCCCGCATCAACAAACGATCGCTCATCCTCTATAGGCAAGCCCGTTAGCAAGCGCGCGGCATCGGCCACCATGCGCATATAGGTTGCAACCGGTGTCAGGTGACGCTCGGTAAGCGCACTCACCATCTGATCGAGCGCGGCAATGCGTTCCCGTCGTACATCGCCGCACATCAATGCATCTGAAAGCACCACATCGGCAACAATAACCATGCGCGGAACATCAAAGGGATCTTGCGCCACATCGTACGACCCAAGCCGCGCCTCCTCAGGCACGTCACGATGTTCGAGAATGTGCTCCAAGCACACCATATGCAGCTGTATGAGTTTCTGCATGGGATCGTCCTTGCGGGGCGCACGGGCAAACACCTGCGGCAGCATAAGCCCTTCACGTGCACCCCACATGGCTCCCAAGGCCTCTGCCCGGCGCCACGACACCGGGTTGAGCACCCCCTCAACTTGATGCGCATGGAGGCTTAGCTCGCGAATGGCTCGACGTGCCCGTCGTACATCGCCAATCGCAAGTGATGCTACATAGCTAGCAAGCGCGAGCGGAAGACGCTGCTGCAGCGCAGGTGATGCATGTGTGCTGCCGCATACTGATATGACCAAGTCGGCATGGCCGGCAAACGTAAACTCCGTAGGGTATTGCGCCACCGCGGCAGCCGCCGCCTCCTCGTCCATAAGCTGGCCTACAATCCAGGCGGCACGGTCCACCCTGTCACAGCTCATGAGCGACTCTACTGCCCGCATCGCCAAGTCTCCCTGCGTTTGCATGGCAAGCTCGCATAACCGCTGTTGAGAGCCGTCCTTCTCACCTAGACATGAAAAACTGTGGGTTTCCCGGTTCACGCCAAACACGGGATAATCATGCTGCAGACATGTAACATACTCCTGGGGCACCGCTATACCCATGCGCTCAATATTGGTGATGCCGCCTTCGCCAAACAACAGCATCGCAAGCCCTACGCAACAGAGCTGTTCGTCCTCACGTGCAAGCTCACCGAGCACCGATCGATACAGCTCAAAAATGCACACATCAAGCGTCTCTGTTGACTGTTTGCCATGTGGATCCGCATCAAAGAGCGCTGCCACCAATGAAGGCACGCCCTGCGTAAGCCGATACACATCGAGCGAGGCAGGCAGCGAGAAGGCATCTGCCCAGTCGGCATAATCGCGCGGCCCCACCAAGAGGGATTGCGCAAACATCTTATCGGCATCGCCGCATAGGCGCAGCAGCGTGCGATTAGAGGGCGTACAGGTAAGCACCACCTCACACCCATGGTTTCTGAGACGTTGTATATCTCGCACCGCTTGTTCCATAGCGCGACGATCGTATGCCGGCATGTTATCGATCGCCACCAAAGGGCGCGTCTCGCCGCCAAGCTCGCGGCGCGCCTCGGCAAGCTGCACGATGAATTCGTCAACGTTAATACCTGCCGCATCGATGAGGCAGGCGCCCCCACGCTTAGGGTCAGACCGCACCATTTCAACGTATTGCAGCAGCAACGCGGTTTTCCCAAATGCCCAGGGTGCGCAAATCACCACACACCCGCACGCGACAGCGCGAGCAGCAATGTCCAACAGTAACTTGGTGCGCTGTACGGTGAAGTTCGTGCCCAGGGGTAGCGACTCAATCCCGGTTTGAACGGGCCACATCTCATGAGCATGAGACTTCTTGCGCTTGCTCTTCTTCCGACTTCCCGTCCCCCGTGCACGTCGTCCTGTTGTCACGTGGCTCTGTTCGGCAACATGAACGCTCGGGGCCGTCGTGCCGTTGACCAAAAGGTCCTCGCCAGGCGCATCAACGCCGCACGCCGATATGTGCTCCCCCGTCAACCTATATTCCTGTGTCGGCGAACTCCCCAAAGCCGACGTTTTCTGTGCTATATCTCTTCGTCCAGCATCCGGGACAATAAATGCGCTCGCTTCCGATACCTGCTTCTCCATATACACCTCTCATTCCTTATTGCCAACAGTAGCGAGGGACTCTGCGAACAGCTGGGAAAAGAAGCTTGACACCTGCGCGCCAGTCAGTTTTTGGAAAGAAATATCGTATTGTTTGGTGAGATGGGGCGCCGTGCAGCAAGGCGTCTCTCACCTGCACATTCTTGTGCCCCTCGTTCGTATCTTCCGGCATGATCCGCGTGTCGCGATGCTCTATCGAATATCGTTGCTCGCTAATCGGGCGGATTGCCGCCATCTGCCGATTTGTCGCAAGAACAAGTTGACCTTGTTTCATTGATATTAAGAGGGGGTTACTTTTTGCTGCAGTAAGATTTGGGGAAGAATTTGGGAACACGGGGGCCGGTCAGCCCAAAGGAGACGCATCCCTATTTGTCTACACGCGGATGAAGCAAACAGGACCGGAACGTTTGTCTCGCGCCAAAAAAGCGCGGCCCCACTAGACCGGAGCCGCGCATACATGCAACTAGAAGCAACGCATTACGTCTTTCGCCGCGTACGCTGCCTGATGTCTTAATTGCCTAAGGAAAGCCCTACTCTTTGCAGAGTGAGAGAGCCGCCTCGTCCGCCACAACCACCACGTTGGGATGGAGCTGCAGGATCGATGCCGGGCACGAAGGCGTAACCGGGCCAAAGCACATATCGTGCACCGCCTGGGCCTTAGCCTCGCCGTTGGCAACGACCAGGATCATGCGGGCATACATGATGGTCTGCGTGCCCATGGTGTATGCCTGGCGCGGGACATCCTCGATGCGCTCGAACAGGCGGCTGTTGGCCTGAATGGTGGACTCCGTCAGGTCAACGCAATGCGTGCCCTTGGAGAAGTGATCGTCCGGCTCGTTGAAGCCAATATGGCCGTTGTTGCCAATGCCCAGCAGCTGCAGGTCGGGATAGCCCGCCTCAGACACAATGTGGTCGTACTCGGCGCAAGCAGCCTCGGCATCGGGGTTGGAACCATCAGGCACATGCGTGTTGGCAAGGTCGATGTTCACATGGTCAAAGAGGTTGTCACGCATGAAGAAGTGGTAGCTCTGCGGATCGTCATGTGAAAGGCCACGATACTCGTCCAGGTTGTAGGTGCTCACCTGGGCAAAATCAAGATCGCCCTTCTCGTACCACTCAATCAGCTGCTTGTAGGTGCCAATCGGCGTAGTACCCGTAGCCAGACCAAGCACGCAGTCAGGCTTCAGGATAATCTGCGCAGAGATGATATTGGCCGCCTTACGGCTCATGTCCTGGTAGTCACGAGCACGAATGATTTTGAGCATGTCGACCCCTTTCATGTGGCTGCTCCCGGCGGCTCTCCAAAAACCGCCCTCAACCCATCACCGTTCACGCGCGGTGATCAGTTCCTCCAATTCCGAAACGGTATCCCCCACACTGCCTTTGATGTTGGAAAACTCAACCGCGTTGCAAATGAGAATAGGCGCCGTGATGTCATACCCCTCGGAGCGAATGGCATCGCGATTGAACTCAATGAGCACATCGCCACGCTTAACCTCATCGCCCACCTCAGCGTGTACGCTAAAGTGGCGTCCTTGAAGCTTGTAGGTATCCAAGCCCACATGAATCAGCACGTCCATGCCTTCATTGGTGTGCAGGGCAACCGCGTGACCTGTGGGGAAAATGGCCTTGATCTTTCCATCGGAGGGAGCAACAACCTTGCTTCCCGAAGGAATTATCGCAACGCCTTCACCCAACGATCCCGACGCAAAAACAGGATCATTCACCTCAGAGAGTGGAATGACCTTGCCTGCCATCGGGGACAGAAGGACGTTGTTTCGTTTATGCCATCCAAAGGACCGCAATGCTCGCCAGAACATGAACCCCCTCGAGCAATCCTGTGATCCAGCGTGTTTATCCATCGTGCACACAAAGGTGCACACTTCATATGGTACCGCATTTCATGCTCAAAGACGTGCTCGGGTATAGAAGCAGCCCTTGTACATCTACCTGTACTGATGTCATATCTTGCCAGCTCAGAGCACAAAAAAGGGCCCACCGCAAAGCGATGGACCCTCCATACCGGATGTATCCGGAAAACCTTAGCGCTTGGAGAACTGCGGAGCGCGACGGGCCTTCTTGAGGCCGTACTTCTTGCGCTCGACCACGCGAGCGTCGCGGGTGAGGTAGCCAGCCTTCTTGAGGTCGGCACGGTAATCACCAGCGCTGAGCAGTGCGCGGGCAATGCCCAGACGCAGAGCGCCAGCCTGACCGGAGATGCCGCCACCATCGCACAGAGCGATGACGTCGAAAGCACCCATGGTGTCCGTTACCTTGAACGGAGCGAGGGCGCCATCGAGCAGCTGCTGACGACCAAAATACTCGGCAGCATCGCGCTTGTTAACGGTCACCTTACCGGTGCCAGGAACAAGGCGGACACGGGCCACGGCGTTCTTGCGACGGCCGGTGCCCTGGTAGACAACGGTGTTCTCAGCCATAGCTTATGCCTCCAGCTCGATCTTGACGGGGTTCTGCGCAGCATGCGGATGCTCGGGGCCAGCATAGACCTTGAGCTTCGTGAGCTGCTTGCGGCCGAGCGTGGTCTTGGGGAGCATGCCGCGGACGGCGCGCTCGATAACCTGCTCGGGATGCTTCTCCATGGCAACACGGAAGCTCTCAGCCTTGAGGCCACCGTTGTAGCCACTGTGGCGATAGTAGGTCTTGTGAGCGGCCTTGTTGCCGGTAAGCTGGACCTTATCGGCGTTGATGACCACCACGAAGTCGCCGCAGTCGGAATTGGGAGTGAACTGAGGCTTGTTCTTACCGCGCAGGATCATAGCAATCTGCGTGGCAAGACGGCCCAGGACAGCGCCCTCGGCATCGATGAGGACCCAATTGCGGGCAACCTCACCCTGCTTGGCATAGTGAGTCGATTTCTGAATCACTTGACTCCTCCATGTACAGTACGTGTCTTAACAGAGATTCACGGGGCTCTGCAAAGTAACCTGTCGAGTATACCGCGTGTATGCGCCGCGTCAATGGAGAATCGTTGTGTTTTCGCTGCGTAGGACTTATGAGTGGCCCGCGACAAACGCTTACAGGCCCTCGCCGCCTTTGCTATTTGACCACAGCGCGCTTGTGGAATGCACTACCCCACAAATGCCTTGATGTCCTCAAGCCTGCGCGCAGCCTCTTGCCGCCCCTCGATGTAAAGGGCAAGAAGCTTTTGTGGGTCGCGTTCCACATGTCCCACACCCACCGGCTCGGGCGGTACAAGGGCAAGCACGCGGCCATCCCGCTCGTACTCCCATATGTGTTCACGCTGCTCGTTGTAGCGTTCATGGCGCGTAGCCAGCGCCTCAACAAAATACGGGTACTTAGCGTAGCGCGCATGCGCCGCACCCAGGTAGGCATACGGCGTTTTTTGATACCCACGATGTCGGGTAAGCACCACAATCGCCCGCCCGTAACCCATGTCTTCAAGCACATGCTCCACGGGAACCGAATCGGTGATGCCGCCGTCGAGATACACGTGGCCGTCAATCTCGACAGGAGGCGTAACCAACGGCATGGAGGTCGTAGCTCGGATAATGTCAATGTCGAGCACCGCGTTTGCCACCTCAAGATAGGCGGGCGTGCCAAACACAACATCGCTTACCGTTGCAACGAGAGGCATGGGATTTGCCAGGAACGTATCATTGTCAAAGGGGTCAATACGATCTTGGATGTCATTGAGCATGAAGTCGTATCCCACCAAGGAGCCGCTCTCCGCAAGCGCGCCCGCGCCCATGTAGCGCGAGTCGCCGCAAAAGGCGAGGTTCACGCGGTTCACACGGCCAATTTGGCGCGACTTGAAGCTCAGGCCACCCAGCAGACCCGCCGACACACCATAGCATGTCGCCACGTTGATCCCCTGCTCGAGCATCACGTCAAGAACGCCTGCCGTAAACTGGCATCGGAAGCTTCCGCCTTCCAAAACAAGTGCAACCTTGTTGGCGTTTTGCGCCCGCACCTGAACCTCTTCCTGCATGCCCCGCTCCTCTCGCCCTGAGCCCACGGCACCAAAAGCACCCAATTGCTGTTCTTGTGCCCTTCTACCCAAAAGTGGCATCGAACGGTACCCAAGACGCCTACAACAACACCTACCGCAGGCTCGCGACGAGAGGCTCTGAACGTGTGGCGTATTAGTGTTTCTGCGGGAGTGTGTTATCGTAGGGTTCCCACCGGCAAAGCTGGTGGTAGTACGTTGACAGGTCGACCGGGTGCGCGCTGCGTATCCCCCACGACCTCCCATCCAAGGGGGCGACTGGTTTCGACACGATAGTTCTGAGAGAGGAAGCAGGCCGTGGTCTCCTCGCCACGTAAAACAGGGGTACCGTCAAAATGAATTGACAAGAATTCTTCTTACGAGCCCCAGTTGGCTCTTGCTGCTTAATTAGATAGCGGCACGTCAAACCCGGGTGTTCCCCGACCCGGGGGCGATGTCATGCTAGGGGAATGCTCCTACGCACGTAATCGGTATGGCGTAGGCTAAGATCGAACCGATTGGAACAACGCGAGCGTGTCGCTGCGCGCACGTAGTTCGAGATTAAACCAGCGACTGAGCCTGGAGATGCCGATCAGGGAGCTGTCGTGGACCGGAGTTCGATTCTCCGCGCCTCCACCAGCGCAGAATTAGACGAACTGTTAGCCTCGGCTGACGGTTCGTCTTTTTATGTCAGTTCTATCTCGCGTGATTTCAGGCCGTTTGTTATGCGCCCGCCCCTGCGCAGGACAGGCACCTCACGGGGTGATAACAACCTTGAGGCAGCCATCCTCACGCGCCTCAAAGAAGCGATAAGCTTCCAGAATGTCGCTCAGCGGATAGCGCCGCGAAATAAGAAGGCTCGTGTCGAGCTTCCCTGCCGCGATGAGCGCCATCACCTCGTCGAGGCCGCTTGCGTCCACGCCGCCAGTCTTGAACGTAAGGTTTTTGCCGTACATACGGGGCAGCGGTAGCACCTGGTCGTGCTCATACATGGCCGAGAGCACCACGGTGGCATTGGGTCGGGCGATGCGCCACGCCATCTCGAAGGTGTCGTCCCCACCGGCGGCCTCAATCACACAATCCGCACCACGGCCATGGGCGGCCGTGCGAACGAGCGACTCCACAGTATCCAAGCTTTTCTCGGCAGGGTTGATGGTAACGTCGGCAAGACCATGCTCTGTTGCCCGTTGCAAGCGAGATTCATCGACATCCAGCGCGATGATGCGTTCTGGTTCCGCCAACCGCGCGCACATCATGGTCGTAAGCCCCACCGGCCCCGCACCAATCACCGCCACTGTTGACCCCGCCTCAATCTGGGCCAGCCTGGCACCCCACCAGCCTGTTGCGAGGATGTCGCCCAGAAAAAGGGCATCTTCGTCAGACACGCTATCCGGAATACGCGTGAAAGCGTTGTCTGCAAACGGCACGCGCACGTACTCCGCCTGGCAGCCATCGATGGTGCAACCCAGAAGCCAGCCGCCATGTTCGCAGTTGTTCACCCAGCCATGCTGGCAATAGAAACACGTGCCACAAAACGTCTCGCAGTTAACCGCCACGCGATCACCCGGCGAGAAGAACGTAACGCCCGCACCCACCTCTTCGACCACGCCAACAAACTCGTGCCCAAGCACCGTATCCGGCAGCGCTCGCGGCACAGCGCCGCGCATGATGTGCAAATCACTCGTGCAGATGGTCGAACGCGTAACGCGCACGATGGCATCAGTGGGCTCGAGCAGCTTAGGGAGTGGCCGGTTGAGAAGGGCGATGCTTCCATATCCGTCGTGTACGAGCGCCTTCATGGAAGCCCTCCTCAAAGCGTGGCCGATAGTTGGGGGCATCATAGCACGGTGGCAGCTCTCCCTCGCCGTTCCAACAGTCTGCTCCACGTGCGGCGGACGCACCGCACGGTAGCTCCAAGCTCCCACTGGCAAGGGGTTTTCTACCGCCCATCTGCATATAACGCCATTTACCGATTTTTTATCGACGTCTGCGGATACAAGTACCCTATCTTTCCGCGAGCGCCAGTGGCTCTGCCGCCGACGAGAAGGGAGCGGCCCTATGTGCACGGGCATTCGCTTCACCAGCAAAAACGGCGCCATGTACTTTGGACGAAACCTGGACTGGACCCAGGGCTACGGGGAGAAGGTGGTCGTAACACCTCCGGCCGCCAACGTCCCGGCAGCGTTTGAGCGGCCGGAAGACCCTGAACGTGGCCACGCTGTGATAGGCATGGGCATCCTTGTAGCAGGCATTCCGCTCTATTTTGACTGTGCCAACGAGGCTGGCCTGGCGGTTGCGGGCCTCAACTTCCCGCAAAGTGCGCGCTATGCCACTGGCGCCATGGATGGCACCACCAATGTCGCCGCGTATGAGTTTCCCTACTGGGTCGCACGCAATTTCTCTACGCTCGATGAGTTGCGGACGGCTCTGGCACATGTGACCGTGGTTGCCAAGCCGGTAAACGAGCAACTTCCGGTGGCCAATCTTCACTGGCTCATCGGTGATGGCACAGGCAGCCTGGTGGTTGAATGCGTGGACGACGGCCTGCGCGTATGGGAGAACGATGTCAACGTGCTCACCAACGAGCCCGACTTTGGCTGGCACAGGCAGAACCTGCGCAACTACCTCATGCTCGACGAGAGCCTGCCCGCACCAACCAGCTGGGGCCAAGCCGCGCTCAAGCCATTTGGCTCGGGCGTGGGTGTCCAGGGCCTGCCCGGCGATTACGGCGGCCCGGCACGCTTTGTGCGCGCAGCATTCGTGAATGCGCACTATCCGGTCCAGGAAGGTGAAAAGGATAACGTAACCCGCATGTTCCGAACCCTTGGTGCGGCCGCGGTGCCCGATGGCGTAGCCAAAATGGGCGACGGCGCCTACGAGAAGACTCTCTACACAAGCTGCTTCTCCGCTGCCACAAAAACCTATTACCACGCCACCTACGACGACCCCGCCATCCGCGCCTACCCGCTCTCTGCCTGCGACCTCTCCGGCAGCGAACCGGTTTTTGCGACAGCTGCCGCCTAGACGCTGCCGTGACCATACAAAATGAGTCAGAAGGGCTCCTGCCTGTCGCCACGTCATCCATCGCAGCGAACACCCCGGGAGTAAGCCCATAGGGGCCAGAAGGATAAAAGGAAATCGCCCTTGGCGGGACCACCGTATTGCGAAAAGTCGCAAGTCTCTTTGGAGATTCGGATGCCTGCACTTCGACCACACCTGCACCAAAGAAGAACCGATGGGTTGACGTAACAGCACTGAGAATGGGAAACCGTGTCCGGACGAGGCTATAAGCTTCTTTACCTAAATTACGCTGGCGTACAGCGTCAGCACCATGTTCAAAAAGAGCGAGTATGGCCAAAACAAAGAGCACCTCAGCAGGATCGGCAGAGCAATACCCCCGACCTCCCCTACCAAAGACCATCGTGTGCTGGCACTGCAATGGGAAAATCCCGCTTCCCCTCGCACAAGAAACATGCCCGTCATGCGGAGCTGCTCTCACCGAGTCCTCCTATGACGAAGCAGCGGGCACAGATCTGACGAAGATCTCGGAGCTCGGCACCGAAGTTGGCCTTGCCAAGCAACAGCTCAAACTCGCAGAAGCGCGCAACGCAAAGCTGGGAATCCTCCGCAAGATTCCACTGTTCCCCTCTCGTAGAGAGATAGCACGCCTTACCATTCAGCTCACCTCTCTGCATAAAAACATCGATACGCTTTCCAACAGGCTCATGCAACTTGCAACAGCGCGGTATTACATCTCCCGGTGGTTCCGTCTAACGGGAGTGCCCCTATGCGACCTCGGAAAGCCCGGAGCGACGGCGTTTGGCACTCCCCGATACGAACTGGGCCGCAAAGGCACCGTACGTTTTAACTGCAAATTCAAAAAGCGCTGGAAAAGCCTCAGGGGCTACGTTGATTCGCACTATGCCGAATACGAGACATTCTGCGCGATTCAGCGTATCGTCGATTCTGGTGCACTCGGACACGCCCGCCTGCTTGCAAACCTCATCGTGCCGTACGACGAAGACGAGCAGCAGCGCTATAACAAGCATGTCCGCGCACACGAAATCGATGCCGTTCTGGTAACCGAACGATCCATTGTGGTGGTTGAGGTCAAGAATACCTGGATGGCGGTCACCATCGATTACAACAAGCAAAGCCGCAAACACCATATCGTTCGCTCTGGCATAACGAAGCACGGTGACCAGTTTGGAACAGAATGCTCCGATTATTCCGTCCCACAGGTTGTTGCACATTGCTGGACGCTTGCGGATGCAGATGTCTACTCAATCGGCTCCGACTCCATGGAGGTCAAGGTCGTCCACGAGGGCTATGTCGAGGCCCTAACGAGTCAAACGGCCGAACAGGTGCCGCTTGCCCAACATTTCAACTTTTGGGCACTCCATGGGGATCAAGCGAAGTAGACGGAAAAGCGCCAGCGTCCCTACCTGCGCATTCCCCGCGCACCGCGCCGCGTCTACTCCGACACTCCCCGTTTAAGTGCCCAAAAGTTGAAAACGCTTCTCAGCGAGCAGGGAACCGGGCGCGAGAGCCAGCTCGAAGCCCCTTAGAAGCCCTTGGGGGCGACGCATCGCCACCTCAGCGCTCCCCTAGCGCGCAAGCAGATGACCGTACGCCCGCTTGAGCTCTTTGATGCGGTCGAGAGTTTCGAGCGCCGGCCCGTCCAGTTGCGCCGCAATGCCCACCACAAGCGCGTCGACCAACGCCACCGCGCTCGCCATCGAATGATACGCACGCGGCTCCCCGCGGTAGGTATAGAGCTCGATCGTCGCTCTCGGTCCCGCGCTGCGCACATAGCGATCGGTGAAGAGCACCGTCGTGCAGCCAACCTTCTCGCCATGGTCCAAAAGCGCCTGGCCCTCAGGCGACACGCGCTGGAAGCCGAAGGTCACGAGCACGTCGCTCGGCCCCGCGTGCACGAGGCCCTCCATGAGCTCCGTGCCGCCCGCAGGCAGCAGCTCCACAAGCATCCCGTAGCGGTTGAGGCGGAAGCGCAGCAGCTCGGCCACGCAGGCCGAGGCGCCCTTGCCGTGCAAGAAGATGCGCCGCGCTGCCACGAGCGCATGCATCGCCTTGGCAAACGATTCCTCATCGAGCCCCTCGAGCGTGCGATCGATGTTCGCGCGCTGCTGGCGCAGGAACGCTTGCACGTCGCCCGCGCCCTCATCGATACTTGCCGACATTTTATCCGCGGGCCCCA
>DVID01000016.1 GCA_018711625.1 Candidatus Limicola stercorigallinarum | reverse complement strand
CATCCGCTGATCGTCAACGCCAACTGGGATTGCACCGCCCTCCCAAGCCCCGAATGCCTCAGCGATGCTCGACTATTCACGCATGACTATATTTTATGCACGTTTCTAGGCCGGCCTCCGTCCCTCAACATGCGGTCAGATCGTTTTGCCAACTACGCGCGCTTATTCTGGTGGCTCAGTTCAGTTATGTACGATGCGCATTTCGGCTCACAACGCTCCCTGGCGAAGATATATCATTTTTACTTCATATAAAATATCTTTATGATTGATTTGGTATCCGATTGGCGCGTTTTCAAACCTGAATTATTCCCGACTCTCGTTTTAACGGCGGCCAATCGTACATATCTGAACTGCACCACCACTTTTTACCTTCGTGCCCATCAATAACATCACAGCTGGCCTTGATCCCCTTGTTTGCGCCCAATACGGGGTGCCCCGCGGAATCAATATGGGGGCGCCGCAGGGAACAGCAAAGCGGATGGCGCCGCGGCGACGGCGCCGCGGCAAACGCCGCCCAAAGGACGGCAGCAAGGCGCCTGTGAGAGGCCGCGGTTAGGGCTGGCTCCATGCCTGCAGGAAAGCCGGCAACGCACCTCCACACGTGGTGGCACAATTCTAAAGCGAGCAAGCACGGTGGGACGCGACAAGGCTCGACGAGCGTTCGTGCATGAGGTGCAGCGCGACCGCGCGCCGCACCTCATGCTATATCGGGCTGTGTGCAGAATACCCGCACGAGCATCCGAACGCCCTATACCGGTGGCAACCCCACGCCCTTACGCAGACTGTTAAGCAGCTCCTGCTGACGAACCCGATATCCCTTGATGTAGTACCTGAACCGCACGCCCGCATCGTGGTATACCGACTTGGCTATCGCTTCGAGCGCCGGGATGTCACGCATCTGGTCGCGATTAATCACGAGCACCTTGATGCCCATGCCTCGAAGTCCATTGTTGCGCTGCCCATCGTGCATACGGGCGTTCTCCCACTCGTGCCCGATGCCGTTGTACTCTATGTCGGTTTTCGCCGCAGGCAGATACGCATCCAGAACAGCATATGGCATCCCCGATGCCATCCGAACCGCCTGCTCAGTGAAATCCACGCGCTTGTTGAGCTGCATGCCGCCAGGCTGCAGCGTTGACAGGCCGAAACCCCCATGTCTCATGGGCAGCCCCAGCATGCCGTACATAGTCGACTCCGCCGGAGACGCCGCGCCCGCCGCCGCCAAGCGAACCGCCTCGCGAAACACCGCGCGCGTGCTGCCACGCGCCCATCTGGCCATGGCGCGCAGCTCCCCTGGAGTCACCGCGGGCTCGCAGCGATAGTGCGCCTGCTCAACGGCATTGCGCTCGTTGGCATCGGACCACGTGCCGCCCCATGCGATGGAATAGGTGGCCTCAGCGGGGAGGGAATAGGTCCCCAGCAGCTCCATGAGCAATGCGATGCTTTCGCCGAACGTCTTTCCCGCCGTGCACTGCAGCGCCACGTACGCCGGCGAGCAGCAGTACAGCCCGGGCGCGAGCCGCATAAGGGAGCCCGCGGGCAACGGAGCGGACTGCACGTGGCACTCGAGGTGCGGGCGCGATCGTCGCAACGCTTGATCGCCCACCAGAACGTGAAGCTCCTCGCCCTGCATCGGATCGTTGGGCAACCATCGTTCAAGCCATGCAGCGTCGACCTCTTTTGCCCGAGGCGCGCACGCGTTGAGCACCTGACGTTGCTCAGTCTTACCCACACGCGTCCATGTCACCCTGTTGTATACGCTCCGTGCGTGGCGGATGGCGCGCAGCGCCGAGCAATGTGAAAGCACAAAAGAACCATGCATGGCCGCCCCTATCTATCGGCATGTTGCAAGGAGGGTTGCCGAAGCGTACCACGGTCTCCGGCAACATGGATTGAGAATCTTGTTTATGCAGGTTGTGGGCCGTTTTTGGACTTTTTTGCGTAAGATATTGGGAAGATTTGCGACAGTAATTGGGAAGGTCGTTCGGATCGGGAGAACTGTTCCGGCACGGGGGCACATAAACGAGAGCGACTGCGTTGACAGGGCGGGCGCGGGCCGTCACCATGGAAGCGCGACGAGCACGCGAGCGCGTGTCCACGGCCCCGGCACAGGCAGGCTCGCGCATGCCGCGCGCCTGCGCGTACAACGAAAGGGATGCCATGGCAGGAAACCGACAGCAGAAAATCCGTATGGTCGCCGGCTTGGGCAACCCCGACCCGGAGTACGCCGAGACCCGGCACAACGCCGGCTTTGCCACCATTGACGAGCTTGCGCGCCGCGGGCACGTGACCTATTGGAAGAACCAGTCGGGCGCCGAGGTTGCCACAGTAAAGGTCAACGACCCTGACGAACCTTCTGGTACGCGCGAGGTACTGCTGGTAAAGCCGCAGTCATACATGAACACGAGCGGTGGGCCCATATCCAAGCTGTGCGCTGCCAACCGCATTAAGCCTGAAGAGCTCCTGGTAATCCACGATGAGCTCGAGCTCAACCCCGGAACCGTGCAAATTAAAATTGGCGGCGGACACGCCGGGCACAATGGCCTGCGCTCCATCATCGATAAGCTGGGCAACCGCGACTTTGTGCGCGTGCGCGTAGGCATTGGCAAGCCGCCTGGACGCATGCCGGGCGCTGACTATGTGCTCCGTCGCCTTAAAGGACGCGACCTTGAGGAGTTCCAAGATGCCGTGATGCGCGCGGCAGATGCGTGCGAGATCGCCCTTGCCCAGGGAGCCGAGCAGGCCCTCAAGCGTGTGGGCGGAACCCGCGGGCAGGGCGGCAAACGGTAAGACCACGCACCAATAACAAGCGTGCCAAGAACGTGACGAGAACGGCATGACAACTGCAACAACGCACCCGCATGCCCGTCCCGCCGCACGCACAATTTGACCATCTCGCAATCATGCTAAGAGCCGCAGACAGCCGGACAACCATGCGGGTATACTCGTGATGGTATGCGCAGCTGTTCCACGGAGCGACAGGTGCCAAGCATCGGCCCCATCCGCACAACGAACGGGGCCGCGCGCCAGGCACGCAAGAACCTTGCAACCGGCGCGTAACGGGCACCCAAGAGCGCCCTCCATGCGCAGCCGCCAATACAGGGCTCGGGATGCGCGCCCGCGCGCCTCGTGGCCCCCTACAAGAGAGGGGTTCTATGTTCAAGATCCTGAAGAAGACGCAGTTCTCGGAGAAGGTCTTCGAGCTGCGCGTCGAAGCACCAAGGATGGCCAAAAAGGCGCACGCCGGCCAGTTCCTCATGGTTCGCGCCGACGAAACCGGCGAACGCGTTCCATTCACCTTTGCTAACTGGAATCCTGAAGAGGGCTGGATTGAGTTCATTTTCATGGTGGTGGGCAAAACCACCATGTGCCTCTCCCAGCTCAACGAGGGTGACTACATTCGCGATATCACCGGCCCGCTTGGCAAGCCCACCGAGATTGAGGGCGACCGCGTGGCCGTCATCGGCGGCGGCGTTGGCCTAGCCATTGCCTACCCCGTGGCGCGCATGCTGTGCGACCAGGGCAAGAAGGTCTCTGTGATCATGGGCGCACGTAACAAAGACCTGCTCATTCTCGTTGAGCAGTTTGAGGCGCTGCCCCTTGAAGGACTCTACATCACCACTGACGATGGCTCTATGGGCGAAAAGGGCGTAGTCACGCTACCCCTCGCACGCCTGTGCGAAACGGAAGCCATCGACTCTGCCTTTGCTGTGGGCCCCGTGCCCATGATGAAGTTCTCGGCACGCACCTGCCGCGAGCACAAGGTTCCCATCATCGCCAGCCTGAACCCCATCATGGTCGACGGCACGGGCATGTGCGGTTGCTGCCGCGTGGAGGTGGGCGGCGAGACGCTCTTTGCCTGCGTCGACGGTCCCGACTTTAACGCCGACCTGGTTGACTGGGACGACCTGGCACATCGTCAGGCCAGCTACAAGGCCGAAGAGGCCGCATCCATCAAGCATCACGAGGAGGCCTGCGCATGCCAGAAGTAACATATCGCCCCAAGGTCGGCGTGCCCCGCACGCCGGCAAACGAAGAGCCGGCCGCCGAGCGCGCCCGCGATTTTCGTCCTGTTGACACCGGCTATACCAAGGCCGATGCCATCGCCGAAGCCAACCGCTGCCTCGACTGCAAGAAACCCCTCTGCATGGAGGGCTGCCCGGTAGGCGTGCATATTCCCCAGTTCATTGAGAAGATTCGCGCCGAAGACTGGGCGGGCGCGCTTGAAGCCATCAAGCAGGACAACCTGCTGCCCTCTGTTTGCGGCCGCGTGTGTCCGCAGGAGAACCAGTGCGAGGGCAAATGCATCCTGGGCAGGAAGGGCGAGCCGGTAGCCATCGGTCAGCTCGAGCGCATGGTGGGTGACATGGCCGACGAGGTGGGCACGGCACCTGCGTGCAAACCCTCCAACGGCCACAAGGTCGCCATCGTGGGTTCTGGCCCCTCTGGTATCGCCTGCGCCGGCGAGCTGGCGCGTGAGGGCTTTGATGTCACCGTGTTCGAGGCGTTCTTCACGGGCGGCGGCGTGCTCACCTACGGCATCCCCGAGTTCCGTCTTCCCAAAGCCATCGTTAAGCGTGAGATTGATGGCTTGGAGCAGCTGGGCGTGCACTTTGAGTACAACTCGGTCGCTGGACGCTTGTTCGATGCCGACGAGCTCTTCAATGAGGAGGGCTTCGACGCACTGTACCTGGCAGTGGGCGCGGGCCTGCCGCGCTTCTTGCATGTGCCGGGCGAAAACCTCCCGGGCGTGTACTGCGCAAACGAGTATCTCACGCGCACGAACCTTATGAAGGCCTACGAGTTCCCCGAGTACGATACGCCCATCCGCCACGGCAAGAACGTCGTGGTGTTTGGCGGCGGCAACGTGGCCATGGACGCCGCGCGCACGGCGCTTCGCCTGGGTGCCGAGAAGGTAACGCTTGCCTATCGCCGTACCGAGGCCGAGATGCCCGCCCGCCGCGCAGAGATTCACCATGCCAAGGAGGAGGGCGTGGAGATCCTTGAGCTTGCGAACCCGCTGCGCTTCTTGCCTGGTCCAGACGGCTTTGTTTCGACCATTGAGCTGCAGCGCATGGAGCTGGGCGAGCCCGACGCCTCCGGCCGTCGTCGTCCCATCCCCATCGAGGGCTCCGAATTTGCCATTCCCTGCGACGTGGCTGTTACCGCCATCGGCACGCGCGCCAACCCCTTCGCGAAGCTCTGCGCCGATGTCGAGCTCAACCGCTGGGGCCTCATTGAGACGGACGAGGAAGGTCGCACCTCCAACCCCAAGGTATGGGCAGGCGGAGATATTGTAACCGGTGCCGCAACCGTCATCCTAGCGATGGGTGCCGGCAAGACGGCCGCCGCGTCAATCAAGAAGACGTTGCTTGGCGAGGCGTAGGCTGCGAAAAGCCACTGAGGCCTCGCGTCGCTAACGACAAACGCCGCTGCAGGCAGATGCTTGCAGCGGCGTTTTTGTGCCAAAGTATTTGCGGTGAGCCGGCAAATCAGAATCCCGCCTGGGCTCCTGTGCCCGAAGCAGCTGCTGCCCTACTCCACCTTCGCATCCACGTGAAGCGTGGTGTAGGCCGCGGCCTCCGACGTGGCGCGTGACGCCTCTTCCTCGCAGATGCCCAGCTCTTGCAGCTTGGCGCGATAGGCGGCCGCAATAACCTCCATGCAGCCTTTGCGGCCCAGCTTGGCGCGGTTCACCACCACGTCCTTGCCCATATCCATACGCCATTTGCCGGCGGAATAACGCTTGTAGAAACTCTCGCGCGCCTTCTGCATGCGCTTCACCAGGCGTGCACCCTTGGCATAGGTGAGGCCGCGCTTCTCGCTAACAATCTTCACGCGCTCCTCAAAGGGGGCCGTCACCAACACCGCAATATGGTTGGGGTTGGTACGCAGCAGATAGTCGGAAAGACGACCCTCGATGATGCAGCTCTCGGTAGCGCCCAAATCTACAATCACGCGCGCCATGGACTCCCAAAGCTTGTCGGAAAGCGTACGCGCATCCACGCGATCGGGCAAAAAGGCCATAAACTCCGCCGCAAGCTGCTCGTCATAGGCGGCAAGCTTGTCCACGCTCTCGCCGGCACGCAAGGCCGAGCGCACAAGCAGCTCGTTATCGTAGAGCGGAATCCCCAGCTCGCTGGAGAGCATCTTGCCAATCTCGTGTCCCTCGGCGCCAAAATCGCGCGCGATGGTGATCACCACGGGCTGGCCGGCGCGATCGACATCAGTGCCTGCGGCACGCGTCTCAAGACGGTTCTTAAACCGCGGCTGGGTGATGATACGCATGAGAGCTCCTCCCTGCTTTGCAACAATCTAGGTCGCAAACAGCTATGCGGCAACGACGCGGCGCTGGTACGCGCGCACAATAAGCGAGATGCCAAAATTCAAAACGAAGTATAGCGCGAACACAAAGCCGTACAGCAAAAGCACCTGCGAGAGGTTGCTTGTGTAACCCATGACCACCTTCGCGGAGAACATGAACTCCATCACGTTGATGCCCGCAAGATACGACGAGTCTTTAATGACCGTGGTGCACTGGCTAAAGAGCGCCGGGATGATGGTCTTGAACGTCTGCGGCAGGATGATGTAGCGCATGCTAGAGAAAAAGCCAAAGCCCTGGCTCCGCGCTGCCTCAAACTGACTCTTGGGAACCGCGTTGAGGCCGCCGCGCACAATCTCGGCCATGACCGCCGAAGTGAACAGCGTAAACGCAAGCACCGAGATAAAGACGTCCGAGCCCTTGACCGTAAAGTAGATAAAGAGGATCCACAGAAGGTTAGGCGTGCAGCGGAAGAGCTCGATGTAGGCGCTCACCAGCCATTTGAAGATGCTGAGCTTGCCGGTGCAAAACTGCTTCACGAGTGCGAGCACCGTGCCCAAGATAACCGAGCAAATGATGGCCAGAACCGAAATCTCGATGGTCTTGACGAAACCCGCCATAATAAACGAGACGTTTGCCGGGGTAAAGATTTCCATGGGTTACGCCTCCTTCGCGGGCTCGGGGGTGACGCCGGGGATCTTTTTGGCGCGCGGCCGCACTTTAGAGCGGCGCTCGAGCCATTGCACCAGCAGCGCCAGCGGGAAGCAGATGATGAAGTACAGCACGCAGGCCATGATGTAACCCTGCAGATAACCGTACGTCGAGACAAAGTTATCGGCGTTGTACATAAGGTCGCCACCGGCAATAAGCGCGAGCACCGAGGTGTTCTTCACCAGGTTGAGGGCCTGATTGCACAATGGCGGCAGAATAACCTTGAAGGTCTGCGGCAGGATGATGAGCATATAGGCTTGCGGACGGGTGAAACCCTGGCTCTGCGCAGACTCCATCTGACCGCGCGGCACGCTTTCGATACCCGTGCGGATAACCTCGGAGATATACGCCGCATGGTACAGTCCTACGCCGAGTGCACCGATAGCAAACGACGACAGACGCACCGGGCTCGGTGCACCAAGGATCGCCTGCAGCACACGCGGGCCGGCCATGTAGTAGAAGAACACCTGCACAGGCAGGGGCGTGTTCTGGAAAAACTCAACGTACACGCGGCTAATGGCGCGGAGGATCCGCGACCGCGTAGTTGAGAAAACGCCCAGGACGCACCCGAGCGCCAGCGAAATCACCAAGCCGGCAATTGCCACTTGCAGCGTAAAGGCAAATCCCTGCCAAAAGCCATCCATAGAGGCTAGCGTAATCTGCCATCGTCTAGGGTCGAAGAGACCGTCGAGCATAGCCCTTCCTTTCCAAAGTGCCACCAAGGCGAGGCGCCGCCTTGGGCATCATCGACGCATACCTGCCACAGCGTCCAACCACGATGCTCCAGGCGTGGTCAAACAAGGAGCGGGTGCGGCGCTATCACTGGCGCAGCACCCGTTCCGCACGCGTCAAAAACTCCCTGGTTTACGCGCTCTCGCCAAGCCAGGTGGTGATCTCCTCGTCCATCCAGCCGTTGCCGAGCAGCTCGGTCACCGTATCGTCCACAACCTCAGACAAGTCGGAACCCTTCTTGGTGGCAACGCCGTACTCCTGCGTACCAAACTTGATGTCGGGCTCGACGTACTCCTTCTGATCGTTCATGTAGGTGTTGAGCGTAGAGCGGTCCATGGCGAAGGCGTCGATGTTGCCGCTCTCAAGGGCGGAATTGATCGACGGATAGTCCGGATACTCGTTGAAGGTCGGCGTGGCGCTGATCCCCTCATCCTCAAGCATCTGCAGGATGGCGTCCTTGGTGGTGGAGCCCTGCGAAACACCGATGATCTTGCCGTCGAGGTCGGCCATCTCGGTGATGCCCGAAGACTTCATGACCATGATGCCCACCGAATCGGTGCGATAGGGCTCAGAGAAGTCCCAGTCTTCCTCGCGCTCGGGGGTGATGGTGTAGGTAGCAACGACCACGTCGAGCGTATCGTTGTCGATAAGCGGACCACGGGTCTTGGGCGTCACCGTAGTGAACTCGCACAGACCCTGCTCCTTGGCCTCCTCATAGGTGGTGCCCAGCACCGCCGCGGCGAGCTGGTAGCACAAATCAATCTCGAGGCCCTCATACTCTCCGGTCTCGGTGCTGAGATAACCGTAGCCAATGACGTCGGCCTTAACACCGCAGTTGAGCTTGCCGCGGTTCTTGATGGCCTGGACCTTCGACCCATCGGAGCCCCCGTTGGAGCCCGAAGCTGCCGGATCGGAGTTGCAGCCGGCAAGCGCGCTCATGCCCGCGACGGCGGCAACGCCAAGGCCGCAGGTCTTGAGGAAGTTGCGACGAGAAATGTTCTGCATGATGAGTACCCCTTCCTTGGTACGGGCCGCCCGGGCGAAACACCCTGGCAGCAGGTAGATGGCGTTGATGGCCGCAAGGCACATCATCCGGCACAAGAGGCAGGCCCCCGCGCCAACGCCCACCGCGCTAGTGCAAAATCTTGTTCAAGAAGTCCTTGCAGCGCGGATGTTGCGGATTGGTGAAGAAATGCTCAGGCGTGCCCTCTTCGAGGATCTGGCCATCGTCCATAAATAGAACGCGGTCGGCCACCTGGCGTGCAAAGTTCATCTCATGCGTCACGCAGATCATGGTGATGTTGTCCTGCGCGAGCTCGATCATAACGTCGAGCA
Organism: Candidatus Limicola stercorigallinarum; assembly: GCA_018711625.1. Taxonomy (GTDB): domain Bacteria; phylum Actinomycetota; class Coriobacteriia; order Coriobacteriales; family Coriobacteriaceae; genus Limicola; species Limicola stercorigallinarum. The sequence goes on along the minus strand of DVID01000016.1, from coordinate 30,456 downwards.
CTTCCTGGATCATCTCGGGGTCGAGCGCCGAGGTGGGCTCGTCGAAGAGGATGATGGGCTGCTTGGTGCACATAGCGCGCGCGATAGCCACACGCTGCTGCTGGCCGCCCGAGAGGTTCTGCGGGTACTCCCCCGCCTTCTGCGCCAGGCCCACGCGCTCAAGCGCGGCCATGGCGGTCTTGGTGGCCTCCTCTTTGCTCTTCTTCTGCAGCTTGATGGGCGCGAGCGTGAGGTTGCCGAGCACCGTCATGTTGGGATACAGGTTGAACTGCTGGAACACCATGGAGGAGTATTTACGAGCCATCTCCAGATGGTTTTTCTTAGTGAGCGGGATGCCGTCGATGATCACCTCGCCGGAGGTGGGCTCTTCGAGGAAGTCCACGCAGCGGATGAGCGTCGACTTGCCGGAGCCAGATGGGCCAATAACAACAACCTTCTCGCCCGCTTTAACGGTGAGGTTGATGTCCTTCAGCACGTGAAGATCGCCGAAGTACTTGTTAAGCCCCTTGATTTCGATCATTTCGGCCATAGGCGCGATTCCTTCCTTCGTAACCGCCGGATCACCGGCAAGAAACGCTGCAGCAGAGACAGGGCGACGCGAAGCGCGACGCTCTGCACCCTCGTTGATGCGGTTCGGTGCTTATTGTACGGTGGACAAGCCCCGGCAAACACCTGTATACCAACCTGCAACGCGCCCGAAACGGAGCGGCTAGGCGCCGAGGGCAACGGCACGTCGTGCATATTGCGCATAAATCCGCAGGTCAGTGCCTTGCAGTATACCCAAAAGAGCAGCCTGCATACACACTGCAGCTCACACTTTACTCTACTAAAGCTCCACAACGGAAGCGCGGCCATGCGCGGCTCGCTGCGAAACGCGCATGGCTGCAGTACGCCTATGCAAGGCGCGCGCCAACCTCCTTGGCCGCTGCCGGCTTATCAAAGTTGCCGCCCGTAGCCTTGGTAAGAGCACCCATCACACGCCCCATGTCTTTTTTCGTGGTGGCACCCAGCTCCGCGATGGTCTGCTCGATGAGCGCCACGAGCGCATCGCCCGAAAGCTGCGCCGGCAGGAGGCTCTCCAAAATCGAAACCTGCTCGGTGAGCGTATCGGTACGCTCCTGGTTGTTGGCAGCCTTGATGGACATCTCGAGCGTCTCGTTCGTCTGCTTGATAAGACGCTTGATCATTGTGTTCACATCCTCTTCGGTGGCGTCGCGGCGCTCGTTGACCTCAAGGTTCTTAACCTCGCCCATCACCTGACGCACAATCGAAAGGCGCACCTTGTCCTTTGCCTTCATGGCAGCAACCATCTGCTCATGCAGCTCTTCGTTTGTCATGGCTTCCTCCTTGTATCCACAAAGCCCTGCGGCGCTGCGCACCCTCTGCACCGGATTCCCGGGCAGAACGGCTGCGCTCGCCGCAGGGCCGTCTCCTGCTTTGTGCGATGCTCGTCGCTACTCGCTTGCGCTATCGTCGCCCTCGTCACTCGACGGAACATCCACGTTGTACGGGACGTTCTCGGGCATGGGGTTGATGACGATATCGGCGTTCTCAACGTACTCGTTGAGCCAGTTGTTGTAATCGGTCTGCACCTGGTTGCTCTTGATGGTCTCCACAATCTGATCGCGCAGGTCCTCGGGGATCTGATCGACGGAGGTCACCTCGCCGTCCACATGGAAGTAATCGGTGCACTTGATGATGTGGTAACCGTACGAGCTCTCCACAATGCCGCTCACCTGATCTTTAGAGAGCGCCGAGAGGGCATCCTGGTACTCGGTGACAAACTGCGTGAGCTTGTCCCAGCCCACATCGCCGCCGTCCTCGGCCGAGGAATCCTCGGAGTACTCCTTAGCGGCATCCTCAAACGACATCTCGCCGGAGTTGATCTTGTCGAGCACCTCCTGTGCCTTGGCCTGCGCCTCCTGCTTGGCGGCATCATCGGCGTCGGAATCTACCTTGATGAGGATGTGGGAGGAACGACGAGCGTCATTGTAGGTGTCGAGGTTGTCGTTCATATACTCAACAATCTCTTCATCGGTGGGTTCCTTCTCGGGCGCCACCTTGTCGCGCAGCTTCTGCTGAGCCAGGCTCGACTCCATGCTCTCCAAGTAGGTATCCCTGGTGTAGCCTACGTTCTTAAGTGTCTGGAGGGCATCCTCCTCCGAGCCGTAGCTTGCTACAAAGTCGTCCCACGCCTCGTCAAGGTCCTCGTCGGTGACGGTGATGCCGTACTCGTTGATGGCCTCGGTGACGAGGTACTGGCGCGCGTACTGGTTGATGATGTTCTCGCGATAGCTCTCGGGGGTCGAGCCGCTGCTTGCCAGGTAGTCCGCCCAGCTCTGGTCGCTGCCATAGCCCATGGAGCTACGCGTGCTCATGATCTGGCGCGTCACCGTGTCCTCGGTGATATTCACGCCATTCACCGTGGCAGCCACACCGCCGGTAAGCGTGTACTCCTCCGAAGAAGGGTTAACAAACTCGTTGATCACGCCGGAGCATGCCATCGCGGTAACGGAGAGCAGCATAGCGGCCACGCCAATGGCAACCAGCACGTACTTGGCGCCGGTGCTCAGCGCTTTTTTGCTCTCACGCTTGAAATCGGCCTTGCTCGGCGCATCCTCGGGATGCTTGCCGCGCTCATTACCGCTGGGATGCTTCTTGTTCTGTGCCATAGTCGATCCTTTTGATACTGGGATGCGCCGCGGCGCATAGGGGCCCGCCGGAACGCGCAGCTCCACACAGCCGAACATGCGCATCTGCAGCGAGCAAACACGCGGCGGCACGCGGCTCAAACGCAACCGGACAGAGTCGTCCACATGGTTCAAACGGGGCTATTGTCGCACATAACGGGGGCAACTCGCCAGTCTGCGCACCTCCGCCACCACTTTCCCCCATTCTGACCACATCCCGTGGGATCGCACAGAATGCACCTGTCCGGACGGCTTGGTGACGCGTAGGCCCCTGGCACAACTCCGAAGCAACAGCGGCAGGCCGCCGCGCGCCTCACGCGGGCCGCGCAAGCATAACGTGAGCGGCATGGCGCGGCAGGCGAACCCCCAGGGCGGGCAGCGCCTGGACGTTCCCACCCCGCACGGGACGCTTCGGAACACCATAGCGGTTGAGCAGCATCTCAAGCGCAGCGCGATCGTAGATGAGGTCGTGCGCGATGCGAAGCACGCGCCACGACGGATTGCGCGGCTGCCCCTGCATGGGCGTCATGTCCGCCCGGCGCAGCTGGCAGCCTGAACCCAAACCATCCGCATGGGCGGCTGCTGACGGAACATACAGCTCAGCACCAGCCCCCGCCTGACGAGGTTCGCGCATCGCATTCGCCGTGACCGCCCACGCGTCGCCCGTACAGCCTGCCCCAAAACCATCCAACACGGCAATGATGGCCGTGCCATCAGGCAGCTGCCAGAGGTAATCTGCCTGAATTCTGCGGCGAGGATCGATAGGGTCGTACACAGGGGCCTGGAGCTCGGGCGCCTCAAAGCCCAGCTCGATAATAGTCGCGCGCAAGCGGGACTCATCCCCACTTCGGCTCAGAGGGTCCGCATACGCAAGCGCCTGTCGCACGCGATTCACTCCCCGCCGGCACGCGCCGCGCTCCTCAACGTAGCGCGCAAACGATTCTCGATTGACCGAGTACAGCCGCAGAAGAGAATCCACAAGCGCCACCGCCTCAGAAAAGGGCAGGCCAAGCATGGTGTCGAGCGCCGTGCGGTACAGGCCGCTTACGATCACGCCATCAACGTCATGGGGCGCTTCACTTGCATCTTCCTCGGAAAATACAGTACGCGGCCGATGCTCGCTCCATAAGTGTGGTGCGACCGCGCCGCCTCCTGCATACATGTGCTCAATGCGCTCGGCAGAGAGTGCCAAACCATACACCACCGCGGCCGAGCGGCCACAAAAGACCCAATCGGGATGATGCAACGAGAGCGCTCGCAGCCCATGCAACACACGGCTGCGTGTGCCCAAACGGTTCCAGTACGCCGTACGAGCAAAGACGCCGCGATCGGTCATGGACACTCCATACCCCACACGACGATGGCACGCCGCTCGATCAGCCTCGCTTGCTGGCACCAAAAATCGCTGGTCGCGTTCAGCCTCGACCAAACGATCCATGATGCGCTTCTCAACCGACCATGCCATGCCCCACCTCCACGCTTGCATGAACCCGTCGGGCACACGCTGCACCCGTAAGCACGCCATCGTGGGCACGGCATGGCCAAGGCCTCGCCCCGCGCAGCATGCTTGATATTCATGGTAGAAACGCCTGGAGCGCAGGTAGGTCGCTGAACTGCCCCGCAAGCTTCCCAAAAGCTGACCGAGCGGCCCAAATGCGAATGAACGCGCAGCGTACTGCCCTGTTGATCGCCATGCGCCGAGCGGATACCGCCCGCGGGCGCCGCCCAAATTCACAAAGCCCCTTTACTTCTGAGCCGCAAGGGCATCAAACATTGCGGCTCCTCAACACCCGGGTTGCCGAACGCGCGGAAAGCGCCCGCCAAGCCCCCGAATGGACAAAAAATCGAGAAGTCGGCGAAAACATCCTGTATACAGCGTTTATGCAAATGGCTATCCAGGCCTTTTGTTGCCCCGAGCTCCACGGTGGAGGAACCGCACCGTCATAACCTCAGAAAAGGTCGCCGACTTCTCGATTTTTTGTCCATTTGAAGCGAGTGGAACTGCCCGAAGCGTGCATGCGAGCAAAGTAGGCTGTATAAAACCCGCTCAATTCGCGCGCAATCATGCATACGATTCGCGCGGTCCTACGGGACGCGGCAACTAGAGGTCACGCATACGGCGGCATGGAACCCGCATGCGGCAACGGAAGCCCTGCGTGCCGCAACGAGGGCTGCGGCGCGCAGCAATAAAGCCATACATACATAAAGCCTCCGCCTTGCCGCCTGGCCGCAGGCGCGCCGAGCACGGACACGCAACGACCAGCCAACAAGACAGAGGTTTCAAAACGCAATTAAGCCGCGAGCGCCACTGGCTGCTACGTTCCCACGCACAGCCAGCAAGGCCCACCCGTAAACACTAGGATTCGATTGCCACCGTAAGATCGGGGCTCACCTGCACGCGACCCTCGGCAAGCAGCTCTACCACCTGCGGATACAGCTTGTGCTCCACCGCATGAATGGCCGCCTCGAGATCGTCGAGCGTCATGCCCTCCTCCACACGAACGGGCTCCTGCGCAATGATGGGGCCCTGGTCGTAGGCAGCATTAGCAAAATGCACGGTCACGCCCGTTACCTTTACACCGCGCTCGTACGCATCGGCAATGCCGTGCGCACCCTGGAAGCTGGGCAGCAGCGCCGGATGCAGGTTGACGATACGGTTAGGGAACGTTGCAAGCAGCGGTGCGTGCACCTTGCGCATGTAGCCCGCCATGATCACGTAGTCCACCTGAGCAGCCAGAAGCTCGTGCGCAATCACCTCATCGGCAGCAATGGGGTCGGCGTAGACCTCTTTAGAGAGGGTGAGCGTCTGAATGCCCGCGGCCTCGGCGCGCTTAAGACCATAAGCCGAGGGGCGGCTTGCCACCACGAGCTCAATGGACGCGTTGAGCGAACCTGCGGCGATGCAGTCGATAAGCGCCTGCAGATTGGTGCCGGAACCCGAAACGAGCACGCCAATCTTGAGCGGTTCCACCTGGTCGCCCGCCTTGCGAGCGGCAGCACGGGCGGCCTGGAGGTCGTTGTTGGTGGGAATGGCCTGAGCGCCCTCGTCATTGGCCTCAGCGCCCGCCGCACCAGCAGCCTCCCGCGCCGCGCGAGCCAGCTCGCTGTCAACGTTCACGGTGAAGAACGACTCGCTCGGCAGAGCCTCAGGCGGCAGCCCGGCCTCTTCAACCAGGCGGCGGTACTCCTCGTTAACGCTCATCGGCGTACACCACCTTGCCGGTGCCCTCAACGCACGTACCCACATGGAACGGATGCTCGCCCAGAGCCTCAAGCGCCGCCGTAACAGATGCCTCTTCCTCGGCCGGGCAGATAATCATGAGGCCAACGCCCATGTTGAACGTCTTGCATGCCTCATTGGCCGTAAGGCCAGCCTCGTGCGCGATGTAGCGAATGACAGGCGGCATATCCCAGCCCATCGCGTAACCCTGCGGCGAGGAGGTGCGATCAACCACAGCGTCAACGTCCGGCGCGAGCGCACGATTGAGGTTCTCGGTGATGCCACCACCCGTGATGTGCGCGATGGCATGCACGTGCGCACCCTGGCGGAGCAGGTCGAGCACGGGTTTCACATAGATGCGCGTAGGAGCAAGCAGAGCGTCTGCCAGCGAAATGCCGCCCAGCTCGTCGAGCGGCTGCTCCAACTCCGCACGCTTGGCCTCAGCCTCAGGAGTGCCGGGCACCAAGCCGTCCACACCAATGACGCGGCGCACGAGCGAGTACCCGTTGGAATGAATACCCGTGCTCGGCAGGCCGATAATCGCGTCGCCCGGACGCACGTTGGCAGGGTCGAGCATCTTGGGACGGTCGACCACGCCCACCGTAAAGCCCGCAAGGTCGTAGTCATCGGGACGCATAACGCCCGGGTGCTCGGCCATCTCGCCGCCCACCAGCGCGCAACCGGCAAACTTGCAGCCGTCTGCCACGCCCTTCACGATCTTTGCCATCTGCTCGGCCTCGATGTGGCCGATGGCGATGTAATCCAGGAAGAACAGGGGCTCGGCGCCCGAGGCGAGAATATCGTTCACGCACATGGCAACAAGGTCTTGACCCACCGTCTCGTGGCGGTCGAGCAGCTGCGCCAGCACGAGCTTGGTGCCCACGCCGTCGGTACCCGAGATGAGAATAGGGTCTTCCATGTCCTTGAGCGCCGCCGCCGAGAACAGGCCGCCAAAACCGCCGATGCCGCCAATAACCTCAGGACGGTTGGTCGAAGCTACCATGGTCTTGATGGCGTCAACCGCGCGGCCGCCTTCGGCGGTGTCCACGCCGGCGTCTTCGTAGGTAACGTGCTTGGGTGTGTCGCTCATACGCGCTTCCTTTCGGGAGAAGCTCTCAGATGGTCAAATCATAGCAGGTGCGCCCAAGCCATACGCGCCCGGGTTCAAGCACCGCACCACACACATCTCTTTGATGCAAGCAGGCTGCTCGCCCCTGTGAGCACGCGGGTGGAGCGGCAGCCCAGCTTAGGCGTTGCGCGCTTCCCAGCTGTGGTCGTGCTCCTTCTCCACCACCACGTCGCGCGGAAGCGGCGGGTTCTCGGTGAGATTGCACGGGTCGTAGCCAGGCATAAACTTGTCGCGGCCAAAACTCTCGGGAATGGCCACCGGGTAGACGCCGGTAAAGCACGCCGTGCAGTAGCCACGCACCGGGCATGCCGACGCGGAACCGCTCACACCAGCCGCAGCTCCGTCGCACTCCTCCGGCTCCACGGGCACCCCGCATGCCGGCATGCACGCTAGCAAGCCCTCCACGGAGAGGAACGCCAGCGAATCCGCTCCAATATACGAGCAAATTTGCTCAACCGATTTATTGGCCGAAATGAGCTGCGCCTGCACATCGGTATCAATGCCATAGAAGCAGGGCCACACCACCTCGGGGCTGTTGATGCGCACATGCACCTCGGCCGCACCCGCCTGGCGAAGCATCCGCACAAGCTGCACCATGGTGGTGCCGCGCACGATAGAGTCATCAATCACCACCAGGCGCTTGCCAGCAATGTTGTCGCGCAGGGGATTGAGCTTCATGCGCACGCCCATGGCGCGCAGCTCCTGGGTGGGCTGGATAAACGTACGTGCCACGTAGCGGTTTTTGATGAGACCCTCACCAAAGGGGATACCGCTCTCGCTGGCGTAACCCTCCGCAGGCGGCAAGCCCGAATCGGGCACGCCGATAACCATGTCGGCATCCACGGGCGCCTCGCGCGCAAGCTGCCGGCCCATGTCGTAGCGGCATGCATAGACCGATTTACCTGCCATGATGGAATCCGGCCGGGCAAAATACACCTGTTCAAAGATGCATTCTGCCAGCTCGTGGGCCGCGGGAACACCTTGCTCGGACACGAGGCCCTCGGCACTGATGCGCAAAATCTCGCCAGGACGGATATCACGCACGTAGGTAGCGCCCACAATGTCGAGCGCACACGTCTCGGACGCTACCACCCAGCCGGCGGCGGAAGCAGCCGCGCTGCCCGGCACCGCCCCATCCGTGCTCGACGCATCATCCAAGCGACCCAACACAAGTGGGCGAATACCAAAGGGATCGCGGAACGCATAGAGCGCTTGCCCGTTGATGAGCGCCATGGCGTATCCGCCGCGCACGAGCTCCATGGTTTTGCGAATACCCTCACGCAGGTGGCTTGTGCGCTGCGTGAAGTAGCCTATAAGCTTGCAGGCCACCTCAGAATCGGAGTTGGATACAAACGGAACATTCAGCTCATTAAGCTGGCGGCGCAGCTCATCGGTGTTAACGAGCGTTCCGTTATGCGCAAGGGCGATAACCACGCTGTTGATGGTGGAGAGATGGGGCTGCGCGGCTTCCCAGCTCTTGGCGCCCGCGGTGCCGTAGCGCACATGGCCCACAGCAAGCTGCCCGGTAAGGGAGGAAAGGTCTGCATCAGAAAACACCTGGTCGATGAGCCCCAAGTCTTTGCGCACCATAACGGTGTCGCCGTCGCCCACGGCGATACCGGCGGATTCTTGCCCGCGGTGCTGCAAGGCTTTCAGACCAAAGTAGGTGAGCCGCGCCACATCGCGACCGGGCGCCCATATACCAAAGACGCCGCACTCCTCATGCAGCGCGTCCTCGCGCGAAGTCTCGCCTGTACATTCGTTCCTCAAACCCGCATCCCGCATAGTCTCCCCTGTCACTCACCGCGCGGCGCGCCGGCTGCGCTCAGTTTTACAGCCAACCATTATGGCAGCTTGCAGGCTGAGCGCGAGCGCCATCACAGGAATTTTCGAGCGAGGCGCTCCACCCGCTACAGCAGATGGAGCGCCTCGAAACCCGTCTTACGCAATGAAGGCCAGCGGCCAAACGCGTCCTTACGCGCAGTACTTCTGCATCGTCTCGACCATGCCCTCAGGCGTTGTCTGGGCGGTGATGTCGGCAACCGATGCCTCGTCCATAAACACACCCATGAGCGCCTGGAGCACGGCGACCTGGCCCTCGGCGTGCGCAAGCAGGCCCAGGTTCACGATGAGCTCGGCGGGAACGTCGCCGCCAATACCCGCCATGCCCTCAAACACAATGGGCTCCTTGGGCTTGATCACGGCAATGTAGGGCTTAATCAGGTTCTCGGGATCAACATGCGGCAACGCCACGGCAATATGCTCAAACTGCAGGCCCGTGGGATAGTTCTTCTCGCGGGTGAGGATGGCGTCGAGCCACGTGTCCTTCACGTAACCCTTTTCAACAAGAATCTTGCTCATCTTGTTGAAAAACTCAAAGCGGTCTTTGGCCTCGAAGTCAAAGAACACAAGCTCAGGCGTGAAAAGATCGGTATCGACAGTGGACATGGATGCTCCTATCTATGAATTGCTACCCGGCCCTGCACAACGGTGGGCACAGCGGGACGCACTTGGACGGTGTATGTTACGCAACCGGCTCCGCACCGTTGGCGAAGACCTCAATCACGTGCACAAAATCCTCCACCAGGCGCTCGTAGGCAGCGCTGGTGAGCTTGGTCCAGTAGACCACATTGCCGGCAGCACGCTCGGCATCCACCACCGAGCACGCAGCCTCGGCGGCAAACTTGTCACCGTAGGTGAAGTAGTTGATCTTGCGAATGCCAGCGTCGATAGCCTTGTGGTAATCCTCGTCGGACACGCCCGAGCCGCCATGCATCACAAGCGGCACCTTCACGCGGTCGCGAATCTGGGTGAGCACGTCGAAGGAAAGGTGCGGTTCGCCCTTGTAGAGGCCGTGCACCGTACCAAACGAGCAGGCCAAAACGTCAAGGCCCGTGGCCTCCACAAACTCACGCGCCTGGTCGGGGTCGGTGTAGATGGCACCTGCCTCCTCGGCCGTACCACCCTCGTTGGAGGCACCGCCCTCGCGCGAACCCATCGAGCCCAGCTCGCACTCAAGGCCACAGTCAAAATCGTGCACCATTGCCGCTGCGCGGGCGGAGTTCTCGACGTTGACCTCATACGGCTCCATCGAGCCGTCGTACATGGCACCGCTGAAGCCCATCTCAAGGGCGCGACGCATGTATGAGAGATGCTCGCAGTGATCGAGGTGCACGCACACGGGAGCGGAGGAGCGCTCGGCCAGAGCCACCATAACCGGGCCCATAACGTCGAGCGGAGCCACGCTCTCGTGGACCTCGGCATGGCCGAGCATCACCGGGTAGCCGGTGGCCTCGGCAGCGTCGATAACCGCGCGCACCGCCTCAAGCGTGGGAGCATTGAACTGGCCGATGGCCATGTTGTTCTGCTCGGCGATGGCGCAGATGTCACGAAGGTTTACTAGCATGACAATCCTTTCTAGAAGAGGGGTACACGCAGACACGTGCGAACGAATGCAGGATGATTAATGCTTGCGCCGGCGACGACAGCGACGCTCGGAGCGAATGGCGCGTTCCTCATCTTCACTACGCTCCGAAGATGAGGCGGCCTCAACACGGCGCGTTTCGGCCCGACGTGCCCGCACGCGAATATTGTCGGGGTCCAAGCGTGCCTCAGTATTCAGGAAGAACTGATACAGCGCCTCACCCTTCTCGCCCTCGGGGGTGTACATGTCACCGCAGCCCACAAAGTAGCGGCCGCGCACAACACCACCGCCATTCACACGGATGTAGGCTGCGCGCACCCGACCGTTCTCGCGCACAGAAAGCCGCTTGATCTGAGCGAGAGGATATGCGTCGCGCCTGCCAAACGACTCAAGCACGAGCTCGGTCGCGCTCACCGAAACGCGACGCGGATAACACTTGGCGATAAAGGTGTTAAACACCGTATAGGCTGCCACCACCAGCACCACAAGCGCAATGGGTGTGAGCACCGAGAGCGCCAGCATACCAAGGGCAACCGGCAGGGCAATCGCCGCAACAACACCGGGAACGATGACGTCGAAGCGGTAGCGGTGGTCGTCATAGGTATAGACGTTCTCCACGGTTGTTCTCCCTTCACAAAGCGCGGGGCCCACGCCCGTTGCCGAGCGCGGGCCCCGCGGGTCATTCATCTTCAAGGCGCGCGCCTCGAAGACGGCTCAGAAGCGCTTAGTTCTGCGCGTGGAGCTCAGCGGCCTCCTTGAGGATGCGCGCACGGTTCCAAATGGCGAAGACGATAGCAGCAACGCCGGTGATGCCGATGCACAGATAGCCGTTGAGGTTGCTCAGGAACACGAAGATGAACGTGAGCGGGTTGGCGCCATCGCAGAGCGACGAGATCAGAGCGTTGGCACTACCAGCGGCAGCGGCGATATCAAAGCCGGACTGCATGGCGGCAGCCGTCTGGAACGGAGCCATGTAGGTGGAGATGAGCAGGCCAACAGCAAGCACGATGATGCCCACGATGAGGCCGCGGAAGCCGTTCTGGTTCACGATCGGGGTGATGAGCACGAGCATGTAGGTGGCCGTGGAGAGGTCGCCGAACGGGATGACCTGGTTGCCGAGCGGCTGCAGCACAACGGCGAGCAGCAGCATGACGGGGATCAGGATGAGCGCGAGCGAAAGGGTGACGGGATGGCCAACGCCCACGGCGGAGTCGAGGCCGATGTAAATCTTGCCGCGGTTCTGGAAGTGCTTCTGAATGAAGGCGGAAGCGGCATCAGAAATGGGGAGCAGGCCCTCCATAAGCAGGGCGGCCATACGCGGGATAAGCACGAGCACGGCGCCGAGGGAAACACCAAGGGTGAGAATGGTGGTTGCAGAGCCAGCGATGTCAGCGGTGTCGAAGTAGGCAACGCAGCCGATGATGATACCAATGATGGTGCCAACAAAGATGGGCTCGCCAAAGACGCCGAACTTCTTCTGCATGGACTCAACGTCGACGTTGATGTCACGCACGCCCGGGATCTTGTCGATAACCCAGTTGACGAACATGGCGATGGGCGCAAAGGCTGCAGTGAAGCCGTGAGGCAGGGAAACGCCGGGCATACCGAGCGACTTCTCAACCTGCGGAGCGGTGACGTCGCCCAGGATAAGCACCACAACCTCGTTAATCACGGCAGCGGCAAAGCCGAGCATGATGTTGTCGGTGATGATGGCCACGATGGAACCGGTGAAGGCAAAGTGCCAATAGTTCCAGATGTCCACGTCGGCCGTCTGGGTGGTGTTGGTGAGCAGCATGATGATGTTCACAACCAGGCCAAGCGGAATGATGAAGAGGCCAACGGTGGAACCCATGGCGATTGCCGAAGACGCCGGCCAACCAACATCGATGATGTTGAGGGCCAGACCAAAGCGGGTGGTCATCTCCTCAACAGCGGGCGCCAGGTTGGTGCCGAGCACGTTGTTGATGACCAGGTTCAGGCCAATGAAGCCTACACCAACGGTGAGGCCGGCCTTAAGGCTCTTACCAAAGCCGGCACCCAAAACGGTACCGATGATGGTAAGGATGATGGGCATCATTACGGAGACGCCCAGGCCTTGAATAAAGGTGAAGAAAGCTAGAATTGCGTCCATTTCTCTCCCTTTCCTGTGTTGGATGCAGCTTGTGCCGCATCCCCCTTACCGGGCCGAGCCTCCAAACACTCCCGTCACGGCGTTTGGAGTCTTGACTACCATAGCGAACGCACCGGCGTGCGACCAGCGGGTCATTCAATACGTCGACGCTATTCTCCTATGACAACAACCTTAGCCTTACGCGTGCGCTCACGCGTGCGGTCAAAGTCAACAAAGTAAATGCTGGCGAGGCCGTTCATCTGAAGCTCGCCGTTTTCCACCTCAAACGTCTGGTTGCTGCCCACGATCGTGGAGCGCAGATGAGCATCACCGTTCCACAGAAGCGTGCGGTCGCCGCCCGGCAGCCATGCCTCGAGGTTGGGCCAGGTTTCGACCTCCTCAAAGTGCTGAATGCCCGGGTAACGGTAGGTTTTCCAGTCGTGCTGCTCGGGGAAGATCTTGTCCAAACCGTCGGAAAGATCGGCCTGCAGGAAGGTGTCACCATCCGGCGTGTGGTCGTGGTCATACTCCTCTGAGAACACCGCGCAGGTGGTGTGGCACGAGATGACAACCACGATGCCCTCTTTGATGCCCGACTCCTTCACGATGTCGCGCACGCCGTCGGTGATATCCACATAGGTGGGCTTCCCGGCGAGGGTGTCCATCTGGAGCTTGCCTTTGTAGACGGTCATGTATTAAGCCTCCTTGCAGAAATCGGTACGCGCGCGGTCGAGAGCGGCGAACATCTCCTCAAGACGCTGAGCCGGATCGGGCGCCGCAACAATGCCCGAGGTGGCGCCGGTACCATCTGCGTCGTAGCGGATAGCGTCGTACACGTTCTCGCCGCTCGAAATGCCAGCAGCCTGGAGTACGAGGGTCTCGGGCGAAACGGCCTTCACGGCTTCGGTGGAACCACGCATGTAATCCTCGTCGGCAACGGTACCGGTGCCAATGAGGCTCGTGAGCTCGCACACCATTACATCGGGATGGAGCCCGGCGATGGCAGCGCCCTCCTCAACCGAGTCGGCGCAGACCACCGTGAGGATGCCAAGCTCGTTGGCACGCGCGATGGTTGCCGCAAGCTCATGGATGGTGAGCGGGTTCTCGGCATGGTTGAGGAACGTGGCCTTTACGCCTGCCGCCGCGAGGGCCTCGGGGAGAATGTGGCCCATACCGCGACCGGGCTTCAGGCTCTCCATAGCCTGGGCGCACGGAATGAGGTGCGGGCACTCGGCGATGATATGTGGAAGATCGATGAGCTGCGCGGTGAAGAGGCAGTCGATGTCGTAGCGCGCCGCGAGTTCGTCAGCCTTGCGCGCAAGCGCGTAGACGTCCTCGCCATAGAGGTACGACTTGGGGTTGACGACAAAGAACGGCTTCCTCAACGTGGTCTTCTCCATAGGCATCACCTGCTCCTTTCCTCGGGGCCGCGCGTGCGACCAGTCAGGCCTCCGCCCGTACCACCCCCGCACTTCTGCTCCCGACGCACAGCGCCGTGTAGGGTGTGGAGGCCGTGCAGGGAGGGGGACGGAGGACAGAATTGTGTACATACTTGTATATTAAGCAATGTACAAGTTTGTTATATAGGCTCATGCTGCATGCACGTGCCCAATTTGTCCTTCTTTTCCGCAAGCGGTAGATGTCATTCGGGGAATGGTGACTCACGGGACCGAATATCGCGCGTTCACGCTTCGACTGTGGATGAAACGGGGAGATGGTGTGTCCCGTCTGTGTGAAGACCCGATGATGCACAGCAAGGGCACCGCCTCCCCTGTGAGCATTCGCTCACGCTCATGAGAGGCTTCTCCATAATTTAGTCCGACGCCTCCGAGGCGGCCCTCCCAAAATGGTAGGCTACATGCAGCATATCGCGGCCCACGGCGCGTGAGGGCCTGAGTGGGTCGCCCGAGTTCCTGAAAGGATCGACCATGGCATCTCTTCCCCCTTCTCTAGACACGTGGCTTGCAGAGGCGAAGGCCGACCCCGCCGCAAGCCGCTGCGGCATGTACCTCTTCCACAACGGCGTGGTGCGCGAAACGCCCAAGGCGCAGGTACGCACGGGCGAACACGGCGGCGTGGATGCCACGGGTTCAGTAGGCAGCATGGAGTTCGCCTACGATGCGGCAAAAGTTGAAGCGGCCATCGAGGAAACCCGCGCCATGCCGGGCATTGCCTACGTGCGCGTTTGGCTAAACGAAGGCGAACTTGAAGTGGGCGACGACATCATGCTCGTCCTGATCGGCGGCGATATTCGCCCCCATGTGGTAGACGCTCTTCAGGCGCTTGTGGGCACCATCAAGTCAACCTGCGTCCGCGAGGTTGAGCGCCCCGCATAACAAGGTGCGCGCCAAGAAACGAGAACTGCACGCAGCCAACGCCGCCGCCCAAATGCGCAACATACCCTGCTGCGTGCTTGTGTCAACTAGCATCTTTTTACAAGCAAGGCGCCGCCGGACGCGATAAGCATCCGACGGCGCCACTCTTATAGCACTGCTGCATGCACCAACTATTGTGTGGGCCCTTGACTCGTAGTCGCATCACGCGAGCTTGAGGTGCCATCCGAAGCTCCATCAGCTGAGCTGTTTGCGTCAGTGAGCTTCGCAGGCGTATCCACACGGCTCGAATCCTCAGGCGTTACCGTCATGCTTTGGAAGCGATGCTCCATATAGGCATTGTCGAAATGCTCGGCGTAGAACTCTTCAACCGGAGAATCCACCTTCACGCCCGAAAGACGCTCGTACCAGCAGTCGAGCGACTGAAGCGTCATAACCGCGTTCACCGCCATGAGGATGGCGCAGATAGTAGTGAGCGAATAGCGCATTTTCCAGGGGATCAGGTTGATCACCGAAAGCAAACGCGGCAGGCAGAATTTGATCCACACAAACCCCAGCATGCCCCACATGAGCATAAACGGAGTGCTCGTGCGGCCATGGAAGAACGCTGCAACAGGATCGGGAAAGCCAAAGATGGTGGTACCTGAATAATCCCAGGCCACCGCACCAAAACCTGTCTGCATAAACCAGCTCACGAACGCCTCGAAGCAGCCGCCGATTACCGCCGACACCACAAAGATGATGATGGGGTTCGCCTTATAGAAACGGTTGAGTGCAACCGTCATCAGAACGGCGCCTACACCATAGATGGGCGAGAACGGACCAAAGAGCATGCCCGCGCGGTCCTGATACACACCGGGGTCAACGACCACCATGTGCCAGATTACCTCAAGCACAAGCCCAAGCACGCTGCACACTATAAACACCCAGAACACATTGAAGAAGTTGAGCTCGATAAAACCTTTGCCTTCAAGATCGCGGCCGAGCATGCCACGCTCGGCGGCCTCGCGGTCTTCAAGCTCGCGGAGCTCACGCTGAAGTTCGCGCTCTTGGCGCAGGGTGGGGTCAACGGTAACGGAGAGGGCAAGCAAGATCACAAGCTGAATAAGCGGAGAAATAAGATGCGGCCCAATACCCTGGAGCATCACGTTGAACAGCAGCTGGGCAAAGTTGAGCGCAAGGAGCACGTGCGACCAGCGCGCAGCATTGCGCCTGTGATTGCGCAGCAACGATGCGCCCAAGAAGATAAGAATGCCCGAAGCAACCACCGATACTAAGAAACTCAGCACCGAGATGATAGTGGTAAGCGTAGGGTCGGAATTGGTAGGGATGGTACCCGGCTGGAACACCAAGGCGTAAGCGATGAGGCCCACCAGCAACACGGCAATGGGCAGGGTCACAACGCCGTCAATCAGGCACAGAAGACCGTAAATCTTGGCCACCAGCGAGATTTTTTTGCGCTCAGTTGATGCCGGCGTTTTGGGGTCAAGCTTGTTGTTGGAAGGGTTAGCACCCCGCGCTTGCCTAGCGGAAGATACGGCGGCCATGGACTCTCCTTTGGATGTGGAGGGGCAGAATGTAAGACGGCGACAGATCTAGGAGAGCAGGCGACGCAACAATGCGACCCATCGAATCAGCCGTGGCACAAAACGTGGTGGGCACAGCCCAAAGATATGCCTCGCCAGCGCAGCCTTGCAACGAATACTATGCCCGCTAGCAGGCACACAGAACGCGCTCTTAGCTCCCTTGGCTGTATCATACCCACCCGCACAACGCCGAAGCACAAACTTCCAGGTTTTGACCGTTCTCCTTCCCGTGCCCTCGCCCTTCACCGGCAATTCTCACGTCTCGACGAGAACTTGTATACATCATGTACATTTTTGCGCTAGGCTTGAGACGTGTCTAAGGGAGGAATTGTGACCGCACGAATACTCAAACCTGGTGAGAGCCAGCTCGACCCCACCGAACCTTGGCTTGCCCTCGGCCATGCGAACGATACCAAGACGGCGCCTGACACCAAAGTTCCGGCACCCCTGCACGTACAGCTTGCAGACATCATTCGTGAGAAGGTATACGGACGCGACTGGGGCGTAGGGTCAAAAATTCCCTCCGAACACGAACTCATGGCGCGCTATAACCTGGCACGAGGCACCGTGCGCAGGGCGCTTGCCCTGCTTGTGCAGGAGGGGCTGCTCGTACGCCGCCATGGCAAAGGCACCTTTGTGGCAGAACCAGGCATATCGCACGCAGCAGGCAGCAGGCCCTTTTCGTTTGCTGAAAACCTGCATGAACAGGGGAAACAGTTCACCACGCGCGTGGCCGATAGCTGGGTGACCCCGGCACCACCCGACGTGGCCCGCGCTCTCGAGATACCCGACGATGCCGACGTGATGTTTCTCCGCCGCGTGCGTTCAGTAGACGGCGAACCGATTATGTGCCAGGAAAGTTGGCTCAACCTCAACGAATGCCCCGGCCTTGCCGATGCCAACTTTGAGCAAGAATCACTCTTTGACCTCGTGGAGCAATGCTCTGGACGCAAGATTAAGTTCTCACGCATGACCTATAGCGCGCGCGTGGCGGGCGTGGACCACGCCGAACTCCTCGGCTGCGACGAGGCGGCTGCCGTGCTTTTGCTGGAACAAATTATTCGTCTGGCCGACAATCGTCCTATTGAATGGAGTACCACCTGGTTAAAGCCCGGTCAGTCCATTGTCTCAGACGCCGTGCAGCCCGACTAGGGGTGCAGCGTTTCCCCTGGTCGGAGCGCTTCCGCCGCTGTTGTGTGCACCTCGCCCTAGGTTGCGTGCGCCTCGTGAGAGTTGTGGCCCGATGTATCCAGAATAAGGCGAAAATGGGGGTGGAAATGGACAATAAGAGCCGTAACGCGGTGCGGGGTGCACGCAACGCGGGCGTCGCGCCGGTGGGCGGCGTCGGAGGTGCCCGATAAGCAGCTTCCCTAATTCCCCGAGACGGTCGAGATGCTCTCCCCCGCGTCCACGCGCGGTAAGGTCTCTTCCAGCGTGCACACCATAACGGAACGACGCGGCGAGGGCACTATGTTGTCGCTGCACGTGATGAGCGAGAGCACCTGCTCCGTGCTCTCCACGCGCTCTTCGGCATCGGAGGCCTGCGCGCTCGCCCGGCTCAGGATGTCGCGCAGATATTCCTCAAAGACCGCCGCATCCTCGAAGTTTGGCGTGCGGGCAACCACATAATCGGCAGGCACCACCGCGGTCGCAAGCGGACGGAAACGATAAACCGCCTCGCGGGTGATGTAGTACACCTCGTCAATGGCGTCGAATGCGGCCTGGTCTTGCGTGCGATCGATAGGCTCAAACATGCCACCGCTCAACATATGGTGCCCGTATATGCTTGTTTGCTCATCACGCAGGCCGGGTGCCTCATCGTCGCAATCAAGAAACACCGTGCCGGACGCATTGGAGCGCCCGTCGAAGAGCCGGTAGAGATAGGTGCTGTTGTCTTCACCCTGCACAACGGGATAGTTGACCGAGGTACCGGGGATGTAGATCCACCCCACCACATCGGGATTGATGGCGGCCAGCTCATCAAAATTGACACTCGGTATGCCCGAGCCATCCGTGTCGTCAACGGCGGCATACTGCGCGAGATCCGCGTACGCGTCTTCGGCCTCGCGGTACCCCAGCTGCGACCATATAAAAATGCCTCCAGCGGCCACGAGCAAAAGCACGCCCACCACAATGAGCACCCGCGATACGATTATGCGCGTACGGGAAGCACGGGGCGCTCGGGGAGTCTGCGAGGAGCGGGCGCTCCGCATACGCGACCGCTCAGTCTCTGTGCCTTTAGCTGCAAAGTGCGCCGGCGGCCGAACGTGCGTCGGCGCGTGGGCACTGCTCCGCGCGCCTCCACCCGAGGCGTGGGGAGCCGCAAACGACCCATGCACATCCCCACCTCGATGCGCGGGTGACGCATCAGGCGTGCGCTTGAATCGTTTTCCGCGGTACTCCCCCACGGTTCCCCCTTATTGGCCCGGCTCTACGCCTCGGCCATCTCCTGCTTCATCTTCGCGATGGCGTCGCGATACTCCGGCATCGTAGCGCCCAAAATCTGCGTGGCATAGATGGCCGCGTTTTTGGCGCCATTGATGGCCACGCAGGCCACGGGCACGCCGGAGGGCATCTGCACCATCGAGAGCAGCGAGTCCAAACCGCCGAGGTCGCTCGTCTTCATAGGCACGCCGATAACGGGGAGCGGCGTGAAGGCCGCCACAACACCACCCAGGTGAGCGGCCTTGCCAGCGGCAGCGATAATCACCTTGAGGCCGCGATCGGCAGCGGAACCGGCCCACTCGTGCACCTTTTCCGGGTTGCGGTGCGCACTTGCAATCACCAGCTCGTACGGCACGCCCAGCGCCTCAAGCTCAGCCGTGCAGCCCTCCATGGTGGGAAGGTCGGACTTAGAACCCATGATGATGCCCACAAGCGGGGTCTTCTCCTCAGAACCAGCCACTGCTCACTCCTTGGTCTAAGCGAGGGAACCCCGATGAGGCACCCTCCATTGGTCAGTCGCATTTAGTATAGCCGGGTGACCAGCCACGTGGAGAGCGCGGCAGCCGCGCAAAACAAAATGGCCAGGCAACGGGTTTCACTCCATCGCCTGGCCGCATGTTCTGTACAGGATAGCGTTGTCCTCAGGTCTGCCAAACGTACCCGCCCAATGGCAGGCCAGCAGGTGCGGATACGCCCCGCCGCTACAGCACCAGCATAAGCGCCGTGAGCACCACGGCCGTAACGACCGTCAGCGCCACAAAGAACTTGAGCGTGAGCTTGAGGAAGCTTGTGTAGCTCGTATGCGCGAGCTCCAGACCAGAGACAATCACGCCGTTGGTGGGCGTAACCATAGCCACCACGCCATGTGCCGCCACGTAGATCATGATCATAATCTCGGGCGAGAAGCTAAGGCTATCAGCAAGCGGCCCCATGATGGGCATGGAAACGGTGGCCATGCCAGAGCTCGACGGGATCAAGAACGAGAGCACAAAGTAGAGCGCGTAGCTCGCCGGCGCAAAGATTATGGCCGAGACGCCGCTAAGTGCGCTCGCCGCCGCCTCAAGCACAAACACGTCGAGCCCCGTCTGCGTCATGAGCACCGAGATGGCACGCGCCACGGCAATCACGAGCGCGGTCGAAATCATGGTGGAGCAACCGTCAACAAAGGTGTTGACCAGCTCTTTCTCGGAAAGCCCGCCCACAAGACCAATCGCGATTGAGATCACGAAGAACCACACGCCGCACTCGGTGAAGTACCACTGGCCCAGCGGCAGGCCCGTGAGCACCGCGCTCCAAGCGGTACCCGGATTGTCGGCGGTGCCGCCCAGCGCGAAGAAGTTGATGCCAAAGCTCTCCCACGGAATGAACGACACAATCATCACCACAAAGGCGAGGGCAAAAAGCACCAGCACGAGCTTTTGCTTGCCGGTGAGCCGCGCGTTGGCAAGGTCGGCCGCCCCGTTGGCGTCGCTGGCCTCCCCCGCATACGCCGCGTCCATGCGGGCCAGCTCCTCGCTCGTCATGGCAGAAGCGGCACGGCTTGCCTTCACGCGCTTGGCGTAGTGCATAACAAACACGATGCCCATGCCCTCAGAGATCACAAAGAGCAAAAAGCCCACGGCGATGTTGATGCCCTGGTTGACGGCGATGCCCATATCGGTGAGCGCGGCCGAGGCAATGGCCACCGAGAACGGGTTCACCGTGGAGCCAAGCGTGCCCAGGCCCGCGCCCAAAAGCACCACAAGCGCACCCACCATGGAGTCAAAGCCCATGGCAAAGGTCACACTCGCCAGCAGGATGTAGAAGGGGATGGTCTCCTCCATCATGCCGTAGGTGGAGCCGCAGATGCCAAAGAGAATCATGAGCACCGGAATGAGCAGCGTGTCGCGGTTGCCAAGCTTGCGCACGAGCGTGGCGATGCCGGCATCGAGCGCGCCCGTTTTGTTGACGATGGCCAAAAAGCCGCCGAGCACAATCACGAAGAGGCACACATCGATAGCGTTCTTGAAGCCCTCGAAGGGAGCGGTCAGCACCTGCGCAAGCGTGGCGCCGGTGACGTCAGGGGTGAAGGCGCTCACAATCCACGTGCAGATGGCAACCGCCACCAAGCAACCAAAGAGGATGGTGAACGACGTGGGCATGCCCCGCTTCTTTTTGGTTTTCTGCATTTCTGCCATAAAGCACCTTTCTTGTTGAAGATAAACGGAAGAGCGTGCGGAAAAGGGTTATGCCGCGCGATGCGCCAGGTACGCGAGGGCGCTCTGAGCCAAAAGCGCCGTGCCCTTCCAAAAGACCGACTCATCAAAGTCCACGTTGGGGTGATGCATGCCCGCACCCTCGTGCCCAGGCAGCGTGCCCGTACCCAGGATGAAATACGTGGTGGGCACATGCTCGGCCAGGATGGCGAGGTCATCGGTGCCCGAGAACGGCTTCTCAAGCTCATGGACCTCATCGTCAAAGAGCTCGTTTGCGTAGCCCACAAGCTCGCGTGTGAGCTCCGGGTTGTTGTAGGTGTTGGGCACGCCGCGCAAGAACGCCACCTCGGCCGAACCGCCAAATGCCTCAGCGATGCCCGGCACCATGCGCTCCGCCATCTCCTTAAAGCGCACGCGCACGCCAGCATCCTGCGTGCGCAGGGTACCCAGCATGCTCGCCGAATCGGGAATCACGTTAGCCGCACGACCGGCTTCGATCTTGCCAAAGGTGGCTACGCAGGTTTGGGTGGGATCAACCTCGCGGGCAATGCCGTTTTGGAAGCCCATGAAAATATGGCAGGCAATATTGATAGGATCGATGCCCTCCTGCGGCGTGGAGCCATGGGCACCGCACCCCTTGATGCGAACATCGATGTCGTCGATTGAGGAGAAGATGGTGCCGGGACGCGTGTAGATGGCCCCCGCCTCAAAATCGAGCGCCTGCACATGGAGGGCGCACAGCGCGTCTACCTTGGGATTCTCGAGCACACCGGCCGAAAGCACGGCGTCGCCACCGCAGAACTCCACCGGAGCTACGCCCTCCTCGTCGGGCTGGAAGAGGAGCTTCACGCAACCTGCGAGCTCTTGCTCGTGGTTCTTGAGGATCTGAGCCGCGCCTAGCAGCATGGCAGCGTGGGTGTCGTGCCCGCAGGCGTGCATGTTGCCGTTGGTCGACGCGAAGGGAAGGCCCGTTGCCTCCTCAACAGGCAGGGCATCGTAGTCGGCGCGGAGCATCATGCAGGGACCCGCCTCGGGGTCACCAACCGTGGTGAGCAGGGCGCCCTCGCAGGGCTCCGTCACTGTGTAACCCATAGCTTCCAGGCGCTGGCGCACGTAGGCCTGTGTCTCGGGAAGCTCAAATCCCAGCTCGGGATGGGCGTGCAGCCAACGGCGGTCGGCCACAATCTGATCTTGCAGCGAGCGCGCCTCATCGATGATGGTGCTCATGGGCCGTCTCCTTTCTTGAAGGGGGTTAACTCTATGGTATGTCGCCAGCGCGGCGCGTGGAGGCAGGCTCACATGGTTGGAGCGACGGGGTGCTCCTGTTGCAGCCCAGCTTCTCCGCGGCCGAGCCTACATGAAACCCGCGCCGCAGCTGATTGTAAGCTGCGGCGCGGGCCGCTTCACCATGCCTTAGGGCGTCGTCACTTCCCTGCTACACCTCGCACTGGGGAAGGTCTTGCAAGGCTATCACGTCCATACCGGCACCAGCAAGCACCTCGGCGCCGCTTGCGCCGTCGCCAGTGGTAGCGTTTGCCGCAGCCGCCGCGTCCATAACTGCCTCCACGGCCGCCACGAAGGCATTCGCGGCCGAAAGCGCCGTGAGGCAAGTCACGCCACGACGTACGGCCTCGGTACGCACCTTGTAGCCATCGCCGCGCGAGCCCGGGCCGTAGGGCGTGTTGATGATGAAGGCAATCTCGCCCGACGCAATCATGTCGCCCACGTTGGGGTGCGGGCCCGAGATCTTCTCCACCACTTCGCACGGCACGTTGCCGCCGGCCAGCACCTGTGCGGTGCCCGCCGTGGAGCAAATCTGGAAGCCCAGGTAGCGCAGGATGCGCGCGAGCGAAAGGATATGACGCTTGTCACGGTCGTTCACCGAGATAAACACCTTACCGCTCTCCGGTGTGGGCAGGGCGTAGCTAATGGCGAGCTGCGTCTTGGCATATGCCTCGGGGTAACTCTTCGCGATGCCCATGACCTCGCCGGTGGACTTCATCTCGGGGCCCAGCACCACATCGGCACCGGGGAAGCGGCCCCAGGGCATCACGGCCTCTTTCATGCAGAACCACTCGAGCTTGCGATCGTCGGCAGGAAGATGCAGGTCGGCGATACGCTCGCCTGCCATGATGCGAGCCGCGCACTTAGCGAGCGGCACGCCTGTAGCCTTGGAAATGAAGGGCACCGTACGGCTGGCGCGCGGGTTGGCCTCAATCACGTAGACGGTTTCGCCGCGGATGGCGTACTGCACGTTCACCAGGCCTCGCACACCCAGGGCGAGCGCGATGCGGCGCGTGGTTTCGCGCAGGCGCTCGATGATGCTTTGCGAGAACGAGAACGGCGGGATGCAGGTGGCGGAGTCGCCGGAATGGATGCCCGCCTCCTCAATGTGCTCAAGGATGCCGCCGATGTACACCTCTTCGCCATCGCAGAGTGCATCGACGTCGCACTCGATAGCGCCCTCCAAGAAGCGGTCGAGGTAAACGGGGTGATCGGGCGAGACCCGTACGGCCTCCACCATGTACTCCCGCAGGTGCGCCGCATCGTAGGCAATCATCATGCCGCGGCCACCCAGCACGTAGGAAGGGCGCACCAGCAGCGGGTAGCCAATGCGCGCCGCCACAAGCTCGGCCTCTTCAAAGCTGCGCGCCTCGCCCGCCGGCGGGTACATAATGTCTAGACGGTCAAGCACCGCCGAGAAGCGTTCACGATCCTCAGCAAGGTCGATGGCGGCCGGCTGCGTACCCATGATGTGCACGCCCGAGGCTGCCAGCGGCTCGGCCAGCTTGAGCGGGGTCTGACCACCCAGCGTCACCACCACACCGTCAGGGCGCTCCACATCGATGATGTCCATGACGTCCTCGTAGGTGAGCGGCTCAAAGTAGAGGCGGTCGGAGGTGTCGTAGTCGGTGGAAACCGTCTCGGGGTTGCAGTTGACCATGATGGTCTCGTAGCCCTGGGCTGCCAGCGCATAGCAGGCGTGCACGCAGCAGTAATCAAACTCGATGCCCTGGCCAATGCGGTTGGGGCCAGCACCCAAGATCATGGCCTTAGGCTTGTGCGAAGGAGTCACCTCGTCGGGTGCTGGCGCCTTCGAGGCATCGGGCTCGCGGCGCAGCAGGGTTTCGTAGGTTTTGTAGTGATACTCGGTAGCGCTTTGGAACTCGGCCGCACAGGTGTCGACCGTCTTCATGCTGGGCAGCACGCCCAGGCCCTTGCGGTAGGCGCGCACAAAGCGCTCGTCCGAAGAGGTAAGCTCGGCAATCTCGGCGTCACTCGTACCGTATTGCTTGAGCAGGCGCATGGCGTCGGCATCAATATCCTCCACGCGCAAGCCGCGGATGCTTTCCTGCACAGCCACCATGTCGGCGATACGCGACACAAACCACGGATCGATGCGCGTGAGCTCGCACACGCGCTCCACGCTCCAACCGCGACGCAGAGCCTCCGCCACGCAGAAGATGCGGTGCTCGGTAGGAGCAGCTACCTCGCGCTCGAGCTCCTCGTCGTCAAGCTCGCCCGCGCTGCCCCCGGCAAAAAGGCCCTTGTGGCCGTCTTCCAGCGAGCGCACCGCCTTGCCAAAGGCCTCTTCAAAGGTGCGTCCAATGGCCATAATCTCTCCCACGGCCTTCATGCGCGTGGTGAGGGTGGTGTCAGTGCCCTTAAATTTCTCAAAGGCAAAGCGCGGTACCTTGACCACGCAGTAGTCGATAGACGGCTCAAAGCAGGCAGGCGTCACCTTGGTGATGTCGTTCACAATCTCGTCGAGGGTGTAGCCCACAGCCAGACGCGCGGCGGCCTTGGCAATGGGGAAGCCCGTGGCTTTGGAGGCCAGGGCCGAGGAACGGCTCACGCGGGGATTCATCTCGATTACGATGAGGCGGCCGTTCTTGGGGTTCACGGCAAACTGCACGTTGGAGCCGCCCGTCTCGACGCCCACCTTCTCGAGGATGGCAAGCGAAGCCACGCGCATGCGCTGGTACTCGAGGTCAGAGAGGGTCTGCGCCGGCGCCACCGTAATGGAATCGCCCGTGTGGACACCCATGGGGTCGAGGTTCTCGATGGAACAGACAATGATGCCGTTGCCAGCATGATCGCGCATGACCTCCATCTCGTATTCTTTCCAGCCCTCGATGGACTCCTCTACGAGCACTTCGCCCGCAGGAGACAACTCAAGGCCTTGGCGCACGATCTGGCGCAGCTCGTCCTCGGTGTGGGCGATGCCGCCACCGGCACCGCCCAGGGTGAAGCTCGGACGCAGCACGCAGGGGTACCCCACGCGCTCGGCAATCTCAACAGCCTCATCCACGCTGTAGGCATAGCCTGAGCGCGCCACCTCCAGACCGATCTCGGCCATAGCCTCGTTGAAGAGCTTGCGGTCTTCGCCTCGCTCGATGGCTGCAAGGTCGCAGCCAATCATCTCAACGCCAAAGCGCTCGAGCGTGCCGTCGCGCGCAAGCTCAACGGCGGCGTTGAGGCCGGTCTGACCGCCCAGCGTGGGCAGCAGCGCATCCGGACGCTCGCGCTCGATCACCTTGGCAATGAACTCGGGGGTCACCGGCTCTACATAGGTGCGGTCGGCCAGACCCGGATCGGTCATGATGGTAGCGGGGTTGGAGTTAACCAGCACCACCTCGTAGCCGTCTTCTTTCAGCACCTTGCAGGCCTGAGCGCCGGAATAGTCAAATTCGCAGGCCTGACCAATCACAATCGGGCCAGAACCAATAACAAGGATGCGGTTAATGTCGGTGCGTTTGGGCATACGTGCTCCTTTTATGCTTACCGGTCTCGATTTCTAGACAGTTAGTTCAGATATGAACGATTCGAACGAAAGCTCGTGCGCCAGGACGCTCAGCGGAAGCCAACTAGGACGCATCATGCAATCTTTATGGCGCATACTAGAGCGCAATCTGGAATATTTGACCTCAAGAGGCGCTCTTCGAGCTCACCAGGCCCTCTATCCCCGCACAGCCATCGTTCATATCTGAACTAACTGTCTAAAAAAACGGTTCCGTCAGAAAAAACCTCCTCGTTTTGGGCGCGCGGCCGATAAACCGACGCGCCCAGCGACGCTACGCAGTCGCAAACACCCACCCGGCCAGGCGGTCGGCGGCGATGTCGATGTTGAGGTAATCGTCATCGCCGTCCATGAGGCGGGCGAACGCGCGGAACAGGTAATGAGAATCCGTGGGGCCCGGCGAAGCCTCAGGGTGGTACTGCACAGAGAACGCCGGCACGTCCAGAAGCTGAATGCCCTCAGCAGTACCGTCGTTGAGGTTGACGTGCGTCAGGCGAATACGGCCAAAGCGCTCGTTCATCACCACAGGAGCAACACCGCGCTCAACCCAGAAGCGGAGGTCAGCGGTGTCGGGGGTACCATCAGGACCCAAGGGGTGCTCGGTAACGCCGCCCGAAAGCTCGGGCACGAGTGCGCCCAGGCTGGGGAAAATCAGGCCAAAGCCGTGATTTTGCGCCGTGATTTCAACGCGACGCGAAATGAGGTTCATCACCGGCTGGTTGCCGCCGCGGTGACCGTAGCGGAGTTTCTCCATGCGCGCGCCGGCTGCAAGGCTGATCATTTGGTGCCCCAGGCAAATGCCAAACACGGGCACCTTGCCAATAAGCTGTTGTACCTGTTCATACGTTGCCGTTACGGCATCCGGATCACCGGGACCATTGGACAAGAAGACGCCATCAGGCGCGCCGCCATCAGGCCCCATAGCGAGAACCTCCGACGCCGGCGTATCCCACGGCACCACGGTAAGGTCGCAACCGGTGCGCACCAGCCCCTCAAGAATGCCGCGCTTGATGCCGCAGTCGTACACCACCACGTGGCGATGGGCCTTCTCGGCGGGAGCATAGGCAAAAGCATGCTCACGGGGCAGGTCGGCCGCCGTGTAGCTGCGACGCTCGTGCGTGCTCACCGTTTGCACCAGGTTGGTGCCCACCAGTTTGGGCGCCTGGTCCAAACGGCTGGCAAGCTCGTCCAGGTTGAATTCCTCGGTGGAGAGGATGCCCTCCTGCGAGCCGTGATCGCGCAGATGGCGCACGAGGGCGCGCGTATCAATGCCCTCCAGAGCAACAATGCCCTGCTGAGCCAGGTAGTCACCTACCGAGATGCGGTTACGCCAGTTAGAGGGAGTGCGGCACAGGTCGTGCACAATCATGCCGCGCAGCGCAGGACGCGGGGCCGCCCCACCGTCTGCGACAGGCCCCAAGGCACCCTGCGTGTCGGCAGGGTCGATGCCGTAGTTGCCAATCTGCGGATAGGTCATGGTAACAATCTGGCCTGCATAGGAGGGGTCGGTAAGCACCTCAAAGTAGCCTTCGAGCGAGGTGTTGAAGCATACCTCGCCGGTCACCGTGCCCGCAGCGCCGCAAGCACGGCCGTAAAACACCGTGCCGTCGGCAAGCATGAGGATGGCGGGCCGGGGCGTTCCTTTGCTCGTGGCGGCAAGCATGCGCTGTGCAAGCGGGCTTAGGGTTGCTGTGCGCACGGCATGCGTAGGGCGCACGATGGCGCCAGCGTCATGCGCTGCGTCAGCAGAAGCACCACCGGCGTGGGCTGCGAGGCTGGTCGTGGCCGCCTGCGAATCGGGCGTGGCGCACGAACTAGATGGATGGGTATCGTGGGGGGAATATGGCATGTTCACTCCTTTTCGGTCTCTCGGTACCGGCTTAAAGGCTCAAAGCCGTAGATCATTGTATCGTGTATCGAGCAGATTGCACGTTATGTAGCTGCAATATTCATCTCTGAGAAATCTTTTGCACCTTTTATGCATCGCCAGCTTGCATCATCAACGGATGTACACAGTGTGGCAAGCGTTGGCGTCCCTTCCGCTGAGACCAACGTCGTATGTGTTCGGTATCTGTTTCTTAGCTGGCTTCTTCGCCGCGCTAAAGCGCCTCCACCACACTCGCACTATGCTGAGCACGCATACGCTGGTCCATAAGTCCGCGGAGAAAGAAGGAATCATGTCTCAAGAAACCACCAGCACCCTGCCACGCCTGTACACCAGAACAGGCGACTACATCCCACGCGTTGCCGCTGTTCACGATTTGTGCGGCTACGGCAAATGCTCGCTGGGCGTTGCCATGCCCGTGCTCTCGGCCGCCGGGTGCGACGTGTGCCCCGTGCCCACCGGCCTCTTCTCAAGCCATACCGCCTTTCCAGGCTGGTACATGCACGACACCACCAATATCCTGACCGACTACCTTGCTGCCTGGAAGAACATCGGCGTTGAGATTGACGCGGTGTACTCCGGCTTTTTGGGCGCGCCCGAGCAGGTCGCACGCATTCGCGACCTCTACGCCATGTATCCGCAGGCGCTCCGCGTGGTTGACCCCGTCATGGCCGACCACGGCGTCGTCTACGCCACCTACACCCCCGAGCTCTGCGCTGCTATGGCAGAACTCGCCGAAGGCGCCGATATCCTCACGCCCAACCTTACCGAGGCGGCCATTATCTTGGGCGAGCCCATCGGAGATGCCTGGGCGGGCGAGAACATCGACGACGCCGAGGCGCAGCGCCTGGTAGAAGCCCTGCTTGCCAAGGGTACCAAGACGGTGGTGCTTAAGGGCATCCAGCGCGGCGACGGCCTCATCCGCAACTTTGTGGGGTCGCAGGATGGCGTGTTCTTTGAAGTGAGTAACGAGTTCTTGCCCTATATGCTCCATGGCACCGGCGACCTGTACTGCTCGTGCGTGCTTGCTGCGGTTATGGCCGGGCGTACGCTCGACGAGGCCGTGCGTTTTGCCGGCGACTTTGTGCACGACGCGATGATCGTCTCGTCCAAACAGCCCCAATTCCGCGACCGCGGCGTGAGCTTTGAGCCGCTGCTGGGCAAGGTTACGGCTCTGCTGGGGTAAGGGTCAGATAAAAGCCGGTGCGCGAGGTGGGCCGAGAACCCACCGCGCCCGCCACACAGCCACATACGCCACGTACCAGAACGGGCCCCATACGGGGCCCGTTTCTCATCGGTACGCTTCCATGCGCTCTAGCAAATCCTCCGGTGACTTCTCCGCCGCGCCGCCGCGGAATATCTCGGCACCGTGGAGACTCTTCTCGAGCATGCGCTCAAACTTCTCGTCCTCGTACTCATTCTGGGTAACACCTGGCGGCTCGATGAGCGACGAGACGGAGTTTACCTGCTCCTGAATGCGGCTCGTCACGCGATCATCCATGCCAATGATGCGCAGCTCCCAGTCGATGGTCGTGGTGGAGCCGCTCTCGGGCTTAGTCCACACAAAGGTAAGAATCGCAGTGCGCTCGCCGCGGGCCGGTAGCAGACCAAAGAGATGGTCGCTTTGGATGTTGCCATCTTCGTCCACATAGGCGTACACGTTGTAGATCACCGTGTCGATCCTATTGTTGAGCAGGGCGTTGGTGGCAAGCGCGGCAGCCTGAATCTGGCTGTTGGAAAGCAGCTCAAGCTCGTTGGCGGCATCGGTCTCCACCACACTCACCTCGAGCTCGCCCTCGCGCTCGCTCGCGCGCTCAACGTAAAAGTCCTCGGGGAACTGCGTAAAGCCGTTGCCCCATTCCAGGCCACCCTGGAGCGCCGTGGAAACCGAGGCCACGTCCACCGTCTCGGAAAGATTTGCCGTGTTGAGGCGACGGTTCACGCCGTACCACACCTGCATACCAACCGAAAACACCAGGACTACCACCACAAAGAGCACCGAGGCGCGCGTGATGGCGTTGCTCGCCTTGGAACCCGAAGGATCTTCCGCCGAGAGCGGGTCGATGGGAGCTGCCTCAAGAGCACGCGAATCGGCCGCGGCACGCCGGCGCAGCGCGTCGCGATCGCCGCGCTCCTTGGCGCGATTCAAAAACGAGAGGCGCTTTTTGCGATTGCGCGCGCGGGCGGGATCGAGCACGCCCGAGTTGTCGAGCTCAGAAAAAAGCTCAACTACCTCAACGGGCTCTAGATTCCGCTTTTTTGCCATGCCGCACCACCTACGCCACTCAACGTACGCTATGCCTGCGCCGGCTCGCGAAGCTCGCGCGCCCGGGCGCCTTCAAACTGCATTCGATAGTAACGGGCGTAGGTTCCGCCGCGGGCGAGAAGCTCCTCATGGGTGCCACGCTCCACGACCTGACCATGTTCCACCGTGGCGATCTCGTCGGCGCCTTTGATGGTAGAGAGACGATGCGCAATGATGATCGTGGTGCGGTCGGCGGCCAAGCGCTCGAGCGACTCCTGCACCGCTTCCTCGCTCTCGTTATCGAGGGCGCTTGTTGCCTCGTCCAAAATGAGGATCTTCGGGTCTTTCAAAAACACGCGCGCAATGGCGATGCGCTGCTTCTGGCCACCCGAG
>DVID01000015.1 GCA_018711625.1 Candidatus Limicola stercorigallinarum | reverse complement strand
TGTGGACGAGTACAGCAAGCGCGTCAACGTGCGCAAGCTCCCTCGCTAAGGCATTGCAGCCTTTTGTTTGCTGAGGCAAACGAGTACGAAACGAGCCCCGTTGTCCTTTTGGGCGACGGGGCTTTGCCTTGGTTTGGACGGTGCTGCTTGTGCACTCATGAATAGCAGAGGTCGAATAATGCGGGGCTATTCGTACGGGCTGGCAGTGTGTGACGCTAGCTACTGGATTTGTTCCAGCATGAACAGGGGCTCAAGATCAAGCTCGCTTGGATTAGTGCTGTTGGCAATGCTTTCATCGACCGCCTCTGTGTTGGCGCGCAGCTGCTCTTCAAAGTTTTCGACAGGCTCCAGGCGGTAGGCATGCGTGAGCTCGCTGCCATCTTCAAAGGTCGCTGTGATGCTCAGCGTGCGGCCGCTCAGCAGGCTGGCGCCGTAAGTGATGCTCTGGTAGTAAAAATCGTCATTACCGTTTTGGCTATTATGGGAGGATAGTCTCGCATCACAGAGCTCATTGAAGCTTTTTGGAAGATCGCAGCTCATTTCAAGCGAGAGAGAGCCTCCTTCGATGGTGCCTATGGCAGCCAGCTCTTCGCTTGAAAGCGTGATGGTTTGGCTCATACGGTCTGCTAGGGCGTCACCCATCTGTACACCGTAACGGCTTTGCCCATACTCGAAGTAGGCGCTGTCATCACCATCGATGGTGTAGGTTACGGATGTGATGTCTTTACCCAGTGTGGTGAGATCTATGATGAATCCAAAGTGTGCGTGGACGGTTGTGTCATCGTCATCGGAATAGCCTGCATCCCAGCCTGGGACATACGTGAGAAATTCCCCTCCGGTAAGCACGGTGTTGCTGCGGTCGGGGACGGGCGTCCCTTCGGCGTATGCTGCCAGCACAAACGATGGAGCCGAAACACTTGCAGCAGGGCTGGCGCCCAGCGAGCCAAGGAGCTGCGGCCCCAGGGCAAGCGCACCGGCTACGCCTACGATGGCGAGCGTGCTGCATGCGGCGATGGCAAGAACGCGACGGCGGCTGTGCGTGTGGGCGCCGGTGCGGGCTGCCGCATGAGCTTCGCGTACAGGCTGCTGAATCTGCAGGTTATGGTGCGCCGCGCTGTGGTGGTATGTACCGACCCCAGGAAGGCTGCGTGTTGATGTGGGTTCCGTCTGCAGGGCCTCTTTACGCAGACGCTCCTTGAGCTGTGCTCGGCTCTCGTCGTCCATATGTACCGTCCGCATGGTCTTGGCGTAGTCATCCATGATGCTCATGGCAAACGCTCCTTTCTAGCACGGTATTGATGCGTCTTGGGTCATGGATGCGGGCGGGCTATGGGCGGCTGGCGACCCTTTTTCCTGTTCGCGCGGCGCAGCGTTCTTTTCGGGTGCGGGCACCGCATGAAGGAGCAGGTCGCGCAGGCGTGCACGTGCCCGATGCAGCCGCGTGCGCACGGTTACCGGCTGCACGCCCAGCACCTCCGCGATGCGTTTGTCATCCATTTCCTCGACATAGCGCAGCTGCACCACAAGGCGCATGTCTTCGGGCAGCTCCTCAAGCGCCTTCCATACCGGGTGCTGGTAGAGCTTCTCGAGTGCCTCGTCCTCGGCGGAGGGCTCGGGATGCGTGGCTTCGGCGTCAGTGGTATCCCATGCGCCCACACGGCGGTTCCAGGCGCTTTTCTGCATGTCGTGGCAAACGTTTATCGCCACGCGAATCAGCCATGCACGCAGATGATCCTGGCTGGTAAAGGTCGTGGTGCTGGTGAGAAGTCGGAGGAACACCTCTTGCACCACATCGTGCGCATCGGATGGGGAGCGCAGCTGGTTGAGCGCGAGGCGGTATACGGCGTCGGCGTGATTGTCCACGGCCTCATCAATACACGAGGGCGAGTAGTGCGGTTTGTTGGTCATGCTGATCACCTCCTCGTATGTTATACGAGCGAGGGCGGCTATGTGTTCCCGGGGAGCAGCGAGAGATTTGGTTATGTGCGGCGTGCATCTGTGTGGCCGGCTGCCGGGTTTCCGTGCGCGGATGTCCGTGCGCACGCAGGCTATACTAGGAGGATGCGATGGCATGGCCCAAGCTTGCCGCAACGCACGAGGTCGCGCGCCCGAGGATGTTAGGAACGTGATGGTGAAAGCGCTCAATCAAACACCGTGCTTGAACGGTTGCATATTACCCGCCTCTGCGGTCCGGGTGCTCAACACGCTTGAGTCGGCGGGCCTTGAGGCCTGGGTGGTGGGCGGCTGGGTGCGCGACGCCCTGCGCGGTACCTCGGGCCACGATGTTGACATTTGCTGTTCAGGAACCTGGCAGGAAAATGAGCACGTGCTTGCTGAGGCCGGCATCGCTGTGGTGGAGTCGGGCATCAAGTTTGGCGGCATCACCGCTGTGATGGTTGGTGAGCGCATCGAGGTCACCACCTATCGCCTGGACGGATTCTATTCCGATGGGCGCCATCCCGAGTCGGTTCGTTTCACACGTGATGTGAGCGAAGACCTTGCTCGCCGTGATTTCACCGTGAACGCCATGGCGTGGCATCCCGTGCGGGGGCTGCTCGACCTTTACGGGGGCGAGGAGGATCTAGAGCGCGGAGTGATCCGTGCGGTGGGGGAGCCGCGGCGTCGCTTTGAGGAGGATGCCCTGCGCATGCTGCGTGCGGTGCGCTTTGCCTGCCGTCTCAACTTTTCCATTGAGCCTGCAACGGCGCAGGCGCTTGCTACCTGTGCTTCCTTGCTCGATGCTGTCGCGCGTGAGCGTGTGGGCGTTGAGCTCACCGGCATACTTGCAACGGGTCGTGCGGGTGATGCTCTCGTGCAAAGTCCCGAGGTCATGTGCGCAGCGATTCCGGAACTTGCGGCGTGCCGTGGGTTTGACCAGCATAGTCCGTACCATGCGTATGACGTGTACGAGCACACCGCGCGCGTGCTTGCGGCAGCAAGTTCGTTCGCGCGCAATGAGTCGTCTCAGGGCGAGCAGACGGATGCGGTTGTTCCGTCCCTTACGCTCATGTGGGCGGCGCTTTTGCATGATGTGGGAAAGCCAGCCACCTATACGCAGGACGCGCAAGGGCGGGGTCACTTCTATGGTCATCCTGAGGTAAGCGCGACCATGGCGCGCCACATTATGAAGCGCCTTGCCATCTCTTCAGACATTGCGCAGCCTGCCTGCTCGCTCATTCGCTGGCATGATCACCCTATGCGCAACACGCGGGCAGACCTGTTGCATGGCATGCATCTCTTCGCTGGCGAGGCGCTGGGTGCGCGCCGTCTTACCGATGAGCTTTTCGATCTCAAGCGGGCGGACACGCTGGGGAAAGACCCATCTTGCTTCTCGTATGTGGATGAGATTGAGGCCATGCGCGCGCATACCCATGCGCTCTTTGATGAGGGGGCGGCATACAGCACCAAAACGCTTGCGCTCACCGGGCGCGACCTTATTGCTGCCGGGGTGGAACCGGGTCCGCGTGTGGGTGAGCTGCTCGACCGTGCGCTCAATGCTTGTATGAATGGCGTTGTGGCAAACTCCACCGCCGATTTGTTAGCGTATCTGGAACTTGCGTAACCCGACTCGCCTGCTCCTTCTCGCTCTGGTACGGCCCTGTGGTATCATTGCTCCTCGTGGTAACACGATTTATGGTATTCGTAACACTGGTAGGGGAGACGCATGGTACAGGCTCTTACGCGACGCTCGTTTCTTATGGCGGGTCTTTCGGCGTTGGGTGCAACCACCGTGTTGGCCTCATCGGGATGTGCAAGCTCAAGCGATCAGGACGCCCAGCAGACGGGGAGCACCCAGGCAGCTGACATCCGCCAGGTAATTGTTGCCATGAATGCCACCAGCGAGCCTGCTGCGGGGTTTGACCCGCTTGTGGCCTGGGGCTGCGGCGAGCATGTGCATGAGCCGCTCATCCAGTCTACCTTGATTACTACCAACGAAGACCTTGCCTTTGTAAACGACCTTGCCACGGCCTACGAGTGCTCCGAGGACGGGCTCACCTGGTCGTTCACCTTGCGGGATGACGTGCGCTTCTCTGACGGCGAGCCGCTTACCGCCCGCGACGTTGCGTTCACCATCAATTCCATCTGTGCCAGCACTACGTCTGAGGCGGATCTTTCCATGGTGGATGAGGCGGTGGCGCTGAGCGATACGCAGGTGGAGCTGCACCTCAACAAGCCGTACAACGCCCTTTTGTACACCCTGGCAGTTTTGGGCATTGTCCCCGAGCACGCTTATGGCGAATCGTATGGCGAGCATCCGGTAGGTTCGGGGCGCTATCTGCTTGAGCGTTGGGATCGTGGTCAGCAGGCTATCTTTGTGGCGAATCCCGATTATTATGGCGAGCCTCCGCTTATGGACCGCGTTGTGGTGGTGTTTATGGAAGAGGACGCCGCACTGGCAGCGGTTGCTGCGGGTGAGGTGGATATTGCCTACACCTATGCCACGCATGCGAACCAGGCGTTTGAGGGCTATGAGCTTGTGAGCTACCAAAGCGTGGATTCTCGTGGTCTCTCGCTGCCCGCTGTACCGGCGGGTGGTACCAAAACGCTCGATGGAGACATGGCGTATGCCGCTGGCAACGACGTTACCGCTGATGTTGCCGTACGCCGGGCAATCAATTATGCCATCGACCGCGATCGTGTGATTGATGGTGTGTTGGCAGGATACGGGCACCCGGCGTATAGCGTAAGCGATGACATGCCGTGGTCGAGCGATGACATGTACGCGGACTGTGATCCCGAGCATGCCCGCACTCTGCTGGATGATGCAGGCTGGGAGCTGGGGGAGGATGGTGTGCGCGCCAAAGATGGCGTACGCTGCTCGTTCGATGTGTGGTATTCCTCGGACGATTCGGTGCGCCAGGCTATGGCCTATGAGCTTTCTAACCAGCTTGCCGAGGTGGGTATCGAGGCGCTCCCCCAGGGCGGTAGTTGGGACGAGATTTATCCTCACCAGTTTGAGCAGCCGGTGTTGTGGGGCTGGGGGTCAAACTCTCCGGTTGAGCTTTATGCGCTCAACTATTCAACCGGCTGGGGCAATTACGCCTGTTATGAGAATGCGACCATAGACGAACACCTTGATAACGCGCTGGCAGAACCCACGATTGAGGCTTCATACGACCACTGGAAGCTTGCCCAGTGGGATGGTACGGAGGGCGTTGCACCGCAGGGTGCTGCTACTTGGGCGTGGGTTGCTAATGTTGATCACCTCTATTTCAAGCGCGAGGGGCTTGATGTGGCAGCGCAAAAGCCGCATCCGCATGGTCACGGATGGTCGCTCGTGAATAATGTCGACCGTTGGAGCTGGTCGTAAATGGCGGATCGCATGCGCTCGCGCCTGCGCCCCCCACAGATGCGCTTGCCATTTGCGGTGCGTATGGCGCTGCGCCTGGTGACTCTGCTCCTTGCGGTGAGTTTCATCACGTTTCTGCTGGTGGGGCTCTCGCCAATCGACCCGGTACAAGCTAACGTAGGCCAGGCAGCCGTGGCAACCATGAGCCCCGAGCGT
Source organism: Candidatus Limicola stercorigallinarum (assembly GCA_018711625.1). Taxonomy (GTDB): domain Bacteria; phylum Actinomycetota; class Coriobacteriia; order Coriobacteriales; family Coriobacteriaceae; genus Limicola; species Limicola stercorigallinarum. The sequence goes on along the minus strand of DVID01000015.1, from coordinate 40,484 downwards.
CGTGCCATGCTTGCTGAGCATTGGGATGTGGGCGTTCCCATTTTGGAGCGCTATGCCTCCTGGTTGGGCGATGCGGTGCATGGCGATTTGGGCGAGAGCCTGCGCTTTGGAAGGCCTGTCGTGGAGGTGGTGGGGGAGCGCCTGCAGAGCTCCGCGCTGCTGCTCGGCGCGTCATCGCTCATATCGGGTGTCGTGGGCCTGGCGCTTGGTGTGCTTGCGGGCGTGCGTGCCGGCACGCGGCTCGATCGCGTGATTCGCGGCTACTGTTACGTGCTATCCGCCGCCCCCACCTTCTGGATCGCGCTCGTGGCACTCATGGTGTTTGCGGTATATCTTGGCTGGTTCCCCGTGGGGTTCTCGGTGCCCATCGGCTCTGCTGGCGAGGTTTCGCTTGCCGCGCGATTGCATCATATGGTGCTGCCCGCGGCAGTGCTTTCACTCACCGGTGTGGCAAATATCGCCCTGCACACACGAGAGAAAACTGTCGACGTTCTGGCGAGCGACTATGTACGGCTCGCGCGCACGCGCGGCGAAGGAACCTGGACGCTTGTACGGCGCCACGCGCTGCGCAACCTTGTGCTCCCGGCGCTCACCTTGGCATGCGCTCAGATGAGTGAGATTGTAGGCGGCTCCGTATTGGTGGAGCAGGTGTTTTCCTATCCGGGATTAGGCCAAGCGGCAGTCACGGCGGGCTTGGGCGGTGACGCCCCCTTGCTCGTGGGTATTGCTCTTGCGTGCACGGTGCTCGTGTTTGCGGGGAACCTCATCGCAAACCTGCTCTACGGTGTGGTCGACCCGCGCATGAAGGGGGAGACGCTGCATGTTGCCTGACCGCCTGTCGTCACGGGCAGCGCAGGCGGCGCAGCCCCCGCACGCACTGCAACCCGATACTCTCTCTGCCCAGCCTACCCATACCGTTGCACCGCGCGAGGGCCGCACCTTGTTTCACGCGCCCGAGCGTCAAGGTGTGCTTTCAGGGCGCCGCGCACTGCTGGCGTCCGCGCTTATTGCCGCGGTTGTTTTAGTGGCCATAGCTCTTGTGGGCTATCTTGTGCAGGACCATGCAAACGCCACCGATTTTATGGCGCGTTTGCTTGCCCCCTCGCTTGAGCATCCTTTTGGCACGGACTGGATGGGACGCGATATGTTCGCACGAACCATGGCCGGCCTTGCCGCTTCGCTGGGGGTGGGCGTGCTGGCGGCTGCTGCCTCGTCGGTGGTGGCGCTTGTGCTTGCCCTAGCATCTGCTCTTGGTGGTTCTCGGGCCGATGCCGTGGTGTCATGGTTGGTTGATCTCATAATGGGCGTGCCGCATTTGGTGCTGCTGTTGCTGGTGAGCTATGCACTTGGACGTGGTGCCACGGGCGTTATGGTGGGCATCGCGCTCACGCATTGGCCAAGCCTGACCCGCGTGCTGCGTGCCGAGATGCTGCAAACCCTCGAAGAGCCGTATCTTCGTTCGCTGCCTGCACTGGGGGTGCCAAACTGGCGTATTGCGGTGTTTCATCTTTTGCCCCATGTGCTTCCCCAGTATGTGGTGGGGCTCATACTGCTCTTTCCGCATGCCATTTTGCACGAGGCGTCGATTACGTTTTTAGGGTTTGGCCTCTCGCCCGAGCAGCCGGCCATCGGCGTGATTCTCTCGGAGGCCATGGGGTACCTCACGGCGGGCGCGTGGTGGCTTGCGGTTATCCCTGGGGTGGCGCTGCTTGTAGTGGTGCTGCTGTTTGATCGGATAGGGTCGTGCGTGCGTCGCCTTATTGCGCCTGAGGGGGTGCAGCTATGAGTGAGGAGATGCGCCAGGCTGGGCATGGTGATGCGGAGCGTCACCACCATCACAGCCATGCTACGACCTCGCACCATCCGGGTGGTCACCATCTGCTTACCGTTGAGCATCTGAGCGTTTCGTTCTCGATGTATGACACTCAGGCACCGTTCTTCTCGGCGCGTCATATTGAGCACACGATGATTTCTGATATGAGCATCTCGGTGCATGCGGGCGAGGTGGTTGCCGTGGTGGGGGCAAGCGGTTCGGGCAAGACGTTGCTAGCCGATGCGCTCATGGGACTCTACGAACCCAACGCTCATGTGGAGGGAAACATCTGGTTTGATGGCGTGCTCCAAGACGCGACGAGCTTGGCGCGACTGCGCGGGCACGGCATCTCGCTTGTGCCGCAAAGTGTTACGCATCTGGACCCGTTGATGCCGGTGGGCGAGCAGGTGCTGGGAGCGTGCCCTCGTGGGCGCGCCGCCCGCGCCGAGCGTGCCCGTCGGCAACGCCGTATGGAGGAGCTTTTTGCGACGTATCGACTTGACCCCTCGGTGATGCGGCGGTATCCGCATGAGCTTTCGGGCGGTATGTTGCGACGTATTCTCATCATGTGTGCGCTCATGGATGACCCAAAGCTCATTGTGGCCGATGAGCCCACGCCGGGCCTCGACCTCGATCTTGCGGTGCGTGCGCTGGGTGATTTGCGAACATTTGCCAATGACGGTGGGGGCGTTATGCTCATCACGCACGACCTGGAGCTTGCCTTGCGTGTGGCCGACCGTGTTGCGGTGTTTTATGAGGGGCGGATTGTTGAAGAGACGGCAACAGCGTCGTTTGCTCGGCCCGACACGCTGGAGCATCCCTTCACCCGTGCGTTGTGGCACGCATTACCCGAGCATGATTTTTGTGCAGTACCGTTGAGCGGGGGAGAGGAGTGACCATGGCGCTTGAGGCACGCGATATCACCTTTGGCTACCAAGCAGATGAGCCTCTGCTCAGGGGCGTCTCGCTTTGCGTTGAGCCCATGGAGCGTGTGGCGCTTTCTGCTCCTTCGGGTGCAGGCAAAACAACGCTTTGCCGTATTTTGGCCGGAGAGCTTCGCCCATGGGCGGGTGAGGTTACGGTCGATGGTGTTGCATCGAGGCGACGTCGCGCTGCGGGCCCGGCACCGGTGCAGCTGATTCGCCAGCATCCCGAGCAAGCGTTTGATCCACTTGTGACGCTCGGACGCTCGCTTGATGAGGCGCGGCGCTCGCGAGAGGGCTCTTCTGCGCTAGAGCGTGATGAGCTCATGGATCGTTTTGGCGTTGCACGGGCATGGCTTACGCGCCGCCCCCATGAGCTTTCGGGCGGTGAGCTCATGCGGCTGGCTATCGTGCGAGCGCTCTCCACGGGGCCACGATATCTCATCTGTGACGAGATGACCGCCATGCTTGACGCTGTCACCCAGGCTTCGATTTGGCATGAAATGATTGATCTTACAAGCGCCAGTAATCTTGGTGTGGTGCTCGTTACGCACAGCCCGGCGTTGATGGACCGTGTTGCCACGCGTTGCGTGCCGCTTGTCCAATAAGCTCCTAATGAGTCGCTATAGGCACCACGGTAAAGAAAAACCCGAGCTACCGTTGGTAGCTCGGGAATCCATGCGTGGTAGCCCGTACCAGATTCGAACTGGTGATCTCCGCCTTGAGAGGGCGGCGTCCTGAACCGCTAGACGAACGGGCCAAATGGCTGGGATGGAGGGAGTCGAACCCCCATTGACGGAACCAGAATCCGCTGTCCTGCCATTAGACGACATCCCAATGCGCAAGTAGATATATTAGGGCACGAATCTCGGCCATGCAAGAACTTTTTTCTAAAAATTGGATGCAGCGGCGTTGCTCCTGTTGTCGCTTGAATGGAGAGCGTACATACGAAAACAGGCCAGGTACACTACCTGGCCTGAACTGTTCTTGGTAGCCCGTACCAGATTCGAACTGGTGATCTCCGCCTTGAGAGGGCGGCGTCCTGAACCGCTAGACGAACGGGCCATATGTCTCACGAGGTCGCCCCCGTGCAGAGAGAATATTACGGGAGCTTGCGCGTAGGTGCAAGAACTTTTTTCAAGAATCTTGGAAGTTGTGCAGGAATGTTGTGCAAACCATGCTGCGGGAGGTGTGTAAGCGCCAGCTACCAGCGAAAAGAAACTGTTAGTGACACAAGCCCCCCGGCAACATCGGGCAGTTACGCTTGCTTCAGGCAAGCGTGTCCAAAAGCTCTTGGTGGCCCATATCGCGTGGGAGTTTGCGCCAGCGCCAGAGCCGCTCAAGCATCTCGATGCCCTCAAGGTCAAACGCTTGGGCCTCGGGCGTGCTGCTCACCACGGGCACGGCCACCGCTTCGCCGTCTGTTTGTGTTGCCTGCTTGCCACAGCAGGTGCCGTGCTGCACATTCTCCTTAGCAATTGTTGTGAGCGCGCGAGCAAGTTCGGGCATGGGGACACCGTAGGGGCAGGCCTCCCATCCGTGCTCTTCAAGTTGTAAGCGTGCCAGCACGGCATCGTTTTCGTCGATGTCGTTAAAACCAAGGGGCAGCCAAGCGCGCAAGAGCTTGGCAAGCTTTCGTTCCAGGCATTTGTCATAGAACAAGGCTCCTGTGAAGCTTGTGCATGCGGCAGCAAGCCGCGGGGGGAGGGAGTCCATTTCGCGCAGCTCTACAAAGCCTTTCAGCCGCACATTGGGAAAGACCATCGAGAGCAGGTGCATGAGCTCCGAAGGCGCGAGCGGACGTTCAGACATAATGTCACGTGTATAGCGTTCACCTGTGGTGGTTGTGATGTGTTGCTCATTGGTGAAGAGGATGGGCTTGATGGAAGAAACCCAGAGGATGTAGTCCTCAAAGGTGAGGCCTTCAAGAGCTCCAGGCACAATGCCACAGCGATCAACGTCAACATGATGCCAAATGCGTGAGCGTGCCATAGACGGTGCGGGCTCTCCGCGAAAGACCGGCGCATTATCAAAGAGGAAGGCAAATGCGGGTCCAAGGAGCGTTGCCATGCGGTAGATACGCTGGGCGTCCTGCTCGGTTTCATAGTCGAGCGAAACTTGCGTGGAGGCAGTGCAGCGCATCATATCCCGCGCATAGCGACCCCGGCGCGAAAGATAGGCATCCATGGCGTGATACCGATCTTTGGGGATGAGCTCAAGCTCCTCTGGCTGTGCGACGCAAGGGTTGTAGCCTATAGCAACCAAGCGCGCATCGAGCTCCAGGGTTGCAAGCGCATCTGCTACAAGCTGGTCAAACGCCTCAACCGCTTCGAAGAGGGCACGCACGGTGTGGCCGGGCCCCACAGACACTTCGAGCTGCGCCGCGGGCTCAAGCGATACGGTGACGGTTACGGGCTCAAGCGCAGTTGTGTGCGTATAGCCCACACCCAGCAAGTGCCCGTCGATAATCATGCGCTCGCACGTGCCTTGCTGGGCTTCCGCCTCCTTTGCAATACATTCAAGCAGCGCGCCCACACCCTGCTTTCCCTCAAAGGGCACGGGGGTGCCGGTGCGATCGATAAGGATGCGCTCAAGCTCAAAGCCGATTGTCTTGCCAGCGGGGCCTTTGTCGCCGCGCTTGAAGAGGTCGATCATGGCATCGAGGTTGGTCCGAAACGCCCCAGAGAATGTGGGGATATGAGAATGAGACGCGTTGGTCATATGGGCTCCTTGTTGTTCGCTGGAGGTATGGTACCCCGTTTGGACACCTGTGATGTCAGAACAAGCGCGGAGATAGTTGAGAAAGTGCGGGGAGACGGTATCGAGCTGGGGATTATACGTGGGGATGCTGCGCCATACTCTACAATAGAGCAGAATGTACCCACCCCAGGGCCCGTGGCGGCTCGCCGCAACACAGGTCGTGATGAGGAGACCCATGTCGGATTCCCAAAAGCATACCGTTCCCAAAGCGCAGGTTGACGCGGCTCCCGCGGGTGGCGACGACCATAAGGGTGCGCGCCGCGGGGCAATTTTTATTGGCTTGGTGCTCGTGGCCTATGTGGTCTATCTTGTGGTGTCGGGCCAGATTGCTCAGTTCTGGGACGCCATGCAGAGCGTTCAGATTCCGTGGCTCATCGTTGCCTGCTTGAGCATGCTGATGTATCTCATCTTTGGCATTGCCGCGTATGCGATCGCCGTGTGGCTCGATCCCGATTCGCCCGTGGGCATTCGAGACCTTATCTCGGTTGAGGCGAGCGGTATCTTCTTCGGCAACCTTACGCCCATGATGATGGGCTCCACGCCTGCGCAGATTTACCGCCTCACTAAGGCGGGTCAAAATGTTGGCGAGGCGGGCGCCACGCAGTTTACGCGCTTTATCGTGTACCAGTTTGGCCTGGTTGCCTGGGGCGCCATCCTCTTGCTCGCCCGCATGCCGTTTTTTGCCGAGCAATACGGCGACATTACCCTGCTCTGCGTCTTCAGCTTTGGCGGGCATGTGTGCATCCTGCTGGGCATTTTCGCCGTTGCGCTTATGCCGCGCATGGTCATTCGTGTGGCTCACTGGATCATTTCGATACTTGCTCGCGTAGGAGTTGCCACCGAGAAGATCGAGCGCTGGCGTGCCTTTGTGGACGGCGAGATCTATTCCTTCTCAGACAAGTTCAAACTGGCCGCAGGGCACTTCTCCTCGATGCTCGTTACCGTGGTCATCACAATGCTCCAGCTCGGCTTCTTCTATTTGGTCCCGTACTTTTTGATGCTTTCGTTTGGGCATCACGACGTTGACTTCTTCTCGGTGATGGCAGCTTCTGCCTTCGTGCAGCTGCTTTCCTCCGCCGTGCCGCTTCCAGGTGGTACGGGTGGTGCCGAGGGTGGCTTCGCGCTCTTCCTGGGTCACTTCTATGGATCGGCTGCTACAGCAGGCTATCTTCTGTGGCGCCTTATTACGTTCATCGCTCCTACGATTCTCGCGGCGCCCCTGCTGGGTCTTAAGAGTGCTCGCAATGCAAGTATCCATGCTCGGTGGGACCGGTTTATCAACCGCCTGCTGCCCGGGCGTTCGTCTGGGAAAGCCGGGCACGACGTACGCCAGGGCACGAGTACTCATGCTGGAAAGAGCGTAGCTGCGCCCGCATCTTCACCGGCGCCTCGGCGCAAAAAGCGCGGTACCCGGGTGCGCCAGACTGCCGATGGCATTGCGGTGTCGCCGCGTGCGCTCAAGCGAAGGGGAAGCGACCCCAAGCGATAGGGCGCTTGTGCCTGTATGTTGCATTGGGTGCGTGACAACGCCGGGTTTGCAGTGAGGTGCCAGGCGCGTTGACGGGCAGCCGCAGTCGTTGGCTTTCAAGGGCTTTCGTGTCATCTTCTTTGTGCCGGAGTGCGTATCGCTACGCGCTCCGGCGCGTTTATGTCTTTGATCTTTTGTAAAACATGGCTGCTTTGCTTGTATGGCGCATCGGATGTTTTACGATGCCTCGATGACAATTTGAGGAGGAGCATCATGGCCAAACGGCTTTCAAAACGCAGCATTATCGGCATCGTATGTGCCGTGCTCGTGGTTCTTGTGGTGGGTGCGTTGGGCTTTGCGGGCAATTTCTTGTTTGATTTTGCGCTCAATCCGCATGCGTCTTACACGATGAGCGACATGATGGGCGAGGGCTCGGTTGATGGCCTGGAGACGGTATCGCCTGCGCAGGACGAGGCGTATGCCGCGGAGGCTGCTACATGGTTTGAGAACACCCGCGAGAGCACTTCGCTCGTTGCGGCGGATGGCACGGAGCTTGCGGGCTGGTTTGTGGCAGCTGCAACCGATGCGGGCACCTCGCATGATTACGCTGTGGTATGCCATGGGTACACCGGCGAGCCCAGCGAGATGGCCAAATATGCCTACCATTTCAACCAGCTGGGCATGAACACGCTTCTGCCGGCGGCGCGCGGTCATGAGCGCAACATCGATACCGGCTACATTACTATGGGCTGGGACGACAGTGTTGACCTTGTGCAATGGGTGAACCAAATTGTTGCGCGCGATCCCCAGGCCCGCATCATGCTCTTTGGCGTGTCGATGGGCGGTGCCGAGGTGATGATGGCATCGGGTCGTGATCTGCCCAGCAATGTGAAGCTCATCATCGAGGATTGCGGATACACCAGCGTGTGGGATGAGTTTGCCCTGCAGCTCGACAACGTATTTGGTCTGCCGAGCTTCCCTTTGCTCAATACGGCCGAGCTCGTGTGCCGTGTGCGCGCGGGCTACGGGTTTGAAGAGGCATCAGCGGTTGACATGCTGGCAAAAGCCACCGTGCCCATGCTCTTCATCCACGGCACGGCTGATACCTTTGTGCCGTTCTCCATGCTTGATGAGGTGTATGACGCCTGCGCTAGCTCCGAGAAAGAAAAGTTAGTGGTCGATAATGCCGGCCACGGCCAGTCGGCCTCGACCAATCCCGACCTCTATTGGAGCACGGTTGACGATTTTATCGCGCGGTACATGGGTACGGCTTAGCCTTCGCGCAGTGTATGGCGGCGCAATCGGACACATAGGCAGAGGGTGCAGCGATGGGCGAGAATGAACATGGCGTAGGGGAGACGTTTGCGGGGGCGCTTGCCAAGCTTGGTGCGGGCGTGCGTGCGCTCAGCGGGAGCGCCCTCTTTGACCTTGCGCTCAACCCTAGCTCACCGCAGTCCATCATGAGTCGGTTGGGCGCAAACGTATCGGGAGGCTTGGACTCCGGAGGCTTTACGGGCGATCCGTTGCGTGATGAGGCGCGGAGGTGGTTTTACGAGGCGCGTCAGAGTCTGGAGCTTCCGCTTAGCGATGGAAGCGTGCTTTACGGTTGGCTGCTGCCTGCCGACCCGGTGTGGCCTTCGCCCGATAGACGCGCCCTGTGGAGCGACTTTGGCCGCGGCCGCCGCTACGGCATCTTTTGCCACGGGTATACAGGCAAACCGGCAGACCTTTGCGTGGAGGCGTACCTTGCGCATCGTGAAGGCATCAACGTGGTGTTGCCTGCCGCGCGGGGCCATGAGCGCAATGCCGACCGCTATGTAGGCATGGGATGGCTCGATGCGTCTGATCTGGTGGGTTGGGTACAGATGGTCGTTACCTGTGACCCCGATGCCTGCATCGTGCTCTATGGCGTCTCGATGGGCGGTGCCGAGGTGATGATGGCATCGGGGCTTGAGCTGCCAGCAAACGTACGCTGCATCATTGAGGATTGCGGCTATACGAGCGTTTGGGACGAGTTTGCCGTCCAGATAGGTACGCAGCTGCATCTGCCGGCTGTGCCTTTCTTGAGCGGGGCGAGCGCGGTGTGCAAACGGCGCGCAGGCTACAGCTTTAGGGAGGCGTCTGCCGTAAAACGTCTCAAACAGGCTCGCGTGCCTATGCTCTTCATCCACGGCACGGCCGATACGTTCGTGCCCTTTTCCATGCTCGATGAGGTATATGCAGCCTGTGCGAGTCCCACGAAAGAGCGGCTGGTGGTTGAGGGCGCCGGTCATGCCTTGTCATCGGCAACCGATCCGGCTCGGTATTTTGATACGGTGCGCTCGTTCATGGCGCGCCACCTTCAATGAGGCAAACGTGGCAGGCACGATGGCCCGATCGGCATATTTCACCGGTTAAGCAGCGCCAATATCCTATTGGTAGCGCAGGCATTCCACCGGGTCGAGCCGGGCGGCGCGCCGCGCAGGGTAAAAGCCAAAGACAAGGCCAATGAGGATGGACAGGCCCGCGGCTGCGGCAATAGCCTCGATGGAGATAGCAGGGGCGAGCGTGCCTCCTCCCGTGGCGTCCATGCCAAGCGTGCTCAAGATGCCCATGCTGCTTGCCACAAGCGAGATGCCCCATGAGGCCGCATATCCCAGCACGGTGCCAATGATGCCACCCGTCACGCACAAGCAGGCCGACTCAACCAAGAACTGCATAGTGATGTCGTGCCGTGTGGCACCCAGTGCGCGGCGTACGCCAATCTCGCGGATACGTTCGGTGACGTTGGTGAGCATCATGTTCATAATGCCAATGCCGCCCACCAAAAGCGAAATGCCCGCTACGGCCCCCATGATGAGCGAGAACGAATTCATAAAGCCGTTCATGGCATCTATCTGCGACTTCATGGAGTACACGTACACAGAATCAGAAATCTCGTCATCGGGGATGTTCATGACTTTTGCCACCTGGGTTTGGGTGGTTTCCATAAGGGCATCGATGTCTTGCCCCTCGCGGGCGAATCCGATAATCTGCGACAGGTATTCGTAGCCACCGCTAAAATCGGCAAGTACCGTTTCGAGCGGCGTGTACACGGTGATATAGCTTATGCCCTCCGTGCCACCGCCTGTGAGGGGCTGGCCCTCGGCTTGGCCCACGATGAGGTAGTCATGGCTGCCCAAGCGGACGGTTTTGCCCACCACGCTCATGTCGGCACTGCCAAAGAGCGCCTGGGCGCCTGCGCGGTCCACAATACATACGCGCGCAGCCGTTGCTTCCTCTTGTGCGGTAAACAGGCGGCCCTCGGCAAGATGAACCATGCCGGTGAGCTCCAAAAAAGATGAATCGGCGCCGGTGATGCCCACGTCAACGGTGCCTGCGTTGCCTGCTACCTGGGTGTAGCCGTAGGCGGAGCCTACGATCTCTTCGTATTCGGGCATAAGGCGGCGCAGGTCGTCGAGGTTTTCGGTGGTCATTTGGTAGCTGGCCGAGATGTACACGGCACGAGCGGCGTTGAGTCCAAGGCCTTGTACCAGCATGTTGCGCACGCCGCCGATGAGCGAGGTCATAGAGATAACGGCAGCAATGCCAATAACGATGCCTAGAATGGTGAGGAGGCTTCGCCCGCGGTTAGATTCGAGGCCACGGAGCGCCTCGCGCATAAGGTCGAGAAAGCTCATGGGCGGCCTCCTTGGTATGTGATCGTGCGCGTGACGGGCAAAGGTGCCATGACCGCGGTGGTCGTAGCATGAGCGGGCGATGGTGCCGGCTGCGCCGGGTCGGGGATAGCGGAGGCGCTTGGCGCAGCGTATTCCACCGCAGAGGGCTGGAGACGGTCTACGTCCGGTGCGGGCGCAATGCGTCCGTCCACAATGCGCACCGTACGATCGGCGGAGGCTGCCACGTGCTCATCGTGTGTGATGAGCACGATGGTTTTGCCGGCTGCCTTGAGTCGATGGAAGGTCTCAAGCACCATCTCGCCGGTGTGCGAGTCGAGGTTGCCGGTGGGCTCATCTGCCAGGATGATATCGGGGTTGTTTACCAGCGCGCGTGCAATGGCCACGCGCTGCATTTGCCCGCCCGAGAGCTCATTGGCACGGTGGTCGTAGCGTTCCACGGGCAGTGCCACCGCCTGGAGGGCGGCAACGGCCCGGCGCTCACGATCGGCCCGCGGATGTGCGATGTAGGCTAGCGGCAGCATCACGTTTTCAAGCACGGTCATGCGTGAGAGCAGGTTGAAGCTCTGGAACACAAAGCCAATCTGCGTGGCGCGCACCTCGGCAAGCTCGTTATCGGTGAGCTCCGCCACATTGAGGCCTGCCAACCGGTAGGTGCCCGAGGTGGGCGTATCCAGGCAGCCCAGGATATTCATGAGGGTTGACTTTCCTGAGCCAGAAGGACCGGTGATGGCAACAAACTCACCGCGCTCCACGGTAAAGCAGATGTTGTGGAGCACATGCGTGAAGCCCGCTTCGGTTTCAAAGATGCGGTGAATACCCTGCATATCTATGACGGGTCTCATAGCGCCTCAACCCCGGCGTCCATCTCCACGCCGCCCGAAATGACGAGCACCTCGCCTTCCTCGAGCGGGGAGAGCGGAATCTCCGTGCCTTCGGCGTTCGTTTCGGGCTCGGAGCCCTCTACGCGGCCCACCACCGCCGTGCTTGCGTTTTGCGCGAAGACCTCAACGTCACGACGCTCGGCAGCATGGGTTTCAGGATTGGTCTCCACCATAACGTAGTAGGAGGTGCCGTCGTCGGTCATGAGCGCCATGGGCGGAACCATGACCACGTTGTCCAGCTGCTCAGCCGCGATGCTCACCTGTGCGGTCATGCCCGGCTTAAGGCGAGGGTCTGGCTCGGGAATGAGCACGTCCACCGCGAAGGTGACCGAGCTGCCGTCGCCCATGGCGTACGTGTCGCCGCCGCTGGAGGCGATCGAGGCAATGTTTTGCACCGTTCCGGTGAGCATGATGTCGTCAAAGGCAGGGAAGGTGACCGAGGTCTCCTGCCCCACGGCCACGCGTGCGATATCTTCCTCGCTTACCTGGATGGTCACCTTCATTTGTGAGAGGTCGGCGATTTGCATGAGAGGGCCGCTGGTGCCATTTTCACCGCCACCCATGGGGCTTGCGCCCACTTGGGCGTTCATGGTGACCACGCTGCCGTCGATGGGAGCGGTCACCGTGCGTTCGGCTGCCTTTGCAACGGCCTGGTCGTAGCTTGCCTGGGCGCTTGCGACTGCGCGCTCGGCCGCTTTAACGGTGTCTTCAGCCGTGGCGGTATCCACCACGGGGCTTACCTCGTTGCCTTCTTCATCGAGTACGGGTTGCTTGGCGGCGGCGTAGGCATCCGAACGAGCACGCTTGGCGGCAGCAAGCTCCGACTGGGCGGCGTCGAGCGTGCGCTTAGCCTCGGCGACGGCCACATCCAAGTCGGGGTTGTCAATCACCATGAGCACGTCACCGGCGTTTACGTGCTGGCCGGCGGCCACCCGCACCTCGGCAATGGTGCCGTCAACAGTGGGGGTAATCGCTGTGGAGGAGAGCGGCTCCAACGATCCGCGGGCCTCTACAGCATCGAGGTAGGTGCCCGCGTAGGCAACGTCGGTGATGGGCGCAAAGGACTCTTCGGGCTGCTTCGTGGTGAGCGCCACAACCAAGGCGCCTACCGCTACTACGGCAACGATGACGCCCGCTGCAATGCCTCGATGAATGAGCTTTTTGCGCCTGCGCTCGGCGCGCCGTGCCTTGAGTTGCGCATAGGCCTCGGCGTCAGACGCATCGAGTGTGTCGGGATCGGGCAACACGGGGCCACTGTTGCGGGAGGCGTCGAGAAGCTTGCCCACAAGGGGCAGCCTGCCAGTTGTCTTGGGATCGGTGGGCGTGGAAGTCATGATGAGTCCAATCGATCGAAGGGCCAAGCTTCAGCATCTCTGTGCCAACACGGTAAGTCAATGAAGGGAACCTAAAGATTCGTTAACGGTCTACGCGATTATGCGATAGGTGCCTTTGCAGGCTTATCTGGAGCGTGATGCGCCCGGACGGGGAGGTCTGCCCCGTCCGGGCGCGTTGTGTCTGCTAGATGGCATCATCCCGCAGAGATTCCACCACGCTTGCGGAGCGGCTGCGGCGCAGCGCATACACCACACTTACGAGGATCACCGCGGCAATCACGATCACCGAAAGGCCAATCTGCAGCCAGGGGAGTGTGAACGTGTAGGTGCTGTAGGAGAGCATCATCGACTGGAACAGTCCAAAAGAGACGAGAAGTGCCAAGGCAAAGCCAATCACAAAGCCACGCAGGGCATAGCTCGCACACTCGTAGGCAATCATGCGGCGGAAGGCCCGGTTGCCCATGCCGATGGACTTGAGCATGGCAAACTCGCGGCGACGCAGCATGAGGGCGTTGGCGAGTGTGTTGAACACGTTTGCCACGGCGATGAGGCCAGTGATGACCGCGAAGCAGGCGATGAAGGTGTTCACGGTGGTAGCCATCAGGCGAGATTGAAGCTTGCCTTGGGCAATGTTGGAATAGGTAACGTCAAGTTCGGGGAAGTCGGGCGCTATCTTGGTGATGGCGTCTTCAACCTCGGTTGCCACCGTGGCGTTGCCCTCGGCATCAAAGGAGGCCATGGCGCGCAGGTATCCCATAGTGTCTGCCAAGCTAATGGCGGAGGCGGGGAGAATAAGCTGAGGTGCGGTTGTTGTGCTGGCGCATAGGGGTGCGCGGTCGGCGAGAGCAGCCACTTCAATGGTTGCTTCGCGTGAGACGGCTTTCTCGTAGGGAAGGAACTGTTCGTTGCCCTCGCTATCGAAGTATTGAACCCTGAGGCCGCCAGCGGGATCGTCGACAATGCCCGAGACAAAGGTTCCGTCAAAGTCCGTGAATTCAATCGACGTCAGAGTTCCCGTGCCATCGAACGGCTGGTAGTTGCCGTAGCTTTCCATGGTTTGCACGTTGTACGAGTTCACCGCCACAGCGCGCGGGTGCTCGGGGTCGCAGAAGTCCTCGCGGGGAAGATTCAGCTCGTCGATATACGCTTCCCAGCTGGCGTTGTCGATGAATTCCACATACACACTGCCATACCACGAGCCGTCGGCAAGGCAGGTGCCAGATCCCGCCGCATCGTTATAGGAGGCCATGCTGTCGGATGTCATGTTGCTTGAGATGATGCCCTCAGCAACGTAGGTGGTGGTGTATCCGTTGCTGCGCTTTGCTCCCGCCTCATCCGCGGCATCGGTTGCCTGAGCGTCAAAGCGTTCGAGCACCTGCTGCAGGGCGAGGTTATCCACCTTTCCGTCTGCTTGTGCGAGCGATTGGTCTGCTCCAGCGCCGGTGCCGTCGATATACAGAATAAGGTCCTGCCCTGCCATGGTGTCCACCGCGGTGCTGCTTGCGTAACCCATGACATCGGCGATGGAGCCCGAGGTGATGAGGAGCGCCACAGATACGGCAAGCGCAGCTACGGTGACCCGTCCCTTAGAAGAGGCACGCGAGAGGTTTTTGTGAGCGATGAAACCAGGCACGCCGAAGAGGTGACCCGCAATGCCAAGGGGACGTGTGACCGAGGTGGGGGTACTGCGGCGTGCTGCACGGCGCTGAGCCCTGCGGGCGCGGCGGGTGAGGTGCACGTCCTGCGTTTGGCGGATGGCGTCTACCGCCGAGACACGGCTTGCGCGGATGGCAGGGATCCAGGCGCTTACCAGCAGGGTGACGAGTCCGAGCACAGCAGCGATGGCGAGCGCCACGGGGCTTACGACAACCTGCGCGGTTCCTCCGCCGGTGAAGGCTGCGATGCCTTCGCCGAGCAGACCAAAGACCACGAAGCAACCGATGAGGCCAAGCACGAGGCCCGCAGGGATGCCGATGATGCCGATAAAGCCGGCCTCAACGAGTACTGTGCGGCGGAGCTGCCGGCGGCTGGCCCCCAGGCTTGAGAGCAGGCCAAACTGCCGCGTGCGTTCTGCAACCGAGATGGCAAAGCTGTTGTAGACAAGCGATACACCGGCGATGACCACGATAGCCGCGAGGATGCCGGCAATTTGGTAGAGCGTGTTCCAAATAGCGGTGTCTGGCGTGACACCCATCCAGCGAATGAGGGAGGAATGGGTGCTGGAGCCGCCGTCGATGTCGCGCGACCAGACGTTGACGATGTCGTCGGCGAGGCGCTCAGCGTCGGCCGGGTTTTTGGTGCGGAAGAGGACGGAGGTCCAGGTGGCGTCAGAGCCATCGGTCATGGCATGCTCGGCCGCGCTTCCATTGTCATAGACGTAGGCGCTGTTGCCCTGCATGGCGAACGTGTTGGAATATCCCAGGGCGCGGTAGAAGCCCACAACGGTGCCTTCTATCTGGCCGAGGTCGGCTGCGTACGTCTCGGTCTGCGTGGCTTCATCGATGTAGTCGCCGCGCATTGCTGTTGCGGTGTAGCTTGCGCCGTCCTCCTTGTTGGTAACGGTGCGTGTGCCCAGGTTGAGCGTGATTTGGCTGCCTAGTTTGACGGGGCCGCCGTCTGCCGTGGTAAGGCCACAGGCTGCGAGCTCGGCGTTTTGCAGGGGATGGGGGAGCAGAATCTCGCCCGGTGCCTCGGGAGCGCGCCCGGCAACAAGCTCTGGGACGGATACCAATGGCTCTGCTTCGCCCGTCTCGTCAGGCCAGGTTTTTGCGTAGAGATATTTGCCAAAGATACTCGAGTTTTCATCGCCGAGCGAAACGGTTCCCAGGTCGGTGATGGTGATCATGTCGGTGACTTCGGGATCGTTCTCCAGACGGTCGAGGTCATCGGCAGTGATGCCCGCTGCCTCGGCATACCACCAGCCTTCATCGCCCGCCGTGCGCTGGATGAGCATGTTAACGAGAGAGAGGGCGCTTGTGAGCACGGCGGTGATGAGTGCGCACGAGAGCGCCACGCCGATGATGGAGACAACCGTGCGGGTGCGGTTGGAGCGAAGCGACCGCAGGGCAAAACGCGAGAAGATGCTCATCTTAGCGCACCCCCTGGTGGATGGATGGGGACGGGGTCATTCCATCCACGTTTGACCCGCTGCGCACGGGGCGGCGCCGCTCGTCGCGCAC
This sequence comes from Candidatus Limicola stercorigallinarum, assembly GCA_018711625.1. Classification (GTDB taxonomy): domain Bacteria; phylum Actinomycetota; class Coriobacteriia; order Coriobacteriales; family Coriobacteriaceae; genus Limicola; species Limicola stercorigallinarum. Next base: position 24,467 of record DVID01000015.1, on the reverse strand, counting down.
GAGGCGGCCGTCTTCGATCGCGAGCACGCGGTCTGCCTGCAGGGCAATGTCTTCATCATGCGTGATCACGATGAGCGTCTGCTTGAGCTGACGGTTAGAGGCGCGCAGGAGCTGCATGATTTCAGCCGAGTTCTTGGAGTCGAGGTTGCCGGTGGGTTCGTCAGCAAGCACTACAGCGGGTGCGTTCATAAGGGCACGGCCGATGGCAACGCGCTGCTGCTGGCCGCCCGAGAGCTGGTTGGGCAGATAGTGCTCGCGCCCCGTGAGGCCGAGTGAGCGCAGGAGCATGGTCAGGCGCTTTTGGTTCACCTCCCGTCCGTCCATTAGCACGGGCAGTGTCATATTCTCCACCACGTCGAGCACGGGGATGAGGTTATAGAACTGGTACACGAGGCCTACCTCGCGGCGACGGAATACGGCAAGCTGTTCGTCGCTCCGCTCAAAGATGTCCTGGCCCTGCAGGCGCACGGTGCCCGAGGTGGGACGGTCGACGCCGCCCATAAGGTGTAGAAGCGTCGACTTTCCCGAACCGGACGAGCCGATGATAGCTACAAACTCGCCGGCCTCGATGGTGAACGAGACGTCGTCAAGGGCGCGCACGGCGGTGTCGCCAGAGCCATAGACGCGGGTGAGATGTTCCACAGAAAGGATGTTCATGAGGCTACCCTTCTCACGGGGCCGCTCGGCGGCCCGAGGGATATGACACCAACCATACTGGATGAGTGCCCTTGCGGGAACATGACCCGTGCGTGACAGTTTAGTCACGCAACAACGCGCCTGGTCAATTGCCTGGTATAGGACGATGTTTATACGGCGATGTCTTTGAAGAAGGTCATGCGGAAGCGGGCTCCTGTTGTGCGGCCAGCGCCATCTTGCGCGTTCTCAGCCGTGAGCGCACCACCCTGTGCCTCTACAAGGGCGCGTGCGAGGGCAAGGCCAATGCCCACGCCGGCAGGATTGACCTCGCTTGCATCGGTATCCGTAGCGGCTGCGGCACCGCGGTAAAAGCGCTCGAACACGTGTGGAAGGTCTTCTTCGGCAAAACCCGAGCCGGTGTCCTCAACCACAAGCCGGCATGCAAGAACATCGCTATGGGCCTGAACGCGCACCGTACCGCCGGCGGGCGTGTGCTCCAGGCAGTTCTTAAGGAGGTTCTCCAGCGCTTCAGCGCTCCAACTTGCGTCGCCCATGAAGCTGCAGCCAGGTTCTATCGTGCGCTCAAAGGTAACGTCGGCGATATCAAACGCTATTGCCAGGGGTTCGAAGGCATCGTCAACAAGTGTAGCCACATCAACAGGCTGCGTTGCCAAGTGCACAACGCCGGCATCAAGACGCGCGAGCTTGAGCAGGGACGACACAAGTCGCTCCACGCGCCGTTCTAGCTGTGCGATGGTGCGTAGGTGCTCGATTTCGTGGGTGTGTCCTTCTTCGCGGGCAAGGTCGCGACGCACGAGCTCGGTGGTGAGCGCGATGGAGGTGAGCGGCGTTTTGAGCTGGTGCGAAATATCCGCTAGAGCGTCAGCGAGGGTTTGGCGCTCTTGGGTGAGCTCGTCCGCCGTGAGGTTAAGTCGCGTGACCATCTTATCGAGTTCGCTCGTGAGCACCGCAAGCTCGCCCTCATTCATGCGGTCAAGGTCGATGGTGCGCTCGCCATGGAGCACGTCATCAACGCGTGCCGAGAGCTCGGCGATGCGGCTATAGCGTACGAGCGTGAACGCTACGAGCGGCAATGCGGCAACAACGGCTGCCCCCACAAGCCACGGGACCGAATCTTCGTTGCCCGTCATAGATGCCGCTGCTGCTACCAGGATTGTGCCTGCGGCGGCACCTGCTAGGGAGCGCCTGAACGCACGGTCATGCGGTACACGGAGCTTCATGGGTTAGCCCTGCGCCTTGTAGCCCAGGCCACGCACGGTAGCGATGAGTGTGGGGTGTGACGGGTCGTCTTCAATCTTGTCGCGCAAACGCTTGATGTATACCGAGAGCGTGTTTTCCTCAATATAGGTGCCCGCATCGTCCCAGAGTGCTTCGCGGATCATGTCACGCGTAATGAGCTTGCCGGCGTTGGTGGCAAAGAGGAGCAAAAGCCGATACTCAAGGGCGGAGAGCACGAGCTCCTGGCCACCTCGCTGGACGAGTGCGCGGTCGGGGTCGATGGTGATGGGGCCCAGGGTGACCAGGCGACGATGAGGCTGGGCACGGCGGATGGCGCCCGCAACTCGCGCCAGAAGCTCGCGGGGGCGGAAGGGTTTTGCCACGTAATCGTCGGCGCCCATCTGGATGCCCGTGACCGTGTTGAACTCGTCATCCGAGGCGGTAAGGAATATCACGGGCACTTGTGGAGCGGATTCTTTGATGGCAGCACACACCGCGAAGCCGTTGCCCTCGGCAAGCGTTACGTCAAGGAGCGCCAGTGCGTAGGGGCACGAAACGGTGGCGGGGCCGCTTGATCCGCTGGTGCCAGCGTCGCCCGCCGACCCCAGGGCTGCCGACCCCAGGGCACGCTCAAGAGCTTCGCGTTGCGTCGAGGCGTGGTCTACGCGGTATCCTTCGCTCTGGAGCAGCTCGGTGAGCGATGCCTTGATGATGGGGTCGTCCTCGACCAAAAGAATCCGCTGTTCCACGGGCATGCGCTCCTTCAGGTTAGTTGTGCACAATGACGCAGAGGCCGGGTTGCACCATGTTGTAGAGTTCGGCCACCTTGTCGTAGGGCGTGTTGATGCAGCCATGACTTCCCGCCCACCGGTACGCTTTGGGGTTGTTGTACACCGAAGGGTTTTGCCAGCTCGCATCATGGAACCCAATGGAGCTTCCTATGAAGGCGATCCAGTAGTCCACCGGGCTTTCGTACTCGGGTTCGCCGGTTTCGGGATCCTTCTGGCCCACCAGCGTGATGTTGCGAAGCTTGTTGTTGATCTTGTACACGCCGGTGGGCGTGTTGTTCTCGCCATCGGGCTTGCCGGTAACAACGCCCGTTTCCCACAAAAGCGTGCCCGAAGCATCATAGTAGCGTGCACGCTGCTCGCTGATATCCACATCAATATAGGCGCCCCAGTCCGGCTGACCGGCGCCCGTATAGACATCGCCCGTTGTGGTGCAGGGGAGGTCAATCTCGCCCGTTTGATGCTCAGCCACAGCGGTTTGCACGGCTTGAACCACCGCATCCACATCAACGGTCCACCCAAAGGTGCCGCCCGATACCGTAATCTGCTTGCCGTCGGGCCGGGTATAGGTGCGCTCGGTGCCCACCGTGTTGAAGCTTTGCCCCAGCTGTTGCGCCCAGGTGGTGAGCGCCTCTTGGTTGAGCGTGGGCGTGAGGCTCTCGTCAAAGGTGATCCAACCGGCGATGGTCGAGCCGTCGAGCGTTGCGGCAACCGATGACCCCAGCTTGAACGATACGTTGCAGCCCAGGAGCTCGTTGGCAGCGTCGCAGGCCTCAGCAAGATCATCGTCGGTGAGACCCCCCGCGAGCGGCTCAAAGGCATCAGCACCAAGTTCGTCGAGCGATGCCGCCGTGTCGAGGCGCGCCAGCGATGCAAGCGCAAGCTGTGCCACGTTGTCACGGTTGAGCTTTTCGTTGGAGCGGGCCTGCTCTACCGTGAACGCTGCTGCCTCAGCGTCGTAGGAGCTAGCTGCGTCAAAAGCGCCCGAGCGCTGCTCGTTGAACGTGTCGACAGCGGTCTGGACGTCTGAGACAAAGGCCTCCTCATCAAAAGTGGGCGCAAAGAGCGAGCGATCAATCTCAGCGTCGAGGTCGATGGTGGCAGTCTCGGGTTCTTCTTCTGTGCTCTGGCTATCGTTTGAGAGCGCGGCTGCCAGATGGATTGGCCAGGCAAGGGCGTCGTTCGCCTCGAGCACCGACTCGGCAGCCTTCTGCATGTCGAAGACCTCATCGGCGCTTTCAGGAGAGTAGCTCCAGGTGAAGCCGTCCCCCTCAACGGTGAGCGTGTATGCGCTGGTCTCGTTGGTAAGGCTCGTGGCCGCTTCTGTGGCGTCCATCATCGAGACGTCAATGCCCGCGATGGTGGTGCCGGGGTAGTAATGATGCGAGAACACATAGACGCCTGCGCCATAAGCGCCGAGAGTGAGTGCCACGAGCACGGCGAACACGATGAGGAAGACGCGTCCCGCGCGGCGCGGCTTCTTCTCCTTAGGCGCGTCTGCAGGCTGAGCAGCGGGGGAGAAGTGTGCCGCGGCGTGCTGCCCGCGTGATGCTGCTGCCGCTTTGAGGGGGATGGGCGGCGTTGGTTGTGTCGTGGTTGTGCTTGCGGGTGCTTTATGTTGAGGTTCGTTGGGCATGGGTGCCACGTTTCCTTCGAGAGTGACGATGATTAAGCAGTAGCGATTATAGTCGCTTGGCCGGACACAGGGCGTTGGGGTGTGTCATCTTGATAGATGATTAACTGACCGATGAAGGCGTGGCTGTGCCCTCCGCTCAAAGCGTGTTCGGCGCTGCTGCCCTACGCCTTGCGTTATCCTCGGCCACCGCATCCGCCGCACACACTGCAGGCTGAGGGAGCCGTGGCGATGCCTCCCGCTGCCGTCTCGCGCAAACTTGCTGGCAGGGCATGGCCCACCTCAAGCATCACGCGCGCCATCTCGTCAAACGGCACGAGCGATTTTACGTCCGAGAGCGCGAGCTGCGCGGCGGAGAACGCGCAGGCCACCCCGATGGCGTTACGGTTTTGGCAGGGAACCTCCACGAGTCCTCCTACCGGGTCGCATACCAGTCCAAGCAGATTGGCCAAGGCAATCGAGGCGGCATTGAGCGCGCATGCAGCGTCCCCGCCCATCATTTGCACGAGCGCAGCTGCTGCCATAGCGGCCGCAGAGCCCACCTCGGCCTGGCAGCCACCTTCTGCTCCCGCCACACAGGCGTTGGCGGAAAGAATGAGTCCCACCGCGGCGGCGCAGAAGAGCGCGTCCATAGTCTCTGAGTCGTCGAGTCTCAGATGCTCGGCAAGGGCAAGAACGCATCCTGGCACCACGCCCGCAGAGCCAGCGGTAGGAGCGGCCACAATCACGCCCATGCTGGCGCTGCGTTCCAAGACGGCCATCGCGCGCGCGACGGCATCCGTTTGCACCTCGCCCATGAGCGCCTGTGCGTAGGCTGTGCCTGCATGCGCTACCTGCCGTGCCTCACCGCCAATGAGGCCTCCCAGCGAGGGGCGCGGACTCGCAATGGGCTCGGTGGTCTCCGCCTTCATCACATCAAGAACGCGCTGCATGGCAGCTACGGTTTCGGCCTCGCCGGTGAGATTGGCCTCGCGCACCGCCATGAGGGCTCCAATGGTGAGGTGCAGCCGGTCGCAGGTTTCTAGTAGTTCGGCAGCGGTATCGAAGAGTTCTTCGGGGGCTGTGGACGACGCGGGGCTCGATCCGGGTACGGTGATGCAGGTTGCCGTGAAGATGTTCGCACGTCCTCGAAGTTCGGTTAGCAGGCTAGCCGGCGGCAGATCGTCCAGCTCAAACACGGTATAGGCGCTTCCACCACGCTCGGTGCGGAAGGTGCGCATAAAGGCGATGTTGATATGTGCCTCAGAGAGCAGGTAGGTGAGGTCTGCAAGCACGCCCGGTGCATCGCGGTGCGCCACGAACAGGGTGTCGTAGTCGCCCGAAACGTCCACGTCAACGCCGTTGATGCGGCTTACGCGCACGCGTCCGCCGCCCAGGCTCTCGCCCCGCACCACCGAGTGGGCGCCTTGGGCGTCTTCCATGGCGATGTCCACGGTGTTGGGGTGAAGGTGCGCATCGTCGCCTCCCAGCTCAAAGCGGAAGGCAAGCCCGCGTTCCTGGGCGATGGCAAAGGCGTCGCGAATGCGCTCGTCGTCCGTGTCAAGGCCCATGATGCCCGCCACGAGCGCACGGTCGGTGCCGTGGCCGTGGTAGGTGTGGGCAAAGCTGTTGTAGAGCGTGAACGTGACGCGCACGATAGGGGCTTCCATGAGCGATGCCGCCACGCGCGCGCAGCGCAGGGCGCCAGCCGTATGCGAGCTGGACGGGCCCACCATGATGGGACCCAAAATCTCGAATGCCGACATGGTTGCCATGGCTGCACCTCTCAAACGGGGTCGGGGACTCTGCGCCCCACGGTTTTGCTTGCTATGCCATACTTCAGTGTATCAAACGCTCTGCCTGCGCCGCACATGGCGGCATGCCGCCTGCGACGCGCGTGCGCAGGGGGGGGCTCGACGGAGGGAGACGACCATGGAGCTTCTTAAGCTCATTGGCATCGTCATCGTTGTGGTTGGGTTTGCCCTCAAGCTGGATTCAATTCTGGTCATCATGATCGCAGCGGTGGCGACAGCCCTGGTGAGCGGCATGGATCCGCTTACTTTTTTCCAAACGCTGGGTGACAGCTTTGTGAGCAACCGCAGCATGCTCATCTTCATCATTGTCATGGTGGTGACCATCGTGCTCTATATCGCGCTCGACCGCATTTACGCGCGTCAGTCGGCCAAAGCATCCGGCCCTGGGGTTGATGCATCCGCGATGGCAGCTGAGGCATCTTCTGAAGCAGGTGATCAGGCATGAATCCCATCGACTTTTTCACGAGCGCCGACGTGACGCTTTCCGACAAGCTGCTCGAGGTCTTCTACGTTGTTAACGGCCTGGTGGCGCTGTATACCGGCTGGAAGAACCTCAGCGAGCATGGCGGAGGGCACCCCCTCCATGCCTGTGGAGACTATGGTGCGAGGCCTCACATTGGCTCTCGAAGCCGTGGTGAAGCACCCCGAGGGCGACGTAATCGCAGCCGGCGGCACGGAGCACTAAGGCCTCGTTAGCGCGTCTGGGCTTGCGGTGCTCGCGTGAGATGCGTGGCAAAGCAGCGCGGTTGAGAGGGAGGTGGAACGGTGAACGACTGGTCGGATGGTAAGCGTTTCGCATTCTGGCTTATGTTGTTGGGCCTTCTTGCTGTTGCTCTTTGCGTTGCGGTGCCCACATTTTGCCGTTCCATCGGCCTCCCTTGGTTGTGGGGCGCGCGCCTAAAAACTGCGACGGTGGTCGCGGATACAGCGAAGCGCACCTCGACGCGCGCGGGCGATCCAAGCTTGGAAGACGCCTGTGCGGTCGAGGTGTATTGCTATCCACAGACACAGGGCACCGAGCTATATACCGTCGATTCCAGTGTGGTGGAACGGGTACGTGAGCTGCTTGACGGGATGACGTTCACCTATTGGGCCGGATATGGGGCACACGTTGAGTCGATGCGAAACGTGTCTGGCGGCTTCTCGACGACGCTCTCGCTGCTGGACACTACAGGTGCCGAGTTGTTCTCAATCATGTGGTCGGAACGGTGGTATGTTCTGGTGAAGGATATCGCATACAGCTTGGATGGCGACACGAGCAAGCTTGACGATATGATGAACGCCTTGTTAGCGGAGGCATGTGAAGAGATGGTTTTGGCAACGGATCGGCCGGGAGGAATGACGCCTATGTTGGAGCGGCGTTGGCTTCTGCCGGATGAGTATGAGAGCCTTCTGCGTGGCGCTGAGCCGGACGCGCAGAAGGACCGGAGCTAAGGGGCGCGTATGGCGAGTTGGCTGGTTGAGGCGCGAGAAGCGCTTGATGCGGTTGAAGATGCGCTTGATCACCTGTATGCGGCGCGTGATGTTCTCCACAGTGCGCGAAACTGGAGCCTTTTTGACATTCTGGGTGGTGCGGGCATTTCAACCTATGTAAAGCGCAGCAAGATGAGGGATGCTCAACAGGAGCTCAGGGCTGCCGAGGATGCTATCCGCAAGCTTTCTGAAGAGTTGCGTGACGTTGAAGGCATTGACGGCATGCTCAATACGAGCGAGTTTCTTACCTTTGCCGACTATTTCCTCGACAACGCCTTTATGGACATGTTTGTGCACCAGCAGATTGCCGAAACACAAGCAGCGGTGTGGCGCGCCATCGATGCGTGCGAGGAGCTACGAGGGCGGCTAAACGATCTGTTAGAAAAGGGCCGCCGTCCCGGCCTTGATGCGTAACAGCAACTGTGTAAGATTCCGCCGTTGGGCACCCCAACGCCTGTTTGAAAAATTTTTGCGTCATTTCAGAACCTAAACTTTGGGTTGGCGAGTAGACAAGGTTATCGCGCAGCAATTACCAGCGGTTTTCTTGCATGTCATACCTGTCTTGTCAGGGGTTTGGAGTTTTAGATACTGAAATGACGCATTTTTTTGGCGGAGGCTGCGGGACGGGTCTCGCGGACTATCTCGGTGCCCGAAATCAAATCTACAGGTGTGCGTAGATGAAGCTAAAGGGCCCGACGCAACGTTGTATGCTGTGCCGGGCCCTTCGTGCTACCGGATCTGTGGTATCTGGCTTGCCTGTTACAGCGCCATCGTGCGGGCGCGGTTGATGCGTGTCAGACAGTCGTCACGGCCAATGAGCTGCATCGTTTCACCCAGCGGCGGCGAGACCATGTTGCCGCACTCAGCCACACGCACAGCTTGGAACACAAGGCGCTTCTTCATGTCGAGGGCCTCGGGCAAGGGCTCAAGGGCGGCGTCGATGGTCTCAGCGTTCCAGCTCTCTGTCGGCACCGCCTCAAGCGCAGCGCGTGCAGCGTCGAGCACAGTGGCCATACCTTCCTTTGCCAAGCCCTTCGCTACCGACTTCTCGTCATAGGTAAGGGTTTCAGCCGTTGCAAATACCGGTGCGGCAACACCTGCGGCGTCGGCAGGCATCTTGGTGCGCGGACGGACAATCTGTGCGAGCAGCGACCACCAGGCGTCATCGTGATCGCCTGCCTCGATACCTGCCGCAGCAAGTTGCGGGCGCAGGATGTCCTTCACAAACGTAGCGTCATCCATGGCGTTGATGTACTCGGCGTTGATCCAGTCGAGCTTCTTGGGGTCAAAGGTTGCCGGGTTCTTGGAGATGCGCTCGAGCGAGAACTCGCGGGCAAGCACATCGCGCGGGATGACGGTGGTCTCGCCGTCGAGCGACCAGCCGAGAAGCGCGAGGTAGTTCACGAAAGCATCCGAGAGATAACCAGCATCGCGGTACTCTTCAACAGACGTTGCGCCATGGCGCTTGGAAAGCTTCTTGCCGTCCGCGCCCAAAATCATCGAGATGTGGGCAAACACCGGTACCGGCGCACCGAGGGCCTCGTAGACCATCACCTGGCGCGGGGTGTTTGAGAGGTGGTCGTCACCGCGGATGACGTGCGTGATGCCCATGGCGGCGTCGTCTACCACGGTGGCGAAGTTGTAGGTGGGGGTGCCGTCAGAGCGGAAGATCACAAAGTCGTCGAGCTCCTTGGCGGCAAAGGTCACGGTGCCGTGAACCGCGTCTTCGATCACCACGTCGCCGCGGTCCTCGGGCACCTTGATGCGCAGCGTGTAGGGCTCGCCGGCCTCCATGCGGGCGCGCGCCTCGTCGACAGGGATGTTGCGGCAGCGGCGCTGGTAGCCCTGGAAGGGGTCCTTGCGGGCGCGAGCGGCCTCGCGGTCTGCCTCAAGTTGCTCAGGCGTGCAGAAGCATGGATAGGCTTTGCCCTCTGCCAGCAGCTTCTCAGCAGCCTTGCGGTACAGATCGAGGCGATCTGTTTGCGCGTAGGGGCCAAAATCGCCGCCCACCTCGGGACCCTCGTCCCAGTCAAGACCCAGCCAGCGCATGGCGCGCAAAATAACCTGCGTGTTCTCTTCTGTTGAACGGGTTGGGTCGGTATCATCAATGCGCAGGATGAACGTGCCGCCGTTTGCACGGGCAAAGGCCCAGTTATAAATGGCCGTGCGAGCGCCGCCAATATGCAGCTTTCCCGTAGGCGACGGGGCAAAACGGACACGAACGTTGGACATAGGATGCTCCTTGATAGGTCGTGATGTGCGCTTTGATTATAGCAGCGTGCGCGGATGGGTATGAACTCCTGAAGGTGTATCGATTGCAACCAGGAAGGTCGGCCGCAGTGGACGATCCGATTATTATCGCGCACGACGCTTCGTATCAAACGCGTGCGTATCGCTCGTTTCAGTTTGTGAGTTTCTCGGTAAGGCCTGGCGCGGTGCATGTCTTGTTTTCTTCTGAACATGGCCCTGCTCGCGATTTGCTGCTTGCGGTTGCGGGGCGGGTGCGCCCCGTGGAAGGGTCGCTCTCAGTGTGCGGGGTGGGGCTTGCCCGCACAGGAGCTTCGTCGCGTAGGCGTCGCCCCTCTTGGATTCCTACACGTGACCCGTTGCCGCGTGGCATTGCAGGCATTGGTGTATTTGAGCGTGTTGCCGAGGTGGCGGGCACGCTCACTGTGGCCGAGGCGGTTCAGCACGAGGCACGTCTTCGTATACGCGGAGGTCGTGCGCTGCGTGCTGACAACGTAGCTGCGGATGCCGCCAATTCCGCCGGAAGCGTGGCAGCTTCAGCAGCTTCCGACGAGCAGGACGCGTCTCCTTCGGACGATGTGCTTAGCTACCTTGCTCATTTTGGCCTTGCAACGGCCTCCGAGCAGCGCGTAGAGCGCCTCGACGCTCAAACGCGCGCCCGGCTTTCCTTGGCACTTGCTTGTGTGGGAGCGCCGCGCGTGGCACTGGTTGACCTGACCGATCCCTTTGTGGCGGGACTTTCCTCAGCGGACGCCGTGGCGCTCACGCAGGCGGCCCAACGCTATGCTGAGATGCGTGGCATTGCGGTGCTTGTAGCAACCAGTGAAGTGCAGGCAGCCTGTGCTGCCCCTGAGACAACCCCGCTTGATATGGCTGCGGCTGAATCGCTCGATGCGTTTCGTGCTGCCGAGAAGATGATGGCATGATGAATTCACTCGTGGATGCGTTGCACGGGGTGTCTGCACGCCTTACGCGCAGTCGCGCTCGCACGGCAGCATGTGTTGTTGCGCTCATAGCGCCCGCCTTGGTTGCCGTTGTGCTTATTGCTGCGATTGCGCCTGCGCTTGATGCGGGCGAGCGCATTCCCGTTGCGCTCGTCAACCTCGATGAGGGCGCTACGGACGATTCGGGCAAAACCGTCAATGCGGGCAACGACCTGGTAGAGTCGCTGCAAGAATCAGGCGAGCTCGCCTGGGACGTTGTGGATCAAGACCACGCCCGCGACGGCCTGGCGGAAGGCTCTTACGCGCTGGTGTTTGAGATCCCCGAGGATTATTCCTCAAAGATCGTAAGCCTTGATAGCGGCAATCCCGAGCGCGCCCAGGTCAACATCATCTCGGACGGAAGTCAGAATGTACTGGCAACGAAGGCGGGCTCTGAGGTGCTCCGCCGTGCGCAGATGCGCCTGCGTTCCGATGTGGGTGAAGACTACCTTGTAGGTGTGTTGAACGATGTGAATGGCTCGGCATCGAGCCTTACGCTTGCCGCGGACGGATCGGTCATGCTCGATAGCGGCTACGAGGCGCTTGAGCAGGGCGCGTCCGGCGTGGCCGACGGTCTGGACCAGATGGCTTCGGGCACCTCGGCTCTTGTTGATGGCACCGCGCAGATTGCTGATGGTGTTGTTGCCGCGGGTAGCGGTGCGCAGGCGCTTGCCGACGGCATGAATACCACCACGACCGAACTCGTGGAGCCGCTTGCCGCAGGGGCCGAGAGTCTGGCGGCGGGCGTGACGGCGGCGAGCGAGGGTATCACCGCGCTTGGTACAGCTGCTACGCAAACGGGTCAGGGGCTCCAGCGCGTTTCTGATTCATTGAGTGAGACCATCGCCGGTCTTTCCGATGTGGCGGGCACGGCGGCAGCATTTTCGCAGCAGCAAGCATCGCTTGAGCAAGCTCTTGAGGGCACGAACACAGCGCTTGATGCGGTGACTGCGTCTACGGAATCGCTTGTGGGCACGGCGAACACAGCGGTGTCTTCGGTTGATGAGGCACACGCGGCAGCAAAGGCGCTTGTCACATCGCTTGCAGGCAATCCCGCAACGCCGGAGACCCCCGGCCTTGTGCTGCGCACTCATGACCTTGATACACGCACGGCCGACGTCGTGGCAGAACTGCGTACGCTTCTCTCCGGTGGGGCTGCATCGTCGGGGGCGGACGCGCTTGCGCTGCTCGATGAGCTTGATGCGCTTACTCAGGAGCGCACGCAGCTCTCCGAACAGCTTGATATGGTGCAAGACCAAGCGCAGACGGTTGCCGACCAGATGGGAACGGCTGACGAGGCGCTTTCGTCACTGGGCGCCCAGAGTGCGGCGGTTGATACGGCGGCAGGCGAGTTTGGGGCTGCCAAGGCCGGTGTCGATGACGCGGCAGGTACGCTTTCTGAGCTTGCGACCAAGCTTGTTGACCCCACAACTTCTGTTCTGGGTAGTGCGGTAGAGGCCAAAGCTCTGGTTGACGGCGGCGCCTCGGCGCTTGTGCCGCTTGGTATGCAGGTGACACAGGTAGGGGAGATGTTTGCTGAGGACGGACTGTTTGGCCAGGCAGCAACCGGCGTCGCCACGGGAACAGCTGCCTTGCCGCAGGTGCTGAGTTCTTTCTCGTCAGCTGCTTCGGGCATCGCTTCGGGTAACCATGCCTTGGGCGAGGCACTGCAAGCTGTGGGGTCGGGCGCATCTGCCCTCTCGAGTGGCATGGGCACCCTCGCGGATGTGCAAAGTCAGCTTGCCGCTGGTGTAACGCAGCTGCACGACGGCCAAAAGAGCATCATGGATACCGTGTCTCAAGCCGGTGAAGACCTTAGCGAGCTTTCGAGCAACTATAGCGCGCGAGCCGATGTGGCTTCGTCGCCTGTGACCTTTGTATCCACGGTAAACAACCGCGTGGATGGCTCGGCATCTCAGATCATGCCTACAGTGGCGGCTGTGGTGCTGTGGATGGGCGTTGTTGTGGCTTCCGCGCTGGTTCCCGCCTATGACGGTCGCGCGGCGTTTGCGGAGCGGCCTCTCTGGGCGGTGCTTCCTAGTTTTGTGGTAAGCGCTGGTATCGCTGTGGTGCAGGCCGTGGTCATTGTGGCGCTCGTCGCGCTTGTGGGCGGTGTCGAGCTTGCCAATTTGCCTGCCTTTGCCGCCTTGATGGTGCTTGCTGCGCTTGCAAGCGCGGCGGTGGCCCAGGCCGCGTGGCTGCTCTTTGAGCGCGCCTCCGGTGTGGTGCTTATCCTCGCAACACTTGTGCAGCTGGTATGCGCGGGAAGCATTTTGCCGGCAGCGATGACCGGTGGCATCTTTGATGCCTTGGGTGCCGTTCTGCCGGTGCCTGTGCTTGCCGATGCTCTGCGCGGGGCGGTTTCGGGCTCGCTTATAGGCTTTGGCGGCGCGGAGGCGCTGCTGGCTACCTGGACGGTGCTAGCACTTGTGGTCTCGCTTGTTGCCGTGCGGCGCTACCGTCATGTGCGGCCCGAATATGCATTTGCTCGCTCATAGGCCGAGTTCTTGCGGGGCGCGGTACAATCACGAAGCACACGGAACCCGGGGGAATGGTAACGGTCTCCGGGCGCGAAACGAAAGGGGCATACATGCCAAACACCACTCGTTCCACCATGGTCGAGGAGCAGGCGGCGAACGATATGAGCGCACGCAGCTATCTGTTCACCTCGGAATCGGTTACCGAGGGTCATCCCGATAAGATTGCCGATCAGATTTCGGACGCGGTGCTCGATGCTATTCTTGCTAAAGAGGCCAAGCTCGAGGCAATGGGTTACGTCGATACGGACGGCGTTCCTGCAAAGCTTGAGAACGTGCGCTGCGCCTGCGAGACCATGCTTACCACCGGCATGGTGGTTATTTCTGGTGAGATTCGCACGCAGGCCTACGTTGATATTCAGCGCATCGCCCGCGACGTGATCTGCCGCATTGGCTACGACCGCGCAAAGTACGGGTTCGATGGCACCACCTGTGGGGTTATCAATATGATCCATGGTCAGAGTCCCGACATTGCCCAGGGTGTTGATGAGTCGTTTGACGCCCAGGCGGGTGCAAGCGATCCGCTCGATCGCATTGGCGCTGGCGACCAGGGCATGATGTTTGGCTATGCCACCAACGAGACGCGTGCCTTTATGCCCATGCCCCATCATCTGGCAAGTCGTCTTGCTGAACGTCTTGCGGCGGTTCGTCATGATGGCACGCTGCCGTATCTGCGCCCTGACGGCAAAACACAGGTGACCGTGCGCTACGAAGATGGTCGCCCGGTGAGCGTTGAGACCATCGTTATCTCCACGCAGCATGCGGCGGACGTTGAGGACATGAATATCATCAAGCGCGACCTGATCGAGCATGTGATCGCGCCCGTGATGGATGCCGAAGAGATCGCATGGCGTGAGGCGCAGATCTATGTGAACCCCACCGGCCGCTTTGTGGTGGGCGGCCCCATGGGCGATACGGGTCTTACCGGGCGCAAGATTATCGTGGACACCTACGGCGGCATGGGACGCCATGGCGGCGGTGCGTTTAGCGGCAAGGATTGCACAAAGGTCGACCGTTCTGCTGCCTACGCTGCGCGTTGGGTGGCAAAGAACGTGGTGGCTGCCGGCTTGGCCGACCGCTGCGAGGTACAGCTTGCCTACGCCATTGGCGTGGCGCACCCGCTCTCGATTATGGTTGAGACGTTTGGCACCGAGCACGTTCCGGTCGCCTCGATTGAGCAGGCTATCGATACGGTATTCGACCTGCGTCCCGGTGCCATTATCCGAGACCTCGACCTGCGCCGTCCCATCTACCAAAAGACGGCTGCCTACGGCCACTTTGGCCGCGAGGACCCCGACTTCACCTGGGAGCGTCTTGACCGCGTGGAGGCACTGCGCCAGGCGGTTGCTTCGGCATGATGATGCCGGCGGAGGAGTACGCACCATTCGCCTCAATTGTGCTCGATGTGCCGGCACGTGCCCTCAGCGAGCCCTTTACCTATGCAGTTCCCGCACCGCTTGCGCCCGCCCTTGAGGTGGGCGCAACGGCGGTGGTGCCGCTTGGTGCACGGATGGTTGCTGGCTATGTGGTAGCGCTTGCGCACAATCTGGAGGATTTGGGTGCTGGCTCCCTTGATCCTGCGCGCCTGAAGCCGGTTGCACAGGTGCTGGAAGGCGCGGCGTTTCGGCCTCAGGCGGTGCGTATTGCCCGGTGGTTGGCCGAGACCTATGTGGCCCCGCTTTCGGAATGCTTGCGGCTTTTTCTTCCGCCGGGACGGGCGGGACACGTTCAGATGCTTCCCGATGGGTCGTATTGTGTTGAGGAGCCTACGGCTCACGAGGCGCATCAGCATGTGGTTTCGCTTACCGAGGCGGGCCGTACCTTTACACCTGCGGCGCGCGCCTCCCGACAGCGCCAGCTGATGGACGCGCTTGCGTGCGGCCCCCTTACCACGTCTGAGCTTAATGCGCTGTGTCCTCACATGACCACAACGGTAAAAGCGCTTGAGAAGCGTGGTGTCGTGCAGGTGGTGGAGCAACGCGCATGGCGCGGTCAGCCCGATGGCACCTCGCTCTCGTCGGCGCAGGCGCAGCGCCCCGAGCATCTTACCGAGGGGCAGCAGCGGGCACTTGCTGCCATTGACGAGGCGGTAGAGGCAGCGAGCGGCGATTGCGTGCTCGTGGATGGTGTTACGGGTTCGGGCAAGACCGAGGTGTACCTTGCTGCGATTGAACGCGTGCTTGCTACGGGCCGGTCCGCATGCGTGCTTGTTCCCGAGATTTCGCTTACGGCGCAAACGGTTGGACGCTTTCGCTCACGCTTTGGCGATGCCATTGCCGTGTTTCACTCGCGGCTTTCGGCGGGGGAACGGCTTGACCAGTGGGACATGGTTCGCTCGGGCGTAGCTCGGGTGGTGGTGGGTGCGCGTTCGGCGCTCTTTTGCCCCTTTGCCTCCCTTGGCCTCATCGTGATAGACGAGGAACACGAACAATCGTATAAGCAGGGTTCGAGCCCGCGCTATCATGCGCGAGAGCTGGCAGCCTATATGGCGAAGGTATACGGCTGCGCGTTGGTGCTGGGTTCGGCTACCCCCTCGCTTGAGGCGTATGCGCGCTGTGATGCTGGCACGTACGATGGCACTCGGTGGACACGTGTTGAGATGCCTGAGCGACCCGCCGGTGCTCAGCTGCCTCGTGTTGTGATTGCCGATTTGCGCCGTGAGTTTGCCGCAGGGTCGCGGTCGCTCTTTTCACGCCCTCTTCTCGAAGGGTTGCAGCGCGTGGTTGCAAACCGCGAGAAGGCGGTTCTTCTGCACAACCGACGTGGGTTTGCGCCCTTCTTGATGTGTCGCGAGTGCGGCTGCGTGCCCACCTGCAAGCATTGCTCAACTGCGCTTACCTATCACGAGCGCACGCATATGCTTGTATGTCATACCTGCGGTGCCTCGTATCCGGTGCGCCCGTATCCGGCTGCGGGGTCTGCTTGCCCGCGCTGTGGTAGCCGCTATCTGGCCAAGATGGGTGTGGGAACCCAGCAGGTGGAAGACGCGCTTCGTGCGCTTCTGCCGCCCGATGTGGCCATCATCCGCATGGATGCCGATTCCACCCGTACCAAAGGGGCTCACCAGCGTCTTCTCGAAGCGTTTGATGCGGCGGACTGCGCCGTGCTGCTTGGCACGCAGATGATCGCAAAGGGTCTGGACTTCCCGGAGGTCACGCTCGCGGGCGTGATCAATGCCGATTATGCCCTCAAGATGCCCGATTTCCGCGCGTCCGAGCGCGCGTTTGACCTGCTTGAGCAGCTTGCGGGCCGTGCAGGACGTGGCGAGCGCGCGGGCGAGGTGGTTATTCAAACCTACCTTCCACAGGACCCCGTGATTCGTGCGGTGGCGGCGCACGATCGCTCCCTTTATCTTGAGCATGACCTTAAAACCCGCGCTGCTGTGGGGTATCCACCGTTTGTGCACCTGACCAACATCGTGTCACGCGGCTGCGATGGGGAGCGCGTGCGGCGCCAGGCCACGCGCATTGCGGCTGAGCTGACGGAGGTGTGCCAGGCCGCAGGGGGCCATGATGCGCTGGCGCGTGATGTGGTGGTGCTTGGGCCCACGCCTTGTGTGATTGAGCGGGCAAAAGACCGGTACCGTTTCCACGTGATGGTTAAGAGCCCGCTGGGGTACCATATCTCGGAGAGTATTGCAGCGGCGTTGCGACGTGCAGGCTCTGTGCGCGATGTATCTGTGGGCGTGGACGTTGACGCCTACGACCTCATGTAGTGGTGATGCGACGTTGCGCTCTTGAGGCATGTGCAACGACGTGTACGAGAAAGGGATTCAAAGCATGGAAGCTAATGGCATTGTGATCTCGCCCGATCCACGCCTTCGTCAGGAGTGCGCCCCCATTGAGGAGGTCACGCCCGAGATTGAGCAGCTTGTTGAGCACATGAAGGCCGAGATGTTTGAGAATCGCGGCTGTGGTCTTGCCGCACCCCAGGTGGGCGAGCTTGTACAGCTTGTGATTGTTGATGTGGACTACACCTCCGAGAAGGACTACGACCCCTATGTGCTCATCAACCCCGTAGTGGTTGAACAGTCGGACACGACGCGTCCCTCTAGCGAGGGGTGCCTTTCCATCCCGGGCATCAGCGTTGAGATTGAGCGTCCAGATCACGTGGTTGTTGAGGCGTACGACCTTGATGCGAACCTCATGCGTTACGAGGCCACGGGCGACTTGATGTGCGTGTGCCTGCAGCACGAGATCGACCACCTGCATGGCATCACCATGTTTGAGCGCTTGAAGCCGCAGGAGCGCGTGCATGCCCTTAGGTGTTATCAGGAGGCGCTCGCTAAGGGTGCCCAGCCGGGCGACACCGAGGCGTAGCGACGCAACCGAGACTATCGTGCCGGGCGCATGTGTCTCGTTTCAGGTTTGAGGGTTGACGGTAAGGGGGACGCCATGCGCGTGGTATTTATGGGCACACCTAGCTTTTCGGTTCCATCTCTTCAACATGTGGCGCGTGAACATGAGGTTGCCCTTGTGCTCACACGGCCCGATGCGGTGCGCTCTCGCGGCAAAAAGCTCGAACCGTCACCGGTGAAGGTGGCCGCACAGGAGCTTGAGATTCCCGCGCTTGAGGCTAAGCGCATGACGCCCGAGGTGCTCGAAGCGTTGCGTGCGGCGGATGCTGATATCTTCTGCGTGGCGGCTTATGGCTGTATCCTTCCCGATGAGGTTCTTACCATGGCACCCTTGGGTTGCGTGAACGTGCATGCGTCGTTGCTCCCGCGCTGGCGCGGCGCGGCACCCATTCAGCGGAGCATCCTTGCGGGCGATGACGAGACGGGTGTCTCTATCATGCGTATTGGCCATGGCGTTGACACCGGCGCGTATTGTGCACAGGCGTCTTGTCCGGTTGCGGGCAAGACTGCGGATGAGCTAACGGCGGATCTGGCTGAACTTGGTGGCAAGCTGCTTGCTGCTACGTTGCCGGCCATCGCCGATGGCAGTGCGCAGTGGGTTGAGCAGGATGAAACGCTGGTAACCCATGCCGCCAAAATTGAGAAGAGCGAGATGCTGCTTGCTCCCACCATGGTCGCGGACGATATTGTCCGTCGCGTTTTGGCATCATCGGATGCGGCACCTGCACGGTGTGTTGTGGCGGGAAAGACGCTCCGTGTGCTACGAGCGCTCAGGGCTGATCGAGCTGTTGCACAGGGTGTGGTGGAGATTGCAGCGGGTGCCGTGTATTTGGGGTGCGCCGAGGGCAGCATTGAGCTTATTGAGGTCAAGCCCGACGGCAAGCGTGCCATGGAGGCCGCTGCTTGGGCTGCCGGCGTGCGCGAGCGCACGTCAAGCTGGGAGGCGCTCTCGTGAGCAAGCTGGCTCCCGCCCGCAAACTTGCCTGTACGGCGCTAGTGGAGGCAGGCCGCCAAGATTCCTATGTGCGCGAAGTGCTTGAGGCAGCCGATGCGTTTCGAGCGCTCGACGAGCGCGATGCTGGCTTGGCCTTGCGCCTTGCTCTGGGAACAACAGCTACGGTGGGTTGCCTTGATGAGCTGATCGATCGCTTTGTGACGCGCCCCGGGCGCCTTGATGCACGCGTGCGTATGGCGCTTCGTCTAGCCGCCTTTGAGCTTGTGTATCTCAATCGGGCACCTGCTGTGGCGGTGAGCCAAGGCGTTGAGCTGGTGCGCTCGTCTGCCCGGAGTGCTGCTGGCTTGGCGAATGCCGTGCTCCGCAAGATGGCTGAGGCTCGTGAGGGGTATCTCGCTGCGTGCGATGTGCCTCCCGACCAGCGGGAACAGGTGGCTCAAGCCCGTGCGGCGGGCCTTCCGGTGTGGCTTGATGCCGCCTTGGAGCGCTCGCTTGGTACCGAGGCGGCACGTGCGCTTGAAGCGGGGGAGCTTGAACCTGCCCCTCTTGCGTTCCACGGAAACCCGCTTGCGGCGGCCCGTGAATCTACGTCTTTGCCGCTTGCTGCGCCTGATACTTTGCTGCCCGGCTTGATGCAAGGACCAGACGCACGTCACCTTATCTCTTCAGGTGCCCTTACACGCGCCGGTGCGGTTGCCTCCGACCTTAACGCGCAGCTGGTGGCAACTGCTGCCACTGCTCCAGGTGCCCTGCTTGAAGTGGGTGCTGGCCGCGGTACAAAAACGTTTGTCATCGCTGCTCAAGAGGAGCGCCTGGGATGGCACGGCGAACATGTTGCGGTTGACCTTTCGCCGCGCAAAGGCGAGCTCAACCGTGCACGATTGCACGCGGCGGGGCTTGATGCCGGCATAATCATTGCCACAGGCGATGGTACGCAGCTCGGGCGGGCACTGCAGACGCTTGACCAACAAGCTGACTTGCCTGTGCTATTTGACACGGTGCTGGTGGATGCGCCGTGCTCGGGTACCGGAACGATGCGCCGTCACCCTGAGATTCCCTGGC
The DNA here is from genome assembly GCA_018711625.1 of Candidatus Limicola stercorigallinarum. GTDB lineage: Bacteria > Actinomycetota > Coriobacteriia > Coriobacteriales > Coriobacteriaceae > Limicola > Limicola stercorigallinarum. The sequence continues at coordinate 4,764 of DVID01000015.1, read as the reverse complement.
GCCTTGATAAAGAGGACGTGGAGCGCGCGCTCCCAGCATTGCAGCTCGCGATGCTTGAGGAGGCGGCACGCCAGGTGAAGCCCGCGGGGCAGCTCCTCTATGCCACCTGCTCGGTGCTCCGCTCAGAGAACCACGATGTTGTGGATGCCTTCTTGTCGAGTGAGGCGGGCCGGGAGTTTACCTGTGTTCCCGTTTCATCCGCGCCTGTATTTGACCATGAGGGATGTCGCGCAGCAGCGGCCTACCTGCGCGAGCATGAGAATGCTCAAGGGTGCTTCCAAACGGTGCCCACGCTCGGCACCTTTGATGGCCATTTCTGCGCCCGCTTTGTCCGGCGTGCCTAGGCGTTGCGCATAATTCGCCTTGCCCAAGCGTTTAGTTCCTCACACCGTTTTTCGTCATGAGTTAAGATGTCCCCCTCCAATTCGCACTAAAACCAGCCCGGAATAACAGCAAAGCGCCCCTTGCCGGGGCGCTTTCACCTACTGGCTTTACCTGTTTCGCGTTTGCGTGCCCATGCGTCCATGTGCAAGCAACGAGGCTATTCCTTATTGTGTGGGCAGTTCTCGCAGCTGTGGCCAGCGCTTGAACCTTCCGAGGAGCCGGAGGTTGCAGCCGTGCTGGAGCTGCCACCGCGCTGGTCGGTGTTGTAAAAGCCGCTGCCCTCAAACTTGATGCCGCTTGCGCTAAACACCTTGGTTGCTGGAGCGCCGCACGTAGGGCATACAATCTCTGGATGCTCAGACATGCCGTGCTCAACTTCAAAAACATTGCCGCAGCTCGTGCAACGATAGTCATAACGTGCCATGATGCGTTGATCCTTTCCGTACAAACAAACATACGTACTGTACCCCAAAGCGCGTCCCATGCTGCGAAGAACATGTGGACGCGCTGGGGAGTCTATATGTTGGGAGCGCCGAGGTGTGCTCCCATAAGCGGCTATGCGCCTGAACGAGCCTCACCGGGGAAGAATCGGCCTGTATCGTGTAGCAGCTGCGCAGTTCGCGCTTCAGCCTTCAGGATAGCTTCCTCGGCAGCCTGCCAGGTCCAGTTGCCGTCAGCCACACCGGGCACGTTCATGCGGGCCTCGTCGCCCAGGCCCAAGACATCCTGCAGGGGCATCATCACCACGTCAACATCTGTTTGCAGGGCGTTGGTGATGAGGTTGGTGCTCAGGGCTTGTGCATGCGTGCGGTCGCCGTCTGCAAAGGAGCGCTCGCAGAAGCCCACGAGGGGAGCAGTGTCGTGCGTGGAGGTGTAGAACACCTTGCTCTCGTGGGGATGCAGGCCTTCGAGCACGTTGTAGTCGCTAAACTCAAGCACGTCCATACCGGGAAAGCCGCAGGTGGCCACGAGCGAACGCACGCCCGGTGTGAGCACACCGAGGTCCTCGCCAATGAAGGGCAGGTCGCCCAGCTTGTCGTGGATGCGGTCGAAGAGCTCCTTGCCAGGGCCGATGAGCCAGCGGCCCTTTGAGCCAGGCTCGCCAGCGGGGATGCAGAAGTAGTTGTGGAATCCCAAGAAGTGATCGAGGCGCACGTAATCGTAGAGCGCGCAGGCGCGCTCCAGGCGCTTCGTCCACCACTGGTAGTTGTCCTTGCGCATAACGTCCCAGCGATAGGTGGGGTTGCCCCACACCTGGCCCTGCGGCGCAAATCCATCTGGCGGCGCGCCGGCAATACCCGAAGGCCTGCCGTCCTCGTCGAGCATAAAGAGCTCGGGATGCTCCCACACATCGGCAGAATCGTCAGAGACATACATAGGAATGTCGCCGATGATTTGGATGCCGCGCGCATGGGCGTGCTCGATCATTTTGCGCCAGGCTTGGTCGAAGCGGTACTGGAAGTACGCCTGCACCTCGGCCTCGGGTCGATACTTGGGGCTGCGGAGAATCTTCCCGTCATAGCGCGCGAGCGCGGCCGGCCATGTATGGCGCGAGCTGCCCTCAAAGGCAGTCTTTACCGACATGAAGGCGCAGTAGGGCTCAAGCCAGAAAGCATTGCGCTTTGTGAACGCACGGTACTCGGGGTCGGTGAGCGCACCGCCGTGAGCTTTCCATGTCTTGAACTCGGCACGCAGCTCTTTCTCGGTTTCGGGAAGGAGGTCGATGTTGCCGGCAAAGGCGGAAGGTCCGGAGTAGGGCGAGCGGAACTGATCGGTGGGGTTCACCGGCAGCACCTGCCAATAGCGGAAGCCCATGGTGGCAAGGTGGTCGATGAAACGACGGGACGGCACCCCAAGTGTGCCCTGGCGGCTATTCAAGGCGGGGACGGAGGTGATGTGGCACACCACGCCAGCACCCGGCTCAAGGGGCTTCTGAAGGCGCTGCTTGTTGTGGAAATACACCACGGCAGAGCCAAACGGCCACAGCGTGAGCTCGATCATGCCCTCCTCGTCGGCCTCGTATTCCGTGCCCGAGACAATGTCGGTTGCCATCTCGCCGTGCGCGGGAATGCGCACAACATTGCTTTCGCTGCGGCTACGGTTGATGAGGACGGTGGCACACTGGCCATCGGTGCCCGTGCGCGTGTAGCTCAGCACATCGGGCTTGAGCGCAGCGGCCTCAATGGTGCCATCAACCATGAAGGGGAGGGCACGGCGCACGCCAGCAGCATTCTTCACGATGGCGAGCATGTCAAAGTCGTGAATGTTTTCCTCAAGCGGCAAGGTACGACGGTTGCCAGGATCAGAGAGCCCCTCAAGGCCGTACTCGTCGCCGTAATAGATGGAAGGTACGCCCGGGAAGGTCATCTGCATGAGGGTGGCGAGCCAGAAGCGTGCCTTAGCAAGGCCCATGGCCTCAGGGGAGAGGCGCCAGCGCCCCCGCTCCTCCTCGGGAATCTCGCCCTCGGCGGGACCGCCGCCCAGCACCGAGATGATGCGTGGACGGTCGTGGCTGCTCAAGAGGTTGAGGGCGCAGGCAAGCGCCTCAGGAGGATAATTCTCGCGCAAGCTCTCGATCACCTCGGCGGCACCGGCAGCATCGATGTTGCCCATGAGGAAGTCGATCACCATGTCGCGGAACGGGTAGTTCATGGCAGAGTCGAGCTCGCTGCCCAGCAGGTAATGGCGCGGTTTGCCATAGCTAATCTTGTTCGAGGCGTCTTCCCAGACCTCGCCCAGCAAAAGCGCGTCAGGCTTTTCTTCCAGAAGAACCGTGCGGATGCCCTCAATGACCTCTTCAGAAAGCTCATCGGCTACATCCAGACGCCATCCCGAGGCTCCCGCGCGTGTCCAGTGGCGGATTACGCCATCCTCACCCAGGAGCAGTTCGCGCACCTTCTCAGAGTCTTGGTTGAGGTCGGGCATGTTGCCAATGCCCCACCAGCAGCCATAGGTGCCATCTTCGTTAAAGCAGTACGCATCACGCCAGGGGGAGTCTTCGCTTTGCCAGGCTCCAACGCCCGGATAGTTGTCGTAGCGGTTGAAGTAGAGCGAATCGTCTCCCGTATGGTTGAACACGCCATCCAAAATGATCGAGATGCCGTGCTCGCGGGCTGCTTGGCAGAGCTCCTTGAAGTCTTCCTCCGTGCCCAGCATGGGGTCGATCTTCATGTAGTTGGCCGTGTCGTAGCGGTGGTTGCTCTGAGCTTCAAAAATGGGATTGAGATAGATGGCGGTGACACCCAGCTCCTGAAGGCGTCCAAGGTCTTCTGTGATGCCGCGCAGCGACCCACCATAGAAGTCCCAGCAGGCAATGGAGCTATCGGGGTTGCGCTCGTATACGGGTGGCTCGTTCCAGTCTTCTACGATACGACGGGGCGTACCCGCGCGGTCGCCTGTAAGTGCTTGCTCAGAGCGTTCGTGCCAGTGAGCGTCCCTGCGGTAGCGATCGGGGAAGATCTGGTACACCATGCCCCGCTCATACCATGTGGGGCGTATGGTGCGGGGGACATAGACAGTAATCTGGAACGAGGGAACGTTTTCGTAGTCGTAGGTTACGCCTTCGCCACCGGTGTGTCCCTGGGGAGCACCGCAGCGCACCTCGTGTTCCTGCGTTGTGCCTTCTACGTCGCAGCGCGCGATGAAGGAGTACCAAATAATGGCGGGACGATCGCAGTCGAGCGTGCAGCGATAGCAGCCGTTGCCGCTTTCAATCATCTTGTGACGGCGCTCGCCTTCTCCGTCTACCCATGTACGCAGGATAACGTGAACATCGTGCTCACTCGGTTCGGCCTCAACGCGAACCATAAGCTCGATGGAGGTGCCAGCAGGAACCGCGCCAAAGGGGGAGCGGTACTCCAGAAGCCTGCTATTGTGGAATAATCTCATTCGAATACCTCGTTCTATGCTGCTTGAGCAGCATGTGAATTAGCTAACCTGCTAAGTATATTGAAAAGACCAACGCTCCCATACGAGATACGGCAAATAAGTGGTCGTTCTGCCTGTTATATGGCTCAATGCGATGTGGCATATGGGAAGATGCGCGTCTGCAGGCGCATGCGGATCAGGCAAAAAGAAGGGAGGCCGATAATCGACCTCCCATTGATGCGTAGGGGATGCAAAGCAACCGGCGTGTCGCTACTACTTGCGACCGCGCGATGCAGCCTTCTTCGCTGCGCTGACCGATGCCTTTGTGGTCTTGGTGGCAGCGGTAGTCTTCGTTGCGGTGGTTGCGGGCTTGGCCTCCTCAGCCGGTGCCTCTGCGGTCTTGGCTGTGGTCGCCTTGGCCTTGGAAGCGGTTGCGGCCTTGGTGGTTGTGCTCTTTGCCGCGGTCTTAGGGGCTGCCTTTGTGGCGGTAGCCTTCGCTGCCGTGGTCTTTGT
>DVID01000014.1 GCA_018711625.1 Candidatus Limicola stercorigallinarum | reverse complement strand
ATCCTGCTCTCAGTTTACGTATGGGCAGTTGCGTCTTTTGCCTATCGTTATCGGAAGTTAAAAAGACGGCTGAAAAAGTGATACCGCGTGTCTTGGCGAAAGGCCCTTTTTGGCTGGCACCATACCTTCAGCAATCCAAAACAACCACAAAAAATAGGACACCCCCCGTTATTTACAGAGGTGTCCTATAATTCCTCGCCGCTATGCGATATCCATAAACGACGTCATAATCTGGTCGGGACGACTGGATTCGAACCAGCGACCCCTTGACCCCCAGTCAAGTGCGCTACCAAGCTGCGCCACGTCCCGATGTGCTGACCAACAGCAAAAGATACTTTACTCAACATGCCCAAGCAATGCAAGTAAGAATTTGAGATATCTTGCAAATAAGCCGTTACCAATGGCTTTTGATACGGTGCGACCTCTTACAACGCTGGCGTCGTTTATAGCGCCACCTACTCGTGCAGGCGGGCTGCACGCGACAGGATGGCGCGGGCAACGTCGGGCTTCGTCATGAGCGGCAGCTCCTCAACACCATCTTGGGTGATCCAAAACACATGATCGGTGTCGCTTCCAAACGTAGAATCAGCGCAGGAGACGTCGTTGGCAACGATGGCATCACAACCCTTGCGCTCCCGCTTGGCGGCGGCATGCGCTATGAGGTCATCCGTTTCGGCCGCAAAGCCCACCACGACGCGATCACCCTTCGTGGCCGAAAGCTCCGCGAGGATGTCTTTTGTCTCAACAAGCTCAATACGCTCGAGATGCTCATGGTCCTTCTTGAGCTTATGATCAGCTGGGTGTAGCGGCGTGTAGTCGGCGACGGCTGCAGCACAAATCGCCATGGTCGCCTCATCAAAAGCGGCAAGGGCGGCATCATGCATCTCAGCTGCCGTCTCTACAGGAATGCAGGACACACCCTCAGGTGCTGAGAGCTCTGTAGGGCCCAACACGAGCGTTACCTCAGCGCCCATGCCCTTCGCTGCTTGGGCAAGAGCAATCCCCATCTTTCCCGAAGAGCGGTTAGAGATGTAACGCACAGGGTCGATGGGCTCATGTGTAGGGCCAGCCGTGATGAGCACGTGCTCCCCCGCCAGAAGCGTCTGGTCTTCAGAGGTATCTATCGCAGCACTATGACGAGCGGTATTCTGGCTGTTCAGTACCTGAAGTGTGTATGCAGCGATATCGCTCGGATCAGCCAGGCGGCCCTTGGCCACGTCGCCGCAAGCAAGGTAGCCTTCACCTGGCTCAACAAAGGCAACACCGCGCCGCTTGAGGGTGGCAATGTTTTCTTGCGTAGCCGCAGCGTCCCACATGCCAACGTTCATGGCAGGAGCCACTACGATGGGAGCAGGGGTGGCAAGCAAGGTGGTCGAAAGCAGGTCATCGGCAATGCCACACGCCATCTTGGCCATGACGTTGGCGGTAGCGGGCGCTACAAGCACCACATCCGCTTCTTGAGCAAGCGAGATGTGATGAATGGGGTCCTCAGGGTCGTCAAAGAGCCCAACCGCTACCTTTTCGTGCGTGAGCGCTCGGAACGTTGTGGGTCCTACAAAGTGCGTGGCGTGCTCGCTCATGAGCACCTTAACGCGGCAGCCGGCCCGTTGAAGGTCGCGCAGCACCTCGCAGGCCTTATAGGCCGCGATGCAGCCCGTAACGCAGAGCAACACACACGGTTGAGCGACATCAGTTGAGGGCATACGTTACTCCCCCTCGGTGAGCACAAGCATGCGGTGGCAGTAGGGGCAGCGGGTAATCCCTTCCTCGCGGGAAAGATCAGAAAGCGAAGATTCGGTAAGCGCCATGCGGCAGATGGAGGGAACAGACCCCACCAGCTGCTCAACAGCCAGGCCCCCAAAACGCTTCAAGTCGGCCTCGTATTGTGCAAGGGTGTCGGCAGGAATCCGCGCGCTCACTGCTGCACGCTTCTTTTCACCCTCGGAAATGCGCGCTTTGATGTCTTCGGCCTTTTTGCGGGCATCAAGCGCCTCATCACGCACGGCGTTCTCAAATTTAGCGATGTACTCCTGCGCATACGCCTCACGGTCACGCGCGTCGGCAAGTGCTTTCAAGCGCTCGGTGCGGATGTGGTCGATACGATCGAGCTGCTTGGCGAGGTCGGTAAGCTCAAGCTCAAGCTCCTGCACCAAGCGATAGTCGGAAGGATCGACGCCTCCGGTTTGTGCATCAGTCACCGCTTGCTGGCAAGCCTGCTCCTCTTCATTGAGCTCGTTAACTTCTGTTTCGAGGTCCTTGCGGCGACCCACCAATTTCAGAAGCTCGTCTTTAAGCTTGGCATAGGTCTTCCGTTTTTGAGCGAGCGTTTTGAGCTCCGGCATCTGCGAGAGCTCTGTGCGCTCACGCACGAGGTCAAGATCAATCGCTTGCAGCTCCAGCAGGTTTGTACCGACACTCATCCCCTAATCCCTTCTCGAGCGGTCCACCATTGGCGCGAATGATTCATTGTAACGATATCTTGCGCAGCAACACCGGCATCTTGAGCGACCTTCACCAAGATATCCACGAACGGATATTCAGAAGCATCATGACCCAGCAGTACAACGGAGCAGCCGCGCGCCGTAAGATCCTGACAGACGTGATAGCCTGCTTCTCCACAAACGATCACATCGGCCCCTTGCTGAAACGCAAGCTCTCCTAAGTCACTGAGCGATCCACCCAGAAGCGCCACGCGCGAAACCATATGGGCGGGGTGGCCCCACACGCGCGGCTCGGTTGCGAAGGCTTTGGCTGCGCGTTCTGCCCAGATGGAAAGCGGCTCTGGGGTAGTGGTATTGGCAATGCCGCCAAGCCCCGGTGCCGTGTTGTCACAAGGCGCTTCAAGCGAACCAGTGCAGGTGAGGCCCAATGCCTCAGCCATGCGCTCTCGCGCAGCAGGTGCGCGATCGAGGTTGGTGTGCATGGAAATGATGGAAACGCCTGCCTGCGCCGCACGATAGATGGTTGCGGAAGCCTGTGGATAGGTACCCGGCTCAGGAACAAAAGCATCCGGCGCTTTGATATAGACCGGATGATGCGTGAGAAGCACGTTGGCACCCTGCGATGCGGCTTCATTAACGGTAGCGGGTGTTGCGTCAAGGGCCACCGCAACGCGTGAAATCTCAGAGGCTGGATCACCCACGGAAAGGCCTACGTGGTCCCATGGTTCTGCGGTGCTGCGCGGAAACAGCCCAAAGAGATACTCTTCTAAGCTCGCAACATTCATGGCTTACCTTTCCACGCACGCGATAAGGGCTTCGGCAAAGGCGTCAAGGTCACGTGGGTCCACCCGATCATCAAAGGAGATGCGCAAGGCACCAAAGGCCTGATTTGAGGGAATGCCCATAGCAGTGAGCACATGGCTTGCGGAAAGCGAACCCGAGGAGCACGCCGATCCGGCCGACACAGCAAAGCCCGCTTGGTCGAGCTGCAAGATAAGTTCTTCGGAGTCATGGTCATCCACCATGATAGAAACAATGCCCGGAAGACGCTTCACCGATTCTGGATCCTCAACGCTCGCATGGATTTTCGGATGCACAAGAAGTGTGCGATAAAGCTTGGATGAAAGTTCCATCACGCGCGCGTAGTCAGCATCAAGATGCTCATGCACAGCGGCGGCAGCGGCGGCAAACGCTACGGCCGCACGCACATCTTGCGTGCCGGCGCGGCGCCCGGCTTCCTGCCCCCCGCCAAAGATGCGTGGACGGAGCGGCGTGCGCGACTTGAGATATAAGAAGCCCGACGCAACAGGTCCGCCGATTTTGTGGCCAGCAGCAGAAAGTGCGTCGACGCCAAGTCCCTCCACCGTAAAGGGTGCATGAAGGTAGCCTTGGATGGCATCGGTATGGAAGTACGCTCCCACGTGATGGGTAGCTTGTGCAAGCTCGGCAAGTGGCTGCACCACGCCGGTCTCGTTGTTGGCATACATGATAGAGACCAGTGCGACGTCGCGTTCGAGCATCGCTTCTAGCGAAGCGGGCTCCACATAGCCGTTGCGACAGGGTTGAACAATGTCCACCGTAAACCCAGCAGCCCTCAGAAGTGGAAGATTGTCGAGGATGGCGTCATGCTCGAGCGCAGAAACTATGACGCGGGTACGCGTCCGGTCATGTTCGCGCGCACCTTCAGCAATCCCCAGCAAAGCAAGCTGATCAGATTCCGTTCCGCCTCCGGTGAGAATAATTTCACTTGTGCGCACACGAGGGCCGAGCGTCCGCGCTAAGGTACGCCGTGCGTCTTCGAGGGCAGCAGCTGCCTGTCGGCCCAGGCTGTGCAGCGAGTTGGGGTTTGCGCCCGCGATGGCAGAGTCGTCATAGCGGGCCTGAGCAGCAAGAGCCTCCGCGCGCATTGGCGTGGAGGCAGCATAATCAAGATTCACCATATGGGAAGGGGCGGGTGCCATGCCCTTATGCCTCCCGAATATGAAGTGTAGCGTTGCCCAGGTTGCGCAGCTCTTCCACCGCGTGCGCAGGGTCGTCAGCGCCAAAGACAGCAGAGCCGGCCACAATCACGTTGGCACCAGCTGCGACTACCTCGGCCACATTGGCAGCAGAGACGCCTCCATCAATCTCAACCAAAGGCGCTACGTTGTACTTGCGCATGAGCGCACGTAGGTCGCGCAGCTTCTGGAGGGTGGAGGGAATGAACGATTGACCACCAAAGCCAGGGTCAACACTCATCAAAAGCACCATATCAACGTCTTCGATGATGCTTTCAAGCACACAGACCGGAGTCGCAGGATTAAGCACAACGCCCGCCTGGCAGCCACGGTCCTTGATGTGAGCAATAACGCGATGCAGGTGGCGAGCCGCCTCGTAATGAACGGTGATCATGTCGGCGCCGGCTTCGATGTACCAATCAACCGTTGCGTCGGGGTTGGTCACCATCATGTGCACATCAACGGGGACAGCGCTGCCGCGCTTGCAGGCACGCACCACGTCCACGCCGTAGGTGAGGTTGCTGGTGAAGTGACCGTCCATCACGTCCACATGGATAAAGTCAGCACCCGCAATGGCATCAAGGCTACGACCGAGATGAAGCAGGTCGGCCGAAAGGATGGAGGGCGAAATCTTAACGGTGGCTTCCATGGGTCTCCTATCGATTCAGTCCGTAAAACTCTTCCGTAGGGATGCGCTCAATGAGAACATTCAGTGCCTCATTGAGGTTCATGCCGTTGTAGAGCGTGGCTTCAAGGGCAAAGGTGATGGGCGCATCAACACCAAGGGTGCGTGCAAGCTGGGCGGTGCTGCGAGCAGCGGCAGCACCCTCCACTACCATGTGCGTGCGTGCCTGGTACGCCTCAAGGCTCTCACCATGGGCAAACGCAACGCCAAAGGAGCGGTTGCGGGAATGGGGCGAGGTGCAGGTAGCCACCAGATCGCCCATGCCTGCAAGGCCCATGCAGGTGAGCGGGTCTCCCCCACGGGCGGAGACGAGACGGCTGATCTCGGCCAGGCCACGCGTCATGATAAGGGCGAGCGTGTTGTCGCCGTATCCAGCGCCGGCAGCAATGCCACATACGATGGCTATAACGTTTTTGACGGCTGCGCAGGTCTCGATACCCACCAAATCAACGGTGGTGTAGATACGGAACTCCGGTGAGATGAGGAGATTGCGGAAAAACTCGGCAACCGAGGGTTCAGGGGAGGCGATGACCGCAGCGGAGAGCGAGCCTTTGCAGATCTCCTCAGCATGATTAGGGCCCGAGAGCGCCGCCACGCGAGAGGGGTTACCCACCTCTTCGGCCACCACATCGCTCATGAGCTTGCCGGTGTGCTCCTCAATGCCCTTGGTAAGGCAGAGGATGGGCAGGTCAGGAGCAATAAAAGGTGCGGCAGCATGGATGGTCGAACGAATGAAGGGCGAGGGTACCACCACAATGGCACCGTCAACGCCACTCAACGCCTCTTGGTAATCACAGGTGGCCTCAACATTGTGCGGCAGCTCGTAATCACTCAGATACAAAGGGTTGATGTGGCGCTCATTGATGCCTTCGGTGGACTCAACATCGTGCGACCATACAATGACGGAGTCGGCCTTTGCAGCAGCAACGCCCGAGATGGCGGTTCCCCACGAACCGGCGCCGATAACAGCAATACGCATGCGACTTACTCCTTCTTTTTGCCGAGCGAGAGCTTGGATTCGGTGCCCTGCATGAGCTTCTTAATATTAGAACGATGTGCCCACACCACCAGCAGTGCCATGATGGCAAAGATGACCTTCATGGCAAGTGTGCTCTGGGGGTAATAGATCAAGAGCCATACGGGCAGTGAAATGGCAGCTGCAATGGAACCCACGGAAACGTAGCGGGTAAGCACAACACCCACGAGGAACGGAATCCAGAGGGAGAGGCCAACAGGCCAGATCCACCCCATGCATACGCCGAAGCCCACGGCAATACCCTTGCCGCCCTTAAAGTGCAGGTAGGGCGAGAACATATGGCCAGCAAGCCCCGCAAACGAGACGAGGGAAAGCACCCAGTCGAGATTATTGCCCGGAAGAAGCAATGTGGGCGAAGGGTCGCAGAACTGCGCAAGGATGGCGTGAGACGCCATCACGCAGACGAAACCCTTGAGAACGTCGCACAGGAGTGTGAGCGCGCCTACCTTAGCGCCGCCAACACGCAGGGCGTTCGTGGTGCCAATGTTGCCAGAACCCGATTTGCGAATGTCGCCTTTGCCAAAGAGCTCCCCGATGATCACACCAAAGGGAATGCCGCAGATGAGAAAGGTGACAACGATGCAGAGGACTACCGGTACCGGGGAGATGAGCTTAAACGCTTCCATACCCGTTACTCCTTAGGCTCTTTGTTCGACTTATTGCGGAAGCGCAGACGAATCGGCGTGCCCGTAAAGTCAAACGCCGAACGCAGGCGATTCTCAAGGTAGCGGCGGTACGTCTCGTTCACCATGTCTGCATGGTTCACAAAGAAGGTGAACGAGGGAGGCTTGGTGCCCGTTTGCGTGACATAATGCATGCGCAGGCGGCGCTTGCCGTCCACGACGGTATGGCCGAACTCGCGGATGTCAGTCAGGAACTGATTGAGTCGCGAGGTCGAGACTTTCTGTTCACGCTTAGCTGCAGCGTCATCAATGAGCTTCCAAATCTTTTCGATCGAGCGACCGGTAAGCGCAGAGATGCGAAGCGTTGGCGCCCAGGTGGCAAAGGTGAGGCGACGCTCAACCGACTCAAGCACGCGCTGGCGGTCGCGCTCCTCTTTAAGAAGGTCCCACTTGTTGAGAAGCACCACAAGGGCGCAGCCGCGCTCAATGGCGAGACCGGCAACCTTTTGATCCTGCTCGGTAACGCCCACGCTTGCATCTACCACGAGCAGCGCCACATCGGCGCGATCGATGGCGCGCAGACCACGGACCATGGAGTAGTACTCGATGTTCTCGTAGACCGTGCTCTTCTTGCGGATGCCCGCGGTATCAACCATACGGTACGCACGCCCATCGTGCTCAACGATGGTATCAATGGCGTCGCGCGTGGTGCCCGCCACGTCGGAGACGATGGAGCGATCGCTGCCGATAATGCGGTTGAAGAGCGAGGACTTGCCGGCGTTGGGGCGGCCGATGATGGCCACGCCAAGCGCCTCGGGATAAGGATCCTCGTCGGGCGTTTTCTCAGGAAGGAGTTCGACCACACGATCGAGCAGGTCGCCGGTGCCGTGTCCATGATGCGCAGAGAGCGGAAGCGGCTCACCAATACCCAGCGAATAGAACTCCCAGAGGCGTTCGTCTTCGCGGTCGGGATTGTCGAGCTTGTTCACCAAGAGGAAGACAGGCTTATCCACACGCTTGAGCAGGCGGGCGACCGTTTCGTCTTCCTCGGTTACACCCACCGAGCCATCCACAACAAACAGGATGACATCGGCCTCTTCGGCTGCGGCAAGTGCCTGGTCACGGATGGAGGCAGAGAACACATCCTCGCTCTTGAAGGGCTCGATGCCGCCTGTATCAACAAGGATGAAATCGCAGCCATTCCAGTCCGCATCATGGTATGACCGGTCGCGCGTGACGCCACGGCTTTCGTGCACAATGGCATCGGATGTTTGGGCGAGTCGATTGACGAGGGTCGATTTTCCCACGTTGGGCCGACCGACGACGGCGACAATAGGTTTCATGCAGGCTCCTAGTCGGTGTGAGCTTCATTTGGTTCGATATCAAGCGCGCGCTCCCACGCAAGCAGGAGATCGCGCGGCATTGTTGACGTGATGTATACTTCTGCACCCCGCTGGGTGAGGTCGTCAACAAGGCGCTTTTGATGATAACCGTCCAAGGTCAGCCCGTCAGAGTTGAACATCACGTCTGGCACAAAGAGCATAACCTGTGCGAGGTTCTCCGGCAGCTGGTCCAGAAGGTCCACACCACAGATAAGGCCCGTCACATCAACGTTGCCGCCGAAGTAGTTGTTTTGGATGGCAACCACGTCACCACCTATAAGAGGATCCTCAACTAGAGTGGCAACTGTCTCACGAGCTGCGGCACCCGAGACTACAAGCATGCGTTGCTTTCGCGCACGGAGCTCCTTCGCCACCTGTGCCACACGGGCGTGCTCGTGGTCAAGCACCTCTGTCGCTTCATCAAGGTATGAGCGGATCATGCCAATGCCGTCATAGTACTGCGGGTAGCCGTCATAGTGCTCTGCATCGGGCACGGGGACGTCGGCATCGAGGAAGAACTCATCGGCAAGCTGGAAGGTTGTTCTTCCCCACGTGGCACGTGCACGCTCTTGAAATGGCCGAACGGCCTCAATGACCGCGCGAGCACGGGCCGGGTCATCAGAATATGAGCCAGTAAACCGTTTTTGGAACCGCGTGTAGCCGAGGGGCACAATACCCAGGCTCGTGATTGCCGGATGCGCCTCGCAATACGTAAGCGTGCGCATGAGCTCCTCGCCGTCGTTGAGGTTGGGGCAAAGCACAATCTGCGCGTGGATTTCAATACCCGCGTCCATCAACGCCTCAAGCACCTCAATGCCCCGAGCGGCATTGCGTCCCATAAGAGTGCGACGTACGTCGGACGAGATTGCGTGAAGCGAGACATTCATGGGGCTTAGCCGGTGCTCAATCACATCGGCAACATCGGCATCACTCATGTTGGTGAGGGTGACGAAATTGCCCTGAAGAAAGCTCAAGCGATAGTCGTCGTCGCGGATGTAGAGCGTATCGCGCATGTGCTTGGGCAGCATGGTCATAAAGCAAAAGACGCAGGCGTTTACACAGGTGCGCATGCCATCAAACACGTCGCCATCAAAGGTAAGGCCCCAGTCTTCTCCGGGGAAGCGCTCCAGGGTGCACGGGGTGACACTGTCGTCGGTGGGGTCATACACCTCAAGCTCCACCTCATCACCGTCTGCCTCCCAAAACCAGACGGTCATATCGGTGAGGGCGCGGCCGCCCACACGCAACACTTGCATGCCTGGTTCAATGCCTACGTCAAAGGCAGGAGAATCCTCGCGCACAGCCGTCACCGTGGCAGCGGCACGGGGCGTATCGTGGGTACGCGCATAATCGCTGCGGGATAGGGCGTAAGCGGGAACAGCAGGCTTGGTCATAGTGCTGCAAGCATCCTTTCAAGATGGTCGCGCGTGGCGGTGATGTGGGAGGCGGGTGTTGAGGCTCCGGCGGTGACACCTATCACGTCAGCGCCGGCGAGCCACGCAGGTTCAATTTCATCGGGTGCCTCAATATGATGCGTGTTGGGGCAGCAGGAGCGGCAGAGCTCTACGAGGCGCCGCGTGTTACCAGAATTCTTGCCCCCAATAACAATCATGCAGGGCACAGATTGCGCCAACGTCGCTGCGGCTTGTTGACGCTCCGCCGTGGCGGCGCAAATAGTGTTCATCACGCGCAGTTCGTTCACGCGCGGAGCAATCTCCGCCACAATGGCGCTGAGCAAAGCGGCCGTTTGGGTGGTTTGCACTACGATGCCCACCTTGGGAGCAAGCTCAAGCGCCTGAACCTCCTTCACCGAGGACACAACGGTGGCTGGTCCCTGCGCATGGCCGAGAATTCCTTCCACCTCGGGGTGGCCACTCTCCCCCACCACAAGCAGCTGGTAGCCAGCTTCCACCAGCCGATGCGCAGCGTGGTGGACCTTTTTCACATATGGGCAGGTGGCATCTATGACAGAAAGCCCCTTGGCGCGAGCGCGGTCAATAACCGCGGGAACCACACCATGGGTGCGGAGCACCAAGGTGCCCTGCTCAAGCTCTTCGGGCTCGCCCACCACGCGAACGCCCTGCTCTTCTAGGTCATGAACAACGAGCGGGTTGTGGATGAGGGGCCCAAGGGTTGCCAAAGGCTGCTGTTCGCGCGCAGCATCGCGCACAAGCGTAATAGCACGTTCTACGCCATAGCAGGCACCTGCATGGTCGGCAACAACAATACGTGTCACGTCTATCGCCTACCGGGGTGTTCTGCTCGCATAGCATCTCGGATGGCATACATGCGGCGCAACGCTTCGTCTTCCACCCATTGCAGTCGCTCTTTGCGCTTGAGATCTGCCGGGGCATCGGTTAGAAAGAGCGGGTCGCCGCAGCGCATCCAGGTTTTGACGGGCCGCATGAGATGGCTCCCGTTTTTGGTGATATCCCTAAACCCGCACACTGCCATGGGTATAATGTCAGCCTTCGCCATCTGAGCGATGATGGCAAAGCCGCCATGAACGGTAACGGGCTGATCGTCGGTGCGGATGCGGGTGCCCTCAGGGAAGATGAGTACATGCTCGCCGCGCTGAAGGGCGTGCTGAGCTCGGCGCAATGCCGTCATATCGGCTGTGCCGCGCTCAACGGGAATGCCGCCCACGCGTGCAAAGAACCACTTCACCAGGGCGTTTTTATTGAATTCAGATTTCATGATGGGTCGTACGCGGCCACCCGTGCGCCTAATATGGCACACGATGGTGATCACCTCGGCCATCGAGGTGTGATTGCTGATAACAACCGAACCCTTCTCGCCCGTGCGCTGAAGCGGCTCGGGGTGCTCCATCTTCCAGCGCCACATGGCCTTTGAGAATAGGAAGAGCACCCAAATCACCACGTCGTAGAAGATACGCGTGGGAAGTGGGTAGTCATCCATGGGGTTGTCGTAGTAATCATCGGCCGTAGAGCGAAATGCTTTCATCAGGCTCTCCTTGCATTAACGGCGGCAGCAACTTGATCTACAACTTCATCAATGGTGAAGCGCGTGGAGTCAATATGCTGAGCATCGGGGGCGGCGGTAAGGGGTGCCACCGCGCGGGACGCATCCAAACGGTCGCGTTCTTCAAGGGCACTGAGAGTTTGTTCCACCTCGCGCTCTAGCGTTGCCTCGTCAACATGCTCGCCTGCATGGCGTTGAGCAACGCGGCGGCGCGCACGTTCGTGCGGATCGGCGGTAAGGAAAATCTTCACCTCTGCATGGGGAAAGACGACGGTGCCAATATCGCGACCCTCGGCAACAATATCTTGGGCATCGGCACATGTGCGCTGGAGCACCACCATGGCCTCACGAACACCGGGATAGGCAGATACTTTAGAAACGCACGCGTCCACCTCAGGCGTGCGGATCTGCGCACTTACATCGTGTCCATCAACCATGATGCGGGTTGATTCTCCCGCATGCGAGGAGAAGGTGATGTGGATAGCCTGGGCAACATCTACCACGGCCTCCTCATCGTCAAGGTCAACCGAGCGCTCAAGCGCGGAGTAGGTGACGGCGCGATACATAGCGCCGGTATCAAGCTGCTGAAAGCCCAGCTTGCGCGCTATTTCACGCGCAATGGTAGATTTCCCGGAGCCTGCCGGGCCGTCGATAGCGACGATCATGCGTGAGATCCCTTCTTTGAATGAGCGGGGGCCGCTATACCAGTTGCCCGTGTAGCGGGAGTTGCTTTGAGTGCCTGCACCTCGGATTCACTCAACATGCGCCAAGAGCCCTCGGCAAGGTTGCCAAGCTCAAGCGGACCAAACTGAGGCCGATGGAGACGCAGCACCGGGTGGCCTATGGCGCCCAGCATGCGCTTCACCTGGTTTTTGCGGCCCTCACGAATGATAACTTCTACGCAAGATGTGCGTGCAGATTGAGGCCCACCGAACACGCGGCGTGCAACATCTTCGCGCAGCAGGCGCGCACGCGCTGGGATGCAAGGGCCGTCATCAAGCATAATGCCTGTTCGAAGCGGCTCAAGATCTCGGTCGCGCACGCGTCCATCCACCTGGGCGATATAGGTTTTCTCTACATGCCCCGAGGGATGGAGCAGCGTGTTCGAAAGGTCGCCATCGGTGGTGAAGAGCAAAAGCCCCGTGGTGTCACGGTCAAGCCGGCCCACCGGGAAGATGCCCGGGTACTCTGCGCGGGGGATAAGGTCTGCCACGCAGGCACGCCCCTGGGGGTCGCTCATAGTAGTCACATAGCCGGCGGGCTTATTGAGCATCAGATACACCGGTGAATCGGCAAGTGAAACAGGGATGCCGTCCACCTCCACGTGGTCATGGTCGGTATCCACCTTGGTACCCAGCTCGGTTGCCACAACACCATTCACCGTAACGCGGCCTGCCGTCATGAGGTCCTCAGAACCTCGACGACTGGCAACGCCTGCACGCGCTAAAAAGCGCTGGAGGCGCATGGTGTGAGGAATGTTTGGGGTGGGGGTATCGTTGTTATGCATTATCAAAATCATCATCCGTTGCGTTGCCCACCAGGATGAGGTCATCATCGTCCTCATACTCATCCGAGATGAGCGCACGCTCTTCTTCGAGGTCGTCGTTGGTTTCTTCGAGTGTGGACTGGATTGAGCGTCCCGAGAGGCGTTCGCGAATGAACTGCCGCGATTGCTCGTCGGGTGCAAACTGTTCAAGATCGGGCAGATCGCGGGTAGACCGCAAACCAAACTTCTCTAAGAAGGCATTGGTGGTGCCATAGAGAATCGCCTGGCCATGTGCGGGGTCACGCCCCATTTCGCGGATAAGACCCTTATCTACCAGCGAAGAGATCACGCCGTCGGAGTTAACGCCGCGAATGCCGCGCACCACCTCACGCGTAACCGGCTGATGATAGGCCACAACGGCCAACGTTTCAAGCGCTGCCTGCGAAAGCTTCTGGGTATCCCATGAAAGCACGAAGGATTCAACAACATCGTGAAACGCTGGATGGGTGAACAGTCGCCAGCCACCGGCAACTTCACGCAGCTGAAACCCTCGGTTGGCATCGGCATATTCGGCGCTGAGCTCAGCCAGAAGCGACGCCGTCTCACCAGGCGTAAGCGAAAGCGCTTGCGCAAGGGAGCTTGCGCTCACCGGATCGCTTGAAACAAGCAGTAGTGCCTCAAGGGCTGCCTTATTGTCCTGGGGAGCAAGCTGTTCTAGATCGTTCATAGTTACTCCTCATCCATAAAGAGCGCTTCGCCAGGCCGGTATTCCTGAGCACCCTCAACGCGGTCAATCTCAATCGTGCCAAAGAGCTCGTCTTGCTTGAGGGTGATGGAGCCGCGCTTGGCCAGTTCCAACACGGCCAGGAAGGTGACCACAATCTGAGGAACGTCTGAGCCCTCATCAACGAGGTCGCGAAACGTCATATGCCCACGCGATGTGGTGATGCGGTCAACTGAGGCAACGGTAAGCTCAAGAGGAACGCGCTTGGGTGCGACATGCTCAGCTTCAAGCAAGAAGGTTTCGCGACGGCTATCCAGATCGGCGCAGATAACCGCAAGACCACGGAGTGTTATGCCTGCCAGATAGTCGGGCATGAGCTGTAAGAATTCCGGATCGGGGCCAGCAACACGAGGATGCATGCGACGTTCTGCCTCCATGCGTGCTCCAAGCGCTGCCGCCGCGCCCTTAAACTGCTTATAGGCAATAAGCCGCTGAATGAGCACTTCACGCATGGTATCGCCATCAAGATCGGCGAGGTCGGCATAAAGATCGTCGTCATCCGACGCAGTGGTAGGCTGCTCCTCGGCAGGCACGAGTGCCGCAGCTTTGATATCGAGAAGCGTTGCCGCCACCAGCAAGAAATCGCTTGCAACATCAAGGTCGAGTGCCTCAAGTCGGTGCACCTCTTCAAGATACTGCTCGGCAACCTCAGCGATAGAAATAGCACCAATATCAACTTTTTGACGGGAAACGAGTTGGAGCAAGAGATCAAAGGGGCCAGAATAGGCCTGCGTCGTCACACGATACGACATGGTCTCCCCTCCCTTGGCTGCATCATAATCCGTCGCAAGAAGTGTAGCGCACTACAGGCCCATGGCGAAGGCGAAGAGCATCTCGGCCACAGGATACAGCGTAAACGAGAAATAGATGTCAATGAGGTCGATGTGAAAGACCATAGGTAGCAGGTAGAGCACGATAATGAGGATCGGCATGCTGTAGCGCTGAATCTCGTAATAGGTGCGAAGCGCCCGACCCTTGAGGAAGAGCACGAGTACAGACGAACCATCGAGCGGAGGCAGCGGAATGAGGTTGAAGAATGCAAGTGAAAGGTTCACCGAGATAAAGGTGAAGACAAAGTTGACAAGGTGGTAGCCAAACGAAGTTGCAAGTATGGGAGCTAGTGCCCCGCCATCAGCGGGAATGAGCCGCCAGAGTCCGGCGGCAAGTGCGGCGAGAATGATATTGGAAGCCGGGCCAGCGAGCGCCACCAGCACCTCATCACGCTTGGGATGCTTGAGGTTGTTGAGATATACGGGCACGGGCTTCGCAAACGCAAAGACGGGGCCACCGGCAAGCATCATAAGAAGTGGCAGGAGCACCGTACCGAAAGGATCGATATGGTTAAGCGGATTGAGCGACACGCGTCCCCTGCTGCGAGCGGTGGCATCCCCTAAGGCGTAGGCAACAAGCGCATGTGCCGTCTCATGAACAACGATGCCTACAATCACAGCCAGCGCCGTGATAAGCAACGAAGTGATCTCTTGCATGATGCTCCTAACGAAGAGCCGCTGATGCGCGGCAGCAGAGGTAGTCAAGTACAAAGAGGACGACGGCCACCAGGGCAAAATCAAGACGGAACACGCCCCCAAAAGGTGACGACACCACGCCATAACCCGAGATAACGGACGGGATGGCGCGAGAAAGATCGGTCACAAAGCCCACTATCCCCAAGCGTGCGGAAAGGCCAGAGAAGCAGAGGAGCACCACGAGGGCGCAGAGCGCTAGCGCCATCAGGCGCAGCGCGTAGGCGAGCACCTTGAGGGCAACCGCGCCGGCTTTACGAACGTCCACGAGCCTGCTCCTCTTCAATGGTTTCAGAAAGCTCAAGCCACTCATCCTCTAGCTTGGGGATAGAACGCTTAAGGTCGTTGTACTCAGAGAGCGCTTCGTTAAAGCGCGATTGATCGGCGTAGAGCTCCTCGGAAGCCATGAGCGCCATGAGCTCGTCGTACCGTGCGCGCGAGGTCTGCAGCTGGGCGTCTACCTTCTTCAGGCGATCGCGCGTTGTCTTAAGGCGGCGGTTAAGCTCAGCTCGTGCCTCGGCCTCAGCGCGACGTTGCTCCTTGGTTTTTTTGCCCTCACGCGGCTGAGCGTCGGCGGGCTTAGAGGCCTGAGCCGATGCCGCAGCTGGCTTCGCTTCAGAAGAAGACGCCACGCTTCCTGTATGAGCTGCACCGGCCTCTGCTGCAGCACGCGCAGCCAGATCCTCGCGTTTGAAGAGGTAATAGTCGTAATCGCCATCGATGACGGTCATCTTGCCATCGCGGATGTCTACAACGCGGTTTGCCACCGCGCGCACCAGGTGCTCGTCGTGGCTGATGAGGACGATGGTTCCCGGGAAGCGTTTAAGCGCATTCTCAAGCATGTCGACCGAGTCGATATCGAGGTGATTGGTGGGCTCGTCGAGGCACAGGAGCGCTTCGGGTGAAACCAGCATCTTCGCTAGCGCCAGACGGGCTCGCTCTCCACCCGAAAGCACGCCCACACGCTTATCGATATCGTCGCCGGAGAACAGGAAGGCTCCCAGCAGCGACCGCTGCTGGGGAACCGTCCAGGTAGGGGCAACAGAATCGATCTCTTGAAGGACCGTGTTTGATTCGTTGAGACCCTCAAGTTGGTGCTGCGCATAGTACGCAACGCCCACATTCACGCCGAGCTCGCGCGTGCCTGTAGACGGAGGTTCAATGCCCGCGATCATCTTCATGAGCGTGGACTTACCCGCGCCGTTGGGGCCCACAAGGGCTATATGGTCGCCGCGGTACAGCGTGAGGTTAATGCCATCGTACACGTGCTTATCGGCATAGGATTTTGATACGCCCTCAAGCTTGGCCACCATATCGCCCGAGCGCGGCGGATCGGGAAACTTGAAGTCCACGTGCTTATGGCCCTCAGGAAGAATCACAAGCTCACTTTTGATTTGCTCGATGCGACGGATACGCTCCTGGGCCTGAGCTGCCTTGGTGGGCTTATAGCGAAACTTATCGACGAACACCTGCATGTGGGCAATCTCGCGCTCCTGGGCCGCGCGCTTGGCGCGCATCTGCTCAAGATTGTCTTCGCGCTGCTTGAGGTAAGAGCTGTAGTTGCCCGTGTAGACCGTGATGCGGCGGTTTTCGAGTGCCGCCACGTGGTCTACACACGCGTCCATAAAGGCGCGGTCGTGAGAGACAATAAGCACAGCGCCCTCATACGAGGCGATAAAGCCGCGCAGCCACTGCACGCTTTCAAGGTCGAGATGGTTGGTAGGCTCGTCGAGGAGCAACAGGTCTGGGTGGCGCAAGAAGAGCTTCGCCAGCGCGATACGCATCTGCCAGCCGCCCGAGAACTCAGCGCAAGGCTTTTGGAACTCATCAACAGGGAAACCCAGTCCAGCAAGAATCTGACGCGCGTTGCTTTCTAGCTCGTAGCCGCCTAGGCGCTCAAAGCGATCCTGTACCTGGCCATACTCCTTTAGGAGCGAATCGGGCACCGAACCTGTCTCCCCCGCTGTGGCAATCTCGTGCTGGAGCTCTTCCGCACGCTGGCCGAGTGCTTGAATCTCATGCGCAGATGCCATGACCTCATCAATAACCGAGCGATCGCTAGCGAGCTTGGTCTCCTGCTCTAAATAGCCCACGTTAACGTCTTTGGCGAAGGTAACGTTTCCCGCATCGGGGTTATCGAGGCCCATGATGATTTTAAGCAGGGTGGTTTTGCCGGCGCCGTTGGGACCGACGAGAGCAAAACGATCCCCCGGGTTAACCTGAAACGAGGCTCCGCTAAACAGCGTGCGTGCTCCAAAGCTCTTCTCGATCTTCTCCACCGATAAGATCATGGCTACCGTCCTCGTACAAAACTACTCGGTGCGGTGCTGAGCATGGCGCACCGCACATAGCATGGATAGGAAAAAGGGACCCGGAGATTGCCCCGAGTCCCTGTTCTGTGCTGGTGGGCGTTACAAGATTTGAACTTGTGACCCCATCCGTGTGAAGGATGTGCTCTACCCCTGAGCCAAACGCCCGTGTGCTTTTCAGCGAGGAATACTATACCCTAGGCCATCAACCCAATGCAAGTACCATTTTCCAGTTTGTGAGAAATCGATGACGCGAGTGGTTAAGGCCCCGCTTGGTACACGTGTGGCAGCAATATGCGCATTATGCGCACCGCTTGGGCGGTGCACAATGATTTAGAAAAATGTACTTGCATCTTCTGGCAACGTTGACTATAGTAAATCATCGTTGCTTGGGGGCGTAGCTCAGCTGGGAGAGCGCTTGACTGGCAGTCAAGAGGTCAGGGGTTCGATCCCCCTCGTCTCCACCACGTACATTCGCAGCCTCTGAGGTTTCTCAGGGGCTGTTTTAGTATCGGGCTCATGGCGCAACGGTTAGCGCAGGGGACTCATAATCCCTGGGTTGCAGGTTCGAATCCTGCTGGGCCCACCCGACTCATCCACGGCTCTCGGTTGATACCGGGAGCCGTTTTGCATTCCATGATTTCTGACACTCGGACTTGACTCCCCTATCAACACGTTTGCCAGTCAATGCGGGGTTAAAGGACGAAACGTGTGTCCGTTTCAGGGGCATCGACAAAAGGCGCCCGTCGCGCCCGGCAGCCCAGGACAAAACTTTTCGATTTGTTGCGGTTTGGACTGCACCCTCCGAATAGACCGGCCTTTATGTGGACCAAAAGCGCAGGTCACAGCGTCGGGATTCAGCCGAGTACTTCGCGAGCCAGCCTCAAACTGCAACAAATCGAAAAGTTTTTGGTTGAGCCGGTGGGGACGAGCCTGTTTCATCCCGCTAGATTGCCATAAAGGGAGAGCATGCTTCGTTCCCGCGCCGTCGCTTCGCGGATTGGGCTCATTGAGGATAGAGCGCGTGACGCAACGGGTTAGATGCGCTACTTTGCTGTTTGACCCAATCGCTCCGTACCGGAGATTCTCAATGTCGAGACGACATGAAAGGGATATAACGACAGCACTATTGAGTGAGACGCATTGATTGAGCAACGAAGGCCTTTTGCCCCTGACTTGAATGGACGTTCCAAGAGCGATGAATACAAAAAAACGGGTCCAGACAAATCTGAACCCGTAAGCATTCTATGGTGGAGACGAGGGGGATCGAACCCCTGACCTCTTGACTGCCAGTCAAGCGCTCTCCCAGCTGAGCTACGCCCCCAAGTGGTGCGAGGGATAATATACGGTAACCGCTCCACCTTTGCAAGGGCAAATTGTAAGTTTTTCACCAAAGCGCTTTGAAGGCACACTCTGATGAGCTCACATCTGCCCCTGCCCAGAGATTCTTAGCGGCGCTCCGCAACAACGAGGTCGTGAATCTGCTCAACAACAGCATCCACCGCAACGTCCGTACGCTCGCCGGTTGCACGACACTTAACCTCAACAGTGCCGTTCGCAAGGCCACGCTTACCAACAATCACCTGGAACGGGAAGCCCATGAGGTCGTTATCGGCAAACTTAACACCCGGACGCTCGCCGCGGTCGTCAAAGACAACGTCGAGGCCGCAGGCAGCAAGCTCGTTCGCAAGCTCCTCGGCACGCTCAAATGCCTCACCCTTCTTGTCGAGCGCGATGACCGAGACCTCATAGGGCGCAATGGAGACAGGCCAGATAATGCCCTGCTCGTCGTTGTGCTGCTCCACAACTGCCGCAAGCGTGCGCGAGACGCCCACACCATAGCAACCCATGAGGAAGGGGCGCTCCTTGCCATTCTCATCGGCAAAGGTGGCTCCCATGGCCTCGGAGTACTTGGTACCCAACTGGAACACCTGAGACACCTCAATGCCGCGCGCACCCTTAAGGGGAGCACCGCAGTGCGGGCAGGGATCTCCCGCGTGAACGGTAATGAGGTCGGCCCACTCATCCACCGTGAAGTCACGCCCGGGGCAAGCACCGGTGAAGTGATAGTCCACCTCGTTGGCGCCGCAGGCCCACTGCTTGGAGGCGCGCAGCGTCTCGTCCACGACGAGGCGAATGCCCTCCGGCAGGTTGACCGGCCCAATAAAGCCCTTGTGGAGTCCCCACTGCGTAAGCTCCTCATCGGTCATGAGGTGATAGGCACCAAAGAGGTGCTCGGCCTTGCAATCGTTGAGCTCATGGTCACCCGGGACAATGGCGACAACTGGCGTACCGTCTTCGGCAATGAGAGCAAGAGACTTGCGCGTGCCATTCTCGGGGAACCCAAAGAACTTGGCCACGGCCTCAATGGTGCCAAGACCAGGCGTGTGCACCTTCTGAAGCGTGCCGTCGCCCGGGCCTTCGGTAACGGCAACGGTGGTGGTTGCCGCCTCTTCGTCGGCCGCAAAACCACAGTCATCGCAATACACAAGCGCAGCCTCGCCTGCATCGGCAAGCGCCATGAACTCAACGGAGGTGTCGCCGCCAATCTGGCCAGAGTCAGCCACAACCGGCAGAGCCTTGAGCCCGCAGCGCTCGCAGATATTGGCATACGCCTGCTTCATGGCATCATACGTCTCCTGCAGGCTCTCCTGCGTGGCGTTGAACGAGTAACCATCTTTCATGATGAACTCACGACCACGCATAAGCCCAAAGCGAGGACGCATCTCGTCGCGGAACTTATCCTGAATCTGATAGAGGTTCACTGGGAGCTGCTTATAGCTGCGAAGTTCGTTGGTGATAAGGTCGGTTACCGTCTCCTCGTGCGTGGGGCCGAGGGCGAACTCGCGGTCATGGCGATCATGCAGGCGCATGAGCTCAGGACCGTAGGCCGACCAGCGGCCGCTCTCGCGCCAGAGCTCCGCATCGGTGAGGATGGGCATAAGAAGCTCCTGGGCGCCCGCGGCGTCCATCTCGTCGCGCACGATGGCCTCGATTTTTTTGAGCGAACGCCACGCCAGCGGCAAATAGGAATACAGGCCGGCAGCCTGCTTACGGATCATACCAGCACGCAGCAGCAAGCGATGGCTGGCGAGTTCGGCCTCAGCGGGATCCTCTTTGAGGGTCGGGGCATACAGCCGGGACATCTTCATGACTCGAGACATGATGGCTCCTTAGTAGGCACTATTGGAAATGTCGAGCGATATTACAGCGACTCGATCTCTTGGAACAATTCATCGATGATAGCATCCTCGGATACTTTACGCAGCACTTTGCCATGTTTGAAGAGGAGAGCTGAGCCGCGCCCGCAGGCTACACCCACATCGGCACCTGCCGCCTCACCGGGCCCGTTCACCACGCAACCCATCACCGCAACCGTAATAGGCTTTGCAACGGAGCGAAGACGCATCTCGACTGCCTCGGCGATAGGGATCAAGTCCACCTGCGTACGACCGCAGGTGGGGCAAGATATGAGCTCCGGTCCCCGGCGACGAAGCCCCAGGCTCTCTAAAATGCCCCAGGCCACGGGAACCTCTTCGGCGGGGTCGGCGGTGAGCGAAACGCGCAAGGTGTCACCGATGCCGTCCGCCAGGAGCGCACCTAGCCCCACGCAACTCTTGATGGTTCCCTGGAAACGGGTACCTGCCTCAGTAACGCCAAGATGGAGAGGGATCTGGGGCAAGGCGCACGAAAGCGCGCGATATGTCTCTATGGTGGTCGTCACATCGTGCGCCTTGGCCGAAAGCACCGTCTGCGTGAATCCTCTACCCTCGATATGCTCCACAAATTGCAACGAGGAGGCAACGAGCTTCTCGGGCAGGGTGAGGTCATCGCGCTCTGCCACAGTGCGCTCAAGCGAGCCGGCGTTGACGCCAATACGGAGAGCTACACCCGCCTCCCCCGCTGCATCCACAACGGCATCCACGCGATCCCAGCTGCCAATGTTCCCTGGGTTGATGCGAAGCTTCGCGGCGCCAGCCGTGATGGCCGCAAGCGCGAGCTTGTAGTCAAAATGAATGTCGGCGATGATGGGCACCGGGCTTTCCGCACAAACCTGATGGAACGCATCAATGGCATCGACATGCGGCAGCGTTACGCGCACCAGGTCGCAGCCAAGCTCCGCCAGGGTGCGAACCTGCTGCAGGGTGGCTGTGGCATCAGCGGTATCGGTGCTTGTCATCGACTGAACGACGACAGGAGCACCACCACCGATCACAATGTCTCCCACGGTAACCGGGCGCGTATGTGCACGAGGGCAATCACTCATCATGCTTGCACCACCTACAGAATGAATCGCAGGATATCGCCGCGCAAAAGATAGAGGAACAGGAACCCAAAGAGCGCGATCCCCGCGATAGACACCGCGTTTTGCACGCGTACCGAAAGGGGGCGGCGAATGATAGCCTGTATTGTCTCGATGAGGATCTTTCCACCATCAAGCGGCGGGATAGGCAGCAAATTCATGAATCCGAGCGAGAACGATATAAGGGCCGCGAATCGCAAAAGCGTCGCAGGGCCCTCGGCCGCCGCTTGAGCAGAAATGACCGAGATACCAACGATGGACGTCGAGT
Source organism: Candidatus Limicola stercorigallinarum (assembly GCA_018711625.1). GTDB lineage: Bacteria > Actinomycetota > Coriobacteriia > Coriobacteriales > Coriobacteriaceae > Limicola > Limicola stercorigallinarum. The sequence continues at coordinate 66,794 of DVID01000014.1, read as the reverse complement.
TATTGAGCACGTCAAGCGTGTGGGCGGGGTTGACGAGCTGTGCGATAGTCTGTCCAGTCATGGCAACATACGCAAACGAGACGCGTGCCGCCTCGATGGGGCCCAGGCGGTAGGTGGTCGTCTGGGCGGAGATGCCGATGTTCTCCCCCTCTTCAACTATAAGCGTGCTGGTATGCTCGACGCCCTCATGCTCATAGGTGATATCAAAAGGTTCGCCGGGGGTTGTGAGGGCGGCAGCGTCTTCTATGGATGACCAATCGGTTGTTTCCATGCCGTTGAAGGAGAGGATGGTGTCGCCCTCCTGGATGCCGGCATCGGCTGCGGGGGACGCCGCGGTGACCGAGCCCACCACATTGGAGTTGACCGCCACGGGCACACCCACCACCATGTAGATACTCATAAGGAGCAAGAAACCAGCGATGATGTTGACGCCGATGCCGGCGATCAGAATAAACACGCGCTTGAGCCAGCCCAGGCCCGCGTACGTTTTCGTACGCTCTCGCTCAAGAAACTGCTCGTCGCTGAGCGCGCTGCGCCACCCCTCGCCTTGCTTCGTGGCCTCATCGCGCTTGAAGGCGCGCCCGTCATAGATGGTGTTGCCCTCGTGGTCGCGCGGCATCGATGCGTATGTGGTGGGATAGGTTGAACCCGATGGCTTCTCACCTTTCGCCTCGTCGTACACGGGAGCGATGGAGCCCCAGCCCATCAGCTGAATGCATGACTCCATGGCATCGTCTTCAGAGATGTTGAGCTTTTGCGCAATATCTTCAACGGAGAGCACACCCTCGGCATGAATGAGCCCGAGCACCGATGCCGCATGGGTGTTGTCCTCGGGATCCATGCCACAGACCATGGCATAGCCGCCCAGCAAAATCGGTGTGACCCCAAATTTAGTGCCGATGCGTCGGGACACGTGATGCAGGTTGAAACGACAAGGCAGCCCGAGGAAGAACTCAGTTACGCGCACGCCGCATGCGCGTGAGGCGAGAAAGTGCCCGCCTTCGTGGATGCCGACCAAAACCGAGAGGACGACCAAACCCCAGAAGATGCTGCTGAGAACGCTGATAAGCATGTCCATAGAAGATCCTTAGCAGGTTTAGGAAAGCTGAGACAGGTGGAAGGAAGCACGGGAACGCGCCCAGGCGTCAACGGACTCAAGTTGCTCAGGAGATGCAACCGTCTCCACCTCGTGCTCCTCAAGGCAGCGCTCGGTGATGGTCGCAATATCCAAAAACGTGCACGCGTGATCAAGAAACGCCTGTACGGCAACCTCGTTGGCAGCGTTAAGCACACAGGGTGCCGTGCCGCCCGCGCGTGCCGCCTCTTCGGCAAGGGCCAAGCAACGGAATGTTTGCATGTCGGGCGCCGCAAAATCGAGGCTGCCGAGCGTTCTGAAATCAACGCGCGCAACCGGCGTATCCCAACGCTCCGGATACGACAACGCATACTGAATGGGAATGCGCATGTCGGAGGCGCCCAAATGGGCAATGACCGAACCGTCGATGTATTCCACCATAGAGTGAATCTTCGACTGACGCTGAATAAGCACGCGCACATCGTCAACAGAGCACGAGAAAAGATGCATGGCTTCTATGCGCTCAAGCCCCTTGTTCATCAACGTTGCCGAGTCGATGCTAATCTTTGACCCCATGCTCCACGTGGGGTGCGCGAGCGCTTGCTCCGGCGTGACGTGAGCAAGGTCTTGCGCGTTCGCACCAAAGAAGGGACCACCCGAGCAGGTAAGCCAGAGCGCATGAACCTCGTCACGACGTCCCGAAGCCAGGCACTGCAGCAGCGCGGAGTGCTCCGAATCGACGGGAAGGAGCATACCGTCGGCGGCAAGCGGCATGAGAAGGTCGCCGCCAATGACGAGGGCCTCTTTATTTGCAAGGGCGAGCCTCTTCCCCGCCTTAAGAGCTGCAAGACTTGGCATTAGGCCAGCGGCGCCTACTATAGCCACGAGCACAATATCAATGTCGTCGCGCGTGACCAAGTCGGTCATACCGCTAAGACCAGCATAGCGTTCGCAACCCTGAGGAAGCTCTTGCAGCTGCGGGTCTTGCGCATGCTCCGGCGCGCTCACACAAACGGCGTGCACCTTAAAGGTGCGCGCCGCCTCAACCAAACGAGCCGTATCGGTGTGCGCCGAGAGGGCTACAACCTCCAAGGCATCGGCATGTTGCCGGCAAACATCAAGAGCTTGTGTACCAACAGAGCCGGTGCACCCGAGAATCGCAACACGCTTGCGGGTGCCAAAGGTCATAGAATTCCTCCGAACATAAGCATCAAGAGGGCGGTAATTCCGCCGAAGATAAGAGAGTCGTTACGGTCGAGCATGCCACCATGCCCTGGAATGAGGTTACCCGAATCCTTAACGCCCGCACCGCGCTTGATGCGAGATTCTATTAAGTCACCGAAGACACCCAAAACCGATACGACAGCTCCACATACAACGGCAAACTGCCATGAAAAGATGAAAAGCCCCGTAGCAAAAAGGATGAGCCAGATAAGGATGGAGCCCACAACACCACCGGCAAACCCTTCCCAGCTTTTGTTGGGCGAAATCTTAGGAACCATCTTGTGCTTACCAAAGCGGCTACCCACCAAATAGGCAAAAGAATCAGACACCCACAAGGAGGCGCAGGCACCCACCGCAAGCAAAGCTCCGGGAACTCCAGGCAACAGGTCGCGCAGCAACACGATTGCCGAAAGCATAAAGCCTGTGTAAATGGGTCCCATGAGTGTTACCGACACATCCATGATGCGCGTGCGCGGCGACCAAACATACCAAAGCCCTACTGCAAGTACCAGCGCAAACATCGTAGCGGTGATATAAAGCGACCCACCGAGGGCTGCAATGGGAAAGAGTGCCGCCACACACGAGCCAATAATGACATGGGGCATTTTTCCATCACGGCGCATCATGCCAAAAAACTCGCGACATGAGATCATGCTGATAACCGCAAGACAGAACGCTGTGGTGACAGGATGGATGATGAGGCACATGATGAAAATGCCGGCGTAAATTAAGCCGGACGCTGCCCGCACGAGCAATCCAGAAAGTCCCGAGCTCGAGGGTTTCGTGGTAGACGAAGCGCTCGTTGAACCTGTTTGCTCCTTATTGTCACTCATTGAGCGGCCCCCTTAGCCGAAAGACCGCCAAACCTACGATCGCGATGCTGATACGCAAGGATGGCTTCAATCAGGCCCCAACGGTCAAAATCGGGCCAATAGGTAGTAGTGATATAGAACTCAGCGTATGCTACCTGCCACAGCAGATAATTGGAAAGCCGAAGCTCGCCCGAAGTGCGAATGACCAATTCTGGATCGGGAAGATCCGCCGTATATAGCTTTTTGGCAACGGCCGTCTCATCAATATCTTCAGGAGATAAGTGACCTTCCTGCACATCCTGCGCAAGCAGGCGCGCAGCACGAGCAATCTCGGCACGGCCACCATAATTTACGGCGAGGGCAAGCACCATACCCGTATGGTGCTTTGTTTGCTCAAGGCCATACATAAATACATCGCGCGTTTTAGCAGGCAGGGCACTGATGTCGCCCAGAAAAACCACGCGGACCTGCTCACGCTCAAGAAGTGGAAGCTCCTTGATGAAGGTCTGCGCAAAAAGATGCATGAGGAGGTCTACCTCGGCCTTAGGACGCGACCAGTTCTCGGTAGAAAAGGCATAGGCCGAAAGCACCTCTACGCCCAAGCGAACGCAGGAGGTGATAATCTCGCGTAGCGACGTAATGCCAGCACGATGGCCTTCACCACGGGAAAGTCCGCGGGAGGTAGCCCACCTGCCATTACCATCCATGATGCACGAGATATGGCGCGGAATGCGCCCGCGATCGAGCTGAGATAGGTCGATCGAATCGGGCGCATCTGCGAAGTACGTTTCGAAAGCGGACTCGTCGAAGTTCAATCTAGATCTCCATGACCTCGGCTTCTTTAGCCTTGAGCATTTCGTCAATCTTTGCCACGTAGGAATCGGTGTGCTTCTGAACCTTAGCCTGCTCGCGGCGCACCTCGTCCTCGGAAAGCTCCTCGTCGCGCTCAAGACGGTTGTTGAAATCGCGACGGATGTTGCGGATGGAGACACGGGCCTGCTCGGCAAGCTCACGGCATTCCTTCACGAGCTCACGACGACGCTCCTCGGTGGGCGCCGGGAACGGCAGACGAACCACGTTGCCGTCGGAGTTAGGGGTAATACCAAGGTCAGAAGCACTGACAGCCTTCACAATAGCGTTAACGAGCGCCTTATCCCACGGCTCGATCATAAGCATATGAGCCTCAGGAACCTTAACGGCCGCAACCTGTGTGATGGGCGTGGCAACACCGTAGTAGTCAACCGTGATGTCGGACAGGATGTTGGCATTGGCGCGACCCGTGCGCACCTTCGAAAACTGATGCTTGAGCGCCTCAAGCGTCTTGTCCATATGGGCAGTGATGTCGGGCATGGCTAATCCTCCTGAACAACGACGGTGCCAACGGGCTCACCCGCAAGTGCACGTTTAATATGGTCAGTACCCTCAATGTTGAGCACGATGATAGGCATCTTGTTATCTTGGCAAAGAGCGGCAGCGGTGGAATCCATAACCTGAAGCCCGCGCACGAGCACCTCATGGTAGGTGATGCGATCAAAACGCTTGGCGTCGGGGTGGGTAACAGGATCCTTGTCGTAGATACCATCCACCTTCGTCGCCTTCAGCAGGCATTCGGCACCAATCTCGCATGCGCGAAGCGCAGCAGCGGTATCAGTGGTGAAGTACGGGTTGCCCGAGCCAGCGGCGAAAATTACCACGTCACCCTTCTCAAGATGATGAATGGCGCGGCGGCGAATGTAGGGCTCGCAAACCTCGTTCATCTGGATAGCGCTCATAACGCGGCAGGCGCAATCCTTACGCTCAAAGGCATCCTGAAGGGCCAGCGCGTTCATAATGGTGGCAAGCATGCCCATGTAGTCGGCCTGTGCGCGATCCATACCTTTCGCTGCACCAGCCATGCCACGGAAGATATTTCCTCCGCCAACCACAACACCAACCTGGATGCCATCGTCCACAAGCGCTTTAACTTGCGTGGCAAGGCGCTCGGTTACCGTGGGGTCAATTCCGTAGCCACCTTCTCCCATGAGCGCTTCTCCGGACAGTTTAAGCAGAACGCGTTTATAGAGGTAGTTGGACAAGGGTCCTCCTTTGAACGAGAAAAGCTTCATCCATCATAGCAAAGATGTTTTTACACAACCCATACAAAAGCAGGCTACGGGCTGAAACCCATAGCCTGCTCCAAACACATCAAAAACGAGGGTTTACTTGTCCTCGCCGCGCTCGAGACGATCGAAGCCGCACACGGTGATGGTGTCACCGACCTCCTTGGAAACCTGAGCAGCGTACTGGCTGATGGTGAGGCTGGAATCCTTGATGAACTCCTGCTCGTTCAGCACGCAGCCCTTGTAGAACTTCTCGAGACGACCAATGGCCATCTTCTCCTGGATAGCCTCGGGCTTGCCGGACTCGGCGGCCTGAGCCTTGTAGATGCTCTTCTCGTGCTCGACAACCTCAGCCGGGACATCCTCACGCACAGCGCAGATAGGAGCGGTAGCCGCAACCTGCATGGCAACGTCATGAGCGAAGGCCTTGAAGGCGTCGGTGGCAGCAGTCTCGGGCTTCTCGAAGGAGAACTCCACGAGAACGCCAATCTTGCCGCCCATGTGGATGTAGCTGGAAACGGCACCAGCAGCAGGCTTACGAGAAGCGAAGCGGGTGATCTTCATGTTCTCGCCAATGACGTGGATGAGCTCGGTGAGGGCAGCCTCAACGGTCTCGCCATCCATGTCGGAGGCAAGCAGGGCCTCAACGTCGGCCGGGTCAGTCTCGGCAATCTGCTGAGCAACACGAGCAGCGAAGCCGGTGAACTTGGGGTTGGAACCCACAAAGTCGGTCTCGCAGGCAACCTCTACGATAGCGCCCACGCGAGCGTCGTCGGAAACGTAGGCACCCATGGCGCCCTCGTTGGTGGCACGGCCAGCCTTCTTGGCGGCAGCAGCAAGACCGTTCTTGCGCAGCACGTCAACGGCAAGATCCATGTCGCCGTCGGCCTCAACGAGAGCCTTCTTGCACTCCATCATGGGGGAATCGGTCATCTCGCGAAGCTGCTTGACCATAGCGGCGGTGATCTGGGCCATCATGGCTCCTTTCAAAGTTGAACCGAAAGTAATGGTGAATACGATTTACTCAGCAGCCTCAGTGGTAGCAGCGGCCTCCTCAGCAGGAGCGGTGCCAGCCATCTCGGCCTCAGAGATCTGCTCCTTGCCAGCACCCGCAAGGCAAGCGTCGGCCATGAGCTCGCACATAAGGGTGACAGCGGAGATAGCGTCGTCGTTGCAGGGGATGCCGTAGGTGACCTCGTCCGGATCAGAGTTGGTGTCGATGAGGGCAACCACCGGGATGTTCAGGCGACGAGCCTCCTTGATGGCGTTCTCCTCGCGCTTGGTATCGATGACGAAGATAGCGGCAGGCAGACCCTTGAGGTCGCGAGCGCCACCGAGGTTGGTCTGGAGCTTAGCGAGCTCCTTGCCGAGCACAGCCTGCTCCTTCTTGGGCAGAACAGCCATGCGGCCATCCTCAACCATGGTCTCAAGCTCCTCCATGCGGTTGATGCGGGAGCGGATGGTGACGAAGTTGGTGAGCATACCGCCGAGCCAGCGCTGGTTGATGTAGGGCATGCCAGCACGCTCAGCAGCGAGCTTGACGGGCTCCTGGGCCTGCTTCTTGGTACCAACGAAGAGCACCTTGCCGGACTTAGCGGCGTTGCGCAGGAAGGAGTAAGCAGCGTCAGCGTTGATGATGGTCTGCTTGAGGTCGAGGATGTAGATGCCGTTGCGCTCACCAAAGATGAACGGCTTCATCTTGGGGTTCCAACGACGGGTCTGGTGACCGAAGTGGCAACCAGCCTCGAGCAGAGTGCGAATGTTAATCTTGGTAGCCATGTAAACCTCCTGTGGTTTGCCTCCGCGCGGGGTCGGCCTCCCGCGAACACCCGCATCTCTACCATGATGCGAGCACCACGACGTGGGAGTAGCCGCGCGTGTGTGATGGACGATGCCGCTTATGCGGCAACCTGGAGAATAATATCAGCAATGCCCGATGAATCCAAGCATTCTGTGCAGGATGGAACAAGTTAGGCCTCGGCTCACCTTGTCTCCATGAATATCACGGATCTAGCCTCGTGGATGCGCCTGCGTCACAGCAGCTTTAAGCCGCTCGGGCGTGAGATGGGTGTAGATCTGCGTGGTGGAAAGACTGGCGTGGCCCAAGAGTTCTTGCACGCTTCTTAGATCGGCGCCACCTTCAAGAAGATCCGTTGCAAAGGTGTGCCGCATGGCGTGAGGCGTTACGTCACGCGGTATTCCCGCCGAGCACGCTAGAAGCTCAAAGCGACGACGCAGGGCAGCGGCAGACATACGGTTCCCCCGCGTAGATATAAAAAGCGCCGAATTCGCATCATCGGAGGGTGCCTTTGAACACGCAAGAAGCGCTCCCCTTCCTTGCGCAAGATACTCCTCAAGGGCTGCAAGCGCACGCCGATACACGGGCACAATGCGCTCTTTTGAACCCTTACCAAAAAGTGTTGCCGTACGTTCATGCATATTGATGGATGACACGTTGAGGCGGGACAGCTCAGAGATACGCGCGCCCGTGGCGTACATGAGCTCGAGCTGCGCCGCATCGCGAAGACCGCTCGGCTGTGTGCGGTCTGGAGCGGCAAGAAGGCGTTCCATTTGCTCGTGGCCCACCGTTGCGGGCAGGGTACGCGGAGTCTTAGGCGTAATGAGCGCCGAGACCGCGCCCTCGCTTGCCAGACCCTCCAGCGCAGCCCAGCGAAAAAAACTCCGCAGCGCTGAAAGGTGCGCCGATATGGTGCGCGGCGCATAGCGAGCACGACGCATGTCTGCAAGATAGCGCCTGAGGGCAGCAATATCCGCCTCCACCGGATCGACCCCATTGCGCTCAGCCCAGCGACCATAGGCTTCAAGATGGCTTCGATAGGCACGGACTGTCTCGGGCGACATCCCTTCAACCTGCTCAAGCGTAGCCAAGAAGCGATCGCAAAGTTGAAGGAAGGAGGCGTTCGAATCAGAGGCGCTTGCTGCGGGCGATTCGCTAGGCAAAAAGATCGCCTCGCGTTGCAAGGTACTGTTTAAGGTCGGCCAGCGCGCGGTCGGCGTACGCGGCGTAGCGGTCGCGCTTTGAGCGACGCTTACCATCTGCAAGGGGTGGAACCAGGCCAAAGTTTACATGCATGGGCTGGTAGGCCTCGGTAGCAGGGTTGGTGGCATAGTGCACGAGCGCACCCAAAGCTCCCGTTTCTGGCAGCTGAACCGAAGGGGCGCCCGTGAGGTCTGCCACGGTATTGAGCGCAGCAAGCAAACCAGACGCCACAGCCTCCATATAGCCTTCCGTACCAGTAATCTGACCGGCCAGACGCACCATGGTGCCCGGAACAGCAAACGTGCCATCGAGCACGTGGGGTGCGTCAACAAAGGTGTTGCGATGCATCACGCCATAGCGGAAGAACTCCGCATCTTCCAGGCCAGGCACCATGCGGAACACGCGGCGCTGCTCGGGGAAGGTGAGATTGGTTTGGAATCCCACAAGGTTGTAGGCAGTGCGCTCGCGGTTTTCGGCACGCAACTGAATGGCTGCCCAGGGGCGATGGCCCGTACGCGGGTCAATGAGCCCCACGGGCTTCATGGCACCAAACCGCAGTGCGTCGTGGCCAGTTCGTGCAACCTCCTCAGCAGGCTGACACGCCTGGAACAGGTCTGTCCGTTCAAAATCTTTGAGCACCACGCGCTCAGCACCCACCAGCGCATCGATAAATGCGTCGTACTCTTCACGATTAAGCGGGCAGTTAAGGTAGTCGCCCTCCCCCGCCTCGCCATAGCGAGATTGCGTGAAGATGGCATCCCGATTAAGGGTGGTGGCATCAACGATGGGGGCAGCAGCATCAAAAAACGATAAGGCCGTTCCGCCCACAAGCTTCAAAACCTCTTCGGCAAGAGCGGGAGAACAAAGCGGGCCCGCCGCAATAACCACATGGCCTTCAGGGATTGTTGTAGCCTCGGTACGCTCCACGGTGATATTGGGCTGAGCCGCGATGCGCGCCTCCACCTCGGCCGAGAAGCGTTCGCGGTCAACCGCCAAGGCACCGCCTGCCGGCACAGCAGCTGCAGCGGCGCAAGTTATGAGCTCAGAGCCCATAAGACGAAGCTCCTCTTTAAGAAGACCTGCTGCAGAATCATGACGGGTTGCCTTGAATGAGTTTGAGCACACGAGCTCGGCAAATGAAGCCGTATGGTGAGCCGGAGTCATAGTCTGAGGCCGCATCTCCATGAGGGTAACGGAGATGCCCCTGCGTGCCAGCTGCAGCGCGCATTCAGATCCAGCCAATCCACCGCCGATTACGGTCACCTGTGCCATGTGTGTGCTCCTAGCCTCAACAACAGTCTCACCCATTGTGACCGAAGGATGTTTGCGCGTGAAGAGTGGTCTTCGAAGCCCCATACCGCCCATCGGGCAACTGTTCCACCAGCCCGCGTATGAGAAGGTCGCCCATAAGCGTCATCGCACCAACCACATCGCAAGACAAAAGACGTGCCACCTCGTCGGTTGAAAGGGCTGTTGCGGTAAGTGCACGGAGTACATGCACCTCACGTTCATTATGGACAGGGAGCGTATGTGCGGCTTGCCCAGAACTCCGGAGCGTGCCAAAGATGCGCGAGAGGGCCACCTCTATAGACTCTTCGTCCACGATGCAACATGCTCCGTCGGCAATCAGCTGGTTTGTCCCTCGTGATGTGGGAGAAAAGATAGAGCCGGGGGCTGCGAGAATTTCGCGGTTAAGCTCAAGTGCCGCCTCTGCTGTTGAAAAGGTTCCAGAAGGCAGTCCCGCCTCCCCTATGAAGACCGCATGGCTCAGGGCAGCGATGATACGGTTTCTACGAGGAAAGGCATACCGCCGTGGCGGAGTCCCCCAGGGGTCGAGCGAGACAACTGCTCCTCCCGCAGCTAGTGTGTCGTTGATAAGCCGCGCGCTCGATCGGGGATACACCACATCGGCACCGCAGCCCAGCACAATAACGTGCACAGCTCCACAGGCCAGTGCCTCGTTGCCCCCGGCGCGATCGCATCCCATGGCGCCGCCCGATACAACACCCAGACCCTGGCTCGCCGCAATCCGCGCTGCCAGCTCGCTAGCGGCTATTCCATAGGGCGTAGGACGCCGTGCTCCGATGATGGCCAAAAGCGGAGTGGCAAACGCTTCAAGCGAGCCCATCACATAGAGGCGCGGCGGCGCTTCGGGAAGATCGTATATACGTTCAGGATATCCCGCCTCATGAGGTGCAAGCTCCATACGAGGGTACGCTCCTAACGTCGTCATTGGTCTCCCCTCCTGCCTTGATACAACGCTGCTTCCATCACATGCGTGGCAGAAACGAGCGCCTCTTGGGCAAGATCTGCCACAGCGCGTGCGATCCTGCCCAGGCGCTGCATGCCGCGGCCAGTGAGATGCTGTTTATGGGCAAGCGCAAGCAACGCTTCTTCAGCGTCTGAGGTCATAGAGAAGCGATCCGCCATCGACTCCGCCTTCGAATCAGCATTAAACGAGCATCGTTCATGCGCTACGCGGTCGCTCCGGAATGCTCGCCCCGCCTCGACCATTGCCCGGAGGGTGGCAGAATCCAAACCAGACTCGCCCTTCACGATGACATCAGGGTCTGGCCTATGCACGTCGAGCACAAGGTCTATGCGGTCTATGAGCGGGCCTGCAAGTTTTGCGCGATACCGTTCAACTGCCGCAGGAGCACAGGTGCAGGGAACCTCACGATCACCCAAATAGCCACAGGGGCACGGGTTGCTGGCCGCAAGTAAGCGAAACGCCGCAGGAAACCGATAGACGCCGTCGGCGCGTACAATACGCACTTCATGATCCTCCATAGGCTGACGAAGCATCTGCAACACGTGCGAAGAGAACTCAGCAAGCTCGTCGAGAAAAAGTACGCCACCGTGCGCCAGGCTAATCTCGCCGGGGCGCACGGGTCGTCCTCCACCCACCAAGCCGGCAGCCGAGATGCTATGATGCGGCCGCCGGAAGGGCACCTCGCCCTGGAGGAGCGCATCTATGGGCTCACCCGCAACCGAATGTACGCAAAGCGCCTCTTGCAGCTCATCGGTGGACAGCGGCGGCAGAATGGTCGGCAGGCGCCGCGCTAGCATCGTCTTACCTGATCCGGGCGCACCAATCATCAAGCACCCCAGATCGCCCACTGCGGCAACAGCAAGGCCACGTTTGATGGACTCTTGGCCCACCACATCGCTAAAATCAAGCCGCTCGGTCTGCTCGACTTCCGTATAGGAGACGGCCGAGGTAACGGGAGGCAGCGTACTAACTCCATGCGCAAGACGCCGCATCGTATCCACACCGCGATGATCGACTTCTGCAAGTGGCACATGGTTGCCTGCGTGTGCACTCACCAATATAAGGTGCGAAGCACGTGCAAGGATTTGATATGCCACCTCACCGCGCACGGGGCACACAGCTCCATCCAGCGCAAGCTCGCCCACAAAGAGGCAATCATCAAGATGATTCAAGGGAATCTGACCTGTTGCCGCGAGTATGGCCACAGCAATAGGAAGGTCGAACCCCGAGCCTGTTTTGCGCATATCACCCGGCGCGAGGTTAACCGTAATACTCGCGCGAGGCACGTCGAAACCAGCGGCGCGCAAGGCGCACCGAATGCGCAGCCGAGCTTCCATCACCGCGTTGTCCGCCATACCCACAAGCGTAATACCAGGAATACCGCCCGAGAGGGAGACCTCCACCGTTACCGGCTCTGCCTCAACGCCGCGAATGCACGCAGCATGAACGGCAAAAGCCTGCCTGGTCATCGGTCGACCTCCCAATCGAAGGCCTCATAGATGTGTTCCAGGTGCGCAAGCTCACCATCCATAAACGTAATGGCAATCACATCAAAACGAATAGCCATCACCGGGAAACGATCCATGATGTAGCATGCGGCAATACGTCGATACCGCTTGCGCTTCTTTGCGTCCACCGCTTCCTCGGGGAGAACCGACCCATCGGCAACTCTCCGGGATTTCACCTCAACAAGGACAACACATTCCTCAACGGGGTCATAGGCAATTAAATCCGCCTCACCCTCAGGACAGCGGTAGCTGTGTTCCAAAATGTCATAGCCGCGCTCATCCAAATACGATGCAGCAATGAGCTCCCCCATCTTGCCGAGCTCATGGGCCGACAGATTGCGTACCTCCGCAGGATCTGGAATCGTCGTTTGATATTCCCTGTCGATCTGCTCGTTATGGCGGGCCTCGTCACACACGCCGGCTGTAGAAACACTTGTCATAGCATCCCCTTTCATATGAGTTAAGCTCATCATCAAGGGGCGCATTTCGCGTTTTGTTCGCGCTTTGTTCCACGAAGCTTCCCAAAACCATACCGTGCAAAGATTGATCGGGCGTTAGGGAAGCTCAAGCGCTCAGGTCATCAGGCGACGATGCGTATGAGGGTTAAAAGAGACGGGCCGTCTCTAAAAAGTTTCCACAGAAGCTTACGCGATGTTGGTCACACAGGCCATGCTCTCGAATAGCAGCGATATGGTCGGGCGAGGCATACCCCTTAGAAGCGGCAAAGGGGTAGTTAGGATAATCGGCATCGAGCTCTACCATGAGCTCATCACGGGTGACTTTAGCCACAATCGAGGCGGCCGCGATGCAAGCAACACGCGCGTCGCCATGTACCACATTGCGCTCTTCGGGCACCGCACCAAGCGGATTGCCATCCATAAGCACGCAGGTAGGTTCCAGGCCGGTATCGCGCACAGCGCCCTGTACAGCCAGGCGAAGCGCCGTAGCCATCCCCCGCTCATCAATTACCGCGGGTGGAATATGGCAGATACCAATTGCCAGCGCTACATCGGCAATCTGCGCAGCAAGCGTCTCGCGACGCGCCGGGGTCAGACGCTTAGAGTCATCAATGCCCCAAATAATAGGATCGTCTGGCAGAGCCACGGCACACACCGTGAGGGGCCCGGCAATAGAACCACGGCCAACCTCATCAACACCCAGAACAATCCCGTCTCCCCCAAGCTCATGCATGGTGGCATACATGGCGCTCACGCGATCACGCTCCATTTGCTCGCGCTCGAGCCTGCGAAGCGCCCGTTCACGAGCCTTTTGCACCTGGACGCGCGGATCTTCTTGATAGCGCTCAACCAACGCAGCGATCTCTTCAAGAGAAGCCGAGGTGAGCTCTGCAGCTATGGCCGCCGCAGGCGCCGAGCTCGTCATATTTGCCATGGAACCACCTTAGAAAAAAGGCCACCCTTGCGGGTGGCCCAAACATTCGCCAACTTAGCGCTTCTCGGGGATGCGAGCAGCCTTGCCCACCTTGTCGCGCAGGTAGTAGAGCTTGGCGCGACGAACACGGCCGTGACGCACAACCTCGAGCTTACCAATCTTGGGGCTGTGAAGCGGGAAGGTACGCTCAACGCCAACGCCGAAGGAGATCTTGCGGACGGTGAAGGTCTCGCGAGCACCGGCACCGCTCATGCGGATAACGTCGCCCTGAAAGACCTGAATACGCTCGCGGTCGCCTTCCTTGATGCGATAGTGCACCTTGACGTTGTCGCCAACGCGAACCTGCGGGATATCCTCGCGGATCTGCTGACGCTCAATAGCGCGGATGTAATCCATGTTTCGTTCCTCACTGTTCTAGAGGTGCCGCACTCGTAAGCCGACACGTAGGTTGACAAACGGTAATCAGTATACGCAATTGCACTGGTGGTGCAAGTAGAGATTTCGGGGAGATGCCGCCTGCACGGCACCTCCGCGCATCTCTCCAGCTGCAGGTCACACTACTTCTTCGCAAGCGCCCCAATGTTTGCAACGCCAGCAAACACAGCCTCGAAGCGATTGAGCAGGCGCAGGCGATTCTCACGAAGGGCCTGATCCTCATCCATGACCATAACGTCCTCAAAGAACTGGTCGATGGGCTCACGCAACGCAGCAAGCGCAGCAATCAGGGCCGTGAAGTCCTTTTTGCCAAGCGCGAGCTCAACCACATCACGGGCAGCATCGGTGGCAAGCAAAAGATTATGCTCGGCCTCGCCCATAAGCTCCTCGTTCACCTGGATGCCAAGGGAAGCATCGGCAAGGTGCGCCGCACGGGCGTAGGCGGTGGCAAGGTTCTCAAACGCCGCCGGATCGTCATCGCGAGCATCCTCAAGCGCATGCGCAAGCGCAAGGTAGTCAACAGGCTTCGAAACGCTGCCCGCAGAAACAGCCGCAACCGTATCTGCTGAGATTCCCTCGTCGCGAGCCATCTGCTCAAGGCGTCCCTTGATGAACGCGCACACAGCGCTGGCAACTTCAGCCTTATCAAAGACAAGCCCCTGCTCGGCATATGCGTCGAGCGCAGCATCTACGAGCGCCTCGTATCCGCAACCCAAGCGATGGCGCAGGATATTCAACACGCCAATGGCAGAACGACGCAGCGCGAACGGATCCTTGGAACCCGTAGGCGGCTCATTGATGGCAAACATGCCACAGATGGTGTCGAGCTTATCGGCCACGGCAACAATGCAGCCCGCCGTACCTTCGGGCAGGTCGTCGCCTGCAAAGCGCGGACGATAGTGATCGCGGATGGCGGCAGCCACCTCAGGCGTCTCCCCAGCGGCAAGAGCATAGTAGCCGCCCATCACACCCTGCTGGCTCGTAAACTCAACAACAGCGGAAGAGACGAGGTCTGCCTTTGCAAAATGGGCCGCACGCTGCGCATCCGAAGCAGCCTCGGCACCCACGCGCGCCTCGCTGGCAATAGCAAGCGCAAGATCCTCGATGCGCTCGGACTTCTGCAGGACCGAACCAAGCTTCTCCTGGAAGGCTACCTGAGCCAAGCGCTCACGGAAGGTCTCGAGCGGCACCTTAAGGTCTTCGTCGTAGAAGAACTTGGCGTCGTAGAGGCGCGCGCGAACAACGCGCTCATTACCGTCGATGATAGTCGCGGAGCACTCGGGGCGGCCGTTGCCCACCACCACAAACTCACGCGTAAGCGCGCCATCAGCGTCGTAGATGGGGAAATACCGCTGGTTAGAGAGCATGGACTCGCAGATAATCTCGTGCGGAACAGCCAGGAACTCTTCGTCGAACTTGCCCACAAGCACCGTAGGATACTCGCAGAGGTTCACAACCTCATCCATAACACCCTTGGGCGTATCAACATGAGCACCACCGCGTTCGGCCTCGATTGCTCGAATACCCTCGGTAATCACAGCACGTCGCCGCTCCTCGGAGAGAACACCGATGGACTCCAGCACCTCCTCATAGGCACCAGCCTCAGGAACCACATGGTTGCCCGGCCCCAAAATACGGTGGCCGCGCGTGAAGTTGCTCGAAGTGACGTCTGCGTACTCAACAGGTACAACCTCGCTGCCAAACAGCACGCAGAGCCAACGAATGGGGCGCACAAACGTCTCGCGCGTGGATCCCCAGCGCTGGCTGCGATAGTTGGGCCATTCAAGGTGGGTAATGGTGTCCTTACAAAGCTTCGAGAGCAGCGGCAGCGCCGGAGCCGAAGGGATGTTCTTCTCGGCAAACACGTACTCGCGGCCGTCGGTATCCTCGCGACGGATGAGCTCCTGGGCGCTCACGCCGCACTTGCGAGCAAAGCCCTCAGCAGCCTTGGTGGGGTTGCCATCGGCATCAAAGGCAATAGTTGCGGCAGGGCCGCGCTTGACCTCGTGGATAGCCTCGGTGGCCTCACTCACGCTCTCCACGAGCACGGCAAGGCGACGCGGCGAAGAGATTACGCGAAGCTCACCATGGGCAAGACCCGAAGCGTCCAGGGCGTTACCCACAAGCTTCGGAAGCTGCTTGACGGCATTATTAAGCGGCGCCGAGGGCATCTCCTCGCTGCCGATCTCAAACAAAAACGTGCGGGATTCGGTCATCTTAGGCGACCTCCTCATTCTGAGCAGCATCGTGTGCGGCAACCTCGGCAAGATAGGCCTCGCAGCACGCCTTTGCTACCGTACGGACACGAAGAATGTAGTTGGCGCGCTCCACGGCCGAAAGGGCACCGCGCGCGTCAAGAATATTGAACGCATGGCTGCACTTCATCACGCAGTCGTACGCCGGAAGCGGCAACTTTGCCTCAAGGCAGGAGTGGCATTCGCGCTCGTAGTCGTCAAACTTCTCGCGCATCATCTCCACATTGGCAACCTCAAAGTTATATGCCGAGAATTCGCGCTCGTTCTCCAGGAACACGTCACCATAGGTGACGCAAGAGCCATCGGGAAGCTTTGCCCACACAAGGTCGTAGACCGAGTCCACACCCTGAACATACATGGCAAGGCGCTCCAGACCATAGGTGATCTCTACCGGAACGGGATTAACCTCAATGCCGCCTACCTGCTGGAAGTAGGTGAACTGCGTAACCTCCATGCCGTTCAGCCAGACCTCCCAGCCAAGCCCCCAGGCGCCCAGGGTCGGGCTTTCCCAGTCATCCTCAACAAAGCGAATGTCATGATCGGCCGGGTCAATGCCAATGGCCTTGAGCGAATCGAGATACAGATCCTGGGAGTTCACCGGTGAGGGCTTGATGAGCACCTGGAACTGATAGTAGTGCTGCATGCGGTTGGGGTTCTCGCCATAACGGCCGTCGGCAGGACGGCGGCAGGGCTGCGCATAGCACGTGCGCCACGCCTTTGGGCCAAGCGAGCGCAGGGTGGTCGCCGTATGAAAGGTGCCGGCGCCAACCTCAGAGTCATAGGGCTGCATGATGACGCATCCCTGAGCTCCCCAGTAGCGCTGGAGCTCAAGAATAATCTCCTGGAAGGTGAGAGCCTGACTATTCATGCTCGCATCCCCCTTCTCGTGTTCGATGGGACAGATTCAATGCACGTTCAATGCTGAGCGCGCAGGTTCTACAGGGCTCCAATACGGGTGATAGGCCAGTAGCGGAAGAAGCCAACCGCAATAAGATCTTCGCGAGGGACAGCACCAAAGTAACGGGAATCGGCCGAATGCTCGCGGTTATCGCCCATCACCCAAATACACCCTTCGGGAACCGTATAGGGGTACGAAAGCGACACGCCCTCGGCTTGCTGCGCAAGCGGCCAAGACTCGCCTTGGGTATACGATTCGTCAAGCGGCTCGCCATCAACCACGACAGCGCCGTCCACCAAATCAACCGTCTGGCCAGCGGTGGCAATCACGCGCTTCACGAGGATGTCGTTCTCGCTCTGGGGATCGGGATTGTGGAAGATGACGATATCGCCCGGAGCAACATCCATCCCCAGTTCAAGCGTGACCTTCTGGCCAAAAATCTGGTCGCCCACCTCAATCGTGGACTCCATGGAACCGGTGGGAACAACATAGGGCTCCATCACAAACGTCCGTACCAACATAAAGGCAGCAAAGACGATGATGAAGGTGAACACCCATTCCATGATGCCGCGTAGCGGAGAGTGCTGTTGCACGGTAGCTCCCTTCTATGTTCACCCAACCGATTCATGATACCGCGCGATAAGCTCCTGCGCCTGCTCGCGCTCAGAATCGTCAAGGTTTGCCGTCTCAATAAGATCCGGGCGCCAACGACAGGTGCGTTCAAGGGCATTGCGCCGCCGCCACGCATCTACCTTGGCGTGATCGCCCGAGAGCAAAACCTCGGGTACATCGAGCGAGCGGAATGAGGCAGGGCGCGTGTACTGCTCATACTCAAGCAGGCCCCCACCTGCGCCAAAGGATTCATCCTTATTGCTCATCTCGTCACCCAGCGCACCAGGCAAAAGGCGAATCACCGCGTCCGAGATCACCATGGCCGGAAGTTCTCCTCCGGTAAGCACATAGTCACCGATGGAGAGGCATTCGTCGGCGAGCGTATAGGCACGCTCGTCCATACCCTCATAGCGACCACACACAAAGAGGATGCGCTCACAGCTGGCAAGCCGTTCAGCGCAGGCCTGGTCAAAACGTCGTCCGCACGGCGTAAAAAAGACAATATGGGGCTTTGGTCCGCGCTGAACGAGGTCTTCAACCGCCTCAAAAATGGGCTCAACCTTCATCAGCATGCCCTGGCCACCACCGTAGGGTTCATCGTCTACCGTGCGATGCCGGTCGTGCGTCCAATCGCGCAAGTTATGCGCCTGGAACGTGAACAGGCCCGCTTTCCGGGCCCGCCCCAAGATAGAAGTTGACATGACGGGTTCAAACATCTCAGGAAACACCGTCAGCGCCTCGATGCTTAGCATCACGCTATTCCTCCTGCGAAGCTATGAGTCCATCCATGATGTGCACGGGAATGGGACCATCATGAGGAATGGCCTGCACTACCTGTTCAATAACAGGAATCAGCACCTCGCCATAGGAAGCGCCATCGACCACCCACACATCGTTTGCCGGGTTGAGCATGATGTCTTGAATGGTTCCCAGCTCACCAAAGCGATCGTCCACCACCAGACGACCTTCAAGATGCTCAAACGAGTCAACCAAGGGATCGAGGTCAAGGTCATCCTCGCGCACCAGCAGATAGCAGGACACGGCCTCCTCGGCGTCCGTCATAGACGTAAGCCCCGAGAGACGCACAATCCTCGTATCGCCTGTACCCGAAACTTCCTCAACCAACATGAAACGATCGCGCGAACGCGCAGGGGGCGTAAGCGCCACCCGCATGCCTTCACGCACAAGAAAAGGAAGGCCCCGCAGTGCTTCCACGGCGACCTCCCCTTTCTTTCCGTGTGGACGAACCACACGGGCTATGTTGCGATATTCGTTCGTCAAGGCGTCCTAGCCCAACACCTCAACCTCGACGGACGTGTCGAGGCGTGCCGCAAGGGCACGAGCAAGTGTGCGGATGGCCTTGATGGTGCGCCCACGACGACCAATGACTTTCGCCACGTCGCCCTCGGCTACCGAAACCTCAATAGTGGAAGCGTCGGCACCATCAATGACTTGAAGGCTCACAGCATCCGGGTCATCCACAAGATTCACGACGAGATATTCGACAAGATCAGCAATCTTGTCGGAGAGCATAGCTTCGTCTTCGAACGACTCCGTGAGCTCCTCGGGCACGAGTTACTCCTCAGCGCCAGCGGCCTCAGCCTCAGCGGCGGCCTTAGCGGCCTCAGCCTCTTTGGCGAGCTGCTTCTTGGACTTCTTCACCTGGGTATCGGCCTTCGGGCCCTCCTGGGCGGCCTTGATCAGAGCGAGCACGGCGTCGGTGGGCTGAGCGCCCTTAGCCTGCCAGTCGGCGATCTTCTCAAGGTCGAGGTTGATCGTCTTGGGGTTGGTCAGCGGGTTGTAGCGGCCGACCTCCTCGATGAAGCGACCATCGCGGGGCGAACGGGAATTAGCGACAACAACGCGATAGTACGGGCGCTTGTGCGAACCGTGACGAGCAAGGCGAATCTTGACTGCCAATGAAAACTCCTCCAACCAAGCAGCATGACAGCTGCAACTACAAACAAACGATTGATTATGATACGCCAACGAATGGAGCAGGTGAAGTGCGTAAACGCCACTTCTTCGGTATATTCGCAGGCGAAAACATATTTTACGCACGAATGAATAAAATGCAAATGGCTTGTTGCTCTTCATGGGAGGTACACGGGCGCCAGCAAAACGCTGAACAAAGTAAAAGATTGCGATTAATTGCGGCTTGACGGGATGGAACGGCCCCGTCCACACCCGCCTCCAGAAAAAAGTACGCCATTTCAGAACGTACTTCAAATTATTGCTGGAAGACGTGACTTGGAGAGGCTCGCCAACTGGGGTTTTGCCAAGCGCGGGCGGCGGTGTACTCGGCCAAACGCGAATCGCGTTCTGAAATGGCGTACTTTTTTTCAGACGGTGGCCTCCGAGTGGACCGACCTTCGCACGAAACTAGAAGGAAGGCCGGTGCACTTTGCCACCTCGGTGTGATTAAGGGCAAGACACAAACTGCACTAAATCACAAAGTATTGATTAGTCGGATGAGGGTGGATAGGAGTGGGTTCATTTCACCCCATCCATCCTCGTCAACGCTTTGATCAAAGCTCCCCTAGCAATGCATCGCTCATGCGTTCTATCCCCGCTATACTTGTTTTATGAACGAACTGACGCACACAGACCATCAGGTGCCTGACGCAGGCGGTATGCCTTCCTTTGCAGATTTTACGCATTGGGAGGGTCCTGCCATTGGGCTTATGGATCTTGATGCGTTCTTCGCAAGCGTGGAGCAGCTTGACCATCCCGAATGGCGCGGCAAGCCGGTGATTGTAGGCGGCCTTCCCGAAGAGCGCGGGGTGGTCTCCACTGCCTCTTATGAAGCGCGTCCCTATGGCGTGCATTCCGCCATGTCATCCGCACAGGCGCATCGTCTCTGTCCTCACGCCATTTGGACGCGTGGCCACTTTGATAGGTACCGCGCCGTGAGCGCAGAGGTCATGGCTATCCTTGAATCTGAGACACCCTTTGTTGATCGCGTCTCTATCGACGAGGCGTTCTTTGACGTCACACCGGGCCGCTACTCGTCGGAAGACCCCGTAACCATCGCACGCCGCATCCAGGAACGGGTGGCTGCTCTGGGAGTTACCTGTTCCATTGGCCTCGGCTGCAACAAAACGGTTGCAAAAATCGCCAGCGAGCGTGACAAACCGCGGGGCCTCACGGTGGTCTTTCCTGGATGCGAGGAGCGCTTCTTGGCTCCTCTGCCGGTGCGGGCCATGTCGGGCATTGGCGCTTCTGCCGAGCGCGCCCTCAAGCATGCCGGCATCCATACACTGGGTCAGTTGGCACAGGCCCCGCTTGCCCGTCTGACAACCATCTTTGGAGTTAATGCAGAAGCGGTAAAACTCCGCGCTGCCGGACGCGAGCAATCGGTGGTGAAACCCTTTGACGCACCCGATGACGTTAAATCGGTGAGCAACGAGCGCACCTTTGCCGAAGACATCGTTGAGCTCGATGATGCGCTTGCGGCCCTTGCGCTTTTGGGCGAATCGGTGGGACGGCGTCTGAGGCGCAAAGGCCTTGTGGGTCGTACCGTAACCATCAAAATCAAGTTTGCCTATGGCTCGGGTAAAACCATGCAGCGCAAGCTCCCCCACCCCACCGACGACGAAAACCTCTTCGTACCTGTGGCGCAAAGTCTACTTACTTCCCTCTGGAGCCCCGGTATGCACGCGCGGCTTCTCGGCATTGGCGTGAGCGACTTCGATACAGCCGGCGGCATTCAAACCGACCTCTTCTGTGAGGTAGATGAGCGGGGCGCTATGGCAAGCGACCGCCGCGAGCTTTCAGTGGCGGTGGACAACGTGCGCGAACGCTTTGGCGCCGAGGCGGTCACGTTTGGCCGCGCTGCACGCTTTGGTGGCGCCCTTGTGCGACCGGACAAGTTCCTCAACCAGAACAAGCCACGCGAGTAAGATGCCCGCCGCTATAACGAGCAGGCGGGCATCCCTTCGACAGCTATGGCTGCATGAGCGGTACCAAGGGATTATCAAGAAGTTTCTTCATCCTTGTCACCAGCCTTCTCCCGACAAGAACACCGACTCCTGAAGAACACCCCGAAGATAACAAACGATCCGCCGGCTCCTAAGAGCAGACGGATCGTGAAAACGCCGTATTACACAAGCTCAAGGTCAAGCTTGGGGGCGTCGCCCCAGAGCTTCTCGAGGCGGTAGTAATCGCGCGCCTCGGGTTTGAATACGTGCACAATCACCGAGCCGTAGTCCATAAGGATCCAAGAGCGTTCGTCGCGCCCCTCAATGGAGAACGGATGCTCGCCGCAACTCTTGGCAACCTTCTCCTCCACCTCGTCCACAATAGTGTCGGCAAGGCGGGCGTTGGCACCCGTCGCAATTACAAAGTAATCGCAGACGTCGGAGAGCTGCGTCAGGTCAAGAACGCAAATGTCCTCGGCCTTCTTATCGTATGCAGCCTGGGCGGCAGCGCGGGCCACCGTCTCGGCCGCCACGCCCGAGGTGGAAAGCGAAGCCGCCTGGCGGTCGTCACGCGTGGCAAAGCTTTTGTTGCGAGCCTCATCAAGCTCGTCTTCGGCAACGATAGCCTCGTCAACCATGTCGTTGGCGATAATCTCGGAATCGATGGGTTCTGTTGTCATGCAAGACCTTTCTTGTTGTCGCGCAAACAGGCGTAATGATTATAAATGTCGAGCGCAGTGGGATAAAGGTAGCGCCCGGTGTTGATAACGTACACGAGCCCTTGTGCAAAGCACTGGAAGAAGAGCTCGTCTAGGGTAATGGTACCCACCTGCTCACGCAGGCGATCGGCATAGTCGCCCCGACGGCCAGGCTCTATGGCATCGGCAACAAAAACCACCATATCGAGAGGAGTCATGTCACACGCACCCACCGTATGCCGGGAGATAGCCTGAAGAACCGTCTGAGGAAGATCTGGGAGGAGCTGTGGCAACTCATAGGCGGCAACCGGCCCATGCAGAAGCGGCGCGGCGAGAGCGGGTGCGCCCACAATGGGCACCCCATAATGCAAGGCGCGAGCCACCAGCTCATCGTCAGGGATGACCTTGTCCCAGTCGTGCAAAAGGCCAGCAAGTGCCGCCTCGTACTGATCCACCCCGTAGACCTTGGCCATCTCGGTAGCACAGGCGGCAACGCCAAGCGTATGCACATGGCGCTTCTTAGCTTCCTTCATGCGCACGGCGAGCTTAGCCTCAACATCGCTCAAGCGCTCGCGCTCCTCGGCGGAAAACACCTCAAGCTCAGAGACTGGACGAACCTTACCAAAACCCATGCAATCCCCTCCCCGCATCACGCGTTGGCGTGAGTGTACAGGTCGTTTTTATTGATGTAGCCAATGACCGACTCGCTCGTAAGATAGCGAACGCTCTTGCCCTCAGCCACACGTGTGCGAATGTTGGTGGACGAGATGGCAAGCGCAGGAATCTCGATATAGCGCACGTCGAAGGGATATCCCGAGCTCTCGATGCGCAGGCAGGCCTTGTTGATGTCATACCCCGGGCGCGTTGCCGCAATAAAGGTGGCAAGAGACGCCATCTCCTGGGCGTTGTGCCAGGTGAGGATATCCATGATGGCATCGGCACCCGTGATGAAATAGAGCTCCACATCGTCGTCATAGGCAGCACGCAAGGCGCGCAGCGTATCTACGGTATAGGTGATGCCCGGGCGATCGATCTCAAAGCGACTCGCATAGAAGGCAGGATTTGCCGCCGTAGCAAGCACCGTCATGGCATAACGATCCTCAGGACTTGAAACCTCCTGATCTTGCTTAAAGGCGGGATTGCCCGACGGCATAAAGAGTACGAGGTCGAGGTCGAGCGCCTCGCGAGCCTGCTCGGCCGTGACCAGATGACCGTAATGGATGGGATCGAAGGTGCCGCCCATGATGCCCAGGCGGCGAGGTTTCCCCGCGCGAGCTTCAATTGTGGGCAGGCTCTGCCGCTCGTTCCCATCCATATTGCTCACCTCTTACGGCTGAAGATCCGCAGATGCCTCTGAAACATCGCTTGCATCAAGCATACCATCAGCACCTGTGATATCGGTCTGGGGGCCTTCGGTCTCAGGCTCGGCCTCGGGTTCATCTTCGTACGTGTCGGCACCCTCGTACTCAAAGGCGCGGCCCACAATGCGAACCTCGTCGCCCGGCTTGCAGCCAGCCGCCTCCAGTGCATCATCTACGCCCATGCGAGTAAAGCGATGCTGCAGGTAGATGACCGCCTCTTCGTTTTCCCAGTCGGTCTGCACCACCAGGCGCTCCACCTGTTTGCCCACCACACGATAGGCACCGGGCTCTTCCTGGACCACGTGGAAGCGTTCCTCGCGCACCTGGCGCTTCCGCTCCCACACGGCATCGAGGGCACGCGGCTCCTCGGCGCTCGCAAGCTCACGACGAAGCTGAGACACCTGCTCGCCACAGACCATCATGAGGGTCTTAAGGCCTGCGCCCGTCACCGCCGATACCGCAAAGAAGAGGTGGCCATCGGCAAGCGCTGCCGCCTTAAGCTCCTCCACGCGCTCGGTCGTGCCGGAAACGTCGCACTTGTTTGCGACCACAATCTGAGGACGGTCAGCAAGCTCAGACGCATAGCGCTTAAGCTCATCATTGATGATGTGGTAGTCCTCAACCGGGTCACGGCCCTCAAAGCCGCCTGTGATGTCAACCACGTGCATAATCAGTGCCGTGCGTTCGATGTGACGCAGGAACTGGTGGCCCAAACCTTTGCCTTCGCTCGCGCCTTCAATAAGGCCCGGAACGTCGGCCACAACGTATGAGTACTCCCCTGCACGCACCACACCCAGGTTAGGCACGAGGGTGGTAAAGGGGTAGTCGGCAATTTTAGGACGGGCAGCACTCATGCGCGCGATGAGAGACGACTTGCCTACGCTCGGCATACCCACGAGCGCAGCATCGGCCATGAGCTTCATCTCAAGCTCAATCCAGTGCTCGTCGGCCGGCTCTCCCAGCTGCGCAAAGGCGGGAGCACGACGCACCGAGGTTACAAAGTGCGTATTGCCCAGACCGCCGGCGCCACCCGGAGCAACAACAACCTGCTCGCCGTCTTGGGTAAGGTCGGCGATTTCGTAAAGCACTTCCTGCGTCTCGGGATCGAGCTCGCGCACCACGGTACCCACCGGTACGCGGAGCACCAGGTCTTCACCGCTTTTACCGTCTTTGCGGCCGCCCTTGCCATGCGTGCCGCGCTCAGCACGGAAGTGATGCTTAAAACGGTAGTCGATGAGCGAAGAGAGCTGTGCGTCGGCTTTAAGGATGACATTGCCACCTCGTCCGCCATCGCCGCCGTCGGGACCGCCCTTGGGGACGTATGCCTCGCGCCTAAACGACATGCAGCCAGCGCCGCCATCGCCGCCTTTAACGTTGATCCTGCACATATCGGTGAACTGCGCCATGTTCCCTCCTTTCTAAAAAGGGAGACCCTCACGGTGTGAGAGCCTCCCGAATATACGCTCTATGAAGGGTTGCGTTACGCGTTCGCGAAGGGACGGACGTTGACCCTATGCTTGATGCCACGCGTATACTCAACGGTGCCATCAACAAGGGCGAACAGCGTATCATCCTTGCCGCGGCCCACGTTTACGCCGGGGTGGATGTGCGTGCCGTGCTGACGAACGAGAATGGTGCCCGTCGTCACGGTCTGGCCGGCGAAGCGCTTGCAGCCCAGG
This sequence comes from Candidatus Limicola stercorigallinarum, assembly GCA_018711625.1. GTDB lineage: Bacteria > Actinomycetota > Coriobacteriia > Coriobacteriales > Coriobacteriaceae > Limicola > Limicola stercorigallinarum. The sequence goes on along the minus strand of DVID01000014.1, from coordinate 41,553 downwards.
CGCTGGCCGCGGGAGTCGCGACCATTACGGGAGGAACCGAGTCCTTTTTTGTGTGCCATGTCTTATACCTGCTCTTTCGTGTCGCGTATGGTCGCTACTCGGTGGCAGCCGGGGCCGCAGCCTCAGCATCGGTGGCGGTCTTCTTGGCAGCACGCGACGTAGCCTGCACCTTGGTGATCTTCAGGCGCGTGAGCTGCTGACGATGACCCTTGAGGCGACGATAGCGCTTACGCTTCTTGAACTTGAAGACAAGCTGCTTCTCGCCCTTGAACTGATCAACAATCTCAGCCGTAACCTTGGCCTTAGCAAGCTTAGCGGCATCGGTGATGATCTTCTTGCCATCATTGAGGAAGATAACGGGAAGCTCGACCTTATCGCCGATCTCGCCCTCGATCTTCTCGACGTTGATCACGTCGTCGGCGGCGACTTTATACTGCTTGCCGCCTGTGGAAACGATTGCGTACATTCTGTAACCCTTCATGCATATGGTAGTGCAACAGCCGAATATAGTAGCAGGCTGAATCTGGCACGTCAATGAAAAGAATCCTAACGTGCAGGTCACATCCACAAGTTCATAACATACCGAGTCTGTGGAGGCGTACCGTGGAGCCTCCTTGGATGCGTCCGCACCCACGCGTGGACTCTAGGCCCGCGCAAGTGGAGACACAAGCGTACCGTCTTTGAGCTCACACCATTGCGCCACACGACAAATGCGTACCTGCGCAACGCACGTATAGTGCTGAGGTCCAATGGCAAGCTCAGGCTCCTGCCCAGGCTGTGCGCACAACGCATCGGCCGCAGCAAGCAAAAGCTCCGGCCGCATAGCGCCCTCGTTGCTAATACGCGTGTCAAGCGCAAGCAACCACGAGCCGTCTGCCTCAGAAAGCGTGTACGAGACGAGCGTCCCCGCGATATCAAGCGTTTTTGTCTTCGCTCCACGCCGATAGCTCAACGATCCTTGCCGGATCACCTTATCCATTGAAGCCTGGAGTTCCTCACGTGTGCACGCACCTGTAGGTTGCATGGCGAGTTCATACGCCACGCGCGTGATGGCGGCAGTAAGCGCGTCCGAGCGCATGTCTATATATCCTGCCTCCACCGGCTTCAGGTCGGCAGGCGCTGCATCGGCAAGTGCAGCAAGTGCGCGGTCTGCAGGTATGTAATCGGTAAGCACCAGGTCAAACCATTCGCAGGTAGAACCCGTTCCCACGGGAAGCGCGGAGGAAAAACCAGCACGCATATGGGGAGAGAAGCCCTGCGTCACCGCATACGGCAAACCCGCACGACGTACGATGCGCTCCACCGTGCGCAACACTTCAAGATGGGCCAGGTAGCGCAGACGCCCCTCTTTTACATAGCGCACGCGCAGCTTGAACAGCTGAGGCTCGATCATGCACGCTCACCTACCAATTCATTCTCGACACCCAGCGTGGGGCAAATACCGCAGCCGGTGCACGACGTGCGCGTACAGTCACTCGTGGTAACGCCCTCCAAGGCACGGCGCCACTCGCGCTTAAGAAAACCGGGCGTCACGCCAGGACTTACATGCTCCCAGGGAAGATGTTCATCAACATCAAAAATCTCTTGAGCAACCGCACGAAGGTCGATGCCCGCCTCCTCAGCAGCATCCTCCCAGCGCTTAAGGTCAAACTGCTCCGTCCACGCATCAAAGCGTGCCCCGCGCTGCCATGCCCCCAAGATAACGGGCATAAGGTCGCGCCCTCCGCGCGAAAGCACGGCCTCAATGAGCGAGGTGGATGCATCATGATAGTGCACGCGAACCTGACGCGAGGTGACGCTGTGGATAAGCAACTGCTGACGACGGCGAACCTCATCATCGGGAAGCTGGCCACACCACTGGAACGGGGTGTGTGCCTTGGGGATGAACACCGAAACCGAAATAGAGACCGAGACCGAGCCGCGCTGAGATTTGGGCACAATCTCCTGGCCTAAAGCAACCACGTGGTCGGCCAGGCGTGCAATGGCCACAATATCCTCGTCCGTCTCGGTAGGAAGGCCCATCATAAAGTAGAGCTTCATGCGTCGCCAACCGGCGGCAAAAGCTGCACGAGCCGCACGGTCAAGATCATCCTCCGTGACGTTTTTATTAATCACGTCGCGCAGGCGCTGGCTGCCCGCCTCGGGAGCGAAGGTAAGACCACCCTTTTTCTCCCCCGCCACCTCAAGCGCCATATCAACACCAAAGGAATCAAGACGCTGAGAAGGGATGGACACCGAGATACCGGTATCTTCAAGACGCCGATTGAGCCGCGTGAGAATAGAGCCGCAGCAGGAGTGGTCGGTGGTAGAAAGTGAGGTTAGCGAGACCTCGTCGTATCCCGTACGCTCAAGACCACGCATGACGGCCGAGACCACCTGGTCGGGCGTGCGCTCACGCACCGGTCGATACGTGATGCCCGCCTGGCAGAACCGGCACCCGCGGGCGCACCCGCGGAGCACCTCAATGGAGAGACGGTCGTGCACGAGCTGGGCAAAAGGCACAATGGTCTGCGTGAGCGGGTCCGTATCTCCGAAGTGCTCAACCACGCGCTTGTTTACAACAGCAGGAACGTCGCGTCCCGCCTTCGGCGTGGTGTAACCATGGACGGTGCAGGACTCATCGAAGGAGACCTTGTAGTACGAGGGAACATAGGTACCCGGAATGCGAGAAAGCGCCTCGAGAATCTGTGCGCGGGTGGCGCCGGCATCGCGCAGGCGGCGATGCTCCTCGCACACCTCTACAATATGCTCCTCGCCCTCGCCAATGAGCAGGGCATCAAAGAACTCGCAGAACGGCTCAGGGTTATAGACCGAAGGGCCACCGCCGATAACGATGGGATCATCTTCGTCACGGTCCGCCGCCAAGAGCGGAATACCGGCGAGGTCGAGCGCCTCAAGATAGTTGGTACAAGCCATCTCGTGAGGAATATGGATACCCACGATATCAAAAGACGAGACGGGGGCCGCCCCCTCAAGAGACAGCAAGGGCACCTTGTGTGTACGCATGGCATCAGCCATATCGACCCAGGGCACGTACGAGCGCTCGCACGCAATACCCTCGACCTTATTGAGGGCAGCGTACAAAATAGCAATGCCTTGGTTGGGCAGGCCCACCTCATACACATCTGGATAAATGAGGCACACATGGTAGGCGGCGTCGGGCTTATGGCAGGCGCCCCACTCGTGGTTGAGATAGCGGCTTGGCTTCTCTACCTGCTCGAGCAAAGGCTCAAGCTCAGAAAAACGATTCTGGTAGATAGTTCGCACGTAGTCTCCTTTATACGTTCTATTCCTACTGCGCAGACGCAGCGGTAGCACCTTTTAGCTTACTGGCCACTGACCCCACCCATTGATTGAGGGGCGCATAATCTATGCCGCGCTCGTAAGCAGCGTTCAAGGCAACACCCATGGCAAGCGTTCCCAGGCCACCAACGCCACCCCTGATGAGAAACGCACACTTTGGAAGGCGTTGCGTCATAGCGCGTGCCGCACCACGAAACACAAGTCCGGCAACAGCCACGCCAGCCACCTCGTAGACGCGCTCAGGCGCAATCTTATAGCCATGAATAGATGCCAAACGCAGCGCCATGCCGGCTTGGGCAACGGTCATCACGGGATAATTGGCTCCAGGGATAAACATAAACGCGCCCGTAACGGCGTTTGTAACCGCTGCAGAACGCACGATCTCGTTCGTCACTGCCGAGCGCATAAAGGTGAAGTTGGCCGCAAAGGCATCGGCCTTCTCGGTGCGGCTCAAAATCCAGCTCGCAAGCGAATCGAGAAGATGATCAGCCTCGGTAGCGCAAATAAGGCCAAGCATGGGCGTATCGCGCTCAATGAATGGTACCTCCACGCTCGACTCGGCCAGCACCACCACCGGCGCTCCCGAGATAACAAGCTCCTGAACGGCTGCTTGCACAATGTCGGACCCCGAGGTTACCACCAGGATAATGTCGGTATCTGCCTTTGGCTGCGTGGGACGCATCTCAAGCGGTGCCACACGCACCAGCCCGTTGGTGGTTTGCGGAACAAACGCGTCGCGCACCGTCTCAATCAAAAAGGATGACGCACCGGCATCAACATACACGGCGACGCGAATAGAAGCGGCGGCATCTCGCCGTGCACCAGCGCTCTGCTTAAGAGCCCCTAACAACATGTCAAAGGGAACACGCATGGAGGTTCCTCCTTTTGAATTACGCCGCTTTTGTTCGGTGATACCAAATGGACTGCACGATTCCAATCGCCAAGCATTGGATGATCATTGAGGACGATCCGAAACTGATAAACGGCAACGGAATACCGGTAATCGGCATCATGCCAATGCACATGCCGATATTCTCAAAAATCTGGAACATCCACATGCCAACAATGCCCACGGCCGCCAGCTTTAAAAAGAGTGAGTCTTGTTTGATGGCAACACGCACGGTTGAAATCATGAGCAGCACAAAAAGCACCAGAAGCAAGAAAGCTCCAACAAAGCCAAAGGTCTCGGACACGAAGGCAAACACAAAGTCGGTATGTGCCTCGGGTAGAAAGCCCGAGGTTGACTGCGTAGCGTTACCGATGCCCTTGCCAAAGAAGCCGCCCGAGCCCACCGCAATGAGCGATTGCTGAAGCTGATAGCCCGTCTCCGACGTATCCGATGTGGGATCGATGAATACAAGCAGGCGGTTCATCTGGTAGCTCTTGATGATGGACGCGCCGTCGCCCAGAACACTATCGATGAGCGAATCGGTTGCCAGGATGAGCGAAACCAATCCAATAATGATGGCGATGGTGGAAAGCACCCATTCCTTGCGCGCACCGCTCATCATGATAATGACCGCGCCCGAGAAGAAGACCACCAGGCCTGAGCCCAAGTCGCCCTGAACCACTACGGCAAGAAACGGCACGGCGAGCATGGCGCAGAGTTTGATGTAGTCGCGCACGGTATCAATGCGACCGTTGTACTGCGCGCCGAGCGCCGAGATAAAGAAGATGGTTACCAGTTTCACCAGTTCAACGGGCTGAAAGTTGAGCCCGATGAGGGGAACGCGAATCCAGCCGGTCATGCCTTTTGCCGTAACCGAAAGACCGGGAACATTAGGCAAAAAGATGAGCACGAGGTCAATCACCAAAAGGGCGGTGGACATGTTGGCAAGCTCGCGCAGGTCGCACCGCCAAGCGATGACCATGAGGACGACGCCGATACCAATGCCCAGAAGATGACGCGAAAACGAAGCATCCGCGATGGACTGCGAGGCGGCCCAGATGATAAGGGTGCCATAGGCCAACAAGGCGATCCAGGCAAACATCACGCCCAGGTGGAACATATCCCTGATTCCACCCTGCGAGGATGTCATCTTTTTGTTGACGCGCTTTAAGCTTTTGGCAGAAGCGGCGCGCGCGGTAGATGGTGCCATAACTTCTCCCCTAGCGCGTATTGTTATCAACGGCGGTAGAGCCGTCGGGACTGTTGTAGATCACGCCCAGCACATCGCGCACGGCGCGAAGGGCCACGGCAGAACCGCCGCCGCCCTGTTCGAGCAGCGATACCACAACATACTTCGGATCATCGGCGGGCGCATATGCGCAGAACCAGGAATACTCATCTTCGCCCGACTTCTCGCCCGTGCCCGACTTGCCCGCGACTTCCACGGGAAGGTTCACAAAATGCGAGGCGGTATCAGCACTGGTGGAATAGATCATGTCGTGAAGACCACCTTTGACCAACGCCAGATCAGCGTCTGAGTGAACCTTTGCCGTAAGGCGCTCCTTGCTGCCCGACTCGTTATAGCGCCAGGCATCGCCCTCGCCATCACGTGCCACAGCCGAGTACAGAATATGAGGCGTGTACTCAAGGCCGCCCATGGCAACGCCGCAGTAGACCACGCCCATCTGGAGCGGCGTCACAAGCAGGTCGCCCTGGCCAATGACCATGTTGGTCATATCGCCCGGGTTCCAAGAGCGCTCGGCGTCTGTCCAATCCTTGAAGTAATTCTCTTTCCATTCGGCATCGGGCACGCGGCCCTCGCCCTCGCTCGGCAGGTCAACGCCCGTTTTGCTACCAAGACCCCAACGGCGGAACATCTCCTGCAGGCCTTCGGGGTTTTCCTTATCGAAGTAAAACGCATTGCCGATGTCGTAAAACACCGGGTCGCAGGAGTTGGCAATACCGGAGCGTAGATTCATTGTGCCGTGACCAGAATGCAGCCAGCAATGCTTGCCCCACTCCTCGCCGTTACCCGTCCAGTAACCAGTGCAAATCGTTGTTTGCGTTGAGGTATAGGTGCCATATTCCAAACCGGCAAGGGCGGAGAGCACCTTGATGGTGGAAGCGGACATGTACTGGCCGCTAACGGCACGGTTGAGAAGCGGCCGTCCGCTCTCCTCGCTGTTCAAAACCGACCAGTCGTCCGAAGAGATGCCGCCCACAAAAACCGACGGATCGAAGGTGGGTGCACTTGCCATACCCAGAATCTCGCCATTGGTGCAGTCAAGGCAGATGCAGGCGCCGTTGCCAGCGTTTTCATAGCCCTCCTGCTTTGCAAGGTCAATCGCATGCTGCAGGCCATCTTCGCAGGCCTTCTGAATGTTGAGGTCAAGTGTGAGCTTGATATCGGACCCCGCACGCGGCGGCACGGCACCAGCCTGGCCCGTCACATTGCCCTGCGCGTCTACCGTTACCGTTTGCTCGCCGCGAATACCCTGCAGAAGCTGCTCGTACTGAATCTCTACGCCGGCCTGGCCCACAATATCGCCCGACTGGTACACGATATCGCCCGAAGACGGGTCGGCGTCGCTTTGGGCATCGAGCTGCTCCTGCGTGATGGTGCCGGTATAGCCCAGCACGTGGCAGGCAAGCGTACCGTAGGGGTACTGGCGCTCCGAGCGTTCATCGATGGTGACGCCCGGAAACTCCCCCGCGTGCTCTTGGATATAGGCCACCGTTGAGCGCCGCACGTCGGTTGCAATGGTGTGCTGCGCCTGGGCGCCCTCGGTATTGTCTTGAATGTTGCGGCGCACCGCCACATAGGGCATGCCGAGCACGTTGGAAAGATGGCGTACGAGCACCGTATCGTCAGCAAGGTCGCGATAGGCGGTAACCGCAAGCGAAGCACGATTGGTGACGAGCGGCGTACCGTTGCGATCAAGAATGCGGCCGCGCGGCGCCGGCGTGGTAACCGTACGCGTTTGGTTGGTTTGCGCCAGATCTTCGTAATAGTCGGCACTCACCATCTGCATGCTCCAGAGCTTTGCCGCAAGCGCCGAGAACATCGCGGCAATACCGACGGTCAAAAGAGTAAAGCGGCCTTTGAAGGCAACGCCCGGTGTGGAGCCCTCCCCTTCTGCCGCGCGCGGCTTTGTGCCATTTTTGGTGTCGAAGGTAAAGCGACTAGAATAGCCGCGCAAAAAGAGCAGGGAGCCCAAGATGGCCGCAACAAGAATGGCACCTGCGATGACAACAACAAGCTGTGCGTTCACCAGGTACCCCCTTATTTAATCCCCTTGAAGCGCGATCCTTTACCCCGCGACGAGAAGCTATGGTGCTGCCCGTCAAGCACACCCGAGAACATAAGGGCCGGAATGGTGACGAGCCCTGTGATGATGGCAGAGGTGAGCCCATGACCAAAGACCGTTGCCATCACATCACTTCGAACGCCCATGATAAGAAGCAAGAGTGAATAAACGATGCAGATAACAAAGGCATACACAAACGATAAACGGGATGCATCAGCAAGGCTGGAGCCCACTCTTGCGCTTGGCGTGTTGGAGAGCACAAATCCACCAATGGTAAGCAGAAGCGACATAAGCCCCACGGGCACCGAAGCCGTAAGGTCATAGAACAGGCCACACGCAAAGCCAGCAATAACGGCGCTGCGCGTGTTGCCGCTAAACGCGTACACAATGGCAAGGACAAGCATAAAGTTGATGCGCCCGCCAAAAATGCTGATCTGTGGCCCAATGCCCACGTGGAGCAGAACGGCAATGACCGTCACCACCACAAGCGCGGTATTGGAATGTGTTGCATCTCTAAGATCCATGGAGAACCTATCACGCTTCCGTATCGGTGGAGCCATCGGTGTCGGACCCCTGGGTGTCATCAGAACCATCAGCGTCGCCCGACTCATTGCGCGAGCCACCCTGCGGAGTGCTATTGGCAGAGGCCACCTCCTCATCAGAGGCAGACTGCTCCTCGGTGAGCGAGGTGATAACAAGGACCTCCTCGTTGTTCTCGGTCGTGGAGGTCACATTCACCACCACGGTGTAGTAGAGCGCGTTAGGCTCACGTTCAACCGATGCCACCGTGCCCAAGGGCAGGCCCTTGGGATAAATGCCGCCAATGCCCGAGGTAACAATGATGTCTCCCTCTTTCACGTCTGCATCAACAGAGACATACTCCAGGCGCAGCGTTCCATCAGGCTGGCCCTGCAAAATGCCCTGGGCACGCGTGCTCTGCACCATGGCAGAAACACCGGACGCCTCGTCGGTAATGAGGCGCACCACCGCGGAGGTGGGAGCCACCTCGATAATCTGGCCAATAACGCCCGACGAATCGGTAACCGGCATGTTGATCGCCAAGCCATCGAGCGAACCCTTGTCGATCGTCACCGTACGCGACCACGCATCGGTAGATGAACCCACGATACGCGCGGCTGTTGATTGCAGGTTGTAGGTGCTCTTAAGCTCCAGAAGGCCTTCCAGCCGCGTAGCGGTTTCCTGCGCCTCGCTAAGCTCAGCCACCTGTGCCGTGAGCTCCTTATTTTGTTCACGCAGTTCATCGAGGGTTTCCTGCGATGCCGTGAGGTTGGCAAAGATGTTGCCAAGACCATTGAACGGCGACGCGATAACCGAACCCAGCGAGCGCACCGGCGAGGTAATGGTGGCAACACCCGCGCGCACAGCATGGATGGGTCCCGTGTCTCCCTCACGAATGTAAAAGGTGAGCAAAAGCACCGAGACAATCGATAAAACAATCAACGGGCGGAAACCCGTTGATTGCGTCTTCGTGTTGTATTTTGAGGAATACTTTTGGGTGCGAGGCAAAACGGCTTCGACCCTCCTTACGCGTTACTCTGAACAAAACCACCGTCAAAAGCGTTTGCCTCAAGCACACGCGCACATCCATTGACCACGTTATCAAGCGCCGTGGGGCTCACGTTAACCGAGACGCCCGTTTCATCGCGCAAGCGTACGTCTAGACCGCGCAACAGAGCACCGCCGCCGGTAAGCAGGATGCCGTAGTACATGAGGTCGGAAGCAAGATCGGGCGGCGTGGCATCGAGCGCGTCCTTGACCGCCTTGGTCATCTCGTCAAGCGGCTTTTGCAGCGCGCGACGAATCTCTTCGCTCTCGATACGCACCGTCTTGGGCAGGCCCGTGATAACGTCGCGACCATTGACCTCTACATCAAGCTCATCTTTGAGCGGAACCGCAGAGCCCACCTTGATCTTGATGTCCTCGGCCGTGCGCTCGCCGATGGCAAGGTTATAAGCATCACGCACGTGCGAGAGAATCGCCTGGTCAAACTCATCACCAGCGACGCGGATGGAACGCGAGACCACGATGCCGCCCATAGCAATAACGGCAACCTCGGTGGTGCCGCCACCAATGTCGATCACCATGGAACCCGTGGGCTCCTCTACCGGGAGGTCTGCGCCGATGGCAGCCGCCATGGGCTCCTCAATGAGGTATGCCTGGCGAGCGCCGGCCTGGATGGTAGCCTCAAAGACGGCACGCTTCTCCACCGACGTTACGCCCGAGGGTACGCACACCACCACGCGCGGACGCGGCGTCCAAGGATAGCGCTTCTCAGACGCCTTATCGATGAAGTAACGCAGCATGGCCTCGGTAACATCAAAGTCAGCGATGACGCCATCTTTGAGCGGGCGAACCGCAACGATGTTGCCCGGCGTACGTCCGAGCATGCGCTTAGCCTCAATACCAACAGCCAGAATGCGCTCATCGTTTTTATCGATGGCAACAACGGAAGGCTCGCGGATAACGATACCCTTGCCGCGGACCGAGACAAGCGTGTTCGCTGTGCCCAAGTCGATGGCAAGGTCGCCATCGTACTGGCCGAACAGCATATCCATCAAAGAAAACAAGGTAGCTCCCAGGTGGTCGTAACCTCACGTGTCGTGATCTTTGCTACAAGTGTAGATGAACAGGCGCATCACACGCCTGTTCATCACGTACTTGCTGCAAATTACATATGCGCTAAGCGTTATCCTCAGCAGAATCAGGGGCGTCGTCCTGGTTAGCGCTTGAGGAATTGTCATCCGTGGACGAAAGATCGGTCGAATCCTCATCGAGCGAGCCGTCTGAGGCGGTCATGTCGGAATCGTCCTGGGTACTGTCGGTGCCTTCATCGTCCGCGGAGAGTCCGCTCGTGCCCGAGGTGGCCTCGGCATCATTGGCCGTAGGAGCGTCGGCATTAAAGTCAATCTGAAGGCCGCTTACCACCCAACCGATGTGGTTATCGGAACGCACGAAGGAAACCTCATAGGTTTGCTCACCACCCATGGAAAGCGTGACCGAAACCTGGGCGGTGGACTCTGTCATCGACTGATCCATAGCCTCAATCGTGGGCGTAGCATTTTCCGGGATGGTAGACACAATGATGTCCTTCGAATCCTGAGAAAGCGCGGAGGCAAAGTACTGATCGGTGTCCTCACCATTCGTTACCGCCTGGAAAAGACCCGTGATGGTGTCCTGCTGCGAGGGGAAGCCCAGACCGCGCGTGTAGAAGAAGCCCAGCACGCCAGCGGCAATGAGGAGCAACACGAAGATAACGAGGAAAATCTTGAGGCCCAGGTGACGGTGGCGGCGCCTCACCTTCATCTCACGCTTATCCTGCTGAACCATCTCGGACTCGGTGAGCGTGAAGAAGCCCGTATCGGAGGGATCGGGCATGAGCGAGCCAGACTTGCCCATGGGATCCAAGGGGTCAACCGGAGCCTGGTTGGTCGCAGAGGTCGCAGCCGTAGACGTCATAGCGCGCTGCGCAGAAATGGCGTCGAGGGCATCCTGGGCTTTGGCGTTGGCCTCCCGCTGCTCGTCGGTAAGCTGGTAGATGCCGTCTGCCGTAGCGGAGGTAAAGGCGTCTACCGCCTCGGTCCAACGGTTTGCCGCACAATAGGCCTCGCCCAACCCCGCCTGGATCGCACGGGTATCATCGCGCGGCGTGGCGAAATCAAGCGCCGTGCGATACGACTCAATGGCATCGCCCGGACGGTCGAGCTTGATGAAGCAAGCAGCCAGCTGCGCCAAGGCACCTGCCGGAGCGGGGTTGGCGCCGTCGATGGCAGCCTGACGAAATGCCGTGCCCGCCTGAGCCACATCGCCCTGCGCCAGAAGCGCCGAACCCATGCCCAGATAGGCCTTGTACGGCGTGGCATAGGTGGTGTCTTTCACCGCTTCGCTAAAGCTCTGAACAGCCGAGGCGTTGTCACCCGCCGCGGCATACGCCTTGCCCATATTGGTGCAGAGCGCGCCACGCTTGCCATACGAAGCATCCTGGAGCGCCAGCGAATATGCCTGAACAGCATCGTTCCACAGGCCCAGGCGCATGAGCGCATTGCCGCGCAGGTGGTCAACCTCGCCCGCAATCTCGCTGGTATCCTTGGCGGCAGCAAACATCTGTGCCGCGGCAGAGAAATCGCCCGCACGGTAGGCAGCACGAGCCTGATCAATAAGTTGCGTGTTCACGTGACCTCCTACTACGGTTAAGCCTCATGTTCGATCGTGACGTGCACAATCTCGTCACCAGCGCGCAGCTGGCTAATAACGTCCATACCCTCGATGGTGGTACCAAAAACGGTGTAACCCGAATCAAGATTATGCTGCGGGCCCAGGCAGAAATAGAACTGCGAGCCAGCCGAATCGGGATGCTGCGAACGGGCCATGGCAAGGGCGCCGTCCACATGGCTATTGTTGGGATTGGTGGCAAACTCGGCCTTGATGCAGTAACCAGGACCACCCGTACCGGGGCGACCGTTCGGACCGGGCTTGCCTGCAGCAACGTCCGCAGGATCCATGTCGCGCGTGTTGGGATCGCCACCCTGAATCACAAAGCCCGGCACATAGCGATGGAACTTGGTCCCGTCGTAAAACTCTGTCTCGGCAAGCTCACAGAAGTTGGCAACGTGAATGGGAGCCCCAGCACCATCGAGCTTCACCACAATGGTGCCCTTCGATGTTTCAATGCGCGCAACCTCATCGCCCACAACGGTGTAGGTAGGCGTGTAGAGCTCTCTGCCCAAACCGAACATGCTCATCCCTCCTTTGGGAACAATCAATCGCATCAAGTTTAGCAAGAAAATGCCACCTCACCAAGCTGACATGCGATGATGGCCCCGTTGCTAGGACAGCACATGCACGAGCTTACTTCTGACGCGGCCTCCACGACGATACATTGGCATCGAACGATTCGCGCGCCGAGGAACCTGCCTCACGCAGCGGTTGAAGAATCTCCGTCTGATGCGCCGTCATCGACTCCCCTTCAGGCACCGCGAGCGAGATATCCCACGACTGGCAAATCACGTCAACGCGCTCATACATCCACGTAGCAAGCTGGATGAGGTGCTCCCGGTCTTCCTCGTACACCGAGGAAGAGGTGAGTTTAAGGCCTTCAAGCTCGTCAATCACCGCCTGCACACGGTCGCGAAGCGCGTATGCGCCACGGGCCGTATCCTCACGTACGCTCTTATCAGCAAGCAGGTAGGCTCCGTTGAAATCGTCGATCACCATGCCCAGCTGATCTTCATCGGTGAACGCGACAATGCGTTCATAGAGCCCGTTCAGACGCGTAAAGGCCTCATCGTCGCTCAGCTCCGCATCAGAGAGCACGCTCTCGCCCTCGGTTGTGTCGGCGCCTTCGTCGGTAGCGTTCGCGTCTCCTTCGTCGTCCTGAGCAGACTCAGCAATCTGACGGCTGGGGAACGCCTCGCTTGCCGCCTCGCGCAGCCAGCTATAGAAGCCTGGCATCACGCCAAAGGGATCTTCCACCACGCAAAACGCCGCAGCTCCAATAACGAGCACCGTCACCACGGCGGCGATAATGCCACGAGGCACTTTGCGCTTTCGGTGGAAGGGGTCTTCTTGAGGATCCGTGCCCGTGTTGAGAATATTGGTGGCGCTGGGGTCGAGCGAATCGGAAAGCACAGACTGCGCGGATGCCTGGGCGCGCTCCGTTTCGATCATCTCTGAGGTCAGCTTAGGGAAACTAGCCGTTTTACCTGCCGCAAGGTCGGACGCGGACGCACTCGTGGAGAGAATGCCCGGAGCGGGTCGCCCGCACTTAGGGCAGGTGCGGTCGTGCGGCGAGAGGCGCGCACCGCACCCCTCACAAAAGATGAAATCTGAGTGTGAACCTGCGCCGGTGTAGCCGCCGCATTTAGGACACACATAGCTGCCGTCGTCGATTGTCTCAAGGCAATGTGGGCAGATCACTGGGCTCCATTCCCGCGCAGCACGCGATCATGACAAAAGATCATCCAGAACGTAGTTAAGGATACCACCATGCTCAAGGTACGCGCCCTCGGTAGCCGTGTCCACACGCACCTTCACCCGGAAGTGGATTTCATGACCGTCCGCGTTACGGGCGCAAACGCGCGCATGAGTAGGAACAGGCACACCCTTTGAAAAATCGATGGGCTCAATATCGTAAGTCTCGAACCCGGTAAGCCCGAGCGACTCCGCACTCTCCCCCACCTCGAACTCCAAGGGCACAATACCCATGCCAATGAGGTTGGAACGATGAATACGCTCGAAGCTTTCCGCAACAACCGCGCGCACACCCAGAAGCGCAGGGCCCTTAGCTGCCCAGTCGCGCGAGGAGCCTGAGCCATACATCTTCTTGGCAAGCACGATAAGAGGCAGCCGCGCTTTACGCGCCGAGCAAGCAGCTTCATAGACCGTTGTGGTCTTCCCACTCACCGGGTCAACCGTCCAACCTCCCTGCTTCTCGGGCGTCAAGAGATTCTGCAGGCGGATGTTGCCAAAGGTGCCCCGCATCATCACCTCGTGGTTGCCACGCCGAGCTCCATACGAGTTAAATGCATCCTCACGAACACCATGCTCGATGAGGTAGCGGGCGGCGGGAGAATCGGGCGCGATGGAACCTGCAGGAGAAATGTGGTCGGTGGTAATAAAGTCACCCAGGCTGAGCAGAGCCTTTGCCCCATGGATATTGACCGTGGCACCTGCCCGGGCATCTTCCAAGAAGGTGGGGCGGCGCACATAGGTGGAGGCATCGTCCCAGAGAAAGACATCGCCCGCCTGAACCGGCAGAGCATCCCAAGCGGCACTCTTAGGGGCCTCGCTCCGTGCCTGAACATAGGCGTCGCGCGTAACCACCCGGGCGAGCGTCGCGTCAACCTCGTCCTGGGAAGGCAGAAGGTCGGCAAGATACACCGGCCCCGCGACTCCCTCGCACACGGGATCATGCTCAAGGTCGATATCAACCGTTCCCGCCAGCGAAAGCGCAACCACCAAGGCCGGCGCACAGAGGTAGTTTTGTGCCACATCGGGCGAAATGCGCCCCTCGAAGTTGCGGTTGCCCGAAAGCACGCTCGCAAACTCGCAGGAGGAAGCCAGGTCATGCATCGCAGGCGGCAAAGGGCCCGAGTTGCCAATGCAACTCATGCAGCCCCAGCCACAAACGGAAAAGCCCAGTTGCTCAAGCGGATCAAGCAGGTTAGCCGCCTTGAGAAGCGAAGAGGTGGCATGAGAACCCGGCGCGAAGATGCGCTTCACCCATGGACGCGGGCGACATCCGAGCTCGCAGGCACGCTGAGCCACCAGACCTGCCGCAAGCATCATGGAGGGGTCGGTCGCAGTGGTGCAGCTTGTGATAGCGGCAATGGCAATCGTGCCATGCGACAGGCTATAGGTCTCGTCATCAAGCGTAACGGTAAAGGTCTCGTCTGCATCGCGCCCATGCTCTTTGAGCGTGGCGCGGAAGCGCTCACCAAGCTCATGCACGTTCAAGCGATCATGCGGGCGCGAAGGGCCGGCAAGCGAGGGCTTCACCGCGCCCAGATCAAACTCAAGAACACGCGCGTAGGTGATGGCCTGCGAATCCACGTCCAACAAACCCTGTGCCTTGAGATACGCCTCAGCAAGTTGGCGCGTTTTTGCCGGACGCCCAAACGCATCGAGCTGTGCGATCGCCTCCGCGTCGGGCGGGAACAGTGTTGCCGTACAGCCATATTCGGGCGACATATTGGCAATGGTCGAGCGTTGGGTGACCGAGAGCTCAGCCACACCGGGGCCAAAGCACTCCACAAGCGAGCCCACCACGCCCTCGGCGCGAAGCACTTGCGCAAACGTGAGGGCGATATCCATGGCATATACGCCAGGCGCGGGCTTGCCCACCATGTGCATACCCACCACTGGTGGCACCGTCATGGTAACGGGCTGCCCCAGCGCAGCAGCCTCGGCCTCAATGCCGCCTACACCCCAGCCCAGCACGCCCATGCCATTAGCCGTGGGCGTGTGGGAATCGGTTCCCACGAGGGAGTCAAAGCAGAGCACAGAACCATGAGCATCATCCTCACGCTCAACCACAATGTCGCAGAAGCGCTCAATATTGAGCTGGTGGCAAATGCCCACGCCCGGCGGAACAATCTCCACGTTATCAAAGTGCTCAGACGACCACTTGAGGAAGGCAAAGCGCTCGGCGTTGCGCTCCGCTTCAATGCGCGCGTTCTCCGCCGCCGCACGCTCGCAGGAAACAACGTCGGCCGTTACCGAGTGGTCAACCACCAGCACACAAGGTACCTGGGGATTGATGGACGCCGGGTCACCACTCCGCCGAATAGCTTCATCGCGCATGGCTGCAAAGTCCACAAACACCGGGACGCCTGTGAAATCCTGAAAGAGCACGCGCGAAGGCATGAACTCTATCTCTTCGCCTGCCGTACCAGCATGGCCCGCGGTAAGTATGCGCTCCACGTACATGCGCTTGCGCTCAGGATCTTTGACGCGGCGCAATACGTTTTCAAGCAGGATGCGCAGACTCACGGGAAGCTGCTCAACGCCTGGGATGCTCGTGACGGGAAAAATCGTGTATGAGGAACCTGAGACGTTGAGTGTTGTTGGCTCGAGCGCCCCGCAGTCAAGATTGGTCATGGTCATCCCTTCGCTCAAAGGCTCACGAGTGCATGCTATCGCGTTTGCGAGACTTCATAGACACTTTGATGCCCTGAGCGGATTTTGTAACAGAGGGACGATTACGACGGGAACGCTTGGTTGAGGCAAGCGCGCGTTCGGCATGCTCGACACTTTGAGCAACCTTGGCGCGTTCACGCCGCGATTTAAGACCGTCGCGCAACCGATAAACTAGCCGACGCGGTGCAGACCCCGTTGAGGCCACCTTCTTGGTGCCGCGCTTACCGGTGCGCACACTCACGCCGCGGCCAAAACCCGTAGCCAAACGGGTCGAACGCGGCTCATAGCGCTCAAACATAGAAGCGGTAAGGAAGAACACCAAGCATCCTATAAGAAGCGACAACGTAAGCCAGGCGAGGATGCCAACGGTTGGACGCGCAATGGAGAAGAAGTCAGCAAAGCCAAGGATACCCGTGGCCAGACCCACAATAATCGCAACAAAGAGCGCCACGCGCACCGGTGTCAACGGCTGCGAAATACGCCAGATGAGGCAGCAACCAATGACACTCGTGGTAATGAGACACATCGTGGAAAGCTCCTGGGTGGTGAAGGAGAACAACCCGGCGCCCAGCATATTCAGGCAGGCAGCGATGCACACGGCGAGGGAAGCAGGGAGTGCCCGTTTGACAACATTGACGAGGAAACTGCCTTCAACACGTGCACGATTGGCCTCAAGGCCGAGCACAAAGCCCGGAAACCCGATGCAGAAAAAGTTGATGAGCGTCATCTGGATGGGCTGGAAGGGATAAGGCGGGAACGCGATACAGATGGCGGCAAGCCCCATCGAGAAGAGCGTCTTCGTAAGGAAGAGAGCGGCGGAGCGCTGAAGATTGTTGATGGAGCGCCTGCCCTCAGCCACAACCGAAGGCATCGCCGCAAAGTCGTTGTCGATAAGCACAATCTCGGCCACGTTGCGTGCCGCATCTGAGCCGGCAGCCATGGCAACCGAGCAATCCGCCTCTTTGAGGGCGAGCACGTCGTTTACGCCGTCGCCTGTCATAGCAACGGTGTGACCGCGGCGCTGCAGCGCTTGCACAAGCTCGCGCTTCTGCTGCGGGGTGACACGGCCAAACACGTGATAGCGGTCAACCGCCGCATCGAGCTTGGCAGGTGTCGTGAGGGTTGTAGCGTCCACGTAGGCGTCTGCGCCCGGCACACCCACCACACGCGCGATAGAGGCCACCGTGCGCGGATCATCGCCCGAGATAACGTTCAGCGTCACACCTTGCTCGTTGAAGTAACCGATGGTCTCGGCGGCCGAGGTGCGAATCTCGTCCCGGATAGTCACAAAGCCAATGGGCTGAGCCTGGCCCACCATGTCCCCGTCTTCGGTGAAGCCCTCAACCTCGGCCACCACGAGCACGCGGCAGGTATCCGCCAGGCGCGCCACGGTGTTTTCCACCGTAGCAAAGGTGGGAGCATCAAGCACAAACTGCGCGGCGCCCATCACAAACGAGCCCTGATCAAACGAGGCGCCACTCCACTTTTTGGCAGAGGAGAACGGCACCACCACGCGCGGCTCTGCAAGGGGGATCTCGGTCGGCCCGTAGTGGTCGAGAAGCGCCTTACAGGTTTCGTTTGCATCGGCTGAGGTCGCAGCGGCGATATTGGCAAGAGCGAAGTCGAGCGCCGAGACATCCTGAGGCACGCCTTTCACACGGCGGGCGTCACCGCCCTCCATGGGAAGAGGATAGGTACCCTCAACCTCCATACGGCCAGAGGTGATAGTTCCCGTTTTATCGAGACAGAGCACATCCACACGGGCAAGCGTCTCGATGCAATACAGCTGCTGAGCGAGCACGCGCCTGCGCGCGAGACGAATGGTGGCGATTGCCAAAACCGACGAAGTGAGCAGCACGAGCCCCTGCGGAATCATGCCCAAAAGGGCACCAACTGTTGTCAGGATGGAGGCCGCGATGCTCGACCACTCAGCCTGTCCGGAGAAAAGCCACCCCATAAACGAGGTCGTACCAGTCGCCGTCTGCGCCCAGACCTCATAGCTCTGATGCACGCTGGCATAGAAGAGCGCCAGGCCAAGAGGCACCATGATCACACTCGCAAAGCGCACGATGGCGTTGAGCGAGTGCATGATCTCGGAGTTGACCTTCTTAACGTACTTTGCCTCGTTGTTGATCTTTGCCACATAGTTGTCGGCACCCACATGGATAACCCGCGCATAGATAAGGCCAGAATCAACAAAGCTGCCGCTCATGATCTCGGACCCCGGAGCCTTGCGGATGAGGTCGCTCTCGCCCGTGAGGAGGCTCTCGTTTACCTGGGCCTCGCCCGACACCACCGTAGCGTCAGCGGGAATCTGGTCTCCGCGCCCGAGCTTGACGATGTCGTCAAGAACAATCTGATCCAAATCCAGCTCAACCTCAACGCCATCGCGCAAGCACACCGCCTTTTTGGTGGCAAGGAGCGTGAGCTTATCAACCATGCGCTTTGAGCGGAGCGCCTGCACCACGCCGATGAGTGTGTTGAGCACCACGATGGCGAGGAAGGTGAGGTTCTTCCACGAACCCGCCAGGATAACCAAAATGGCCAGGATAAGATTGATGAGGTTGAACAACGTCAGGAGGTTTTCGAGCACAAGCTCACGCACGGACTTGGTCTTGAGCTCCATGTTGACGTTGACGTGACCCTGTGCGATACGCTCGGCCACCTCTTCGGTAGTAAGGCCAGTGAGCGCACGGGCCGCAGGCACACCAGGCCGTGAGGTTGTAGTCTCGGCACCAGCAGAAGCCATATCTGGTGATTCTTGCTTGGCGTCTTCATCCATCGACGGCATCGATACTCCCTCCCGTTATACAACGGGTATAGTATGCCCCCCTCAGTCGCAACTGATGCAGTGCACATTGAGCTTTCATGGATGGAGCGCTCCCCTGCGCTGCAAACCAATGCGAACACGTGCGCCGATGCACTACGTTTCGGCGATAATTCGCCTCAAAGTGACCGAAATAACGTAGTGCATCGATGATGGATTGGTTTTCTGTGATAGACCAAAGCGCGTTGAGCAAGGTAGCTGAGATAGCACCAAGCCCCGCAGGGGCACTGCAGGGCTTGGAATACGGCGCTGGTGTCCCATGCAGGATTCGAACCTGTGACCTTCTGCTCCGGAGGCAGACGCTCTGATCCACTGAGCTAATGGGACGCGACTGTTCCACATTATACTCAAATCTTGGGTGATTGCTACTCATGCCTCTACCAGCTGAAAGCGTGTGGAAGAAGAGACGCCAAGGCGATAAGGATGATGTCAGCGGAGAGCTACAAGCCAACGCACGTCTCAATGCTGCACCTCACAGTAGGCCCCATGCCTTGAACTCAAAACGTTAAAAGATAGGTGTGCCCTGTGCGCACGGGGCGCTCTACGCTAAACTCATTCCACTTGACTCTGTACCAACACCGAGAGCGGCTTGCCGCACGGGGAGGAACTATGATCGCCATCCTGAGGAACACTGCCTCCGATCAGGCAGTTAACCACCTGATCTCGTGGATCGAGAAAAAAGGGCTGCAGACCCACGTTTCGCGCGGTGAAAACGAGATTGTGATCGGCCTCGTAGGCGACACCACCAAAATCGACCCGTTCCTCTTGGAATCGATGGATATCGTCGAGCGCGTTCAACGCGTGTCCGAGCCTTTCAAAAAGGCCAACCGAAAGTTCCATCCCGCTGACAGCGTGATCGATTTTGGCAACGGCATCAAGATCGGTGGCGGCAACTTCCAGGTTATCGCTGGTCCGTGCTCGGTTGAGGGCGAGAATCTCATCCGCATTGCGCGCCGCGTGAAGGCAGCAGGCGCCACTATGTTGCGCGGCGGCGCCTACAAGCCGCGCACCAGCCCCTACGCTTATCAGGGCATGGGCCCGGCCGGCCTTGATCTTTTGTGCGAGGCCCGCGCAGAGCTCTCGATGCCCATCGTCACCGAGATTATGGACCCACGCGACATCCCCGTCTTCATCGACAAGAAGATCGACGTCATGCAGATTGGCGCCCGCAACGCGCAGAACTTTTCGCTTCTGAAAGAGGTGGGCAAGACGCAGATTCCGGTGTTGCTCAAGCGCGGCATGGCAGGCACCATTGACGAGCTCCTCATGGCAGCCGAGTACATCATGAGCGAGGGCAACAATAACGTGCTGCTCTGCGAGCGCGGCATCCGCACCTTTGAAACGCGCACCCGCAACACCTTCGACCTCAATGCGGTTCCGGTGCTCCACTACCTTTCGCACCTGCCCGTTGTTGCCGACCCCAGCCATGCCACCGGCTACACCCGCTACGTGGCCCCCATGGCGCTTGCAGCCACCGCTGCTGGCGCAGACGCGCTGGAGATCGAGGTTCACGACGACCCGAGCCACGCTTGGTCGGACGGCGCCCAGGCGCTCACGCCCGACATGTTTGACGACCTCATGAGGCGCATCGCACTCATCCGTGAAGCCATTGAGCCTGCAAACGGTGAGGAGTAGCGGTGGCTAGCGCAGAAACGCCAGAGCAAGCAGCGCCCTCCAAGCAGGAAGCTCATGCTACACAGCCCAACACCTCAGGGCCGAGAACCGTGGGCATTGTAGGCCTCGGCCTCATCGGTGGCAGCTTCGCCCGTGGCTATCACGCAGCGGGCGTGACGGTGTATGCCTACGACATCAATGAAGACGTCCTCGATGCCGCTCGCGTCGATACGGTGGCGGGGCCGCTTACCACCGAGACTCTTGCCACCTGCGACCTCATTGTACTTGCAGCCTATCCTGAGGCTTCACTGGGCTGGCTTGAAGATAACGCCGCGACCTTGGGCGCTATCGCCTCCTCCCAGGCGCCCGGTCCTCTGGTCATTGATACAGCCGGCATTAAGCAAGGCATCTGTAGCCGCGCGTTTGAGCTTGCGCGCGAGCACGGCTTTGCGTTTGTGGGGTCGCACCCCATGGCGGGAACCGAACACTCGGGCTATGCGCACGCCCGTGCCGACCTCTTTGTGGGAGCCCCCATGGTGCTGGTACCGCCTGCGGTCTCGGATATAGAACGCCTGACCTTGCTCGACCGCGCCTATACGCTGCTTGAGCCGCTTGGCTTTGCCTCGTTTAGCACCACAACACCCGAGGAGCACGACCGCGTTATCGCCTTCACGAGCCAGCTCGCGCATATTGTGTCCAACGCCTACGTTAAGAGCCCTACCGCACGCCAGCATCACGGCTTCTCGGCAGGGAGCTATCGCGACCTTACACGCGTGGCGCACCTTAATCCCGTGATGTGGAGCGAGCTTATGGATGCCAACGCCGACGCCCTGGTAGCCGAAATTGATCACCTGCGCGACGCCCTCGGAGCCTATCGTGACGCCCTTGCAGCACACGATCGAGACCGCTTGCGCGCGCTTTTGGCAGAGGGTGACCGCATCAAGCGTGCTCTTGACGACGCATCGAGCAACTAGGCACTAAAGGAGTTTGACCATGCAAACAATCCACGTTGCCACGGGCAAGCCCTATGATGTGATCATAGGCACGCGCCTCCTTGAGGCGTCGGGCGAGCAGATTCGCTCGGTGTGTGGCGGCACGAAAGCCATGGTGGTCTCGGACACCAACGTGGGACCACTCTATGCCCAGATTGTTGTTGAGAGCCTGCGTGCCGCTGGATACGACGCAGACACCTTCTGGTTTGAAGCCGGCGAGGAGCACAAGCGTGCAGAGGCCTACTTGGCCATCCTGGAGGCGCTCGCGGCGCACGAGATGAGCCGAAGCGACGTAGTGGTGGCGCTCGGCGGCGGCGTAGTGGGCGATGTTGCCGGCTTTGCCGCGGCTACCTACATGCGCGGATGCGCTCTCGTGCAGATGCCCACGAGCCTTCTTGCGATGGTGGACTCCTCGGTGGGCGGGAAAACCGCCATTGACCTTGCCGGCGGTAAGAACCTTGCCGGCGCCTTCTGGCAGCCCAGCCTGGTGCTTGCCGACATTGGCTGCTTGGCCACGCTCACGCCCGAGCAGTTTGCCGATGGTTGCGGAGAGGTTATCAAGCACGGCGTTATTGCCGACCCCGAACTCTTCTCCTATTTGGAAGAGACGCCCCTCACCTATGACCTTCTGATGACATATCCCGCAGCCGTGGAGCCCATCATTGCGCGGAATGTGCAGATCAAGCGCAACGTGGTTCAGATGGACGAGCGCGAAACAAGCGCCCGCAAGCTGCTCAACTTTGGCCACAGCATCGGCCATGCCATTGAGGCCTGTGATAACTACCAAACGGGTCACGGCACCTGCGTTGCCATGGGCATGAGCCTCATCGCGCATGCCGCAGCAGACAGAGGCATGTGCAACCCCAAGGTGCCCACACGTATTGAGGAGCTGTGCAAGCTCCATGGACTTGAAACGCGCTGCACCCACGAAGCCGACGTGCTCTATCAGGTTGCCCTGCACGATAAGAAGCGCAGTGGCTCTGCTATCGACCTCGTCATCCCCGCAGAGATTGGTGCCTGTTCCATCGTTCCCACCGATCTTGATGACTTCCACGCCATTATTGCCGAAGGCATTGCTGCCCAGCGAGGTGAGGGTAAATGATCGCACGCGTATCCCCCCGCGCTCTTGGGGGCACCGTAGGCGCCATCGCTTCAAAATCGGTCGCGCACCGCTTAATCATCGCATCCGCCCTGGCAGACGCGCCCACGCATGTTATCTGCAACACCACCTGCGATGACATCGAAGCAACAGCACGCTGCCTTGAGGCGCTGGGGGCTCGCGTGGAGGCCATCCACGACGGCTTTATGGTGACGCCAATCAACCGTGACGCACTCCCTGCAACGCCGGTGCTTGATTGTGGTGAATCGGGTTCCACCTTCCGCTTCATGCTTCCCGTTGCGTGCGCACTCGGCTCGGAGGCTACCTTCACGGGCGCCACGCGTCTTGCCGAGCGCCCCATCACCCCGCTTACCGATGAGCTCTACGTGGCCGGCTGCGATTTCGAAGGCATTGGCACCTTCCCCCTCCGCACCCACGGCACGCTTCGTCCCGGTGTGTTTGAGCTTCCCGGCAATGTGAGCTCGCAATATATCTCAGGCATCATGCTCGCCGCCCCCTTCATGGGCCGCACGACGGTCATTCGTGTTCATGGGCGCATCGAGAGCAAACCGTATGTCAATATCACGGTTGATGCGCTCAAGGCTTTTGGTGTGAAGGTCTCTGAGCAAACATCCACCGACGGTACTGAACGCATGACCGTCTATACCATCGAAGGCTCTGGTTACAAATCACCCCATACTGTTGCCGTGGAAGGCGATTGGTCGAACGCCGCGTTCTGGCTCTGTGCTGGCGCCATGGGTCGCTCCCCCATCACGGTCACCGGGCTTTCGCTCTCATCCTCACAGGGCGACCGTAACATTTTGGGCGCACTCTCGCGCTTTGGCGCACGCATCAAGCGCACCACCTCGTCGGCAACCGTCCAGCCCGACAAACTTGTGGGCTTTACCATGAGTGCGCACGATATCCCAGACCTGGTGCCCATCATCGCCGCTGTTGCTTCGGTGGCAGAAGGGCGCTCGGTCATTGAAGACTGCGCGCGCCTGCGCCTCAAAGAATCCGATCGGCTTGAAACGGTCACCAGTACCCTCGTACAGCTGGGAGCCCATGTCGCCATCAAGGGCGATGACCTCGTCATTGACGGACAGCCAGAGCTCGCCGGAGGCACGGTGGACGCCTGCAACGATCATCGCATTGCCATGATGGCCTCAATTGTTGCCATGCGCTGTGCGGACGATGTGGTTATCACCGGAGCTCAAGCGGTGAGGAAATCCTATCCGCTCTTCTTTAATGACCTGCGCACCCTGGGCGGCAGCGTATACCTTGAGGAGGTATAGCATGGCCTCGACCGTTGGCAGTGTGCTGCGCTTAAGCATTTTCGGACAATCGCACTCCCCCGCCATCGGCTGCTCGCTTGATGGGCTACCGGCGGGCATACCTATTGATATTGCACAGCTCGAGCGGTTCTTGGAGCGCCGCGCTCCTGGTAGGAGCAAGACGGCAACGATGCGCCGCGAAGCGGACACGCCCCGCATTATCGCCGGCATAACCGATGGCCACACCAATGGTGCACCCTTTGCAGCCATGATTGAAAATGGCGACACGCGCAGCCAGGACTATGACGAGCTACGCCGCATTCCGCGTCCGGGGCACGCCGACTATCCCGCTTGGATTAAGTACCGCAACTGGCATGATGTTGCGGGCGGCGGACACTTCTCGGGCCGGCTCACCGCCCCACTCTGCATTGTCGGCGGCATTGCGCTTCAAGCGCTGGAGGGAATGGGCATCCATATCGCGGCCCATATTGCCGAGCTTGGCCCCCAGCCCTACGTTGACTCGCGCCTGAATGATCACAGCTGGGACGAGGCGCAGACACGCGCCATCCTGGAACACCAGCTCCCCTGTATTGACGAAGGCGCCGCAGCCGCCATGTATGCCGCCATCATAGAGGCAAAAAACGAGCTTGATAGTCTTGGCGGTATTGTTGAATGTGCTGCCTACGGCGTACCCGCAGGCGTCGGCGACCCCATGTTTGACGGCATCGAAAACCGCATCGCCCGCCTTGCCTTTGGAATCCCCGCCGTAAAGGGCGTGGAGTTTGGCGCGGGCTTTGGCGTGGCACGCCTGCGTGGCAGCGAGAACAACGACCCCTACCGCATGCAGGAAGGCGAAGTGTGCCCCACCAGCAATAACGCCGGCGGTATTTTGGGCGGCATTACAACCGGCATGCCCATCATCTGGCGCATGGCGGTGAAGCCCACACCCTCAATCGGACAAAAGCAACAGAGCGTTGACCTCGCGCGCGGCTGCAATGCCGAGCTTGTTGTTCGCGGCCGTCATGACCCGTGTATCGTTCCTCGAGCAGTACCGGTAGCAGAAGCTGCCTGCGCCCTTGCCGTTCTCGACGCTCTGCTCGAAGATGGCAGATTCGAGATGCCCGCCGCCCGCGAACTGCGATTTAGCGAGGCGTGACGCCCTTCCCATCGTGGCGCACGCCCTACTTCATACCGTATCCCTCGCCGCTCACCGACCTCATCCAAGGAGCACCCATGGAACTCGATACCATTCGCGAAACTATCGACACGATCGACACGCAGTTGCTCGACCTCTTCTGCAAGCGCCTCGAACTTGCAGGCGATATCGCTCAGGCCAAGCAGGCCCAGGGCAAGGCCATTTTTGACCCGGCCCGTGAACGCACCAAGCTACTCAACATTGCCACCGCGGCCCCTGAGCACCTGAAGCCCCAGGCAGTATCACTCTTCTCGCTCCTTATGAGCATGAACAAGGCGGAGCAGCAGCGCATCATCCATGCCGACGACCCCGCGAGCACCTCGAAGGTTGCCCGCGCTGCCCTGCAGCCCGTTGACGAGCCGTTCCCGGCGGAGGCTATGGTGGCATGCCAGGGCGTTGAAGGCGCCTACAGCCAAATTGCCGCCACTAAGCTTTTCCATGTACCGGGCATCTCGTACTTCAACACCTTTGAGGGCGTATTCCGCGCGGTCCGCGATGGCTTCTGCGACTTTGGTGTGCTCCCCATCGAGAACTCCACAGCCGGCTCGGTTAATGCCGTTTACGACCTTCTGGCGGAGTATCGCTTCACCATCGTACGTTCGCTTCGTTTGAAGATTGACCACAACCTGCTTGCCCGCCCCGGTGTGAAGCTGGAGGATGTGCGCGAGGTTATCTCGCACGAGCAGGCAGTTGCCCAATGTGCCGACTACCTTGATACGCTTGGCGTGAAGGTGACGGTCTTTGAAAACACTGCCGAGGCTGCCGCCTATGTTGCGCAATCTGACCGCACCGACCTTGCCGCACTTTGCTCGCGCAGCTGTGCGCCGCTGTACGACCTCAACGTGCTCGCTGAGGACGTTCAGGACTCCGACAACAACTACACGCGCTTTGTGGTGATCTCGGCAGAGCCCAAGATCTACCCCGGTGCTACCCGCACCTCGCTCATGCTGACGCTCCCCCACGAGCCGGGTTCGCTCTATCGTGTGCTCGAGCGCTTCTACGCGCTTGACATCAACCTCGTCAAGCTGGAGAGCCGTCCCATCGCTGGTCGCGACTTTGAGTTCATGTTCTACTTTGACCTGGACTGCCCCGTGGGTTCCACCTCGCTCGATACGCTCCTCGATGCGCTTGACGATGTGTGCGACCACTATACGTACTTCGGCAGCTACACTGAGGTCATGTAATGGCTGCGCGCTACGGCCTCATTGGCCGCACGCTGGGACATAGCTACTCGCCGCTCATCCATAAGCTGCTTTCGGGCTTAGACTATGACTTGGTGGAGCTCGAGCCTGAGGATGTGGCTCCGTTTCTTGCGGGCGACACCTGGGATGGCCTTAACGTCACCATCCCCTACAAAAAAACGGTTACTGCCCTTGTTGATGAGGTGTCGCCTGTGGCGGAACGCTTGGGCAGCGTGAACACAGTGGTACGTCAAACAGACGGTACGCTGCTGGGTGATAACACCGACTACGCGGGCTTCTCGCTTCTGCTCGACACATTGGGCATTGACCTTATGGGACGTAGTGCTGTGGTTCTGGGCGGACACGGTGGTGCAGGCACCACCTGCATGGCCGTTCTTGCTGACCGCGGCGTGGAGGCGCAGGCCATCTCGCGCTCGGGCCCTGTCACCTATGATGACCTTCACCAGTATTGCGATGTTGACCTGGTGGTTAATGCCACACCTGTGGGCATGGCACCCGCCTGCCCCGCAGCTCCCGTAGACCTTGCGCGCTTCAACAACCTTGCTGCTGTGGTGGACATTGTCTATAACCCCATGCGCACGGGGCTTCTTCTGCAAGCCGAGCGCCTTGGCATTCCCGCCGTATCTGGCCTCGCCATGCTGGTTGGCCAGGCTGCGGCAGCTCAGACACGCTTCTGTGGAACTAGCTTCTCGCTCGACGACATTGCATCGGTGTGCCAACGCATTGCGCAGCGCGAGCAAAACATTGTTCTAATTGGTATGCCGGGAGCTGGCAAAACGCGTGTGGGACAGCAGATTGCACGCGTGCTCGAACGTGCACACGTAGATGCCGATTGGGAGCTTGAGAAGCGCCTCGACACCACGTGCAGCGAGTTCATCACCACACACGGTGAAGAGGCTTTTCGTGTTGAGGAAACTGCCACGCTGCGCTCGCTCGGGGCGCGAAGCGGCCTCGTGATCTCGTGCGGAGGTGGCTGCGTCACCCGCCCCGAGAACTACGACCTCATGCATCAAAATGGCATTATTGTCCTTCTTGACCGTAAGCTTGAAGAGCTCTCCAGCAAAGGACGCCCCCTTTCTGAGCGAGATGGCGTTGAAGCGCTGGCACAAGCACGCATACCCCTCTACCGCGCTTGGGCAGATATGATCATGCCTTCGCAAAGTACGGCCGAGGCTACCGCGCGGGGCATTGTGGAGCATCTAGAGCTCAACGATACCGCCACCGCATCTACCTGCTAAGACGAGGAGAACCTCATGAAAGCGCTTGTAATCAACGGACCTAATATCAACTTCCTGGGTATTCGCGAACCCGACATCTATGGTCGCGAAACCTATGACACCTTGGTCAAGCTCTGTGTAGAAGCCGGTCGTGAGCTGGGCTTTGATACCGTGGACACCTTCCAGTCCAACCACGAAGGGGCGATTGTGGACGCCATTCAAGAGGCCTACGGCGTCTACGACGGCATCGTAATCAACCCGGCTGCCTACACGCACACAAGCGTCGCTATCCTCGATGCCCTTAAGGCGGTAAGCATCCCGGCTGTAGAGATTCACATCTCTGCCGTCGAGGATCGTGAGCCCTTCCGCCAGATTTCATACGCTGGCATGGCCTGTTTTGCCACAATAACCGGCGAAGGACTTGCCGGCTATCGCCATGCACTCCAGCTACTCAAAGAGCACCTGGAGGAACAGTAGCCTTATGACCGTCGCCCGTAGGGACGCCAACTAAGGCATTGCGTCCCTACGGCACAAGAACCTGTAATCAGGACTTCCCCAGCTGCCCGGCCTCTTCAAGCATCTGGCGCGCATGGGCGCACGACACTTCGGACACATCGCCCGAAAGAATACGGGCAATCTCGCGCACGCGGTCTTCACCCGTTACCTCGCTCAGGGTGGTCTCAGGGATATCGCCCTCAAGCTTAGTAACCACATAGTGCTTAGTCGCCATCACGGCAACCTGCGCCACATGGGTGACCACAATCACCTGGTGCGTTTGGGCAAGGTCAGCAAGCACCGCCGCGAGCGAGCGCGCCACAGCACCGCCTACACCGGCATCTACCTCGTCAAATACGAGCGTATCCACCCCATCGGCCTCACCGAGCACCACCGTGCACGCAAGCATGACGCGCGAAAGCTCACCACCCGACGCGATGCGCTTAAGCGGACGCGGCGTAAGCCCCGGGCCGCCCTTGTACAGCAGCTCCGCGGCTTCAGGCCCCTGCTTAGTCCAGCGTGCCCGGGGAAGCGAACGCGCATCCCATACGAGCTCTGCCCTACCCATCTGCAGGCGCGCCATCTGTTTAACCACTTCACGGCAAAACCGTGGGGCAATATGCGCACGCGCCCGGCTGAGAGCACGGGCAGCATCCTGCAAGCGCTCCTCCGCCTCATCAAGAGCGCGTTGCGCCCGCTCAAGGGCACGCTCGGCATCGTCAACCATGCTCAAGAGTTCGCGCGCCTCGTCACGCGCCTGCAAGACCTCGTCCATGGTGGGGCCAAAGCGACGCATCAACCCTTTCAGCTCCGAGAAACGCGCCTGTGCACGCGCAAGCGCATCCGGATCAAAGTCCACGCGATCGCGGTAGGTGTGCAGGTCGCGCACGCTATCTTCCAGCACGATGGCCGCATTCGTAAGGGTGTCGGCAAACTGGGACAGCTCGGCATCCACCGAGCCCATGCGTGAGAGCTCAACAATGGCCGAATTGAGCGCATCCAGGGCACCACCCTCACCAGAGAGCGCCTCTGCAGCATCATGCGCAGCGCGCGCCAAGCTCTCGGCATGGGTGGCACGCGGCAGGCGCTCTTCAAGCTCCTCATACTCGCCAGGCACAGGATTAACCTCATCGATGCGCTCAAGCGTATAGCGTGCCTCTTCCAGGCGAGCACCCCGTGTTTGAGAGGCCTCTTCCACACGCGCCAGTTCCTGTGCCGCGCCCGTCGCTTCATGAAGTGCGACGCGGTAGGTGCTCAACAGCGGACCGATAGTGCTCGCTCCCCATGCATCAATCATGGCTACGTGAGATTCAGCATCCAACAAACGCTGATGTTCATGCTGGCCGCACAAATCCACAAGCGGCGAGACCAGGGTACGTAGTTCCTTTACGCTCGCAAGGCTTCCGTCAATCTTGATCCGGCTTCGCCCATCAGCACCCAGGCGACGCTCGACCACCACGCCTTCGGTATCATGAGCGTCGCGAAAAAGGCGCCCCGTCACCTGGGCCGCGTCGGTACCCTCGCGCACCTGAGAAGAATCAGCGCGCTCGCCCATAAGAAGCTTCAGCGCTGAAAGCAGCGCCGTCTTACCCGCACCCGTCTCACCGGTAAGTACCGTCAAGCCGGGCGCCGGCTCCAAATCAGCCGAGCGGATAAGCGCAAGATTCTCTACGTGGATGGCATCAATCATGGCGCACTCCATAGAACACGCGTGAAACCGAGTTGTAGAAGCTCTCGGGACCGTAATCAAGCAGCAGGCAATCCGCGGCACCACGGCTTACGAGCACGCGCTCAACCGTGCCCTCCGGCTGCAGAAACTGCCCGTCTACGGCAATGGCAGGCACCGAGGGTCTATCGTGCGACATTGAGATCTCCACCACATCGGACGGCGAAGTTAAAAACGCGCGCGCTTGAATGGTATGCGGTGCGATGGGCACGCACACCATGCCGGTGTAATCAGGGCTCACGATGGGACCACCTGCCGAAAGAGCGTAACCGGTGGAGCCCGTAGCGGTAGACACCACCACGCCGTCACCGCGAAGACGGTCGATATGATGGCCCGATACCGTGATATCAAACTCAACCATGTCTGAAAGCGGGCCACGTGCAAGGGCCATATCGTTCAAACCAAATGAGGAGAGCGTGGACTCAGAGCCATCAGGAAGGACGCTTACAATCTCACATGAAAGGGTGGCACGCCGGCTCACATGAAGCTCGCCTGCAAGCGCATCTTCAAGTACCTCAAGGATATTGCGCTCCTCGGGGCTCGTAGCGGTAAGAAAGCCCAGATGCCCATAGGAGATTCCCAAAATGGGAGTCTCGCGCGTGCCCACCAGGTGCGCCGCGCGCAGAAGCGTACCGTCGCCTCCCAGCGAGACCACAAGCTCGGCGCCATCAACATCGCACTCAGGCAAAAACTTGTCCGACGCGCCGCCTGTATTATCAGGCGCCCACACCACCTCATAGCCATGACGCGTAAGCCAGAGTTCAAGTGTAAGCGCGCTCTCAACGGCTTCACGCTTATACCCATTGGTTACGAGGACTATCTTCATAGTGTCATCGCCACCTTACGAACCGCCTCAACGCGCTCGTCACAGGAATTGCCACCTGCGTCCGGCGTGAGCGTTCCCAGCAAGAAATACTCGTGGTTGCCCTTAGCACCCGTAATGGGAGAGGCACACACGCCCTCGGGCATAAAACCACGCGAACAAAACAAATCAATGGCCTCAAGAAGCACACGCCGGCGGACGGAAGGGTCGTGCACAATACCACCCTCATCCACCTCGTGCGCCTTAGCCTCAAACTGTGGCTTCACCAGCGTGAGAAAACGGGCACCGGGCTTTAGAAGCGCAACCACGGCATCGATGATATGGGCGATACTCGTAAACGAGACGTCGGAAACCGCGAGGTCAAACGCTTCGGCGTAACCCAATGCGGGAACATCCACGATATTCGTGCGCTCAAGCAGTGTTACCCGCTCATCCTGACGAAGCGACCAGTCAAACTGCGCCCTGCCCACATCAACCGCTACCACCGAGGCAGCACCGCGCTGCAAAAGGCAATCGGTAAACCCGCCGGTGGAGCAACCCACATCCAGGCACGCGCAATCTTGCGGATCAACACCTAACGCGCTGAGCGCGCCTTCAAGCTTAAGGCCTCCCCTGCCCACATACGGGAGGCGACCCTTCACATGAAGCTCAAGCCCTGGACGCACCAACATGCCTGGCGAGGTCAGGCGCTCCCCTCCCGAGGAAACCAAACCTGCCATCAAGGTGCGAAGGGCATCCGCACGATCAGTGCAGATGCCCTGCTGAACAAGCTCATCATCAAGTCGAACGCGCTTCATCGCTTGCCTTCCGCCACGGCTACGCCTACGACTCTTCTGGTGCCGCAGAAGCTTGCGATGCATCCCCATCGACGGTAGCCTCCGCAGTAGCAGCGCCCTGCTCGAGCGCTTCCGCTTCACGAGGGCTCAAATCAAAGCTGTCGACCAAATCAACCGCCTTGGAACCCAAAGCAATAGCCTCATCAAAGAGGTCAAGACTCCGCTCAAGTGACGTATCCTTCGAGCGCACCTGAGCGATAATCTGATCAAGGCGCTCCGTGATGTCGTCAAAGGTATGAATCGTAGACTCTGCCATGCCGCCTAGCCTTCAACCTCAACAGCAGAAGACGTGTCTGCACCAACCTCTACATCATCGTCAGACGACGTTGCAAAATACGGCAAACTCGTATCGCGCGCGATGCGGCCGAGCACGCCGTTTACAAAGCTTGCAGACTCATCGGTGCCATAAGCCTTGGCAATTTCAACCGCCTCGTTGATGATAACGGCATCGTCGAGTTTCTCGGGAGCCAAACGCAGCTCGTACACGGCAATGCGAAGCAAGTTGCGGTCTGCTCCTGGCATGCGCTCAAGGGCCCAGTTCTCCGATACGGCGCGCAGCGCAGCATCAATTTGCATAAGGTGCGCATAGCTGCCACGCGCCAGCTCCTCGGCATATGGATCGAGCGGTCCTTTGGAGATAAGGAAATCCCCTGCCAGAACCGAATCGACCGAAACGCCAAGCGCTTCCGCCTGAAACAGAATCTGAAGCGCCTGGCTACGCGCAAGCGTACGGCCGCGATTTACTTTAAGGTTCACGTGTTACTCCTTGGGGAACACGAGACCGTCGATGCACACATCGATACGCTTCACGGTAACACCCACCTGAGCGTCGATTCCGCGCAGCACGGCCTCGCGAATGACCTCAGCGAGTTTCTTGAACGGGTAGCCAAAGAACACCACCACGTGCACGCAAAGCAGCAGCTGGTCATCCTCAACAGACGCCTCAACTGCGGGAGCCGTGGGCTGAGAGCGGGTGGAGAACATAGAGACAAGGTTTGTCGCCAAATCTTTGATGCCCACCGATGCCACGCCTTCAACCTGCTCGGCAGAGCGAACCACGATGGCGGCGAGAACATCCGGGGAGATACCGATACCGTCGATATAAATCTCTTGAGACATGAGCTACCTCATTCCCTCTCGCAGCTAACGTTAGACGCGAGAAACAAACTTACCGTCGCGCGTGTCGACCTTGATCATCTCGCCCTCGTTGAGATACATCGGCACCTGGATGACAGCGCCGGTCTCAATGGTAGCGGGCTTGGTGGAACCCTGAACCGTATCACCCTTGAAGCCGGGATCGGTCTGGGTGATGGCAACCTCGATGAACATGGGAGGATTGACACCCATGAGCTCATCGTCGGCGTAGAGGAGCTGGCAAACGTCGTTCTCCTTGAGCCACTTTGCGTTGTCGCCAATGAAATCCACCGGCACGGGCACCTGATCGTAGGTCTCCATGTTCATGAAGTAGTAGTTATCACCATCGTTGTAGAGATACTGCATCTCGGTGGTGGTGAGGGTCACGCTCTCAAACTTGGTGCCAGCGTTGCAGGTCTGCTCAACCACACGGCCCGTCTTGAGGTCCTTGGTCTTGTAGCGCACAAACGCGCCGCCCTTGCCCGGCTTAACATGCTGGAACTCAACGATGGTGCAGACCTTGTCCTTAATACGCAGGCCAATACCGTTCTTAAAATCAGCAGTGGTGATGCTTGCCATGATGACCTTTCTCATTCGTTGCGTAAGGACGATAGCTTCGTCCTCTGGTTACAATCGCTCTTAGTATACTCTCAAACGCGCGTGGACGCGCATAGATGCACGTCCACGGTAGATAATCCATGATGTTGGGGCGCGTTTGCGCAACCCGCACAAAACACCCAGACTAGTAGTCGATAACCTGAAGCTCATGCGTGCTCGTGGTGAAGGGCTCGTAGCCATCCTTGGTGACCACGCCGTAATCCTCCAGGCGAACACCGCCCACGCCCGGCAGGTACACACCCGGCTCGACGGTGATGACCGCACCGGCCTCCACGATGTTGCTCACACGGCCAAAGTTGGGCAGCTCGTGGATCTCAATGCCCACGCCATGGCCAAGGCCATGGCCGTAGTAATCGCCGTAGCCGGCGTCACCGATGATCTTGGTCGAGAGGACATGGATGTCATGCCCGTCCACACCTGCATGAATGGCCTTCACGCACTCCTCGTGGGTATGGCGCACCAGATCGTAGATCTCGCGCTGCTTGGCGCTCGGCTCGCCCACGCATACGGTGCGAGTCATGTCGCTGCAATAATCGTGATAGCTCGCACCATAATCCATCAGCACGAAGTCGCCCTTCTCGACCACACGGTCGGAGGGGATGGCGTGCGGATTTGCGGTGTTGGGACCCGAGCAAACAATGGACGAGAACGCAAGGCCGTCAGCACCGTGCGCATACATGAAGTTCTCTAGCTCAAGGCGAAGCTCCTTCTCGGTGCGGCCGAGACGAATCTGCCCAAGCATGTGAGTAAACGCGGCATCGGTGATGGCCTGAGCCTTGCGCATGAGCTCGAGCTCCTCAGCATCCTTGATGGCGCGCATGCGACGCAGGTCACCATGCATCTGGGGCAAGGCGTATGCATAGGAGTTGTCTTCAAAGCTCCGCATAAGCGCCGTGTAGAACGAAAGCTCCATGGTGTCCTCGATAGCCACCACATGGGTCTTCGTGTCGCGGGCACGCGCAGCCACCCATGCCGGAATGCTCGTGACCTCCATATCGAGCGTCCAGGGAGAATCACTAGGCAGGTGCTCCTGGAAACTGTTGAAATAGCGCGAATCGGTATGCAGGTAGCAGGCATCGTGCGTGATGAACGTGGCGTGGGGCAGCTCGCCCGTAAAGTCGAAAACGCCCTCAGCGCCCGTGAGCCAGCGCAGATTGGCCTCGTCGCGAATAACCATCGCATCATAATCGCGCTCCTGCATGAGGGCGCGCACGCGCGCAATGCGTGCCGCAGGGCCCGCAATAAGCTCAGCCATAATGACCCCTTTCAAAGGAATTTGTGCCGGGATAAGAATAGCGCTAACAACCGCCATGCGCAGACGATACGCATGTGTTTACGAAATCTCGCTTGCTCCTAGCAGATACGCTTATGCCTCGCGGCGCGATGCAACGTAAGCCTGAGCGTGGCGTTCAAGCACATCGTCCGGCACCGAGGTGAGGCGGATGGTTCCTGGAATCTTAGGAAGCGCCAGCATGAAGCGATTCGAACGCTCAGCCATCACGGCTTTGAGAGTCTGAATGAGTGCCTCGGCATCAAGCGTGAAGCTGAGCTCTTCAATGCCCAAGTCTTCAAAGCGGTCGTCCTGCTCAAACACAATATCGGGGTTGAGCTTGGCCGCATCCACTGCCAGACGCGCCTCAAAGCGCATGCCTTCAGCCAGAAGCGCATACCAAGGAATGTTGTCACCAAGACACGAACGCAACGCCCGCGCCGTCTCCACACCATAGGTGAGAGCGTTACGCGCAGCAGGAACAGCTGACATCAACACACCGCGGCGGCCAAGCTGGGCGATGCTGATGGCCTCAATCGTAGCAAGAGCATCACGCTGGTTAAGCCGCGGGATAAGGGCGCCAAAGGCATCCCAGTTCTTACGAGAATCAGCAAGCATCGTGCCCATCAGGGTCACATAGCCCAAACGAAGATCGTCTACCGGGGCCGCATCCAAAAGCGATACATCAGACACCACGAGCGTAGGCATGGGGGTTGTCTCGATCACCGCAGGGCCCGCACCCACCGAGAGTGGCCGCATCGCGGTAGCGGCAGTCACCATGGCATCAAGCGTAAGCGGAATGAGCGCAGACGACATACCGCCGCACCACACATGCGCACAGAAAGCGACAAGCGAGCAGAGCGGAGCATCGCCCACACCAACCAAGAGATCGTCCTTCGTAAGACCGCAGGCCGTCATCTGCGACCAAACCGTAAGCGCGGCTTCGGCACGTGAGACATCCACCTCTGGAGCAAGAGCCACATCCTCAATCTTGAAGCCGACGTCAATAAGAGCACGACGGACGGTGGTGAGGATGGCCTCGTCAAGCGCCGCAGCATGCACCAACGCGGCACGACGCGGAGCGCCCACCACACCCTTGAGCATACGCGGCAGCTCTTCCAGGGCCTCTACGCCAATGCGCACATCAACCGTTTTACCGCCCAGGTTAAGCACATGCCTGCGGACTGTCATATCAAACCACGCTCCAATAGCCTCTCGGCACACTCATACGATACGTCTTTAAACGAACGACCGCGAATATCAATGATGAGATCGGCCGCTTGCTCATAGAGCGGCCGACGATGCTCAAGCAAACGGCGTGCATGTTCGGGCGATTTAAAATCGGGCCGCGCAGCAAATGAGCGAATCTGACGCAGCGAGTCGGCCAGGTCCCCCTCAAGGTACACGCAAAAACCCATTGCATGGATGAGTTCGATATTCACCGAGCGCTCCACAATGCCGCCGCCACAAGACACCAGCAGGCTCCGCTCACCTTGCAGCGATCGCAGCGCCTCGGTTTCAAGCGTGCGAAACTGCGCCTCGCCCCGCAGACGAAAGAGCTTGCCCAACGACATGCCCTGGCGCCGCTCCACCATGCGATCGGTATCTACAAACCGACGGTTGAACATGGTGCCCAGATTGCGCGCCAGCGTAGACTTGCCTGCACCCAAGAAGCCTATGAAGAAGACATGGTCGCACCCATGCTTAACCGAGGGAGGCATGGGCGTTACTCCTCGCACTCCATGCCGCGCAGGGCACGGCGCTCAAAAATTCGGAAGATGTGCGTGTACCACAAATCCACCGTGGTCTGAGGCTTTACGAGAATAGTGTCGATGCCAGCGAGCTTGCCCGCCCACACATCGGTATAGAGCTGGTCGCCAATCATCACGGCTTCGCTCGGCGCCACATTGAGCATACGGCACGCGCGCGAAAGCGCAAAAGGCAGCGGTTTCAAGGCAAAGCCGATAGCCTCCACCCCTAGCTCACGCGCCGAACGCTCTACGTGATCGCGGTGCCAATTGTTAGAGACAAGAGAAATCTTGAAGCCTCGTGCGTGTGCCGCTGCCAGCCACGTAGCAACCGAATCGGGAGCCGAGGTGCGGTCACGCGGAACCAAGGTGTTGTCGCGATCGAGCAGCAGAGCGCGCTTGCCCTGGCTCCACAGCTCCTCAAGGTCGATACGGTCAACTGATGCCACATAACGCATGGGTGAAAACAAACTCATGAACGGGAATCCACATACTCTTGACGGTTTTGCAAAAACTCATCATACGTCTCACTGAACTTGTGGGTGCCGTCATTAGCGCTTGAGAGCACGTAATACAGATAATCTGTATCGGCTGGGTGGAGCGCGGCCTCAATGGAAGAAATGCTCGGCGAGCAAATGGGGCCAGGCGTGAGGCCTGTGTTCTTGTAGACGTTGTACGGCGAGTCAATTTCAAGATCATCATAGGTAACCGTCTGAGAACCGCCACCGCGCGCATACACAATAGCCGCGTCAATCTGAAGCGGCATCTGGGCATCCAGACGATTGTAGATAACACTCGCAATCTGGGGACGTTCATCGGCAACGGCGCTCTCGCGCTCGATGAGCGAAGCCATGGAGATAATCTCCTGCTCCGTAAGACCATGAGCCCCATCCTCAAGCGAGAGGTCTTGCGTCTCTTTCACAAATTGATCGAGTAGGGCACGAATAATCTCGTCTACCGTAGGCGTTTGCGTAAAGCTATAGGTCTTGGGGTAGAGATAGCCCTCAAGTGAATCGTTATACGCGCCTTCCAGGAACGGGTAATCGGCCACGTAATTGGAAGCCTTCGCCTGAGCCAAGAAGTCGTCGGCCGAGATACCAAACACCTCTTCCACACGCGCCGCCGTCTGGTTTACCGTGAGACCCTCCTGAATAGTAAGGCGAATGCCCTCAACGTTAGGCCCGTCAACGAGCTGCTGCACCACGTCGATGGGATCTTGACCCGTGGTGAAGAGATAGTCACCCGGTTTAATGGAGGTGTCGGCACCAAGCTGACGCACGGCGGCGTAATACTCCTTGGGATTTTCGATCACATGATTCTCCGAGAGAATCTGGGCAATCTGGTCGCCCGAAGAGCCCTCGGGAATGTTGAGCTGAACCTCGATGCCCGCTTCGACGGAAGGTGTTTGCTCAGCCATAAAAAGATCGGTCACGCGGGGAACGACCACGAGCGCCATAACGGCCACAAAGGCAATAGCAGCAAGAATGGCCACTACCACCGTCCAAGGAGCAGGGCCTTTATGGGCTGAGGCATAGCTGCTATATCCACCCGTACTACGAGATGCCGCTGGACGAACCGCGCGCGTCGGAGTTGCCGTGCGCGCACCTCCCCGATGCGCGGAGCGTTGTGAGGAGGCGGCAGTTTGCGGACGCTGTGAACGAGCGGTAGGCGCTGCCTGTGCAGGTTTCTTAAAGCGCTTGCCCGCTGGACGCGCCTGCGGGGTACGAGCCGCACCCGTCCCTTGAACCTGACGGCGATTCATGTCGTTTGCCACGAAGTTCCCCTCACTTCATACGGTTAACGATACAGCTCGTTAAGTGTACCTCAGGTGAGGGTAAACCTTAAAGTTTTCATCGAACCTTGAAGGTGATTCATGAGCCTGTGTTAGGAACGATGGAAGATGCGGCCCAAGCCCTTTTTTATGACGTCAAAAAACGTGAGCGAGCGCACCAGATGGTCGGCGGGAACATAGGTGCGAATAGCGCGGAGCGTACGCTTGTTGTCGCGTGTAGAGAACGCGAAATGGCCATTCGACTTGGTGAAGATGGCAAAGCGCGGGATGACCCTGCCCCCAAACATCACCGACGCAGCAACATAGTCCACCTCATCCCAAGGAATCTGGATAAAGTCCTCGGGGTTGTGCTCGTTGTAGAACTCAAAAGCGCGGTCCCCCACCATTACGTTGCCATAGGTAGTAAGCCCCATAAACGAGGTACCGGGGATGGTGAGGTCGACGGTGGTGTTTTGCGAGGTCGCCATTGGTGACCCTTCCCTTCTACAAACAATGGGGCCGCGAGCAAGCGCCCGCGACCCCATAGGATATGCCTTGCGCGCACGCGCTCAAGACAAAGGCCAGATCTTAGAGCAGGCCAACGAGGTGACCGATGATACCAACAGCGAACATGCCGATGATGATAACGATCGGGGAAACCTTCTTCTTGAGCAACCAGCAGCACAGAAGCGTCACGCACACAGCCGCAAGACCAGGAATGAGCTGGTCGAGGTTCTGCTGAAGCGTAGTAACCTTGATCTGCTCAAGGCCGGTGGAACCGAGCGAAGCGTACTGCGAAAGTGCGCTGTGGATAGCATCGGCAACACCCTGACCACCATTGTTGGCGGTGTCGGCGATAGCAGACCAGTCGATGAACGCGCCATCAGACTGCGTGACCTCGGAGACCGTCGGAGCGAAAGAGATGGACACCCAGCGCTGGACGAGGCCGCCGATAACGAACATACCAAGGATCGAAGCACCCTCGGTGATCTTGCCCATGAGGCCGCCACCAAGGTCCTTGGTGATGGAGGTGCCCAGCTTGTAGCCGAACTCCTGCGTGTACCACTCAAAGGCAAGACGGATGACGTTCCAGGCCACGAAGAAGAGAATCGGGCCCATGATGTTGCCGCTCATAGCAAGGCCAGCGCCCAGTGCGCCGAGCAGCGGGCGAAGGGTGAACCAGAAGACAGGGTCACCAACGCCAGCGAGCGGACCCATCATACCAACCTTAACGCCCTGGATGGCAGCATCCTCAACGGGCGCACCGTTGGCGCGATCCTCCTCAAGAGCGAGGGTGACGCCGATGACGGGAGACGACACATAGGGGTGCGTGTTGTAGAACTCCATGTGGCGCTTGAGCGCGGCAATCTGGTCATCCTTGTTGGTGTACAGCCTCTTGATCGCGGGGATCATCGAGAAGCACCAACCGCCGTTCTGCATACGCTCGTAGTTCCAGGAGCCCTGGAGATACTGGTGACGGAACCAAACCTTAAGACGGTCGCTCTTAGAAAGCGTGATCTTGTTCTCTGCCATTGTTGTCTCCTCCCTTCCTACTCGTAGTCGTCCAGAATGTCGCCCAGCGGGTCACCCGAGCCGCCAGCACCGGAGCCGGACTGGCCAATCTCCTTGAGACCAAGGTAGATAAGGGCAAGGCAGATGCCAATAACGCCGAGAGCGATCAGCGTGAGCTGAGAGATGGCAGCGAGGCAGAAGCCCAGCGCGAAGAACGGCCAGACCTCCTTGGTGGCCATCATGTTGATGACCATGGCGTAACCAACAGCAGCAACCATGCCGCCGCCGATGGTCATGCCCTCGTTGAGCCATGCGGGCATCATGTTAAGAACGCCCATAACGGCATCAGACGGGATGAAGCACAGGGCTGCAGCCGGGATGGCGATACGGATGCCCTGGAGGCAGATGGCCACGATGGACCACACGTCGATGGCGAAGAAGTCGCCGCGCGCCGCCGCGCCGTCCATGATGTGGACGATGGGGATAGCGATGGTACGGACGATCATGGTCAGGAAGAGGCCAGCCACGGAAAGCGGCACAGCCACAGCGATGGCCGTCGTGATGGCCGTATTCTGATCAGAGCCACCAATCATGGCGATAACCATAAGAATTGCCGAAGCAACTGATGCGAGTGCCGCGTCAGGCGCCACAGCAGCGCCGACGTTAGCCCAGCCAAGAGCCATCATCTGGAGCGTACCGCCCAGGATGATGCCCGCCTCGAAGTAGCCGCTCACCAAACCAATGAGCGTGCACGCAACCAGGGGCTGATGGAACTGCCACTGGTCGAGGACGCCTTCCATGCCGGCGAGGAAGGCAACGATGACAATCAGGACGATTGTAATTACCGACATGTTTCCCTCCTTACCGTTACGCCTGAG
This sequence comes from Candidatus Limicola stercorigallinarum, assembly GCA_018711625.1. Classification (GTDB taxonomy): domain Bacteria; phylum Actinomycetota; class Coriobacteriia; order Coriobacteriales; family Coriobacteriaceae; genus Limicola; species Limicola stercorigallinarum. The sequence continues at coordinate 1,167 of DVID01000014.1, read as the reverse complement.
CCGCCAGCTCGGACTTAGCCTTCTTCATCATGTTGTCGAAGTTCTCGGGCGAGTCCGCCGGAACCTTACGGACATCAAACTTGATGCCCTTAGCGGCGAGCTTCTCAAGGCATTCGACATCGGCCTGATCCATGGCGATAGCGTTGGTCACAACGACCTTGCCCACGGAGTGGGCCATCGAGCCGAGGTTGACCTCCTTGATGTCAACGCCGCCCTCAACGCACGCAAGCAGATCCTGCGGGGTCTCGAAGAGCAGCATCGCCTTGGTGGCGCCGAAGCGCGGATCCTTGGAGACCTCAATCATCTTCTTGATGGGGATGACGTGAGCCTTGACTCCCGGAGGAGCAGCCTGCTGGATCATGGTCTTACGGAGGTCGTCATGAGCGACGGCATCCGAAACGACGATGATGCGGTCGGGATTGGTCTGCTTGGTCCACGTGGTTGCCACCTGGCCATGCAGCAGACGGGTGTCGACGCGGCACATCACGAACTTGATGTGACCATCGCCGAGGACGGTGCCCTCAGGAATTGCACCGGTGGGGTGCGCGGGCGCCGCAGCGGCCGTGGTAGCCTCTTCGGGCTCCAAGTCTTCCGGCTTGATGCGCACGCCGTCACGGGACTCCTTGAGGAGCGACTTGGCGATGTCCTGAGCCGTGGCGTTGGCGTCAAAACGACCTGAGTACGCTGTGATGACCATCGGCAAGTTCATGCCGGTGACCGCCACCCACGTAGGATGGGCGTCGAGCAGCCCGTTGATCTGGTTGAAGGGCGTACCGCCCCACAGGTCAACAAGGAACAGCACCTGCTCGGGATCCGAAAGTGTTGCCACCTCCTTCTCGATCTCGGCCCTCAGGTCATCGGGCCCCATGCTCGGCTGCAAGCTCACGGTCACGACGTCCGGCTGATCGCCGAAGACCATCGAGGCCGTTTGCTTGATGCCCGCAGCAAGGTCGCCATGACTTGCAAGGACAATACCTACCATACCTACCTCCTTAGCTAGAGAGGTTACATTGTGGTCCGCAGAGACGTCATGCCTGCCATCCACAGACCGCATATAATTGTATAGAAATGGTGAACCGTGGGCCGCTCATTCTCCGTGAACGGTAGTTTCCGCAGGTAGATGCGTTTCGGTAAACGGTCTTTACAGACATTCGTATTTGTGTATTT
>DVID01000013.1 GCA_018711625.1 Candidatus Limicola stercorigallinarum | reverse complement strand
AATCATCGTCGTTCTCCTTCCCTTGGCTCGCCCCACGCGCAGAAGCCGTCGGGGCTGGTCTCGAAGAGGTATGCATATGCAAGTGCGCAACCGTCCTCGTGCTCGTCATCCTCGGCGGGCCGGTAGTTCTTACAGTTGCGGCACCGCACGATCGGCATGTCCCCATAGACCGTCGCATGCATCTGCTCGTCCATCTCGCATATGTACTCGGCCATTACTCGCCCCTCTCGGATTTGAACTTCTCCTGGCCTTCAATGCGCTTGCAGACGGGGAGCTTCTTGCACTCGAAGATGTAGGCCGTGCCCTTAGAGTCGTAGGCCTCTTCCTCCACGAACTCGCGCCACCTGCATTCGAGGCAGGCGGGGTAGACGTTCATCTCGAACATCACTCGCCCACCCCCGCCAGCTTCTTGGCGCGGCGCACGAGGTCTTCGCACTTCGCCTTGCCGTTGTGCTTCGGGTACTCGGGGCTGATGCCTCTGGTCTCGCAGTAGCGCTTGGCGTCCACCATGGCGTCGGCCTCGATACGCTCCCAGCTGTCGATTTCGGGCTTGGTGTGGGTGAACATTGACGGGTCGGCCCACTTGTCGAGTGCGAACATCGCAGACGTCGCGATCATGCAGCTAACCCTATCGATGTTTGAGACGTGGAGCTTCAGACCGCCCTCAACGCTGTATAGGTCATCGCCGAGCTCAATGGGCACGCCGTCCGCGTCCAGCACGGGGCGCTGGTGGGTGAGGGCTGATGGGAGAAAATGAGAGCTCGTGCCGTCCCCTTCGTCACATGTCACCACCGTCGGCTGTATGGTGCCTTCGATGCCGTGTCGGATGCTCACGACCTTGAACGCGTGCCCGGTGCCGTCAACCTCGTACACCGTCTGCCCGACCTCAAGCGGCTCGCCGTCAGCGGCTAGGACTTTTGGCGGGCATGAGCTCTTCGGGATGAAGTATGTAGACCCGAACTCGTTCACGAGTCGTTCGTATCCCATGTTGAGCATACGGCGCTCATCGTCCTCGTTGACGATGATGAACGGCTCAGCCTTGCCTCCGTGGCCGCAGCAGCAGTTGAGCGTCCTGATGCCCTTCGCGCGGAGATAGCGAATCTCATCGACCATGCATTTGTCCACGAATACGGTGTGGCCGCATGAGTCGCACGTGAAGGCTCGCTCTTGGCACCGGTACGTTCCGGGTTCGCAGCAGCCACCGCCATCGGCGACGGGTACGGCGGGGCGCTTGAACCGGTCATTGTTCTCGTACCAATGGTCGAGTCCCGTCTTCTCGCGCAGCGTGAACCCGTTGGCGTGGAAGGTGATCTCGTCCACATGGATGCTCTCGCCGTAGTCCGGGCCGACCACATCGTCCCCGATGCTCACAAGCCCGCCCGTGTCGTACTTAGGCCATTCGATGCCCTCGGGAATGAGCCTTGCCTGAGCCTTCATCAGCTCCTGCCGCGCCTTGTCCCGCTCAGCCTTCCATCGATAGGCCTGAGACACGGCGTAGCGGTCGGTGCTCGACTGCCTCACATCGTCTTCCATCGTTACCTCTTTCCCTTGTTCGCCATGGACTCCCAGTAGCCGTCCTTGAAGCCCATGGAGCGGCTGGCCCGCTTGCCCGCGAGGGCCGCGCCTTCAGCAAAGCCCGCTGCGTACGCGGTGCGTCGCTCCTCCTCTCGCGTGCTCTGCAGGTCTGTTTGCAGCAGGCCGACGTCCCATAGGATTCGCAGGGCGGCGCCAGTCTCCACCTTGCCCGAGCGGGCCACGCGCTCGAGGTCTGCGAGCACGTCGGGCACGCTCTTCAGCCACTCGGGTTTCCGCTTCGGCTTCACGATGTAGCCTCTCCGATTTCACGAGCGGCCTTCTCCACCTCAGCGCGGATATCCGTGAGCAGCGCGGCAAGGTCACGCGCCTCCGACGCGTCCAGGCCGTCCGCGAGCAGCAGTTCCGCGGCCTTCTCCACCGCGTGCTCGCACTTCCCGTGGTACGTCCCCGTGTGCTTGAGCGCGCGGCCGTCCTCTGCCGTGCGGTACTTAGTCTTTGAGTTGTCGTAGCTCTCGGGCATCACGCGGAACACCGCCCAGTTGAGCTTGTCGAACTTTTGCACTTCGTATCTGTCGGCGAAACGTATCTTCATGCTTGCTCCTCTCTCGGGCCGCAGGCCGTGTTCACGGCCCTTTGGCTGGCGCTCCGGGCGGACGCACCGGGGCGGTTCTCAAAACGCCGCCACATGGCTTGAAACGCTTCTTTCACCATCGGCTCACCTCGCTCGGGTCGGCCTCCACCGTTGCACCGAGCGTCGAGATCAGCACGACGCGCCCGGAGCGGGTGTTGAATCCCTGGACGCGGTAGAGCGCCATGTCTCCACTGCCGGGGAGGTGGACAACATGCCCGTGCTCTATCGGCGCTCCGTCCGCGTAGCGCATGAAACGCATCGCATCGTAGTCGCGCCAGTCGCGCAGGGGCACGTCGACCTTGCGCACGGCTCGCTCCGCCGTCGGGTCGCGGTAGCCCTCATGGTTGCGGCCCGTACCCTCGTATCGGCCCATAGGCCGCCTCCTATTCGGTTGTGATTCGATTGCGTTGGGCAAAATTTGCCCATGGGCAAAACGGCCGTTTTTTGCCGTTGACCTGCCGATTGTTGCTATCGGCTTTGCCCTTCTGCCCTTTGCCCATGCTCTGAGACTATTCCCCTATATATATCTATATATATTTTTCTATAGATTCATTGGGTTAGAGGAAGTAGGGCAAATAGGGCAAAATAAGTCGTTTACCAGCGGTTCCGTTCTTTGCCTTATGGGCAAAGCGTTTGCCCTCGCTGGCAAAATTATCCGACGCGCCGCCATGTCTGCGACGTGCCGAAGCCGTTCACGAGCTGCTTGCCCTTCATCTTCTCCCATCCCGTGCACTTCGAGATGGCGCGCGCCACGTCGTTCTTGACATATCGCTTCTCCCGGCTGAACGCCTCCTTCGAATAGTCCATGCCTTCGATCATCACCATCTTCACGTTCACTCGGGATATGTTGTCGGGCAGCGAGTCAAGGTAGGACGAGACGGCCGTGAGAACATCGTCCTCCTGCGTGTACTCGTCCTGCGTCTCCACCACCTGCGCCATGATGCGCTTCGGCAGCACCAGCGTCTTCATGAACGCCTCATCCCCGAGCTGCTCGTAGAGCGCCGCGGTCTCCGCCACGGCCTGCCGTATCATGTCCCTCGCTGTCCCGTCGAACAGCATAGGGTTCGGCTCGCATGCCGGCTGCTTACACACGACCGGCAGGAACCGCCTGTTGCCTGTAGTGTCCGTCAGGAACGCGCCCTCGTTGGTGGTGCCGATGAAGACACACGTGCGAGGGTAGTCCGCCGCGTACTCGCGGTACGGCATGCGGATGTTGTCGCGCTGGGCCGTGATGGCCTGCTTGATGCTCGACATGTCGCTGTGGTTGAACGCCTCAAGCTCTGAGACCTCCACCACGAGCTTCCCGATAAGCCTGCGCTTATGCTCCTCGTCGAACTTGCTCATGCCGTCGAGGAAGAACCTCTCGTCTAGCGCGAGCTCTCGGGCGAACGTCGACTTTCCGATTCCCTGCCCGCCCGCGAGCACGATCATGGAGTCCGCCTTGCATCCCGGGTGGAACGCCCTGGCCACGAGCTGCCTGAGCATCAGCAGCTCCACCTGCTCCGTGTACTCGTTGTCCTCCGCGTCGAGCAGCAGCCTGAACAGCTTGCCGGAGAACGTCATCTCTTCCACCCCGTCGACCTTGCAGGTCTCGGGCGGCCTTGACGGGTCCCCCCACTCCATCTCAACGGAGGGGAGGGCTCCGAACACGTCGTCAATCGGGTTCATGCGTTGCGACGGAACCATGAGGAACTGGTCGAACGCCGTCTTGAACTGCGCCATCGAGCGTATGCCGCTGCCGTATTCGAGGACCCCGTACATGCTGGCCACGTCGCCGTCCGCGACAGGGCGCACCTCGTCCGTCCTGTCCCACGGTAGCGGGGCGACCTTCCATGGCCTCTGGTCGATTACGTCGAACTTGATGCCCTTCGATATGTCTTCGTTGCCGAGCATGAGCTGGCACACCTCAAGGGATGTGACGTTCTTCAGCTTCTCGGCCTTCTCCACCTCGCCGATGGTCTCGGCCTTGGTGGTCTTCGCCTCGTTCCCCGGGTTGTAGCGCAGCACGCTCTGGCAGATCTTGCGCACCTCGGCGGCGGGCAGGGGCGGCTTGCAGTTGGTGGAGTTCTTCGCCTCCACGAGCGTCGCTATGTCCGCCCCGCCCAGCCCCCTCTCGCGCAGGCTGCAGGCGTACTTGAAGAGCGTGTTGTTGCGGTCGCTCTCAATCACGTCAGGCAGCTCGAAGAGCGGCTTTGAGCCGTCCTCGGCGGCCTTCGCGCCCTCGGGCCTGACGTAATCGATGAATTCGTAGACCTTGCTGTCCGCGTCGGCCATGTCGCAATCGTCGAAGCTCACGCTCCACTCGTAGCGCTCCCCCGAGGGGTGGAGGCTCGGCGGCATGACCGCGAACGAGCCGTCGCCCCTGATATCAATTCCGATATCACCGTTGGTGCTCGGCTTGATTTTCCTATCGACCCGGTAGAAGAGCTGGAGCCCGCCGCCTCCCGTTACTTGGGTCACGGTCTCTGGCAGCTTGCCGTTCTCCACCTGCCACGTCCTGAGCGTCTCGCGCCCGTCAACGTCGCCGTGCGAGTCGACGTCGATGCACACGAGGCCGCCTGAGACCTGTCCGCACACCACGCCAACGTTGTACCGCGGGTTGGAACCCGGCTTGCCCTTGAACTCGCCCGAGCCCCACCAGAACCTCGCCTGGTCGGGGTTGTCGCTCCAGTCGTTGATGCCGTGCAGGGTGGCTGGAACCTTCGTGCCCGGCTTCACCGGTATTACAGCCAGCCCCCTCGATATGTAGTCGAGCGCCGCCGCCCCGCACGGCGAGATGTCATTCGTCATACTCAACCCCCAGCAGGTCGCATATCACGCGGGCGGTGTCGCCCCGCCTGCAGAACATGAACAGCGCCCCGTGCTCCTTCTCCAGCTTGGTGATGATCTTGGCGAGCGTCCCACCGTTCATCGGCTTGAACCTCCGCACCCGGCACCTGTCGACGCTCGGCCTGCACCTCTTGGCGCGGAACTCCTTGCATGAGCGGCACACGCGCGACACCCAGCGGTACATCTCGTCCCGGTCGTTGTACTTCTCGAGCTCCTCCACGAGGATGAAGAGCCGGAATCCGGCGTCCCTCGCGCGGTCGAGCTCGCGCACGAATCTCGCGTGCTCTCGCCCGCAGTTGCCGGCCAGCTCCTGAACGTCCTTCTTGGTGTCGACAACGATGTTTCCGAACCCGTCGGATCGCATATAATCGCCGAAGTCGAGCTTTCGGTAGGAGAAGGGCACGCCGTGAGCGGTGAACCAGCCATCGACGTGCCCGTGTTTTCCCTTTTGCTGCCGTGTGTCGCAGAGTATTTCCGGCCTAGTCGAACGGGATGTCATCGTCGTAAATGTCGGACGTCGTGACCACGGTTCCCGCCGACGTCCTCACGCCAGCACGCTCCATCGCTCCGCGCTTTCCCGCGTCGTCGAGCATCTTGGGCTTCGGGTTGGCGTTGGAGTCCTTGCCCATCTCGTCGAACCGGACGAGCCGGTCGGGGCGCGGCGAGCCCATCTTAAACTCGCCTGTCTTTTTGTCGTAGTACTCCTCCTCGCGGAACACCACACCCACGGCCTTGCCCACAAGCATCTGCTCCTTGCCCGCGTTGATGGCGGCCTCGGCGTCAAACCCTTGGTTGCAGTCGCTGATGACGTGGAGCCTACCCTTGAGGAACGGCTTCGCCGCCTCCTTGTAGCTCATGATGATGGAGCGCGCGAACGGCTTGTCTTCGTAGAACGGGTCGCTGAAGTAGTCCTTGAACTCGCCCTCGATGATGTCCAGGAACACGCGCAGGTACTCCTTGGCGGGAACGTCCTCCACCTTCATGATCGTGCACTTGTAAGCGCCCGGCTTGAGGCTCGCATAGCCCCCGTCGGACTCCTCCACGTTGCTAAGGTCGATTGGTTTCATCTGGATTTCCCTTCTTCTCGGTGTCTTTCAGCGGGGCAATGCCCCAGTACTCGCGTATGAGCGTGTCGACCTGCTTGAGGTCGTTCGGCATCTCTTGGGGGAACATCCCCATAGGTGACTTGAGCGGCTGTCCGTTCGTGATGAACCGGTAATCCCCACCATCGCTGGTCGCCATGATTACGATGGTGAACATACCCACGAGCTTTACCTTCTCGTTGAGCATCTTTCCCACTGTCGCCGGCTCGATATGTCCGAAGTTGTCGCGCTCGATATGCATGGTCAGGTAGACAATGCGGTCATCTTGGCCATCTTCGTTGAGCGCGTTGATGAGGTTGTAAACCTCGCCGCCGATAATCTTGAACACCTCGTACTGGTCGTACAGCTTCTCCGTTCCATAGCTGTACTTGATGTACGTGTCCGTTATCAGGTAGCCGAAGTCGTCGACCATCATGGCCCGGTACTTCTTTGACGCGAGCAGCCATGACCTGACCTTCTCGAAGCTCCTCGACCGCGCGACCTTGAGGTTGCTCCTGAACGGCAGGGGCTTCGCAATGGTCTGGATAACGCCCAGCTCGTCCTCGGCGAACCCGCGCATGCTGGATGATTTACCGCTGCCCGGCTCGCCGATGATAAGAACAGGAATGCTCATAACGCCGTCTCCACCTCATACGCCCATCGGTATCCGCCGCATGTCTTCTGCCTCTTGTTGCACGCGCCCCATATGCCGGTTTTGCGCAGACCCATCGCATGGGCGGCATCTCGAATGGAAGGGAACACGCGACCGGTGTCGATGTTGACCACCGGCCTCTCGTGCCTCTTAGACCTGATTTCTCGCGCACGCGCGGCCGATTCCCTAAGCGCCTCAATCCCAGCCGTTTCGGACGCTCGTTTTCTAGCCGTGCCATATCGGATATTTTCGGCGACAGTGGCCCATTCGAGATTTCCCGGCGTGTTGTTCAGCTTGTCCTCGTCCTTGTGGTTGACCACGAGCATGTCTGACTCCTTGGGCAGGAACGCCTCAGCAATCAACCGATGGACTGAACGCGTAGAAACCTTTCCCTCTTCGGAAATGCTCACATGTAGGTATCCGGTAGACTTGTCGAGATGCGGTTCGAGCCACGACATGCTATACAGGCTGAGAATCCTGCCGTCTGAGCATGCAAGGTAATGCGGGCAGCCAGGAATAGCCCTCAGCATGTCAGAGGTGACCCGGCCCATGTCCTTCCTATGACCCATTACTCCACCTCCCCGGAGATGAGACCCGCGACGGCCACGGGGAGCTGCCCGGCGAGCGCCTCGGCGACCTTCTGCGTGTCGACGCGCAGGGTCGTGCCCTTGATGTGCGCCGGGTCGTGCACCTCCACCGCGCTGCATCCGTCCGGCATGAACCCGAACGCCTGCGCGGTGTCGAGCACCGCCCTCAGGGTCTTGTAACCGGTTAGCACCTCTGCCAGGGTGTCCCGGCCCTCGTCGGTGTCGCGCAGCCACCCGATGAGCTCGTCCATGTCGAGCACGCCTATCTCGGTGCGGTCTACGGGCTTCGTGAAGGCGAGCGAGAGCGTGCCCACCTTCACTCCGTTGATGTCTATCTGGCGTCGGTCGGCCCCGCTCTCCGCGTAGATGCGGCGCAGCTCGTCGTCAGCGCGCGTGCGCAGGTTGTCCACGCCGCCCTTTCCGCCGCGCGTGTCCGTGAGCGGTTTCAGCGCCTTGATGATTGCCTCGGCCAGCGCGAGCTTCTGGATGCCCGCGGCCTTATCGTTCTCCATCCTCGCCCCACTTCCATTCCTCAAGCTCCTCCACGATGAGCGCGGGGATTGCCACGACCTTCGACCCTGTGAACCTCTCCTCGAGCGCCCGGGCCGTCCGCTCGTCCGCGAACGCCATCACGGGGACGTCCCCGTAGTGCGTCGTCAACAGGTAGAGCTTCTTCATTCCTCGCGTCCTTCCTGATTGAGCGCCAGGTGCGCCATCGCCTGACGCGCTGTAGCCGTCTTGGGTACACCCTCGATGGGGTGGAGAATCCGAACGTCGTGCGCGGGCTCGTAGTCGTCGCGGCGGATGCGCTCCACGGAGCACCACTCGCCGCGCGAGTTCTTCACGACCTCCATCACAGCACCGCCCATGAGATGGCGATGAAAGCGAGGACGGACACCGCCGCCCCCGCGATTGTGGAGACTTTCTCGGCGAGGCTCGCCTCGCGCCACATCTGCAAGTCAGAGCGTTCCATGCGTGCCCTCCTCTATCCATTCATCGACCCACTCTGGGCGCACCATGCGGCCCTGCCTTCTTCCTGGCGGCAGGTGGTAGCGCATGCGACCGGCGCTTATCTCGTCATAGATGGTGGAGGGCTCCACTCCCAGAACCTGCGCCACGGTCTTCACCGGGTAGAGCAGACGCGGCTTTATGCCAATGTGCTCCGCCATCTCGGCGAACGTCGTTGCGGTGGTATCATCCATATAGACCTCCTTCCAGGTCGTAAGCCCCTTGCCCGCGTTCCATTTCGTGCAGGGGCTTTCTCTTTTTTGATTGCTTTGCTTTGTGTCGGCAGCCGCCACGTGGAGGCGTGCAGCCCGGCGTGGTCAGTCATGGGTCTATGTCCTTGGGGCCGTTATGCCGGCGGCCCCGCATCGCCTTGCTTGGGACACGTAGGGGTGTGCCGGGCTTGGTGGTCAAGGAGTCTTCCCACCTCGACACGCCCCCGCATGGCGGTTGCCTCGATATCGCACCTTTTCGGTTCGGTAGGTGCCACACCCGCCCCACTCGCCCAATCGAGGATGGTCATGGCGTGGTGCGCTCGCATCCTTGCAAGGGGTCGGGGCTATTCAGTACTCAAGCTACTCGCCCGGAATACAAGCCGGGCCGCGAGTCGTCGTTCCGCTTACGCCGCGGATTCGAGACGCTCCATGAGGTCGCTCACGTCGCGCGAGAACCAGAGCTTCGTGAACTCGTCGCGGCCGATGGCGAGCACGCCGCCCGCAGCAGCCACGAAGTCGTGGCGGGCGTCGAGCATGCGCGTCGCTGCTGCGTCGAAGTCGAGCGCCTTGCCGCGGTCGTTCCGGTCGGCGGCGTACGCCTTCTTGGCCCTCTCGTTCTCCTCGCATGCGTCGAGGTAGGTGGAGTACATGCCCCTCAGCTCTTCGATGGTCGGTTTGCTCCTCATTTCGGTCTCCTTGGTTCGTCGTTTGCTCCACTCCCCCGCCCGGGGCCGTCCGCGATCGCAGCAGCAGCACTCGGGTACAGTTCGGACGGCTCCGCGCGGAGGGGTGAATCGAATCGTTAGTTTATCTAGCGTTTTGGGTGAAAAAAATATACTCGTAGTTTTTCGAGAGCAACGAGCATATCGTTTTGGCCTGAAGCACCGTCGCACGTGACGGGTCTGCTTCTATTGCAGCGTAAGTGGGGCGTGAACAGCCCAGCTTATCTGCCATGTCTTGCTGAGTGTATCCAGCGCGCTTGCGCGCTTCCAATAGCGTTTCGTAAGGCATCGGTACCGTCCCTCCTTCCTTTTATCTGACAATGATAATGCTAGTAATACTAACGTAGCGTGTCAAGCGGAATTATCTTACAATGTAAGAAATCCTAACAGGAGGTGCGCAGATGGGAATTAGGGAAAATATTGTTGAGCTGCGCAAACGCTACGACATTACGCAAGAAGAGCTTGCAAAAATTGCAGGCGTATCGCGTGGTGCCGTTTCTCAATGGGAGGGCGGCTTCTCTGAGCCGCGTATGGGTTCCATCCAGCGTATTGCGGATCATTACGGACTGAAGAAAAGCAACCTTATAGAAGACGGCGGTATGAACTTCGGTAGCGACCTGCCGCATGGGGCAAAGATTCCCAACAGCGAGCCCAAGCCCGCCTACGCCCCTCTGCTGGGCCGCGTGCATGCGGGCGCCGCGCAGGAGCCGGATATCCTAGATGAGAAGATCCCCGTACCCTACGAGGTGCGCGAGCGCCATCCGGACGCGTACTTCCTCCAGGTGGAGGGCAACTGCATGTCGAAGGTCTATCCGGAGGGGTGCTACATCCTCATCGACCCGAGCCGCGCGCCCCAGAACGGCAGCGTGGCGGTCGTGAGCATCGACGGGTCGGACTACGTCATGAGACGCATGTACCGAGGGGCCTCCACCTTGGTGCTCTCCCCCGAGTCGTGGGACGAGGGCTACGAGGACATCGTTATCACGAGCTCCGACGAACACTCGGTGGAGTTCCACGGCACGGTGGTCTGGTTCCAGCCGAGCGAGGAGATGGAGTAACGAAACAAACAGGTTGTTGGTGAAGACGCCACATGGGAAAGCGGTGAAAGAGCAATGGGCTTTCTAGATACCTTCAAGGGAAATGAATATAAAAAGCAGGCCGAAGAACTCGAATCAAAGCTGCAAGAACTTCAGAACCGCTTAGACAATACAGAAAAGCTTCTTACACCTGAGATGAGAGAAGCATCTAGGCTTTCCCAGCTTCTAGAGAAGATCAAAGGGGAAATTTCCGATGCCCGCAGGCAACAAGATGAAATCGCCAGTAAGAACTCTAGGCTTTCCAGAGAGAGCAAAGATTTGGCAGATGAAATAAAGCGGAATCGAGAAAAACTCGCTACTTTCGATGACGAGTTCTTGGTTCAGGAGTTCGGCCTATATGAGCCGCGTTTCGACTTCGCCAACTCAAGCCAATTCAAAGACGAGCTGAAATCGTGCAGGGCCCGTCAAAAAGAATTCATCAAAATGATCAACAAGATAGCGAATGGTACGAGGTGGACTGTAGACGGAAGCAAAGCAAAGGGCAGACAGATGGTCAGCCAGACCACAAAATTGCTCATCAGAGCCTACAACGGCGAATGCGATGAGATTGTGCGCAAGGTGAAAGCGACGAACGTTAACAAGTCTATCGAGCAGGTCTATAAAACCGCAGAAACAATCAACAGGCTTGGCTCTGTCATGGGAATCGACGTCCCCCGTAAATATCAACAGCTAAAGGAAGAAGAGGTTCGTCTCGCTTACGAATACGCCCTTCAGAAAGAAGAAGAGAAAGAAGCACTTCGCGAAGCTCGTGAGCAAGAGCGAGAAGCGAGGAAGCTCGCCCAGGAAATCGCAGCAGCTCGCAAAAAGCTAGAGAAAGAGAGGAAGCAGTATCTAACAGCCTATAAGGACATCTCAAATCGTCTGAAAGATGCGACGGGCGATGAACGACGCGACCTTGAGGAGAAGGCATCAGAACTCAAAGCGAAGCTTGCCGATGTTGATAAGGCGGTTGCCGACGTCGACTATCGAGAAGCGAATCAAAAGGCGGGGTTCGTTTATGTCATCTCGAACATCGGTTCCTTTGGAGAAGGGATCTATAAAATCGGAATGACGAGACGACTCGACCCGATGGAGCGGATTCGCGAGCTAAGCGATGCGTCTGTGCCATTTAATTTTGACGTGCACGCCATGATATTTTGCGATGATGCCCCGAAGCTCGAAGCAGCACTCCACCATGAGTTCGAGGATCGCAAGGTGAACATAGTTAACCAACGGCGAGAGTTCTTCAAGGTTTCACTAGCGGAGATTGAGGAGGTCGTTAAGAAAAATTACGACAAAACAGTAGAGTTCACCGAAGTACCCGACGCCGAGCAGTTCCGCACGAGCGAGGAGCTGAGAAAGAGAGGGGTATTCCGATACGACAGGATATAAGCGCAAGGCGCCCCCTCCACCTAGCCGCCAAGCATGGGGTGGAGAGGGCAATCTATCAGCCTCGTCTTTTGGGGGAAACGGAGGCAACTACATTATGCCACGTCGAAAGCAAAGGCGCTCGTGGGGCCATATCGATGAAAGAATAAAAGGCAAGAAATACGTCCTCAGATGGGTGGAGAACACCACGGACGGTCGCAAGCGCATGTGCGAGACGTTTTACGGCACGTACAAGCAGGCTGACGCGCGAATGTCAGAGCTTGAAGTGCTCCACGGCAAGGATAGGCCGACACCGACAATCGAAACCGCGTGCGACCTGTGGTATCTGCCATGGCTTGCCACGCGCGTCGAAACCGGCAAGGTGAAGCCGGACACCGCCGAAAAATATAAAAAGGTTCTCAACGCATACGTGCTGCCAAGGTGGAGGAACGCCCCAGTGACAGCCATCAAGCCTATTGATATTCAATCATGGCTCATGACGCTCAACCACTATGATGCAAAGCTGTCATTGATCGTTGCTAGAACCATCATGGATTTTGCGGTCAAGTACGAGGTTTCACCGGCTAACAAATTCCGTCTCGGCTACGAGCTGCCGGACAAGAAGACGAAGAAGTCTGACGGCATGTACACCCTTGCACAAGCAAACGAAATGTTCGAATTCATGCGCGGGAAGACCTGCGAACCAGCGCTGATTCTCCAACTCTTCGGCTCATGCCGCGTCGGAGAATCGCTTGCAGTCAAAAGGTTAGAGGTGCAGCCCGCCGAATGCATGGGCATGACCTTCGCGCTCGTTCCAATCGTTCGTCAAATGTCGCACAGGGACAAGCTGCGCACTGATGAAGACCTGAAAAACAGCCAGAGCGTCCGAACCATCATAATCCCTGAACCGTACAGCACGCGACTGCTAGAACTTTCCAGCGGTACCGCCGCGCGTGAAAGCGAATGGCTCTTCCCATACTACGATGGCTCTGTCATCACATACTCGCGTTTCATGCGCATCTGGAACCACGAATCCAAGCCGTACACAATCCCGCCCTCCAACATGCGTCGGTCGTGGCGCACCTTCGCGCAGTACGAGTGGAGCATAGACTACGACACATGCGAATTGCTCATGGGCCACAAGCTCAAAGGTGTCACCGGCGAGCACTATTTGAAGCCGTCAACCTCCCAACTTCTCGAAAAGGTCGCGTCGGCAATGAAAGCATTTAGCCAAAGTTAGGCAATTTTTCAGAGAAACCGCAGGTAGATAGGCTATGTCACCCAACTTTCGGTTGCGTTTTGGTTGCGCCGCATTTCACGGTCATATGAGGCCTCGCGAATGCGCGTTGGAGCCGCCAAAGCGCACGCTCCCGCATCGCTCGGCAAAAAGTTCTTGCACTGTGTATAGGTGAGTATATACTGTACTTATCGGGTATACACACTATACCCGACGGGAAGGTGGCAGCGACGTCAGCCGCCCTCCCGCCGCGCCCGCAGGGACGCCTGCGCACGCGGCACCTCGGACGAAGGACGCTTCGCCGAGTCGCACGAAAGGATACCCAACTTGGAAATCATTATCTCCAACGCCAGCAGCAAGCCCATCTACGAGCAGATCACCGACAGCATTAAAGCGGCGATTCTCTCGGGCGAGCTTGCAGAGGGCGAGCAGCTCCCCAGCATCCGCGCCTTGGCCAACAGCCTGCGCGTGAGTGCGATTACCACCAAACGCGCCTACACCGACCTTGAGGCCGCCGGCTTCATCGAGACGGTGCAAGGCAAGGGCAGCTATGTTGCCGGCGGGAATGCCGAGCTCATCCGCGAAAGCCAACTCCGTCAGGTGGAAGCGCACATGACGCGCGCGATCGAAGCGGGACGCGCCATGGGGCTCAGCAACGACGAGCTCACCGAGATGTTCGCCCTCGCCCTCGAATAGCACGACCTACCCAGTCCCCAATGGGTCAGTTGGAACACGTCCCCAACCAACCCATTCCTATGAAAGGATTCTCTATGTTGTCCGAACAGACCGCCGGAACTCCTCTCATCGAGGCGCGCGGTATCACCAAGCACTACGACGGCTTTACACTCGACACCGTGAGTTTCACCGTAAACGAAGGCGAAATCGTAGGCTTCGTCGGCCAAAATGGAGCCGGCAAGTCCACCACCATCAAGGCGCTGCTCGGCCTATTTCCCATCGACGGCGGTGAGGGACGCGTACTCGGAACCTCGAGCACGGAGCTCTCCCGTCCCTCTGGCGCCGCCACCAAGGAGCAGGTCGGTGTTGTCTTTGACGCCGTTTCCCTACCTGAACACCTGAGCGTGGCCGACGTGAGCCACATCTACTCCCGAGTTTATGCCACGTGGGATGCGCGGCGCTTCGAGCGTCTCACCGCCGAATTTGGCCTCGACGCCCGCAAGACCGTGAAGGAGCTCTCGCGTGGCATGGGCATGAAGCTCTCCCTTGCCTGCGCCTTCGCCCACGACGCACGCCTGCTCATCCTGGACGAGGCCACGGCGGGGCTCGACCCCATGGCTCGCGACGAGATGCTCGACCGCCTCCGCGACTTCGTGGCCGAGCCGGGACGCGCCATCCTCATGAGCAGCCACATCACGAGCGACCTCGAGCGCATCGCAGACCGTATCGTGTGCATCGAGGCGGGCCGCATCATTTTTGACCTTCCCAAGGACGCCATCACCGACGAGATGGGTGTCGCCCGCTGCCGCGCCACGGACTTCGAGCGCGTGGCGGCCTCGGGCATCATCCCCGAGCACGACCTCCGCTGCCTGCGCCACGACTACGGCATCGACCTCCTGGTGCCCGACCGCTTTGCCTTTGCGGAGAACTTCCCAGAGATTCCCTGCGACCGTATGACCATCGACGACTATCTCACCCTCACCCTGAAAGGCGGTGTCCGGTAATGAAGCGCGCCTACCTGATTGAAATGACGGTTTTCAAGCACTACGCCCGACAGCTCCTGGGCCTTGGCCTTCTCGTAAGCTTGTGCATCGGGATGGGCATGAGGACGCCCCTCGCCATGCCTGCCACCCTCACCTGCATGTTCTTCATGATGGGTGCCATGGGACTCGCCGCCTACGACGAGCTCAACCACTGGGGCCTCTTTCGCCTCACTCTGCCGCTCTCCCGGCGTGACGTAGTACTCGGCCGCTACGGCGCGATTGTGACGCTTGGCCTTCTGGGCATGGTTGTAGGCGTGGTAGGAGCGCTCGTCTCCGTGGCAGCGATTTCCGCCCTGGGAATCGGCGGCGAGGTAGGAGAGACATTTGCCTTCGATCCGGACCTCCTTGGCGTCATGGCCTTCACGACCAGCTTCACCCTGCTCATCGGCTCGGTGGTGGCGAGCGTGGTCACACCCATCTACTTCCGCCTTGGCCAGACGCGCGCCACGCAAATCCTGCCTACTGTTATCGTGCTGCTCTTCGTGCTTCCGGTAGCGACACTCGGCAACAGCGGGATGCTCGACGGCGGCATCCCCGGAATGGAGCTCATCTCTAGCGCGCTCGAAGCACTCGAGACCCCAGCTGGAATAGTCGCCGGTGTGGCAGTATGCGTTATCATCTCCGCCGTTGTCCTTGCCGCCTCCGCCGCCCTCTCTCTCAAGCTCTACGAGCGCCGCGAGCTCTAGCGAATCAACCACAGCCCCGGCAGGCATGGCCCCGCCACACACCGGCTCATCCCCGCGTGAACCCCGCCGGGGCGGACTACGGCATCGATTGAGACAGTCAAATGAAAATGAATGCGGTTATCCGACGTTTTGCGCGCACGCCCCGAGTAGACCACCCTATCCGCGCAACAAAAGCGCAGGTAGAGGCCTCGGGGTTTTTGCGTATACTTAGGGCATCGGGTCAAAACGTCGGATAACCGCATTCATTTTTTCTGAACCGTCCAAAACAATACGCAGCAGGGCTCCAACAGCATGCAATGTGCCCGGCTGATGCCGGCAAGCGGTCCATTCGTTGCGATGAAACCGAAACGATACGGCCCCATGAGGACGAAGCTCCGCAACAGCACCTTCCAAGGGCCCTCAGGGGCTGCCGGTTGCATGACTGCACGCAGCCGCACGGGACCGCACGGGGCGGCCAACCGGACACACTCCGCGATTGCCCCACAGCGATACCTTGGCTATACTGGGCTCGCTTGCCGAGTAGGCAATAGGGCCTGCAGCGCGTGTGGCGACGCCATCGGACAAGCGGATAGGACGGACCAAGTGCGCATTCGCTAGCCATTTTTCCTCAGCGGGAATTCCCGCAACCAGCCTGCCTATACAGGCACAATCAAAGGAGAATGCGCTATGCAGCTTATGCTCTCGGGTGTCACCTATACCTATCCCTCGGCGGTAGACCCCATTTTAAACAACGTATCCATCACCTTCCCCACCGGCTGGACGGGCCTTTTGGGCGATAACGGCTGCGGTAAGAGTACCCTGGTAAACATAGCCGCCGGCATCATCAAGCCCGATGCTGGCGCCGTTACGCAAGGCCTTGTGTGTGCCCTTTGCCCGCAGGACGCCGCGGCGCCACCGGAGAACCTCTCAGACTTTGCGCTCGATTATGGCACCGAAGCGCGCCGGCTGCGCACAGCCTTCAATCTGGAGGACGACATGCCCTGGCGCTTTGACGAGCTCTCGTTTGGCGAGCGCAAAAAACTCCAGATAGCCTGCGCCCTGTGGCAGCGTCCCGATGTACTCATCCTCGATGAGCCCACCAACCATCTTGATAGCGACGCGCGTCAGGCACTTGAGCAGGCACTTGCTGGCTTTCGCGGCATTGGCATCGTGGTCTCCCATGATCGCGAGCTGCTTGACGCACTGGTGGACCGCTGTGTTTCGTTTGAGCCGGGCGGCCGGCTCGTCGAGCGTCCGGGAGGCTACACCGCAGCACATCAGCAGGCAGAACTGGAGCGCACAACAACCATGCGGGAACGCGCCCAGGCGAAAGCAGACCTCGCGCGGCTACAGGCCGAGAAGCTGCGACGCGACCACGAAGCAGCGCGCGCCCAGGCGCAGCGCAGCAAACGGCACATTGACCCCAAGGACACCTCGGCAAAAGCCGTGATCGACCTCGCCATTTTCACGGGCAAGGATGGCCAAGCCGGCCGTCTCTCGTCCCAGATGGAGGCGCGCGTAGGCGCCGCGCGCGAACGCGTGGCACAAGCCTTTGTGCACAAGCGCTACGACGGCGAGCTCTGGATGGACACCACGCCCAGCCCGCGAAAGGTGCTTGTGCATCTGCCCGAAGAGCACATCCCATGCGGTTCGGGCACGCTCGCGGTGCCCGAGCTCTTTGTGGGCCCGCGCGACCACGTGGCCATCGTGGGTCCCAACGGCGCAGGCAAGTCCACCCTGCTCGCGCATGCGCGCACACTCATCCCGCACGACCTCGCGGTGCTGGATATCCCCCAAGAAATAGACGACGCCCAGCGCAACGCTGTGCTCGCCCACGTCCGAGCACTCTCCCCCGACGAGCGCGGGCAGGTGCTCTCCAACGTGGCACAGCTCAACTCGCATCCCGACCGTCTTCTCGAAGGCGATGTAACCAGTCCCGGCGAGCTGCGAAAACTCATGCTGGCACTCGGCATGCTCGACCACCCGGTACTCATCATCATGGACGAGCCCTCAAACCATCTCGACCTGCACTCGGTCGAAGCGCTTGAACGCGCGCTCGCCTCGTATCCGGGTGCGCTTTTGCTCGTGAGCCACGACCGACCGTTTCTGGCAGCCTGCACAACGCGTACCTGGAAAATTGCCGACGGTGCGGTGCGGGAGTGCGCTCTGCGCTAGATAGCTGTCAATGCCCCGGTAGATGTGCGAGCGGACTGTGGGGGCTTTTTGCGCACCCACTGTCCGCATCGCGCGGTCAGAACCGTAGACGCTCACTCGCGGTGGCGCCGCAATCACTCACTCACGGTGCCGCCGATGTGCAACGCCGCCCCGGCGCTCGGCAAGACGCGTGCTCGAAGCAACAACCAACCACAGTCCCACAAAAACGATGAGCACGCACACCGAGCCGCCCACGACACCTTCCACCACACCGCGCGAGAGACGGATGGGCAGGCGCTCCCATGCCACGCGCGAAAGGAGCACCGTTTGCAGGGCAAAGATGGAAACTAGGGTGCAGACCAGGTTGAACAGGCGCACGCCTTTCACGGCAACAAACTCCTCCCGGCGAGCGCGCACAAGATTCGCCGTAGCAAAGACCATCTGGATAAGCGCGTACCCCGCATAGAGATAGATGAGTACGCCTGGATACGAGCGGCCGTACCCCGCCACAACCAAGCGCGCCACCGTGCCCGACATAGCAACAACAATCACCATGAGCGACAGCCCGGCACGGCGGCAGCGCTTGAGCGATTCGGTGGTTTCGGGCTTGCCGTCAAGCGTCCCGCCCATGAGGGCGCCAGAAGCAAGATAGGACTTACCTGCATTGATGAGCGCAATGAACACACCAACCGAGAAGGTCCATACCGAGCGTACAAGCAGGCCGGCAATCATATTCACCAGTGCGAAGGCAACATGGATAACGCCCGCCACCAGCCCCACAACCATCGCCTGCGCCTTCTTGCTCGCAAGGAGCGGATCGGGCACCACGCGTCGCACCGCGGCCCGCACGCGCGAAACGCGCTGGAAGGTGACCGCGCCGTCGAGAGGTGCCACCGGAGCACCGCCCATGGCACGCAAAATACGCAGGAATAGCAGCTTCGCACGGCGACGTTTGCGCGCACGGATGCGGCTCTGCGTCTCAACAATGACCCGCATGGCGCACCCCCTCGCGCGGCAAACCACTCCATGCTTTAAGGTTATAGCACGCCCGCCCGGCCGTGTCGCCGCACCGCGCTACGCCATGGTGAGCAGCCGCTTGTATGCGCCGAGCCCCACGTCCAGCACGTCCTCATCAAACTGGAACGTATCGGCATGAAGCGGAATGCCTGTGCCCGTTCCCAGCAGCATAAACACCCCTGGCAACACACGCTGGTAAAACGAAAAGTCCTCAGCAATGAGCAACGGCTCGGGCAGCAGGCTGAGCTCGGGCAGCGCCACGCGCACCCGCTCCGTAAGGTCCGCGTCATTCAGCACAGGCGGATATCCGTCCGAAAACGTCAACGTAAACGTACAGCCCTCTTCGTCCGCCGCGGTCTGTGCCAGCTCGCGCACCGCCTCCTGGGCGCGCGCAAACATCTCGTCGGAAAACACGCGGAGGCTGCCCTCCACGCGCGCCTCACCGGCTATTGCGTTGCGAACCGATCCCGCCTCAAGATGCCCAAAGCGCAACACAAAGGGCTCTTCCTGCTCAAACCGACGCGAAAGCCACTTGGAACCCACCACAAATCGCGCCGCCGCACCAAGCGCATCACGCCCATCGCGCCACTTGGCGATGTGGCTCGAACGCCCGTGGAACACAACCGTCGTCTCGCTCGACCGCGCCAGAAGCGCGCCCGAACGCGTAGTCACGGCTCCATGCGGCAGGTCGGGCCAAAGATGAAACCCAAAAATGCGTGTGGCGTTTAGGTGTTCAAACACGCCTGTCTCGCAGATGCGCCGCGCCCCACCTGTGGTTTCCTCTGCCGGTTGGAACACAAAGAGCACGTTGCGGTGCATGTCGGCCGCGCTCACCTCCGCAACCAAGCCGGAGCGCACCGCGTCCACCCACTGAGCCGCCGCAAGCGCCATGGCCATGTGTCCATCGTGCCCACAAGCGTGCATACAGCCGGGGTGTGTACTCGCAAAGGTGGCTCCGGTGGCCTCCGTGATAGGCAGGGCGTCCATGTCGGCACGAATGGCAACGGTCTCGGTACGGCCAAAGTCAAACCAAGCCGCAAGTGCCGAGGGACCCACATCTACAAAAGAGCACGAAAGCCCTTCGAGCTCGTGACGCACAAACGCCAAGGTTTCTGGCAAATCATCATCAAGCTCGGGGATGCGATGCAGCGCACGGCGCATACGCACCAGCTCATCATGCTCGCGGTTGGTGCAGAGCATCTTATCGCACGTTTGAAGCGCCATGCCGCCTCCTCGGGGCCGCTAGAACAGAATGTGGCCAGTATACGTCGGCATGCGCACGTCCAAAGGTAACATCTTCGTTTCCAAATCGTTACAGCGTGCACTATGCTCGCCGCCCTGTTAGCGTAATTTGAGATAGAGGCGCGGGCAAGAAGAGCTGCAGTGGAACCGGCAGGTAAAGATGCTGCAGCGAGGCGCGTCCGCCGAACCCGGAGTTTGGGCGCAAATGCCGGGTGGGCCCGTGGGTAATACCCGCGGGACTGTCTGCAAAAACCTGCAGGAGCGCTATCGGTCAAGGAGCTCACCATGAAGCAGCCCTTTGTATCAAAAGACCAGCTTGCCGCCATTGTCCGGCGCTACCCCACGCCGTTTCATCTCTATGATGAGGCAGGCATCCGCAAAAACGTCGAGGCGGTTCTTGACGCTTTCTCATGGAACCCCGGTTTCAAGGAATACTTTGCCGTAAAGGCCAATCCCAACCCGTCTCTCATCGCCATCCTGCGCGAATATGGCTGCGGCTGCGACTGCTCGTCGCTCACCGAGCTCATGATTGCCCGCGCGCTGGACATCACGGGCCACAACATCATGTTCTCGTCCAACGATACGCCAGCCGAAGATTTCCGCCTGGCACGCGAGCTGGGTGCCATCATCAACTTTGACGACATCTCGCATATCCCGTTCTTTGAGCAGGTGGCAGGCCCCATCCCTGAGACGGTGAGCTGTCGCTTCAACCCGGGCGGACTCTTCAAGCTGGCCAACGGCATCATGGATAACCCAGGCGATTCCAAATACGGCATGACGGAGGAGCAACTTTTTGAGGCCTTCCGCATGCTGAGCGAGCGGGGCGCAAAGCATTTTGGCATCCATGCCTTCTTGGCAAGCAACACGGTCACCGACGACTACTACCCCGCCCTGGCGCGCATCCTCTTTGAGCTGGCCGTACGCCTTACGCGCGAGACCGGCGCGCACATTGCTTTCGTAAACCTCTCGGGAGGCGTGGGTATTCCCTACCGTCCCGAGGAGCGCGCAAACAACATCGGCGCCATCGGAGACGGCGTGCGCCGCGCGTTTGAAGAGATCCTGGTGCCTGCCGGCATGGACGATGTAGCCCTCGCCTGCGAGATGGGTCGCTTCATGCTGGGGCCGTACGGATGCTTGGTGACGCGCGTTATTCACGAAAAGCAGATCTACAAGGACTACCTGGGTGTTGACGCCAACGCCTGCGACCTTATACGACCAGCTATGTATGGCGCGTACCACCACATCACGGTGATGGGATCCGAAGAGGGGCCGGACAAATCGCAGATGCCCGCAACGCATACCTACGACGTAACCGGCAACCTCTGCGAGAACAACGACAAATTTGCCGTTGACCGCATGCTGCCCGAGACTGCCGTGGGCGACCTGCTGGTGATCCACGACACTGGTGCCCACGGGTACTCAATGGGCTACAACTACAACGGTCGCCTGCGCTCAGCCGAGGTGCTTCTACGCATGGACGGCTCTACCGAGCTCATCCGCCGTGCCGAGACGCCGCGCGATTACTTTGCCACCCTTGAGGTTACCGCCGAAGGCAGGTCGGTGATCGCCCAGGCCTCCGCGCCCAGCTCACCCGCAACAACACCATGCTCTGTCACCAACCACGAGTGAAAGGATCAACCATGGATATCCGCAACCTGCAAGGTTCTGTCGTTGCGCTGGTCACACCATTTTTGGCGGATGGATCGGTTGACTTCGATGCGCTGGGCCGACTCGTGGACATGCACCTTGAGCAGGGCACCGATGCCATTTTGACGCTCGGCACCACCGGCGAGAGCTCCACCATGACCGATGCTGAAGACAACAGCGTATGCAGCTTTGTGGTCGAGCGTGTAGCGGGCCGCGTCCCCGTTATCGTGGGGTCGGGCTCCAACTGCACCGCCACCATGCTCGACAAAAGCCGCACCTACGAGCGTCTAGGCGCAGACGGCCTCCTTATCATCACGCCGTACTACAACAAGGGCAACGAGGAGGGTATCTACCGCCACCTTGCCAGTGTGGCAGAGGGTGTTGGCATCCCCTGCATCCTGTACAACATCCCCGGCCGCACCGGCTGCTCCATCAGCGTCAAAAACGTTGAACGCCTGGCCGAGCACCCCAATATCATGGCCATCAAAGAGGCAAGCGGCAGCATCAGCTATGCCGCCGACATCGCGCATTGCCTGGGTCCCAACTTCAAGATGTTCTCAGGCAACGACGACATGGTGCTGCCACTCATGAGCTTGGGCGCAAGCGGCGTCATCTCGGTGTGGGCCAATATTCAGCCTGCACTCGTGCACCAGATGGTGCAGGCGTATTTGGAGGGCGACCTGGACCGTGCGCGTGCAATCCAGGTGGGTGGCATCCCGCTCGTGCGCGCGCTGTTCTCTGAGGTGAATCCCATTCCCGTTAAAGAAGCCCTGGCCCAGATGGGCCTCATTGAAGCAAACTACCGCATGCCGCTCTGCACCATGGGTGCCCCCGCGCGCGAGCGCCTGCATGCCGTGATGAAGGAGGCTGGTCTTGTTGCTTAAGCTCGTCATCATGGGCGCCGGGCGCATGGGTACGCTTGTGCGCACCCTCGCCGAAGCCGCCCGCGACAATGCTGGTGAGCCGCTCTTTGAGGTGCTTGCCCAGGTTGGCTTTGACACCAAGGAGCTTGCATCGGTGCCCGCCGCCGACGCAATCATCGATTTCTCCAACGTGGCCACTTTCGACGCCGTGGAGGCATACGTTTCGCGCACCGGTACCGCGCTTGTCTCGGGCACCACGGGCTACGACGAGGCCCATATGGAGCGGGTGCGCGCGTTGGGCGCTGTCGCACCCGTAGTGTGGTCGGGCAACTATTCGGTGGGCGTGGCGGCGCTGAGACACCTTGTTGCGCAGGCCACGCGTGAGCTCCCTGGGTTTGATGTTGAGATTTGCGAAACCCATCACAACCAGAAGGCCGATGCTCCTAGCGGCACAGCAACCATGCTCCTCGATGCGGTCGTAAGCGCCAAAGAAGACGCTGCGAACGGCGACGCCGATGATGCTCCCTACCCCGTGTATGGGCGCTCGGGCATGACGGGTCCGCGCGATCCGCGCGAAATTGGCGTGCACGCCCTGCGCGGCGGCACCGTTGCCGGTGTGCACACCGTCTCGTTCTTCGGGCCGAGCGAAGAGGTAACGCTTACGCACCGGGCTGAAAGCCGCGAGATCTTTGCGCGCGGCGCCCTTGCCGCCGTGTCCAAGCTTGTTGCGCGGCCGCGAGGCTTCTACACCTTCGACGACATCATGTTTGGCTGATCATCAGCCCACCTCGCTGGACCGTCAGCCAGGTGGGCCACGATGTGCCCTCCATGCCCGTCGCATCCCCCACCGTGCGGGGCCTCTCCGCGGCACCGCACGCCCTTTATTCTCCCGTACGTTTGAAAGGACACCATGAACGCTCAGGAAATCATCGACTTCATCGCTCGCGCCAAGAAGAAAACCCCGGTCAAGCTCTATGTGCGCGAGAAGGAGGGGCAGACGGTATCGTGGGGGCAGGCCCGCGTCTACGGCGGAAGCGAGGGCACGGTTGTCTTTGGCGACTGGTCGGAGCTTGAGCCTATCCTTACGGCAAATGCTGATGCCATCGAGTACTTTGACATCGAAAACGACTGCCGCAACTCAGCCGTCCCGTTGCTTGACCTCAAGGGCGTCAACGCGCGCATTGAGCCAGGCGCAATTATTCGCGACCAGGTGGAGATCGGCGACAATGCCGTGATCATGATGGGCGCCATCATCAATATTGGCGCCGTGATTGGTGAGGGCACCATGATTGACATGGGTGCCGTGCTGGGCGGTCGCGCCACCGTGGGCAAACGTTGCCACATTGGTGCCGGTACCGTGCTCGCCGGCGTCGTTGAACCGGCAAGTGCCACACCGGTCATTGTGGAGGATGACGTGATGATTGGCGCCAACGCGGTTGTGCTCGAAGGTGTCCGTGTGGGCGAGCACGCCGTGGTTGCTGCCGGCGCTGTCTGCGTTGAGGATGTTCCCGCAGGTGCCGTGGTCGCCGGCGTCCCTGCCCGCGTCATCAAGATGCGTGATGACAAGACCGATAGCAAAACGGGTCTGGAAGAAGCGCTCCGCACGCTTTAGTGAGCATATCGACACATCACCCAGGACAAGCGACGCGGAGAAAGTCGCTTGGAATCATGTGGATGGATGGGGACGGAGTCGTTTCATTCAATCTGCCCCGCCAAGGAGATGAAACGACCCCTTAACCATCCATCCACCACCTTGCCGACCAAAAACTTTTCGATTTGTTGCAGTTCAGGGCCGACCCTCAAAATACACCGCAGAAGCGCAGCGCCGCTACCTGCGGCTTTGTTCCGCGCAAATGCCTGTCTACTCGGAGGTTACGCTCCAAACTGCAACAAATCGAATAGTTTTTTTGTTGGACTTGATTGGGCCCGTCTGAAGTGGCGGTCACACCTCTCCGATGGCCCACCATTCGGTTTTTTTCGACATGGAAAGAGCTCCGTGCTAGCCCGCTCGACGAATTCGTAGCATCTGTGCTGCCAAGAGGGCGCACGAGCGCCGCACCGGGTGAAGGCGCGGCGGGACTTCCCCGCCGCGCGTTTTTACGCTCTTGGGCTGTCCGCCACCCTAACGGTTCTCAATGGAGCCGATGTTTTTGAGCGCGATCGAAATCAACCCGTTGGGTTCGTTCACGAACTCAATGTACTCGGAGTTCCGCGCCATCTCGGCAGGAAACGTTACCTCAATACCCGTGTCCGTACGAATCTTCTGATTGCGCACGGCAGCTCGTTGCACCTGCGCGCGCTCAACCGGCACTCGCTCGGGCACCCGCTCCTCCTCAAGCGTGCGCTTAATGGCATCGTGCAGCACGGGCTCATCCTCAAAGGCTTCGTCGATGATGTCCCAAGGCGGCAGTTCTTCATCTTCCTCAACCGCCTCAACCATGGCAGCCTTTGCCGCAGCAACCGCCACCGACGCATTGGCCCCGTGCTCCTCGGCAACCTCGGCCACAATGCGCGTGACGGCGTCCATAACCTGCTTGCTCGACACACCAGCCGAGCACTGCAGCAACCCTTCGGGAATCACCGCGCGCTCCTCGCCGGCAATACTCCGCTGCTTGTCCTGGTACAGCACGTCAAAGGAACTCGCGCGCACCAGCGCATACGAAGTGAGCTTTTGCGAAGGGCTCGGAAGGATCGCGTAGTGACGAGCGATATCGCATGCGGGCGCACCGGAGGCGTTTTCCACCTCGTGCATGAACGCCATACGGCTCGTAAGCAAGAGTACGGCAAACCAGCGCACGTCGTCATCGTCGTCAAAGTCCGCCACCAAAACGTCGGTGGACTCAAGCTTGTCCGCGCGCGCAAGCTCCTGAGCAAAGAACTCCGCGATATCGAGCGAGAGATCAATGAACTCACGCTCACCAAAGAAATAGCGCTTGAGCTCGCCGGCAAAGGTGCTCTCGGGCGCAAACGTGCCACGCCGGTTATCGGCGGCGGTGCGGGCGCGGGCAAGATGCTTGGTCACAAACGAGCGCACCGCGCGGGTATCGAGTGCAAGCTCACGCTGCGAGAACACGTTCACCGCAGAGTCAAAATCAAGAACATGCAAAACAGCATGGTTTATCTTCATGATGGCAACCTTTCTGACCTGGGGAGACGCTCGTTATCGTGCTTCCGCGTCCGCGGGGAACGAAATGCTTTGAGCGGCATCTCCCTGGAGCGCAGGCAAGTATAGCATCCGCGCCGCCGTGCCGCCCTCCCCGGCGAAGCATCTGGGTTGGGCGAAGCGGCGACATGAGACAAAGGCGTCGGGACTATTATTCTTATTCCTAAGGCTACGCATCCGGGGACGATTTGGACACAAGCTCACCAGCAGAAGGCGGCACGTCCTCTGCCGAAGTGAAGCCCGGTACCCCAGCCTCGCCGTCCTCCTCATCGGCGCCATCAGCACCATCGTCCCGCAGCGGATTAATTGAAGCGATGAGCGAGGTGGCCGCATCGGACACCTTGTCGATCGTGGCCGTTTTAGCCAGAGCCTTAATCACATCGAGCACAATATCGCGCTCCTCGGGATCAAGCTCGCCCGCCGCCTCGCGCATGGCGGGGAAGCTCGTCTTCCACGAGTCCTTGATATCGGCAAAGCGATTGGCGCCGGTAACGCCAATCACGCCAAACAGCGTGTCGATAAAGCGCCCGCGCTCCTCGGGCGTGAAGCGAGCCATCCAACTGGCAATAGTGGTTGCCAGATAGCGAGCGCTCGCGGTAAGCCCGTCGGCACGCTTGAACGCGTTGCCCTCAACCTCCCACAAGAAGGGATTGTGCTGGAACACCGAGACACCGTCGCTCTCCACCACCTCAGCCTGAGAGCCGTCGTCCATGATGAGGCCGATGACAGATGACTTTGGGATGGTTTTGCAGATGCGCCCTTGCAGGGCGAGAAATCCCGACGAGGCCAAAAACGCGTCGTCAAAGCCTGGCCCATCGTGCGAAAACGCCCGGACAATGCGGCCTTGCAACGCAACGGGGCACTGCGCCGCCGCATAGACCGCCAAGTTGCCGCCCTTGGAATGGCCGCCCACGTACACAGGCCCGTCGAGCGCCCGCAGCGCCTCCTCAAGATACGCCGCGGCTTCCACCTGTGACGGGACGGGGCACAGGTAGGCCATGTTCAAATCTTCCTTCCATCCCACAATGGTGGAATCGGTGCCCCGAAACGCCACATAGGTTGCACCCGTGGGAAGCCGAAACGTCATGGCGGCAAACTGCTCTTCTTCCTCCTCGTTGGTTTTATAGCGCCAGCCACAGAGGCGTACAGCACGAAACCGCGGGCTTGCGCACACAGCAAACAGCAGGTCACGGCTTGCCTCGGGGTCCCAACTAGTGCCAAACATCTGCTCAAAGTCCTCGGCGCGCAAAAGCTCAGAGAGCGCAATGCCCTCCCAGGTGGCAGCGCGTTTGAGCGCAGAGTTCAACCGATAGTACGAGAGCCAGGCGAACACGATGCTGTCAACCTCACCCAGCGGTCGCTCGGCAAAGGAATCGAAGGCCTCTCGCACGTAGGTCAGCATCGTGCTTGGCTCCTTGCTGCGCTCCTCGTTGCGTGCGCCTTCGCGCGCACGGTCGGAGCGCCCGGGCAAGGGCAGATCGGGAAGCTTGGCAGCAAGATCCAAACCCTTGTCCAGGCGCTTTAAAAACGCAGGCTTTCTTTCTTCAGAGGCGGCACCCTGTTCGGCTGCGTTCTCGCATGCGGATTCTTCATCAACCATACAGAGCTCCTGTTCGTAGCCCGTTTGCGCATATCAAGATGTACCAGAAGTGGCGGAAACATCCGGAAAGGCAGTGCTGCCGGAGGCTCAGCCCAAGCCGCACCCGCCTTTTAGCAGATGCCAGCCGCCTCGATGGCCGCCACCGCAGCCTGTAGTCCCTCCGGCGGAAGCACGAGCGCCATGCGCACATAGCCCTCGCCCGAAGGTCCAAAGCTCGCGCCCGGCGTAACCACTACGCCCGCACGCTCCATGAGCTCCTCGCAAAACGCCATGGATTCCGTGCGGCCACCCGGGAGCTTCGCCCACACAAACATGGTGCCATGCGCATTGGGACGCTCCCAACCAATGCGCTCAAGCCCGTCGCACAGCGCATCGCGACGCTCCTGGTACATATGACGCTGATGCTCCACCTCGTCAAGCGGGCCGGTAAGTGCCGCAATAGCAGCCTTCTGAATGGGGAAGAACATGCCAAAGTCAATCTGGCTGCGCAGCTTGGCAAAGGCCTGCACCACATCGGAGCGACCCACCAAAAAGCCAATGCGCGCACCCGTGACGTTAAACGATTTGGAGAGCGAGAAGAACTCCACGCCCACCTCAAGCGCGCCGGGATGCGCCAAGAAGCTGCCACCGCGCGGACCGTCATAAACGATGTCCGAGTAGGCGTTATCGTGAACAATGAGCAGGTCGTGCTCACGAGCGAACGCGATAATCTCGTCGTACAGCTCATCGGTACCCACGCTGCCCACCGGGTTTGCCGGCAGCGACACAATCATGTACTTCGCACGGTCGGCAACGGCGGGATCGATACCAGCCACATACGGCAAGAAGTTGTGCTCGGCCTCAAGCGGGTAATAAGCCAGCTCGCCGTCGGCAATCTTGACCCCCGCCTCAAACACGGGATAGCATGGATCGGGCACAAGCACCGTGTCACCAGGGTTGAGGAGGCAAAGACCCAAGTGGCCCACGCCCTCTTGGGTGCCGTTGCAGCTTGCCACCATATCGGGCGTAATGCCCTCTACGCCAAATCGGCGCGCATAGTAATCGCACACCGCCTGCTTAAGCTCAGGCAGGTCGCCCAGGCTGTACTTCCACTGCGTGGGATCAGCTGCAGCATCGCGCAGCGCCTCGACCACGTGCGCATACGGGTGAAAATCGGGCGTACCCACCGAAAGGTTGTAGATAGTGCGCCCCTGCGCCTCAAGCTCCAGGCGCTTGGCGTTAAGAGACGAAAACACCTCGGCACCAAACCGATCAAGACGATGCGAGAACTGCATGACGTGTCCTTTCCACAGACGTGCGGCGAATAATTCAGCTTCCACCTATCCAGACTACCACGCGCTCGCACACTAAGGCTCCAGTGCGTCAATCTCCGCGAGCCACAGACGGGCGCTCGCGTCGCTTGGCATGCGCCAGTCACCACGCGGGCTGAGGGTGACCGAACCCACTTTGGGGCCATCGGGCAAACAGCTCCGCTTGAACTGCTGTGCAAAGAACCGCCGGTAGAACACGCGCAGCCAGCTGTGGATGGTCACGCGATCGTAGACCCCCTCAAAGGAACGGCACGCCATGCGATAGATCTTGCCCGGCGTGAACCCAAAGCGCAGCAGGTGGTACAAGAAGAAGTCGTGCAGCTCGTAGGGCCCTACCAGGTCCTCCGTGCGCTGAGCGATCTCACCATCGCCCGTGGGCGGCAGAAGCTCGGGCGACACCGGCGTGTCGAGGATGTCCAGAAGAGTGGCCTCGATCGTGCCGCCAAACACGCCCGCAGCGTAGCGCACGAGGTGGCGCACGAGCGTCTTGGGCACGCTCGCGTTGACGGCGTACATGCTCATATGGTCGCCGTTGTAGGTGGCCCAACCCAGCGCGAGCTCGGAGAGGTCGCCCGTACCGATAACAAAGCCGCCCACCTGGTTGGCCAAATCCATGAGGATCTGCGTGCGCTCGCGCGCCTGGCTGTTCTCGTAGGTGACGTCGGTCACCGCCGGGTCGTGGTCGATATCGCGGAAATGCTGCTCCACCGCCGCATGAATGGGAATCTCGCGGAAGGTAACACTCAGGTTCTCGGCAAGGCTCTGTGCGTTGGACTTGGTGCGACCCGTGGTGCCAAAGCCCGGCATGGACACCGCCGTGATGCCGGTGCGATCAATCCCCAGGGCATCGAAGGCGCGCACGGTCACAAGCAGGGCAAGTGTAGAATCGAGGCCGCCCGAGAGGCCGATGACCGCATGCGTGGTGCCCGTATGGGCAAGGCGCGTTTTAAGGCCCGCCGCCTGCAGACCAAAAATCTCTTCGCAGCGCTGGGCCAAGTCGCCCTGATCGGCCGGAACAAACGGCGTGCGCACAAACACGCGGGTGGTATCGAGGGCAGAACGAAGCTGCAATGCCGCCTCCGCAGAAAGGCGGGAGGCATCTTCAAGCGCCTCGGCCGCACTCCCCTTGCCATCTGCACCCTGCCGGGCCGCACGCGCGAGCGCGCTCCGGGCGCCACGGAATGAGAAGCTCGCCTCGCTCGCCCCGCGTGTGGCGAACTCAGGCTGCACCCACGTGGTTGAGCGCCGGCGCTCGGCCATGAGGCGGTCAAGGTCTACATCGGCGACGGCCATGTCGCACGAGAAGAGGGGCGTACGCGCGAGCAAGCTGCCGTTTTCGGCCACCAGGTTCTCGCCGGCAAAGACCAAGTCGGTCGTTGACTCGCCCTCGCCCGCGTCAGCGTAGACATACGCGCAGTAGAGCCGTGCCGACTGCTGCGCCACCAGCTCGTGACGATACGCCGCCTTGCCGATGATCTCGTCGGAGGCAGAGAGGTTCAAGATCACCGTCGCGCCTGCGAGCGCCATATCGCACGACGGCGGCTGGGGCACCCACAGGTCTTCACAAATCTCGACGCCAATCACCACGTCGCGCAGGCCCGCGTCGGCGCAGCGATAGACGATGTTGGCGCCAAAGGGCACAGGGCCCTGCCCGGCAAAGCTCACGTAGCCCATGGGGTTGCGGCGAGCCGGGGTGAACCAGCGGCGCTCGTAAAACTCGCCGTGCGTAGGGATGTTTGCTTTGACCGTGAGGCCCAGAAGCTGGCCCGCGCAGCACACCGCCGCGCAATTGTAGAGGTTCTCGCCATGCGCCACGGGCAGGCCCATAGCAAAGAGCACGGGAAGGTCGCTCGTGGCTGCTAAGATCTGCTCAAGCGCCTGCTCACTTGCGCGCAAAAGCGTGCGGTCGAGAAAGAGGTCGGCGCAGGTATAGCCCGTAAGGCAGAGCTCGGGAAGCGCAAGGGCGCCCACGCCCTCGGCTGCGGCAGCGCGCACCGTCTCCACAATGGCTGCCGCATTGTGAGCCACATCGGCCACCCGGATAGCAGGCGTGGCCGCCGCCACACGGAAAAACCCGTCCGAAGCGCCAACGCCCGCCGGTCCATCCACACTTGTCAACACGAGCTCGTCCATGAATACCCCTTTACGCGCCGGGCGCCATTGTTCATATGGCTTTATTGTAGCAATGGAGCCCGACCGCACCCCTCATCACCGCGCCCGAGAAGCCCCAAGCTTGCGCGCTATCCGCTTGTGCTTTTTCTCAAGGCAGGCCTGCGGCCGTATAATGGGACGTGACGAAACACCAATTCGCCCGCGGGCTTTGCCCGCCGCAGCACCCAAGACAAGAAAGGCACGAGCCCGTGAGCGACACCGCACAACCCACACGCACCACCTGCGCAAACGGCACCTCCGCCACCCGCGAGGCAGCGCACATCGAAAAGCTTGCCATCGTGGTTGTCACCTTTAAGCGTCAGCAGCTGCTGGCCACGCTGTTCGACTCGTTTTGCACGCTCACGCAGGCCCCTTGGCGCATCGTGATCGTAGACAACGAGCACTCGGACGAAACGGCACGCATGGTGTCCGACCTTGCCGAGCGTACCCGCGCGCTCTGGGGCACTGACACCTCCACGCCGGACGCCGGGGGCGGCACCGAGCGCGTGATCTATGCACCGCAGGAAGACAACCTGGGCGGTGCCGGTGGATTCTCCGCCGGCGTCAAACGCGCCTGGGAGCTGGGCGCGCAGTGGTTTTGGGTGATGGACGACGACGTGCGTGTGCTCCCCGACGCCCTCGACAAGCTCGCCCCCTGGACGCGTACGCACCGCGTCATCCAAGGCTCGCGCCTCAACTTTGACGGCAAGCCGTTTTACTGGCAGTACCACTTCATCAACACGCTCGGCATCCCCAACCCCATCGCCCCCTCGGCCTTCGACGAGCGGGGCTACAAACCCATGAACACGCTCTGCTTTGAAGGCGGCCTCTTTGCCCGCAGCGTGGTGAACCAGATCGGCTACCCCGACCCAAGGTTCTTCATCTACTTTGACGACGCCGTCTATGGCTATCTCGCCTCGAAGGTGACCGACTCCATTGTGGTGGCCGACGTGGTGCTGCAGCGCACGCGCGAGATTGCGAACATGAGCATCGGCACCGTGCGCCGCTTGAACGGCACCTCGGACATGAACCGCTACCACATCATGCGGAATCGCGGCTACATGATGCACTACTTCAAGGAGCACGGGGACTACCACCGTCTGCTTTTTGGCGTGGGCACTGCGGCGACCTTTGCGAAAGAGCTTATTCGCATCGTGATGGTGGACAGGTCGTTCAAGGGCGGCATACCGGCGCTCGTGCGCGGCATGCGTGATGCCCGCAAGATTTACCGCGACCGCACCTGGAAACCCATGCCGCCGCTCAAAGACAGAGAGGCGTAGCCCAAGCGGCAC
The DNA here is from genome assembly GCA_018711625.1 of Candidatus Limicola stercorigallinarum. Classification (GTDB taxonomy): domain Bacteria; phylum Actinomycetota; class Coriobacteriia; order Coriobacteriales; family Coriobacteriaceae; genus Limicola; species Limicola stercorigallinarum. The sequence goes on along the minus strand of DVID01000013.1, from coordinate 12,781 downwards.
GGCCACGAGGATGCCCGACTGAGCATCTTCGCAGGTAGACCGCGCTGCAAGAGCTTTGGCAAATCCTCATCGAATCAAAACACACGCGACGCTTTTGTGGTGTCTCGTGTCATGTCGCACATGTCTCTACCCCGCGGGGTACGACCTGAGTACCCTTACCCATACCGCGCCGCCGCACCCACCCCTGCGCGTGGCGGCCGCATTCCATAACTTGCTCAGCCATGAATGGGAGGACCTTACATGGCAACTCGATATACCAGCCAGCAACGTACGCGCATCATGGACCGTGCGCGTCAAGACGAGCCGCAGGAGCATGCCTCCATCGGCAACACCCAGCTCATTCCACGCAAGCAGGGCCTCTTTGACGGCCTCTCCGCCGCACAGATTATTGCCGCCGCTGCAGCCGCTGCAACTGCTATGGTGCTCTCTTCGCGCATTGGCATCGCCGGCTCGGCGATCGGCGCGGCGTTAAGCTCGGTGGTGACCGTCGTGTCGTCGCAGCTGTATCGCAACTTCCTCGACGCCGGCGCGCGCAAACTCAAAGACGGCAGCATTTTGCCCAATGCACACGCAAACAGCGCCACCGGAGGGGCGCACGCTCAGCAAGGCTCGTATGGCACGCAGGCAGAGCCGTACGCGCCCACATCCTATATACCGGGCGGAACGCTGCAAACGGGTGCACCTGGAACAGTCCGTGGCGCACGTGTGGCACCGGTCAAACTCCAGGCACGGGCGGCCGCGCATCGCTCTAAAACCCAGCGCCGCGTGGTGGTTTTCTCGCTGCTGATTGCCATGCTCGTTTTAGGCATCTATGTGGCCGTGCTTCTGTGGGGCACGGCAGGAGAAGGCCTGGGCACCCGGCCCGAGCCTCTCTTCACCCCAACGACGCAAGCCCAAACGCAAGATGACACCTCCGAGCCCCTGGATGAAGCAGGAGAGATGCCCACAACCGGAACGAATGCCGGCGACAACGCCAATGCAGGCACAACGGACGGAACCTCCTCTCCCAGCACCGAGCCTGCGGAAGATTCTACGGACACGGGAGATGACGGCGCAGGCGAGCCCTCCACAGGCGATGCCCCCACAGCGGACACACCCGGCTCTACCGGCACAGCTTCGGGCACGGGTTCAAGCACGGGCGCTGGCACGACAAACTCCTCGGACGCACCGGCTTCGGCCAGCGCTGCGTAGGGTTTTGCTCCGCCGGCGAGCCTGAGCGCTCCGCTCAAACGCCCCGTACCGCAACCAAGACCACTGGGCCATTTGGCCGGAGTCCGTCGCATCGATGGTAAGATGCTCATGATCGACTACTTAGAAAGAAGCATCATGGCATCTATCGCACACGAATCGCAGCAACCAACACTCTCTTTGGGCAACCGCATCTACCTCTACGGCGTCTTGAGCCGCCACCTTGGCGTGGGCAAGCAAACCTTCATGCCCCAGGTTGAGGAGGCGCTTGCCGCTGAGCATATGGGTGCAGACGATCTGGGGTTTTCTGACACACGTACCCTGCTGGAGGCTATGGGCGACTGCGTGCAGCTCACCATCTTTAAGGGCGGGCGCGTGTACGCCACGCTCGTTGCTCAGCCAGCCTGGGACGAAGCGCTCGCCGCGGCTCATGCAAAGCAGGCAAGCGACAACACCAAAGCAGGCGGAAAATCGTGGAAGCGCAAGAAAACGAACAAGGAGCTCAAACCGGTGCGGCCGCGCCGCGTAAAGCGTCCGAAGCCCGTTGAGGAGCCTGAAGAGGTCGCGGCAGTCGAGGATGCTGCTGCAACGACCGCTAACGCCGATGCGGCAAAGCCCGCATCCGACGCACCTGAGGCAGCCCCCACTCCGAATGCCTCCGATCCGAGCGGAACAGCTAACGATACCAAGGAGCGTGCCGATTCTGCGCGCATCGAGACCACAGCGGCCGGACTTGCCATCACCATCGAGATTGAGCCCGCTGACGCAGACGCCACGATTGCCCAGGATGCATCTGGGGCCCAAACGTCCAACGCGCCCGTGACCGACGACTCCACGCAAAACGCTGATGCTCCGAACACCTCGGACGCAGCAGATTCCGCTGTGTCTGACGTTGCAGAGGCTGCCGACTCCTTCTCCGACGCCCCACGCCCAGCTCCTGAGGAGCATACGCCAAGCATCTCGTTCACCATCCTCTACGACCCAACGGCGGATGAAGAAGACGCGAACGATACGGCGGACACTCTCGCTGAAACCATCTCGCCCGGCGCTGCACCAAAAAGCCAGGCTGCATCGGACTCCCCCGTGGCAACCGCTCCCACACCTGAGCAGGAAACTGCCTCAGCCGCCTCCGCGCCAGCAGCCGAAGCCACTCCCGCGCCTGAAGAGACAACCTCGCCAGCACCTGCGCCAACCGCCGTGGTGCCTGCTGAGCTCGATGCTTCGGTCGCAACACCCTCCCCGGCAGCAAGCAGCACAGAGGCCGCAACGTATGCCGCCGAAACACCACGGGCCGTAAGCAACACCCCTGCAAACCACCAGGTAGCACAGCCGGCCCTCACCTCAACCATTGCAGCAGCTGATGCACCCGCCGTGCAGCCGCAGCCCGTCGCTGCCGCAGCGCACGCGTCCACCCCAGCGCCCCTGCCCGACTACACGGGCTTCCCGGTGGACTTCGCGCTAGAGGTCTACTGCCCCAATAACCTGCTTGCCGCACTTGCCCAGCTCCTCCCCTATGGAGCCGACGTCTTGGGCATACTGGGCGCCTACTTTGATATCGCTAAGCTGGTCGGCACCGTGTCCGGCACGCGCTCGCGCGTCACCTTCCCTATGGGGTATATCGTGGATGGCAAGCGATGCGAAGCGCTCGTAACCATCAAGCGCAAAAACGAACACGGCCTCTCCTGGGCTGTCGCCGCCATCGAACAGGACTAAAAAAGCGCGGAAGGACACATCGCCTTCCGCGCTTCTCATACGAGCAAAGTGGATGGATCGGCCCCGTCCCCATCCGTCCTGGATGAATCGACCCCGTCCCCATCCGTCCTGTTAGTCGCGGGTGAGCTTGCGATGGATGCGGTGCGGCCTTGCGGCATCCTCACCCAAACGCGCCACGCGGTTCTCCTGGTAGGAGGCAAAGTTGCCCTCAAACCAGTACCATGCGCCGGGGTTATCGTCCGTACCCTCCCAGGCCAGGATGTGCGTGGCCACGCGGTCGAGGAACATACGGTCGTGGCTAATAACCACCGAGCAGCCCGGGAACTCCAAGAGCGCGGCCTCAAGCGAGGAAAGCGTCTCCACGTCGAGGTCGTTGGTGGGCTCGTCCAAAAGCAGCAGGTTGCCGCCCTGTTTGAGCGTAAGCGCCAGGTTCAAGCGGTTGCGCTCGCCGCCCGAAAGCACACCGGCACGCTTCTGCTGGTCCTGGCCCTTAAAGCCAAAGCTCGCCACATAGGCACGGCTCGGCACCTCGGTCTCGCCCACGAGCATCTTGTCCGTACCGCCCGAGACCACCTCCCAGAGCGTCTTGTTGGGGTCGATGCCCTCACGATTCTGGTCCACGTACGAGACCTTCACCGTCTCGCCGAGCGTGATGGTGCCCGACGTGGGCTGCTCAGCACCAATGATCATCTTGAAGAGCGTCGACTTACCCACACCGTTGGGACCAATCACGCCCACAATACCCGCACGCGGCAAGCTAAAGGAAAGGTCGTCGATGAGGACGCGGCCGTCGAACTCCTTGTGCAGGTGCTCAACCTCAAGCACCTTCGCACCCAGGCGCGGGCCCACCGGAATGCGGATGTCCGTCCAGTCGAGCTTCTGGCTGGCGCGTGCCTCGGCCTCCATCTCCTCGTACCGGGCCAGACGCGCTTTGTTCTTGGCCTGGCGCGCCTTTGGCGAAGAGCGCACCCACTCAAGCTCGGAGGCCATGCGCTTCGCCAGCTTGGCATCGCGCTGACCCTGCGCGGCAATACGAGCCGCCTTGGTCTCCAGATAGGTGGAGTAGTTGCCCTTGTAGGGATAAAGGTGGCCGCGGTCGACCTCGCAGATCCACTCGGCGACGTTGTCCAGGAAGTAACGGTCGTGCGTGACAGCAAGCACAGCACCCGGATAGTCCTTGAGGAAGTGCTCCAGCCACAGCACCGACTCGGCGTCGAGGTGGTTGGTAGGCTCGTCAAGGAGCAGCAGGTCGGGCGCCTCAAGCAAGAGCTTGCAGAGCGCCACACGACGGCGCTCACCACCCGAAAGCACGTTCACCGGCATATCGGAATCGGGCAACTGGAGTGCATCCATAGCCTGGCCAAGCTTAGAGTCGATGTCCCAACCATCGGCAGCATCAATCTCGTCCTGGAGCTTGCCCATCTCGGCCATAAGCGCGTCGAAGTCCGCATCGGGGGCGGCCATCTCCTCGCCAATCTGGTTGAAGCGGTCCACCTTTGCCAGCAGATCGCCAAAGGCCATGCGCACGTTCTCGATAACCGTCTTGTCATCGTCGAGCGGCGGCTCCTGCGGAAGCAAGCCCACGGTGTAGCCCGGCGTCAGACGAGCCTCTCCGTTGGAGACCTCCTCAACGCCCGCCATAACCTTGAGCAGCGTCGACTTGCCCATGCCGTTGGGACCCACAACGCCAATCTTGGCTCCGGGATAAAACGAAAGCGACACGTCATCCAAGATAACCTTGTCGCCATGCGCCTTGCGCGCCTGGTACATCTGGTAGATGAACTCTGCCATGCATCCTCCTGCGTTGGTCATACAACTGGTTGGAGCGCAACGCCCCACTCGGTTCAACCCATCCATAGTCGCAGGGAAAAGGTAGATTTATATGCTCAGATGTGCTCTTCATGCGGAAACCATGGCGGCCTGAGAGCCGCCGCGCTCCCACGACAACCGTCTGGAGCGTGTTCGTGCGGTTCGCGCGGGTGAACAGCCCCGATACCTCCTTCATGGTGCACCACAGCCCCCTCCGATGTCAGAAAATCACCGTTTTGAACGAGTTGAAAATTGTATGCACAAGATGCCGCTTCTCAGCCGGTTTTATACACGCATTTCCGCAGGTCAGCGTAAGCCGAAGACTGAGATCCGCACGCCATCGAAAACGGGTCGTTCAAAACGGTGATTTTCTGACATGTCAAGAGGTCCTGCCTGCCGCGACAGGCGCCACGGAGCCACGCGACATGCATAATTGGAATCCGGTTGGCCGAGCATACCGCCGAGCCTCGGTGCAAAACCGCAACCTCACCTGGAAACCAGGCAAAGCGGCGCATGTGCTTGCCATGGCATACGTCCCACGCGTGCATCCGTCCTCAACAGCAGCCCAGGGGCCGCAGAGCACGTCGGTGTTTCCCTATAATAGGGGGCGACCACGAAAGGATCACCATGACCTCGCCCAACCTTCCTGCTTCCCTTGAGTCCCAAGCTGGCGCCGCACCTCAGGCGCCCTCGGTATCCCCGGCGTCTCTGACGCCGCACGAGCCCCAAACAGAAACCGCCACCTCGCGGCTTGAGCTGGTGTGGGGAGCTCCCGGCCTTGCGCGCCTTGAAGCGGCAACGGTTGTGGTGCTGGGCGTAGGCGGCGTAGGCTCTAATTGCGCTGAGAGCCTTGCGCGCGGAGGCGTGGGACATCTGGTGCTTGTTGACGGCGACGAAGTGGCCCCGAGCAACATCAACCGCCAGGCCATCGCATTCGCAAACACCGTCGGCATGCGCAAAGTGGAGGCAGCGCGCACCTTCCTGGGCGCTATCAACCCATCCCTTACGCTCACAACCTATGACCGCCTTATCAAAGCCGACGAGGTCGACGCGCTGATGCAGGCCATCGAGCATGAAGTGGGCCCCATCACCTATGTGGTTGACGCCATCGACACCGTCTCGGCCAAGCTTGCCGTGGCCTCCTGGGCAACGCGCACAGGCACACCGCTCATCAGTAGCATGGGTGGCGCCAACAAGCTCGACCCTGAGCGGCTGCGTATTTGCGACATTTTCGAAACCTCGATGGATCCGCTTGCCCGCGTGATGCGCAAAGAATGCCGCAAGCGGGACATTCGCCGCCTCACGGTATGCTGCTCGTTTGAGGCCCCACAAGAGCTACCCCTAACGGCAAGTCCCACGGATACCACTGTTGCCGCGGCCGCCGATAATCCCGCTGATGCAGCGGCACGCCCCACACTGGGCACCGTCTCGTATCTGCCGCCTATTATGGGCCACATGATTGCCGCTCATGTGATGAGGCAGATTGTCCTGGAGCCCGCTGCCGCAGCCGCGACCACAACCCAAAACAGCAGGTGAGTACATGTACCGCCTCGTTGATATGCACTGCCATCTTGACCGCATGACCAATGCCACCAACGTAGCGATGGACGCCGCGACGCGCAGCATTGCAATCTTCGACACCACCGTAACACCCACCGACGCCCTCGCAGCGCAACTGCGCTTTGAGGCTGCACCCAGCGTTCGCGTGGGCGCGGGGCTTCATCCCTGGTGGATTGCCGATGGACGTTGTGGAGAAGAAGACGTAATCCAAGCGGCACGGCTGGCGGCAACAAGCGCCTACGTGGGAGAGATTGGCCTCGACTTGAGCAAACGTTATGCCAGCACCGAGACGATGCAGACCCATGCGCTGCGCACCATAGTAGAGCGTGCTGCCTGCCACCCACTCCCCCATCGCGTGTTTTCGGTACACGCCGTGCGCTCCGTAACCCCGGTGCTCGATATCTTTGAAGAGCTGGGGCTTCTGGGTGCGGACGCGCCCGCGGGCACAACCGTCATCATCCACTGGTTCTCGGGATCGTCTGATGAACTCACACGCGCCCGGCGTCTGGGATGCGCCTTTTCCATCAATGAGCATACGCTTGCCACCAAGCGCGGACGCGCCTATGCGCAAGCCATCCCTCGCAACCAGCTTCTGCTCGAAACCGATGCGCCTCCCGGCCTTGATGCGCCCTATACGGCGCGCGAACTTGAGGCGTCGCTTACCCGCACCTTGACCGCCCTCGCCGAGCTTCGCCGAGAAGACCCCCACGCACTCGCAGAAGCCATAGCCCGCACGAGCGAACGGCTGTTACGGCTCTAGCCACCATTCAACACATGCCTACCAACTCCGTACCTTCTGCCGAGAGCGCACCACGCTCTGCCCAACAACCTGCATAACTGCGTTCGTGACGGGTATGCAGATGTTGAGGCACGTCACATGCCACAATGCGATGGGAGGTGCGGACATGGACGCGAACGCGATCTTCACGTTGGTCGGAATGCTTGCTATGCCGCTGGTGGTGCTCCTGTTGCTCGAGGCGATTGCCTCCGTGGCGCCCGCATTGGCACGCCGCGGAGCACTGTGGTTCCAGCCGGATGACGGCAACGTCTCATGGACATCACACGCCATGACCAACTGGTACGATGCCGGAGCGGTCGCAGGCTCGGGTGCGGGTCACCGCGCGCATCACGTCACAACGCTGATGAATAGCTTTCCCATCCGTCAGGCCTAGCAGCGCCAAGCGACCCGAAACATAGACCCCCTTAACAGTGGTCCGTCCGAGCGTACTCGGGCGGACCACATGCTTGACGCCCCTTCATGTGCGCTTTGTTGGCGGCTCCGCACATTCTGCCACCATCGCCCATCCTCATCGGCATGCCCAGCAGCATGCGACGCGAGCCCGCCAAAAAACTTTTCGATTTGTTGCAGTTTGGAGTGCACTCTCCGAGTAGACTGGCCTTTTCGCGGAACAAACCCGCAGGTCACAGCGTTGGGTTTTCCCGGTGTATCTGAGGGATCGGCCCTAAACTGCAACAAATCGAAGAGTTTTTCTTGGCCACCCAATACGACCCCAACGTTTCGCCGATACACTGCATTCCGACCAGGTCGAGTCTTTCGAATGGCCGAAAAGAGTGCATCGGCGTTAATAAATGGATACCAGAATGACGACCAGAGCTGGCGTGCCTACCCAAACAGGTGCGGCGCCGCCTCGAGGATATCCGGCACCTCATCGATAATGACGTCGGCCGCGTCCTGCGAAAAGCCAAAGCGATCCTCACGCTTGGCAAAAACAGTCAGACCTGCCGCCTTGCCTGCCGTGATGCCCGGTACTGAGTCTTCCACGCAGCAACAATCCTCAGCCGCAAGCCCCAAGGCACTTATGGTATGCAGGTAAATCTCGGGGTTAGGCTTGCTCTCGGTGAAGTCGGCACCCGAAACAACCAGCTCGAAGGCATCGGTGAGCTTGCAGCCCTCAAGCGCTTCCTTGATACCCTCGAGGGGTGTGGACGATGCCAATGCCACACGCACGCCCCGCCGCTTAAGCTCGTCGATCGTTTCATGAATGCCGGGGTTCAACAACTCGTCGTAGTTCTTCACGTGGTTTTTCGACCAGTCATTGAACATCTGACCAGCGACCGCCGGCTCCACAACACCCTTCCCCGCACGCTCAAGCCAAAAAGCAACATTGCGCTGGAACGTCTGGTGTGACTGACCAACCTGAGCGTCGAGCTCGGCTTTGGTGATACCAAGCCCCAAATCCTCCGAGAAATGACGAATCTCGTTCCAATAGTAGAGCTCGGTGTCGATAAGAACGCCATCCATATCAAAGATAACAGCCTTGAAAGGGAACGATTGGGTCATCTAAACTCCTCACCTCATGCGATTTCGCACCGGAGAATCATGATAAACAGTTCGGGACACGTCGGAACTCTTCGAACGCACACATGATGTAAGGGTTCCGCAAACACCTGGCATGCACTGGCTCATCGCTCGCGCCCCACAAACAGCCGTCGATCACGTTAGCCAAGCAGCCGATCCAGCATCTGAGCAATACCGTCCTCGTTGTTCGACCCGGTCACGCAGTCGGCCACGCGCTTCACCTCGTCGGTTGCATTGGCCATAGCAACGCCCGTACCCGCAAGCTTAAGCATGGGGATGTCGTTTTGTCCATCTCCAAAGGCCACAAGCTCGGACGGATCGATGCCGCGCTCAGGCAGCGCCACAGAAAGCGCGTGCGCCTTGTCGATGCCGCGCGCCGTGAACTCAAAATAGAAATCCGCCGTAAACATGCAGCTCAACCTGTCCATAAAGGGAGCTGCCATCTCCTCATGATGCTCAGCGAGGTAGGTATCCGTGCCAGCCGTGAGAATCTTGTTTTGCGGCGTAATGCACCAATCAAGAAGCGACTGAACCTCGTGGATGCGCAGGCTGCATGCGTCGCGTTCGTACTTGATGATGTTTTTGGGCTCACCCTTGTGGTAAATGGTGCAGCGATACGCATCCTCGATATAGAGACGATCGGCATCAACAAGCATGGGGATGACATCGAAGTTCTGCAAGTGTTCGAGAACCGCCCGCGCATCTTCAACCGAAATCGCCTGATTGAAAAGCAGTTCACCCGAAGTGGCATCGCGCACTTGCGAACCATTATAGGCAACAAGCATGCCGTGATGACGATCGAGCTCAAGCTCGTGCGCAAGCGCACGGAGGCCTTGTGCCGGTCGACCGGAAGCAAGAATGAGCGTTATGCCAGCGCGCTCTGCAGCCAGGAGCGCTTCTTTCGTGCGTGGGGTAATGACTTTCTTGTCGTTGGTAAGGGTGCCGTCGATATCGAGTGCAATAGCTTTTATTGACACGGTTTTTCCTCCTTGTCGCGAAGCATACATAGTACCAAAGGAAAGCAGATGAGCCCTTCTGTCATAATGGGCTATCCCTCTTGGACGTACCGACGGGGGTGACCCCAAGCACCCTCAATGCCGCAAACACTGGCAGCAAAGGTCGCTGCCCCGTCAAGCGCTCTCGTAAGGGCATCCTCATGCGCAGCTCCAGAGGCACACCGCTCAAGATACCCTAACAAGAAAGCAGCGATAAACGAATCGCCAGCTCCCATCGTGTCACGCACAGTCTTTGCCGGCTTGATGGGCTGCTCAAAGAACCGCTGTCCGTCAAAGGCCACAGACCCGCGTTCACCACGCGTCACTATCGCAATTGACGGACCCAGACCCTGCAGCCACCGCAAACGCTCAGCAACCACTGCGTCGTCAGCCTCATCCTCCATAGAATAGAAGGCATAATCTACAAACGGCGCCACGTCTTCGCAGTATGCATCAGTAGAGTCCTCCGAGAAGTCAAAACTCACCGGTACCCCAGCCGCTCGAACCAAAGGAAGTTCACGTTCAGTAAAGCAATAACTTCCCGTATGAAGCACATCAAAGCCTTTGATATACGCAAGAGCAAAACGATCAAGTACGTAGCGCGAACGACCACGAACACCACCCTGATTTGAACCAAGAAACACGCGCTCGCCGTTCTTTACCGTCACACGCGAGGAGCCATTTTCACCAATCTCCTGGCGACAGCGCACAAGCTCAACGCCCTCTTGCTCCAAACTCTCAATAACGTGTTCGGCGGCATCGTCGGTGCCAAAAATGCCCATATAGGCCGCTCGGCGCGCTCCGAGCCATTGCGCGTAGACCGCAACGTTGACCGCGTTGCCGCCGGGATACATAACCCCTAGGTGCTCATAGCGGTCGACAACATTGTCGCCAAACCCCAGCAGCGCAACATCGTATCCCATTGGAGCTCCCTAGTACGAAACCACACCCATATAACGGCGATAGTCCGGATCATGTCCAAACACTTTGCCACGCGCCGCACGCAGCTCGACGTTCATAGCATAGAAAAGCACCGGATCGAGGTAGGCGCGAACCGACTCGGGGACCTGGTCCATTCCGTACTCGAGCGCGTCGAGCACCATGAGCGTGTCAGTGTGTTCGCGCAAAAACGCGAGCGCACGCTCATCCATAATACGAAACTCGCTTGAACCCATTTGTAAAAAGTAGAACACACCTGGCTCGGTGACCTCAAAGGGCCCATGGAAATATTCGCCCGAATGGATATAGCTGCAGCTCTGCCATTGCATTTCCATGAGCGAGCAGATGGCAAACCCATACGTCTGGCAAAAGTTAGGGCCCGATCCCAAGATATAAAGAAAGGGATGTTCCTGACAAAGTGCCGCAAATCGGGGCGCCAGCTCTTCGTTCACCTTGCCCCGCGCCGCAGGCAAAACATTATCCATGATGCCAACGCCCTGATACATATCGGACAGATGCTCGTATTCCTCTTGCTGCTCGAGCAGCTCAGCGGCAATAAGCGGCGCGATACCCGATGGCACCTCACCAGCCGGGACGTCCGTTCCCCAGGGATACACCCAGCAGACGAGCGGTTCGTGGGCGATTTTCGAGTCTGCGTTGTCTGTGAGGGCAACAACCTTGGCGCCACGTTCAAGGGCGAGTGCACATGCATCGAGCACCTCGGGGGTGTTTCCGCTATGGCTACATGCAACAACAAGGCTATGCTCACCCAGACGCTTCGGTGCGGAGATGCAGAACTCTCGTGCCGTATAAGCACTTGAGACGAGTCGGCAGCTCTCTCGCTCAAGCAGCATATGCGCAGGAAGCAGGTCGATGAGCGAGCCGCCGCACGCAACCCAATACACCTCTTCGATACTCCCACGCTCGGCGATGATGTCCTTCACCAGATTAAATGCCTTCATATCGAAAACCCTCTTTCTTCAGTACCAACCATCCATGCCCATCGGCGCCCGCCGAGCACGCCACGTGCCAAGCAGACCGCAAGCAACTACTTCGAGGCGCGCTCCCCCTCCACAATTGCAATGCCGGCCGTGGCGCCGAGTGCCGAAGCTCCCGCGGCGATAAACGCCTGGGCCTGCTCATAGGTACGGATGCCGCCCGCAGCCTTCACGCGCACCGCGTCGCCAAGCACCTCGTGCATAAGCCGCACATCTTCAAGGGTCGCTTTATACGGACGACCGGATGAGGTCTTGAGAAACGTGGGGCGGGCACGAAGTGCGATCTCGCACACGCGCCGTTTATCTTCCTCGGTCTTGAGCTTGGGCATTTCGACAATCACCTTGTCGTGCATACCGTGCGCACGGCAGAAATCCGCGACGCCGGTCATCTCACGCTCAATCTCGGCGAAGTCACGCTCTTCGACCGCCCGTTGGTTCAAAACATAATCGATCTCGGTGAAGCCCCTCGCAGCGTACCGTTCGAATAGAGGCAGCTCGTCCTCAAGCGTTAGCTCGCCAGCCGGGAAATCAATGGCACCCGCGACGATGATGCCCGTGCCCGCAAGCGTTGCACATGCATGCTCATACGTCTCCGGATCGGCGAAAACGCAACGAAACCCGTACGTACGCGCTTTCTCGAGATACTCGTCAAAGGTGTCGTTTGGATCGTCAATGTAATCAATATACGCGTTGATACCCATGCCTTGGTCTCCCTTCATACCGCAGCGTATGGCCATAGATCACTGCCCATAACCCAGCACTGCACCGATAACTCCCGGAATCTCGTCCACCATGACGTCCGCACCGAGCTGGGTGAATCCAAACCGCTCTTCACGCTTTGCAATGGTGTAAAGACCAGCACTACGAGCAGCCTGAATACCCGGATCGGAGTCTTCCACCGCACAGCACACGTCGGCAGAAAGTCCAAGCTTGTCTAGGGTAAGCAGATAAATTTCGGGATTGGGTTTGCTTTGATGCAGCTCATCCCCACTCTCAACCACTTCAAAGTAGCCATCGATGCCACACTCGGCCAACACTTTCTCAATATGAGAAAGTGGAGAAGACGAGGCTACAGCCAAGCGCAGCCCGAGCGAATGAAGCTCCTCGAGCGTCTCGGGCACGCCAGGATTCATGATTTCGCGATAGCTGATAGGATGCTCATCCCAGTATTCGTCTTCACGGCGCTCGATTTCCTCACCAGATATTCGTTCGCCCAGTGAGCGCTCCCACCATTGCTCGTATAACACACGCTCCACCTT
>DVID01000012.1 GCA_018711625.1 Candidatus Limicola stercorigallinarum | reverse complement strand
GACGGATGACCTCACAGCCTCTATTGACTATGGTGCTGCCTGCCATGAGATCGATACCTTCATGCGCGAGCATACGTTCAAGCTCATCGAGGCGGCAGCTGAGGGCGTGGCGCAGCATCTGCTCAGCCAGTATCCGCAGCTTCTAGGTGTGCGCATCAAGCTTGAAAAGCCGTGGGCGCCTATTGGTCTTCCGCTTGCTGCAGCAGGTGTCGAGATCGTACGCACACGTTAATACACAGGCGGGGATGGGTTGGAACATCTCCGCCTTTCTTTAACTGATTGCTTCTTTGCTGCACGGATGTTGGCCGGCGGGGCTTGCTCATGCTCTGCTCCCTGCCGTAGACTCAAAAACTACGAAGGAGTCACCATGGATATCAAGCAGATCGCTGAGATGGCCGGCGTGTCGCGTGCCACCGTTTCGCGGTATTTCAACAACGGATATGTGTCGCAAGAGAAGCGCGCCGCCATTGCCCGGGTCATCAAAAAGACCGGGTACGCCCCATCTCGCCAGGCTAAAACGCTGCGCACGGGCAAATCGGGGCTCGTGGGTGTCATTATCCCCAAGATCAATTCGGCATCGGTGAGTCGTATGGTAGCGGGTATCACGTCGGTACTGAATGAAGCGGGCTATCAGCTGCTGCTTGCCAACACTGATAACGATGCGAAGGTTGAGGTTGATTTCCTCAAGCTTTTTGCGGAGCGCAGCAACGTGGATGGCGTAATTTTGGTTGCAACGGTGTTCACGCGTGCGCATCGTGAGGCCATTTCTGCGCTGCCGGTGCCCTTGGTGGTGCTTGATCAGGTGCTCCCGGGGTATTGCAGCGTTTATCAGGACGATTATGGTGCCATGCGTGATGTTGCTGACCTTGCGCTGCGCACGAGTGCTCATCCAGCATATATTGGCGTGCTCGAAGAAGACGTCGCCGCAGGTAGCGAGCGTCGCCGGGGCTATCTGGACGCCTGCCGTGCGCATGGAATCGAGGTTTCGGATGACAGGCTGCTGGTCACCGACTTCTCCATCGATGGCGGTTACAGTGCTTGTGAGCAGCTACTTGCGCGAGGATTAGAGTTTGATGCGCTTGTGTGCGCAACGGATTCCATTGCATATGGCGCGTTGACGTGCTTGAGGGAGCATGAGCGCGCGGTGCCGCGCGAGGTCCAGGTTGTGGGCATTGGCGACAGCGAACTCTCGCAGGTGATCACGCCGCGCCTCACCACGGTGCATTATCACTACAAGACATCGGGCATTGAAGCTGCGCGCATGCTGCTTGGCCTGATGGCAAGCACCGAAGGCGTATGGCGAGAAACAAAGATGGGCTATGATGTGGTTGAACGCGATTCCACGTCAGCCTGTTTGTCTGAGTAACATGTAAACGTTCTCATACATGCCGCTGGGTGTCTGCACGAGAGATTGTTCTGCATCCTACCGTTTACCGACGATATCAGACCGTATAGCCAATAAGCATCGAATGAAGTTACCTTCCGTAGTATCAATACGATGTGAGAACGATTTCACATTGCATGAACACAAGAGGGAATCGTCAAGCATGCGGATTGGGAGGTAACGGTGGCACTTGATTACAAAGAAGCGGCGAGTCAGATCCTTGAGGCGATCGGAGGTGGCGGCAATGTGGTCTCGGCTGCTCATTGCGCAACACGCCTGCGTCTTGTCCTCGCTGATGATTCGAAGGTTGACCAGACCAAGGTCGACAACGCTCTGGGCGCCAAGGGCAACTTTAAAGCGTCGGGCCAGCTTCAGGTCATCTATGGCACGGGTACGGTGAATAAGGTCTACGACGAGTTCATCGCGCTGGGTCACATTACCGCTGCCACCAAGGCGGAGGTCAAAGAGGCGGCCGCCCAGCAGCAGTCCAATCCTTTCATGAGGGCTATCAAGCTGCTCGGCGACGTCTTTGTGCCCATTATCCCCGCCATCGTGGCATCGGGCCTTCTTTTGGGCATCATGAGCGCTCTGTCGTTCATGGATTCCAACGGTTTCATCTCGCTCAATACCGATAACGCTTGGTATCAGATTCTGAACCTCGTCTCCAACACGGCCTTTACGTTCTTGCAGATCCTGATTGGCTTCTCAGCTGCCAAGGCCTTTGGCGCCAACCCGTATCTGGGAGCTGTCATTGGCATGCTGCTCATCAACCCGGCCCTGCAAAACGCCAACACCGTGGCTACGGAGGGCGTGCAGCAAACCTACGCGGTGATTCCAGGCCTCTACTCCATTGAGTGGACGGGCTATCAGGGCCACGTTATTCCTATTGTGATCGCCGCGGGTATTTTGGCCTTCATCGAGAAGCGCCTGCACAAGGTGGTTCCCGAAGCGTTTGACCTCTTTGTGACGCCGCTCGTGTCGGTAGCCGCAACCGCCTACATCACCATGCTCGCGGTTGGTCCCATTTTTGTATGGGCCGAGAACGCCATCCTGGGTGGCATTCAGTTCTTGCTCACCCTGCCGCTGGGTTTGGGCTCGCTCATCATGGGCGCTCTTTATGCTCCTACGGTTGTTACGGGTATCCATCAGATGTATACCACGATCGATTTGGGTCAGATTGCTTCGTATGGCGTAACCTACTGGTTGCCGCTTGCGAGCGCCGCCAACATCGGCCAGGCCGGAGCCGCGCTTGCGGTTGCCCTTAAGACCCGCGATGTCAAGATTCGCTCGCTTGCCCTGCCGTCGTCCCTTTCCGCCTTCATGGGCATTACGGAGCCTGCCATCTTTGGTGTGAACCTGCGCTTCTTCAAGCCGTTCGTCGCGGGCTGCATCGGCGGCGGCCTGGGTGCCATGTTCGCCTCCATTGTGGGTCTCGCCGCTGCTGGTACGGGCGTCACGGGTATCTTTGGTATTTTGCTTTGCCTCAACCAGCCACTTCAGTACGTGCTGATGTTTGCCATCGCCGGCGTCGTGGCCTTCGGTATCTCGTATATGACCTACCGCGACCCATCTGACGAGGACGCTGCGGAATCCGTGCAGCCGCAGACCCAGGTGGCTGTCACCGCGATCGCTCCCGATGAGGACACCGCTCAGGTGCGCTCCTCCGCGGCCGCCGATGCCGCAGTTGCGGCAGCAACGCCCGAGGCTGCGCATACCGCCGTCGCCGAGACCATCGCCGCCCCGCTTGCAGGCACGGCAATCCCCATGTCTGAGGTTCCCGACCCTGTGTTCGCCGGCGAGATTATGGGCAAGGGTGCCGCCATCAAGCCGACTGAGGGCAAGCTCGTCGCACCTGCTGCTGGCACCATCACCGTTTTTGCCGAGACCGGTCATGCTATTGGCCTCACCACGGATAATGGCTGCGAGATTCTTATGCATGTGGGCATCGACACGGTCACGCTTGAGGGCAAGCCGTTCACCGCGCACGCCAAGGTGGGCGACCACGTGCAGCCAGGGCAGCTGCTCCTTGAGATTGACCTTGCCGCGATTGAGGCTGCGGGCTTGAGCACGGTGACGCCAGTGATTGTGGCCAACACGCCCGCGTACTCTGGGGTGACCGCGCATGTGGGCGGCAACGTTGCCGTAGGTGACGCGCTAATTGAGGTGCAATAACGGCAGCACCTGATTGCTCGAATAAGAGGGGGCGTCCGCGCTAGAGTGTCAGCAAGCGGACGCTCCCACATGTGCGAAGAAGTGAGGTTGGAAATGACACGCGAACCGGACGCGCTCCACGAGGGATGGCGCTGCGGGTTTCATATCACGCCACCTGCCGGATGGCTCAACGATCCCAATGGACTTTGTCAGTTCCGTGGCATCTATCATGTCTTTCACCAATACAGCCCCACGTGGCCCGAGCCCCATGCTCCGCGCGGTTGGGGGCACGCAACGAGCCGCGATCTTGTGCATTGGGAGCATCACGGCATGGCCATCGCCCCTGATACGCCCGACGAGGCCTCGGGTTCCTATTCCGGTTGTGCGGCGGTTCTTCCCGGTGCTGCCACAGATGGGGGCGACCTGCTCCGCCTCTATTACACAGGCAATGTGAAGGAGCGGGGCGATTTCGACTATGTGCGCACCGGTCGTCGCGCCACGCAGATTCTTGTTGAGAGCGAAGATGGGCGTGAGCTCTCGGAGAAACGCGTTCTGCTGCGCAACGCCGACTATCCGAGTACCTGCACGTGCCACGTGCGCGACCCTAAGGTGTGGCAGCAGGATGGCCTGTGGTGGATGCTGCTCGGTGCCCGTGATGTGGGTGACTGCGGCATGGTTGTGCTCTTTCGCTCCAAGGATGGTGTTGCGTGGGGGAGTCCCCTGACTGTGGGCTCTACCGAGCCGTTTGGCTTTATGTGGGAGTGTCCAGATCGCATCGAGCTTGATGGCTCCGAGTATCTGTCGATTTGCCCACAGGGCATGCAGGACCTACCGTGGGCTCATGGTCTGCGCGACCAAGCGGGCTATATTCCGCTTGCAGAAGATATGCGCCTCATCGATGGCGGGCCACTTGACGCTGCGCACTTTGTGCCCTGGGACCAAGGTTTTGACTTCTATGCACCACAGACCTTCACCGACGATGCAGAGCGAACGATTCTAATTGGTTGGATGGGCATGCCAGAGGCTCCCTACGAGTCGGCACCGCACGGGATGACATGGATTCACTGTTTGACGGTGCCGCGTTTGCTGGGGCGTGCTGTGGACGGGACGCTTACCCAGACGCCCGTGCCAGAGCTTGCGCAGCTGCGGGCTGCGGAGGTGGCGCTTGACGAAGCTGGGTGTGCACAGGTGCCTGGCCATCGCGCCGACATCGTGTTGACAGGCATTGAGGGCGCAGCTTGCCTGAGGCTCGACGATGCGCTTGAGCTGCGGTACGAGGGGGGCGTGCTGACGCTCGCGTTTATCGATGACGTTGATGGCGCGGCGGACGGCGACAGCGTTGGCGCGGGCCGTACGCGCCGCTCCTGCAAGCTGGGCGCTCTCGATAATCTCCGCGTGCTGGTCGATGGTTCGGCGGTCGAGGTCTTTGCCAACGATGGCTGTGTGGCGTTTGCAACGCGGTGGTTCCCGCGACGGGCGAATCTCAGCGTGACCTGGCAGGGCGCCTGCGCGTCTTCGCATCTGTGGCCGATGGATAACGGTATGGCCTGGTAACTTGCATGGCAAGGCGTTCTACCCGGCCTGACCCTCTTCTTTGCCGTCTGGTGAGCGCCTCGCTTGCTCGAGCTATTTTGCCTCAGCCCGTGGTGTCCGGCTGCCCCATGGCTACCGTGCGAGCATTTGCGCGCAGCAGGGCCGCAAGGGCGCGGTTCTCGGGGCAGTAGCAGTCAAGCAGCATATGGAAGCGCTTGTTGTGCGAAGGTTCCATCAGGTGCACCAGCTCGTGGGTAATCACAAAGTCCAGACAGGCGGGCGGGTAGGCGGCGAGCGTGGAGCTGATACGGATGGTGCGTCGCGCTGGCGTGCATGAACCCCAGCGCGAGGTCATGTGGCGCACCTGCCAGCGAGTGGCGTGAACACCCAGACGCGCTTCAAGGGGCTCCGTGTGCGCGGGGAGCACACGGAGCATTTCTCTGCGATAGAGAGCTTGAAGGGCTGCCGCGCGATCTGCGTCGAGTGCCAACGCCTGAGTCGAGGTTGCGCAGCTTTCCGCTGATGCGGCACCTTCCGCGTCCTTGGCCGCCCTGTCTGCCGCCTGTGTTTTTGCGCCCACTGCCTGCGCAAGACCGGTGCTCGTAAGCGCCTCGTCAAGAGCGACGAGCTCACCCCATAGCGGGATGCGACCGTCGTTTTCGGCCGTGCTTGCCACCCTTGTACGCTCCCGATGGGCCTGTACATGCGAGGCTATCCAGTCGCGCCTTCGCATGAGGAAATCTTCGGCATCGGATAGTCGGGCGTGTAGAGGCATGCTGAGGTGTACCGATCCGTCGGCCCGCACGCGCAAATTGAAGTTGCGCACCCGCTTGCGCTCAACAATGATCGGGAGAGCGCCAATGGGCGTTGGCACGTTGAGTTCATAGTGTGTCACGGTGCGGCCTTCCTGCGTGGGTGGTTTGCAGGGGCGCCTTCACCGGCGGATGTGCCTGCGACTATAGTATAGTGTGCCTTTGGCGAGCGGCTTTAATCAGGAAGCTCGCTGCAACACAGATAGTCCTTACCCAAGGAGGCTTCATGTCCAACGAAGGCAAGAAGGTTCGTGCCCATTATCGCGGTACGCTCGACGACGGCACGCAGTTTGATAGCTCCTACGACCGTGGCGAACCCATTGAGTTCACCTGCGGTGCACACCAGATGATTCCCGGTTTTGACGCTGCGGTTATTGACATGGCTGTGGGCGAGAAAAAGACGGTCCATATTCCGGCGGCGGACGCCTATGGCGAGCGCCGTGACGACCTGATTCTTCAGTTCCCCGCAGCTCAGGTGCCCAATATCGAGCAGATCAAGCAGGGCGACAAGCTGTTTTTGTCGGGCCCGGGCGGCATGCCGGTGCCTGTGGTGGTGCTCAACGTGGATGCCGAGGGCGTGCTGCTCGACGCCAATCACGAGCTCGCGGGCAAAGACCTCAACTTCGACATTGAGCTCGTAGAGGTTGTGGAAGACTAACAGATCGCAGTTGGGCGCAAGTCTGCTTCTCGCACCCCGTTCATTCCGTCTGCTGTAATGCCGAGCCCCTTGGCGCAAGTGCTGCGTCAAGGGGCTCGCTTCGTTTTGCATGGTGGGATAGCCGTGCCTCAGGGGTAATGCTTAAGCGTCTTACGCCGCGCCCTTGCTGTTGTAGCGTGCGTGGCAGCTGGGACATAGGCCCTCAAAAAAGGTGTAATGCGAATCGACAACATACCCCGAGGAATCGCTTGCAGCGTCGTCTAGCGAGTTGTTGTAGGGCAAAAACACGTCTGCCACACTACCGCATGCGGTGCAAATCACATGGGAATGCTCTGCGGTGCGCCAGTCAAACCGATTGCCGCCGGGCGTTTTAAGCAGCACAATCTCGCCTTCGTCGGCAAGCACATTGAGGTTGCGGTACACCGTGCCGCGGCCAATGTGCTCGTCGCGCTCATGCACGGCAAGGTAAATCTCGTCGGCGGTGGGATGGTCGTTCATCGAGCGCACGACCTCTAAAATCAGCTTGCGCTGGCGGGTGTTTCTCCGCTGCATGGACGCCCTCCGTTTCGTCTTGGCGGTGTGCTCCTACGCTCCTGCTGTGGTCTGGCGGAGTGTTAGTTTGACTTATGTTACTTCATAAGAATCATTTAACCAAGAGCCGCACGTAATGCGCGTAATACGCACAGCTAAAAGCGTACAGAGAAGTCATCCTCGTCCGGGATAATCTCGCGCCGCTGTACCTCGTCGAGCATGATGCTGTATGCGCCACGGCTGTAGAGTGCGTGCACGGCATCGAGATGTTTGATGATGGAGGAGGGGCGGCCCTGGAGTTCCATTTCCACCGTGCCGTCGGGGAGGTTTTTCACCCACCCGGTAAGGCTACTCTCATGGGCGCAGCCCTGGTTGGTCCAGCGAAAACCTACGCCCTGCACGGTGCCAGAGAAGCGCGCATACAGGCGGATGGGTGCGTCACCAGCCGCAAGATCCGCCTGGAGCGTGGCGATAAGCTCCTTTTCGGTCTCGCTGCGTGGGGCCGGGCTTGCTGTGCTGCCTCCCGTGAACGCGCGTATCCGGTCAATGAACGCCATGCGTGCCCCTCCTCTATAGCTGTTCGTTGCTTGTTATTGCTCCGCGTGTACGCGTATGAGTACGCGTATGTTTACCGGAAAGCGTTGTCGGCGGGAAACGTGATGCCGGCTTGGCGACGCGCGTCGTCCATGACCTCAAGCGTGGCGAGGGTGATCTCACGACACGCCTTCACGGTGCCAAAGGGGCCGGCGGGGGCATCGTCGAGTGCCGTTCCTGCACGCACGGCTTCCACAGCGGCAACAAAGTCGGCAAGCTCGTAGGTCATGGTGTTGTCGCAGGTGGGAAGGTCCATTTCCTCGGTGTGGCCACCGGTGGAGGCGCGCATCACCTTTGCCGACCCACGTTCCACCTTTCCGCGGAAGTCAATGCGCGCGTGCGTGGGGATGGAAAGGGAGTCGAGCGTCAGCGTTGCCGTCTCGCTTTCAATTTGTACGGGCAGGTCGTCGTTGGTCATCTTGGAATAGGCGACCTCCACCACCTTGTCGGGGTAATGCGCCAGAAGCGAACCTGCGCCATCGAGGGGGCCGTTGGTGAGCGAGCGTGTATTCTCATCAAACAGCACGGGCGCAAAATGGGAGGATGCGGGTTTGCCAAAGAGCGCAACCATGGTCTCTACGCAGTAGACGCCCATGTCCATGAGCGCGCCCGAAGCGAGGGCGCAGTCGAAGATGTTGGTACGCGTGCCGCTCAAGAGCGTGTCGTAGCGCGAGGAATATTTGCCAAAGCGCAAGCTGGCACGGCGGATGCGTCCCAGGCGTGGCAGCAGATCGCGCACGGCGGCGAAGGCGGGGTCGTGAACGGGGCGCATGGCTTCCATCACAACAACGCCGGCCGCGCGGGCCGCATCAAAGACGCGCTTGGCTTCGGTCACGTTGGAGGCAAAAGGCTTTTCAACCAGTACATGTTTACCTGCAGCAATGCAGGCAAGCGCTTGCTCGGCGTGCACCGCGTTGGGTGTGCCCACGTACACCGCGTCCACCTCATCGTATGCGCACAGGGCGTCGAGCGTGGTGAAGGATTGTGTGCCGCCGCGCTCAGCAGTAAAGGTGGCGCCGCGCTCCTCGTCGCGCGAGAGCGTGCCTACAAAGCAGGCATCGGCGCTTGCGTTGAGGACTTCGATGAAGTTGTCGGTGATCATGCTGGTGCCGATGGTTGCAAAGCGGAGCATAGGGCCTCCCTCAATGATGCGTGCTGTGCGATTTGGTTGGAGCGGACTAATCCGCATCAACAAATCCGGTGTCGACGTTCAGTCTACCCGAATCGGCTGCGGCAGTTGCAAGCTGGTCACAGCGTTCGTTGAGCTCATGGCCCGCGTGGCCTTTGACCCAGATAAACGTAAGCGTATGAGGTTCGGCAGCCTTAAGCAGCCGCTTCCACAGGTCGACGTTTTTCACGGGCTTTTTATTGGCGGTTTTCCAACCGCGCTTAATCCAGCCGTCGATCCAGTGCTGGTTGAAGGCATTCACCACATACTGCGAGTCAGAGTGGATTTCAACCTCGCAAGGGCGGGTAAGCACCTCAAGTGCGGCAATGACACCTAAGATTTCCATACGGTTGTTGGTGGTGTGCTCGTAGCCGGCACTGAGCTCGCGCGTGAACGTTTTGCCGCTGGGGTTGGTATAGGTGAGCACGGCGCCGTAGCCGCCGTTGCCGGGGTTGCCGCGTGCAGAGCCGTCGGTGTAGATGACTACCTTCACACAGGTCCTTTCTCG
>DVID01000011.1 GCA_018711625.1 Candidatus Limicola stercorigallinarum | reverse complement strand
GAAGCTCATGCAGATGCTCGACGAGCACTTTGAGGGCAAGGCGCTCAACCAGCGCAAGATCTATACGGCGCTCACGTTCCTCATCTGGTACAAGCGGTACTTCATCGACGAGGCGTAAAGGTTCCGCCGTTCTACCGAACGGCGGCTCGTTTGACGCTGCGCGGCTTTGTGTTGGGCATCTTGCCGTTCAATCGACGGGCGCGTGCGGAAGCACGCATCCCCCTCTTTCACGGCAACCTGCTCCAACACAGAGCCGCTCGCTGGCCCGGTTCAACCTGCAGGTCACCGCTGATTCGCCGCCGCGAACAATCGCCGAGGGCCCCTCCGGGCCGTTAACCCTCGGCCCGGAGGGGGGCCATTGCGCCGCCGTTTCCTTAATCGCTCAGGAGGCGGCGGGCGATGGAGAGGTCGCTTTCCACCTCGGGGTAGTCGTCGCCTCGGTGCTGGCGTGTTTCGTCTCCCTTGGCAAGGAGCAGTACGACAGCGCCTTCGGGCGCTTCGCGACCAGCCTCGATTGCGGCGGAAACAGCCTGCTCGCGGTCGCAGATGATCTTATGGGCTACGCCTGCGGGGGTGTTGGCGGCGAGCTCGGCGCAAATGTCTTCGACGCGCTCGTGAGCGGGATCCTCCTCGGTGTAGATGATAAGGTCGGCGTATTTGCTGGCAACGCGCGGCAGCGCCTCACGGCGTTCCTGCGCTTTGCCGCCAGGGGCGCCAAAGAGGGCAATGACGCGCCGTCCGGGGTATTCGCGCTTGACCGACGAGAAGAGCGTCTCGAATGAGAGCTCGTTATGGGCGTAGTCGACGATGGCAAGCACCTTGCCATCGGGCGAGGGCACAAGCTCCATGCGGCCCGGAACGCGCACATGCGCAAGGCCGGCGGCGATGGCGGCGTAATCCACGCCCATGAGGTGTGCGCACGCGATGGCCGCAAGCGCGTTGTCCACGTTGAAGAGGCCCGCCATGCCAAGGGCGATGGACGTGGAAGCCACGAGCGCGCCGGAGGCATCGCGCTCGAGAACGTCAAACGCAAGGCCTGCGGCGGTGGAACGGATATCCTTGGCCTCAAAAGTGGGGATGACGGCGCCAGTCGTTGTCGAGCTGGTTGCGCCGGCGGCCTCGCTCGTGTTCTTCGCGTCGTTGCCGGTGCCATTCTCATGGCATGCGCGAACGGTGACCAGGCGCTGGGCGTGCGATGCCGCTGCGAGCACCGCGTCTACGTGCTCGGTGGCGAGGTTCACCACAGCGGTCTCGGCGTGTTCGAAGATACGAAGCTTGCTCGCGAAATAGTCCTCGAAGGTGGGATGCTCCACGCTCGAGATATGATCGCGTCCGATATTCAGGAAGCAAGCGATATCAAACGGCAGCCCCAGCACGCGGTCGTACTTGAGGCCCTGGCTGGAGACCTCCATGACCATGCGCGTGCGCCCCGCATCCACCGTGTTGCGCAGGTGGCGCCACAGCTCGGGAGCCTCAGGGGTAGTGTTGTGGCTCTCGTAGGATTCCACGCCATCGTCCGTTTCGATGGAGCCCAGGATGGATGGTACATCCCCGCTGGCAAGAAGGATCGAGCGCAGCATGTACGCCACGGTCGACTTGCCCTTGGTGCCGGTGATGCCGCACACGGTGAGCGCGCGCTCCGGATGGTCGTAGATGGCGGGGGCCACGAGCGCCATGGCACGGCGCACGTCCGAGACCACGAGGCGCGGGCAGGTGGGCGCGGCCGCGGTAAGCTCCGCCAAGAGCTCGGGGTCGTCGCTGCAGAGGTAGGCGGCGGCTCCCGCCTCAACAGCGCTGGCGAGGAAGGCTGGCCGAAACGCGGCGCCTTTGCACACAAAGAGATTGCGGGGCCGCACCTCGCGCGAGTCGACCGTCATGCCCTGCACGTGTGCCGCGGTGTCGGCGGGTTCGCAGCGGGCGGAGACGCCCCGGCCCTCCAACAGGCGGGCGAGCTCGGCGAGGGTGACGCGGGGAAGCGAGGATGTCGAAGAAGGTCTCTCCATGGCGTGCTCCTTTGGGGTTGTATGCTCGACCCACATTGTAGGGGAACTCGCGCGCCGCTTCGCCACGCGACGACCCGGGGGCGGTGCCGCAGACAACATCTTCAAGAGGCGCTCTTAGGTCTGACGATAGTAGGCCACGGCAATCTGTGTGCGGTTTTTAAGGTGCAGCTTGGCGAGGATTGAGCTGATATGGTTGCGCACGGTGCCCTCGCCCATGTAAGCAGCGGCGGCGATCTCTTTGTTGTCGAGCCCCTCGGCGATGAGGCGCACCACCTCGTATTCGCGGTCGGTGAGCAGCGCGAAGGCGTCCGGCCGCTCGGTGTCACGAGCTTGAGCGGGCCCGCTGTGGGCCGCGGCGCCGTCACGTCCGCCCTCGGCACCGCTCGCGCCAGCACCGCCCGCAACCATAAACGGCAGACGCTCCAGCACCTCCCCCTCAAGCACACGTTGGCCGCGCATCACGGCTCGCAGCGCCGGGGCGATGACCGAGGCATCCTGCTTGATCAGGTAGCCGCGTGCACCGGCCCGCAGCGCGCGCACGATGTACTCATCGTCCGAAAAGGTGGTGAGAAAGACCACGCGCGCTTCGGGGTGCTCGTGCAACAGCTCCTCGGTGGCTGAGAGGCCGTCGCGGCCCGGCATGCGGATGTCGAGCAGCAGAATATCCGGCCGAAGTTCCTGGTAGAGCCGCAGGGCGTCATCGCCGTGCGAGCCGCATCCGCACACTTCGATATCGTCTTGTGCGCCCAGGATAATGCTCAGCGAGTCGCAGATCAGGCGGTCATCGTCCACAATGGCGATTCTCATGCGCGTGCACCTTCCTTGGGGATTGAGGCGAAGACGGTGAAGCCGCCGCCCGGCGCTGGGCCGGCGGAGAAGGTGCCGCCCAGGGCGCGCACACGCTCCTCCATGGAGATGAGCCCCAGGCCGGCGGATGCCCCGGGTGCGGCGCCCCCGGCCGTGCTTCCAGCGCCCCGCGCGGATGCCCCCGCTGCGGTGGCGCTGCCGTTATCGGTGATGGAGAGCCGCCAGAAGCCGGGATGCTCGAGTAGCGAAAGCTCGACGCGCGTCGCATCGCTGTGGCGGGCCACATTCGAGAGCGCCTCGCGCGTCACCGCCAAGAGGCAGCCGGCGATGGGGATGGGCGCGTCCTCAACCTGCACCGTCGCGTCCACGGGGCACGGGGACTCGTCTGCCACGGCACGAACCTGTGCCCCCAGGTCGACGCCTTCATCGTGCAGGTCGTGGACACTGGCGCGCACGGTGTCGAGTGCCTCGTTTAAGGTGCCGCCCAGCTGCGCGAAGGCGTCGGCCACCGCAGGGTCGGCAGCGTGGAGCACTTGTTGGGCCTGGGCTTGCAGCACGGCGCGCGTGAGCAGGTGGCCTACATCGTCGTGGATGGAGCGGGCAATGCGCGAGCGCTCCTCCAGCACGGCCACGCGTATCTCCCACACGCGGCGGTCCAGCAGGTCGCGGTTTTTCTCGGCGAGCGAGAGTGCCTGCTCGCGCAGCGCGTCTCGCTGGCGATGGTTGGCGCTTCGTTGCACCTCGACGTCGCGGGTGCGGGCCGCCATGAGCGCGGCGGCAAGGCAAAGCCCAACAGAAAGCCCGCAGGCCAAAGGAGACGTCGAGCCGCCGGTGGCAGCGACGGCGATCGGTGCCGCGCACATGAGGGCGCGGGCTGCGGGGCGCGGGAGGCTGCGTGCGGGTTCGGCGGCAGAGGCGTCATGCCCGCTCGGTCGGGCAAGGTCGTAGGCGGCAAGGGGCAAGAAGGGCAGCAGCGCCTGTGCAAACACTGCGGCAACCGCATAGGCGATAGAGGGCCACGCGCGTCGTCTCGGCGGAACGACCTCCCCAAGGCAGGCGGCGATGACGGCGACGAGCAGGGGCACCACGGCGGGCGCCTCGGCATCGAGCGCCGCCAAGGGCATGCAGCACAGCACAAGCGCGAGTTTGTCCATGAGTCGTTCCATGTTCTCGATTGTATCGGTGCGCCGCGCCGTTGGCTGTCAGGATGGTCGCTTCTTGCCGGTCCGCTCCCGAATCGTGACATTTGTCATGGGCCGCGGGCCTCATTTGGTAAATGCCTCGCCCCCGTCTGCCAGGCTGTGACAAATCTCACTTCCGTGGCGTCGGCGCGCCCGGGACAATGGTGACCGACAGAGGGGCTGCTCACCCGTCCGAGCGGCGAGGCGATCGCGCCCGAGCGTCCGGGCATAAGGCCGTTCGCGTTCGCACGCTCAGGTGCGCGCCAATCCGCTGCCGACTTCAGAGGAGGTTGTCATGGCAGACATCGTATCCGTGGACAGCGTGGTCAAGCGCTATGGCGAACTTGTCGCCCTTGACCATTTTGACCTGCACATCGCGCCGGGCGAGATCTTGGGCCTGCTCGGTCCCAACGGGTCGGGCAAGACGACCGCCATCAACTGCATGCTGCAGCTGCTCACCTACGACAAAGGGCGCATCGAGCTCTTTGGCGAGCCCATGACGCCGGCGCGCTATGACCTCAAGCGGCGCATCGGCGTGGTGCCGCAGCAGGTGGCTGTCATGAACGAGCTCACCGTGCGCGAGAACATCGACTGCTTTTGCTCGCTCTACGTGCCGGACCGCAAGCTTCGCCAGCCGCTCGTGGAGGCGGCCATCGACTTCGTGGGCCTGGAAGACTTTATCGGGTTCCGCCCGCGCAAGCTCTCGGGCGGCTTGCTGCGTCGCCTCAATATCGCCTGCGGCATCGCGCATCGCCCCGAGCTCATCTTCTTCGACGAGCCCACGGTTGCGGTCGACCCGCAAAGCCGCAACGCCATCCTGCGCGGCATCCAGCGCCTGCGCGACGAGGGAGCCACGGTGGTCTATACGAGCCACTACATGGAAGAGGTCGAGCAGATCTGCTCGCGCATCGTGATCATGGACCATGGGCGCGTGCTGGCCCAGGGCACCGCCGACGAGCTTAAGCGGATGATCTCGGTGGGCGAGCGCATCCAGGTCGAAGTCGACCGCATGCCCGATGAGCTGCTGGCGCGTCTGCGCGCCCTGCCCCATGCGATTACGATCGAGATGGAAGATGACGTGCTCGTCTGCGTATGCGAGGCGAACCCGCATAACCTCATGGACGTGCTGCGCGAGCTCACCGATGCCGGCGTGGCGATCGGGCGCGTCTGGTCGGCGCCTCCCACGCTGAACGATGTCTTTCTCGAGATCACCGGCCGCGAGCTGCGTGACGGTGCCGAGGCGGGGAGGTGAGCCATGTTGACGCTCATCGGATACAACATCCGCTCGACGCTGCGGAACAGCACCGTCGTGATTTGGGTGGTGGTGTTTCCCATTTTGCTCGCTACGCTGCTCATGGTGATGCTTGGCGACATGACCTCGAACCGGTATCTGGGCACGATCGAGCTGGGCGTGGTGACAGATGACGCCTTTGCCTCGGACGAGGCGACGGGGCTGCGGGAGCTGCTCGCAGGGCTTGCTTCCGATGGGGGAGAGGTGCTCGACGCCGCGGGCGGCCTCATGGAGTCGTTGGATTCGCAGGATGAGGATGCCCCGCTGAGTCTTGCGCTAACAGGCTATGAGAATGACGGGGCCGCGCGGCAGGGACTGCTGGCCGGTGAGGTGGAGATGGTGGTAGGCGCTGATGCCGATGGCATGCCGGAGCTTACCGTGCCCCCGTCGAGCATGAACGGAACGGCGGAGTCGGTGGTGCAAGCGGTGCTAGACCGCTACGTGCAGGCGTCGCGGGCGGCGTCGGAGCTCGCGGCGGCTGACCCCGAGGCGCTGTCTGCCCCCGAGGCCGCCATGCAGCTTGCCCGCGACATGGCGGGCGACGACGTGGCGACCGAGCAGCTGGACATCATGCGCGTCGAGCCGAGGATGGCGACCAGGTTCTATTATGCCGTCCTGGGCTTTTCGAGCATCATGGGCTCCAATGTCGCCGCCCTCATGGTGGAGCGCATGCGCGCCAACATGTCGCCGGTGGGAATGCGCATGCAGGTGTCGTCTGCTCGCCCCGCCCGCCAGCTGCTTGCGGCGCTGATGGCAAGCTGGCTGATCGTCTTTGCCTGCCTGATCGTTGCGCTGGCCTACCTGGTGGTTGTCGCCGGGGTCTCGTTTGCGGGGCGGGAGGTGCTTGCGCTTGCGGCCTGCGCCGCATGCGCGCTCGTGTCGTGCGCCTTCGGAGCCTTCATCTGGTCGCTTCCCTGGCCCTCTCAGACGGCGAAGGACATCAGCCTGACGCTGAGCACCCTTGCGCTGTCGCTGCCAGCCGGCCTGTACGGGGACCCCGCCATGGCGCTTTCCGACTGGCTCACCGCGCATCTCCCATGGCTCCAGACCATAAATCCGGCGGTCCAGGCAACCAATGCCTTTTACACGCTCACCTATTACGACTCGCTCGCGCCCTTTGCGGCAACGCTTGCCACGCTCGGTGCCATGGCGGCGGTGCTTTTTGGCGCGTCCGCGTTCTTCATGAGGAGGCAGCGCTATGCAAGTCTTTAGAATCGCCCTTCGACTCATTCGCAACAGCTGGCCGCTGTTCGCCATATACGTCCTGGCGCTGTCGGCCATGGGCATGGTCATGGGCGAGAGCGTGGGATACGTGGAGTCTGATGGTGGAGGGTTCCAGGAGGAGCTGCCGCGCGCGGCCGTGATTGACCGCGACGGCAGCGAGGTGTCGCAGGCGCTTGAGGCCTTCGTGCGCTCGGAGAGCACCTATGTCGAGCTCGAGGACTCTACCTATGCCCTGCAAGATGCCGCCGCCCGCGACGTTGCGTCCTACGTGCTCGTCATCCCCGAGGGATGGGGGGAGGACATGCTTGCCGCCGCCCGCGAGGGGGCGGACGCCCCCGCCCTTGAGACCATCGTGAGCTATGGCGGGGCCGATGGAACCCTCATGGACGAGCGCGTCCGCGGCTGGGCGCAGGAGCTCTATGCCTTGGCGGCGGCGAGCGATGCGCCTGCGTCGGATCTGATCTCGTGGTTGGGCGACGTGCAGTCCTCGGGCGTCGAGGTGTCGCGCGCTGAGCCGGAGGAGGCGGGGGTGCCCACCGACTACCTGGTCTATGTGCAGTTCGCCACCTACCCGCTCTTTGGCGGCATCGCGGCGATCGTCTCCCAGGGGCTGGCGAGCCTCCGCGATCCCGACGTGCGCCGCAGGCTGGGGGCGTCGAGTGTCTCGGATGGATCGTTTCGCTGCCAGACGGGCATGGCCATCGGGTTCTGCGGCGTGCTCGTCTGGGCGCTCAACGGGGCCCTCGGCTTCATGGTGTATCGCGACGCGCTCGCGGGCGTTTCGATGGGGGCGGTCCTGTTCATTCAGATGGCGCTTCTCGCGCTGGCGCTCGTGGGCACGGGATTTGGCTTTTTGCTGTGGCAGCTGGGCGTGTCGCACGAGGTGGCGCACGCCGTCGCGAACATCGCGAGCATGGTGCTCACCTTTTTGGCCGGAACCTGGGTCTCGATTGACCAGATGGGGCCTGCGATCGAGAGCATCGCCCGCCTGACGCCCGGGTACTGGTGCGTGCAGGGGATTGTGCGGGTGTACGAGGCGCCCCGGATCACGCTCGACGTGGCGGCGGACGTGGCGGCTTGTGCCGGCGTGACCGCGCTGTTTGCGGCGGCGGTGGTCTCGGTGGCGCTGGCCTTGGGGCGCGTGCGCGACCGCGAGGCTGCCTAGTCTCAGGTTTTCGACAGGGGAAGGAGTCTCGCGGCGCCGACATCGGAGATAATGGGCATGCGCTATGTGCCGCGGGCAATCGCCTGGCCCGCGCGTTGACGTCCATCACACAAGGGGAGGGCTGTATGTCTACGAAGGCCAACGTCTACTATTGCAACCTACGCACCCACGGCCGAGAAAGCCAGCTTGATAAGCTCAAGCGCCTCATCCGTCGTGCCGGCATCGGCGAGATCGACTTCGAGAACAAGTTTGTGGCCATCAAGATTCACTTTGGCGAGCTGGGGAACCTCAGCTTCCTGCGCCCCAACTACGCGCGCGCCGTCGCCGACGTGGTCAAGGAGCTGGGTGGCAAGCCCTTCCTCACCGACTGCAACACGCTTTACGTGGGCAGCCGCAAAAACGCGCTCGAGCACATCGACTGCGCCTACCAGAACGGTTTCACGCCCTACGCCACGGGCTGCCACGTGATCATCGCCGACGGCCTCAAGGGCACCGACGAGACCCTCGTGCCCGTGAAGAATGGCGAGTACGTGAAGGAGGCCAAGATCGGCCACGCCCTCATGGATGCCGACATTGTGATCTCGCTCACGCATTTCAAGGGTCACGAGCAGGCGGGCTTTGGCGGCTGCATGAAGAACCTGGGCATGGGCGGCGGCAGCCGCGCCGGCAAGATGGAGCAGCATGCGGCCGGCAAGCCGAGCGTGCACACCGAGAAGTGCATCGGTTGCCACGCCTGCGAGCGCATCTGCGCGCACGGCGCCGTAAGCTTTGAGGAGACCCGCGAGCGCGAGCTCAAGAGCGGCAAGACGGTGACCGTGCCAGTGGCCCACATCGATCACGACCGCTGCGTGGGTTGCGGCCGCTGCATCGGCGCGTGCAACCAGGACGCCATCGAGCCAGACTATGACGCCGCGGTAGATGTGCTCAACTACAAGATTGCCGAGTACACGCAGGCCATCGTGCAGGACCGCCCGAGCTTCCACATCTCGCTTGCCATCGACATCTCTCCCAACTGCGACTGCCATGCCGAGAACGACACGCCCATCGTGCCCGACCTGGGTATGTTTGCAAGCTTTGACCCGGTGGCAATCGATCAGGCTGCGATCGACATGGCACTCGCCGCGCCCGCAATGCCCGATACCGAGCTGACCGAGATGCGCGCAAAGCTCGAGGCCGAGGGCGGCGTCCCCGAGCGCTGCGAGCACGATCACTTCAACATGACGCATCCCGACACCAATTGGCGCTCGATGATCGAGCATGCCGAGAAGATTGGCCTGGGCACGAGCCACTACGAGCTCATCGAGGTCAAGTAGCTCCAGAGAGCAGCAATACGCTGCGTTACGACACCGGGCGCCGGTTCTCCCGAGGAGGGGCTCCGGCGCCCGCTGCCTTTGCCATCGTGCCATTGGGGACGGGTACGGTTGGCAGACCGCCCTGTAGATCAGGCGTTCTGCCAACCGCACCCGTCCCCAACGGCATGGAAGGGGTGCGTGGTCCGTGGCGCCGGGCGCGGCGGGCCCGAGCCACGACGCGCGAAAAAAAGTACGTCATTTCAGTACGTAATTCGGCTTTGTCCGAGCAGGCAGCCGCCCGCATTCAACAAAACCGCAGTTGGCGCGCCTCCGCAAGCCGCGTCTACTCACGGAATCGCGCATCGCGTACTGAAATGACGTACTTTTTTGCCGGAACACCCGTGGGGTACCGGGACCCTCCCGATCGGGCCGCATCTCCCGCCCAGAGAGCTCGCGGGTCCTGGGTGGATGAAACGACCCCGTCCCCATCCGTCCGTGGACGAAACACCCCCGTCTCCAACCATCCGCTCACCTGCGCCCTGCGGTGGTTCTCGCGTTGATATAAGGCTTCTGCTATAGTTATGAGCAGTCTATTTTGGAGGAACATACACGCTTATGTCCGCATCAGGCGACAGTTCAACATCGCGAAGTACCTCGGGCGCGCACGACGCGCCCGCGCATGAACCTGCATCGCTGCCTCAGGAAGGCAACGTTGCCGACTGCGACGCTGCCGACGAGGCGGTCGATGACATCTGCGCTTCGTGCCCCATGCGGCGGCGGAAGTGCCCTCGTCCTCCGCATCGCGAGCGCAAGGGCTCGTCGGGTCGTGAGCGCCGCGAGCTTCCTCATTACACCCTCGGCGAAGAGATCGCCAACTCCATCACGCATGGCTTAGGTGTGCTGCTGGCCATCGCAGGGCTCGTGCTCCTTATTGTGAAGGCCGCCCTGGGCGGTGCCGCGCCCACGCATATTGCGTCGGCCATTGTATTCGGCGTGACGCTCATCCTGGAATATCTTGCGTCGACGCTCTACCACGCCATCCAGGTGCCGGCCGCCAAGCGCATCTTCCGCACTATCGACCACAGCTGCATCTATCTGCTCATCGCAGGCAGCTATACGCCGTTTTGCCTGATCACGCTCATCGAAAACGGTGGCGTGCTGCTCTTTGTGGCGGTGTGGGCACTCGCATTCGCGGGCATTTCGTTTGAGATTATCGGCCGACAGCGTCAGCCGCGCTGGGTCACCATCCTCATCTATCTCATCATGGGATGGCTCGTGGTGTTCCGCCTGCCCCAGCTCATAGGGTCGCTCGACCCGGTGGCGCTTGCGCTTCTTACCGTGGGTGGCATCTGCTACACCATCGGTACCGGTTTTTACCTTATGAAGAAGATCCGCTATATGCACAGCGTGTGGCACCTCTGGGTGCTCGCGGGGAGCGTCTTCATCTTTATGGCGGTGATCCTGTACGTGATTTAGCACAGCCGCGTTGCTCTGTGGGGATGTCGCGACAGCGTCTTGGTCGTGACCCCAAAGAGAAGCCCCGCCTGCCGTCCGCCCGGCGAATGCCCAATGTCCGGCAGCGTTGTTATTTTTCACCCTGTTTGGGAGGTTTGATTTCGTATCCATGAGCATGATTGTGTTTTCTATCGTCGCCACGATATTGCTCACCGTGCTGAACGGTTTTTTCTCCATGTCCGAGATGGCGCTCACCACGGCGAAGCGTGCTTCGCTCGAGCACGACGCCGAGGAGGGCGACAAGCGCGCGGTGCAGGCGCTTGAGCTGGCGTCGGACTCCACGGACTTCCTGGCCACCATCCAGGT
Organism: Candidatus Limicola stercorigallinarum; assembly: GCA_018711625.1. Lineage (GTDB taxonomy): Bacteria > Actinomycetota > Coriobacteriia > Coriobacteriales > Coriobacteriaceae > Limicola > Limicola stercorigallinarum. The sequence goes on along the minus strand of DVID01000011.1, from coordinate 34,948 downwards.
TGCCATCACGCTCGTCGGCTTCTTCTCGGCCACGGTCTCGTCCAACACGCTTTCCGACCCACTTGCCAGCTGGATGGAGTCGTTTGGTCTGGCGCCGCTCACCGCTGTGGCGCCGCTGGCAGCGCCCATCATCATTACGCTCATCGTGTCGTATCTCTCCATCGTCATCGGCGAGCTCGTGCCCAAGCGCATCGGCCTCTCGGACGCCGAGGGCATGGCAAAGTCTGTCGCGGGCACCATCATGGTCTTCCGCCGCATTGCCAAGCCGCTGGTGTGGCTCACGCAGGCTTCTGCCAACGGCATCTCCGCCATCCTAGGCATCAAGAGCGCGGACGATCGCCAGAATGTCTCGGAGGAAGAGATCAAGTACATGGTCTCGGAGCAGGACACCCTGCTCGATGAAGAGAAGCGCATGATCCACGAGATCTTCGACCTGGGCGATGCAGTGGCGCGTGAGGTCATGGTGCCGCGCGTGGATGTGACGATGGCCGAAGACACCGACACCGTGGAGCAGGTGCTCGACGAGATGCGCCGCACCGGCTACTCGCGCGTGCCGATCTATCACGAGGACCCCGACAACATCGTGGGTATCGCGCACATCAAGGACCTCATCGAGCTCGCGCTGTCGAGCCGCGGCAAGGAGCACGTGCGTACCCACCTGCGCGACGCATCCTTTGTGCCCGACACCAAAGACATCCTGCCGCTGCTCTCCGAGATGCAGACGGCCCACGAGCAGATGGTGGTTGTGGTGGACGAGTACGGCGGCACGGCCGGCCTCATCACCGTGGAGGACATCGTTGAGGAGATTGTGGGCGAGATCGAGGACGAGTTTGATCCCGACAACAAATACCTCACGCGCCTCTCGCGTCGTGAATGGCTGGTTGATGGCCGATTCTCGTGCGATGATGCCGTTGAGCTGGGCTGGCCCATCGAAGAGAGCGACGACTACGAGACCATCGCTGGCTGGATCCTCGACATCTGCGACGGCGTGCCCAACATCGGCGAGGTCTTTGAGGTGGATGGGTACAAGTTCAAGGTGCAGTCCATGCGCGGCCAGCGCATCTCGCTCATTCGCGTGACAGCCCCCGAGGAGTCCAAGCCGCAAGCCACCGATGCCGAGGAGCATGATACGATGGGCGAGAAGACGAGCGCTGGGGCAAGCGAGAGCGCCTCGCGCAGGCATGCCGAGGGTGAGCGCGCCTAGAGCCGCCCCGCCGGTGTAGCTGCCCAAAGCAGATAGGGTTCGAAGAACGGAGAGCCATGGCAGAGCTGTTCAACATTTTGAAAATCACCGTGGGTGAGGACAAGATTCGCGCTCGCGTGCTCGTGAATCCGGGGATGCCGCTCATGACGTCCGAGGATATTGAGGCCACGGCTCGCGTGTATTACCTGGCCCCCGCCATTGCCAAGCACGTGTGCCTGGGCGACGCCGGCCGTGCCTTCCAAGATTGCATGGGCGATACCGAGCTGGCACATCTGCTTGAGCACCTGACCGTCGAGATCATGAACGAGACGGGCCTTGCGGGGGACATTTCGTGCGGGCGCACCAAGGGTGTGGAGAACGACCCGCGCCTCTTTGACGTTGAGCTCTCGTGCCCCGATGACGCGCTGACCATCGGCTCGCTTTCGTCGGCCACCTTCATGATGGACTGGGCATTTTTGCATGCGGACGCCCCGGCGCCGGATGTTCCGGGTACCGTTGCCGCCCTGCGGAGCCTGGTGCTCTCGTTGCGCGGCGAGGGGGCCGAGGAGAATGCGGGTGCGGAGGCCGCGGCTGCAGATGCCTCTGCTGATGAGGTTCCCGCTGAGGATGTAGATGCTCCTGCCGACGCACAGCCCGACTTTGATGCCGCCGAGGCGCCTGCCTTTGAAGGCCAGCCGGAGGGTTCGGAGCCGGTGTTTGGCGGCGCCGCTGCGGCAAGCCACGAGGTGGGGTACTAAGCGCCCGCGGGGCGGCAGGGGGTTTGCCCCGCGCGGCCTCTGCATACGCTTGCAGACGGCTTGAGCCCTGTGGCCTGAAGTTCCGGCTTCACTGCCGCCCTGCCAACCGCTTGCGGCCGTGCGGAATCCTTCCGGGCGTCACACATCGCGTAGGCGCGTGCCATATGGGTATAATGAGAAACCATCCGTAGATAATCCTCGTAGGAGGGAATAGCCATGGGCAAAACGTTCAGCTTTGTTGCAGGTACCGTGATCGGTGCCGCCGCCGGTGCCATCATTGGTATTTTGGTCGCCCCGCGTTCGGGCGCCGAGACGCGTGCGATGGCCGCCGACATGGCCAATGACGCGTGGGATAACGCGCGCGACATGTACGAGCAGGGTGCCGAGCAGGCCCGTTCTGCTCTGAACGATTTCGGCCCGATGGTCGATGCCAAGACCGACGAGCTTCGTGCCAAGGTTGATCTGGCGCGTGAGCGTATGGATCAGCTGCGCGAGACGCTGAACGAGGCTGTTTCTGGCGGCACGATTCACCCTGCGATGGATGTCCAGGTTGAATTTGCCAGCGACGATGCCGCTCAGGCGGATGCTGCTCCCGAGGCCTAATGCTCGTCGGAGATTTCCAGGGCCTGAAGATTTACCGCGCGGTTCCCGAGGATAAGCTCACCCGTAAGGATGGAACGCCTCGCGAGCCGCGTCGGCTGGGCAAGATTCACCTTGCGGTGTTCACGCCGGATGGCCGCCGCATGATTGGCTTTATGGTGTCGCCGCCCGATATCGCAGGCATGATCAAGCAACCCGATCGCTTTGTGGCGTTTGATGCCCTCTCGTGGTACGAGGGGGTGCTTGTTGTTGCCGATAGCAAGGCCTCGTACGACAAAGCCGCGGCCGAGCGCTTGGGTGTGGACCTCGACGCCTGCATCGTGTGGTGCGGGATGGACGTGGTGACCGAGGCCGGCAAGACCTTGGGCTACTGCAGCAATGCCGCCTTCAACCCCAAGACTGGGGTCGTAACGGCGTTTACCGTGACAGCGGGCGCTGCGGCAACGGCGCTTCTGGGCACGGTTGAGATGCCCGCGAGCATGGTACGCGGATATCGCGACGGCGCCATGATAGTATCCGACGACGCAGCGGAGCTTGATGTTTCAGGCGGTATGGCGGCTAAGGCTGCCGAGGCCACTGTGGTGATCAGCGACAAGGTTAAATCGGGTGCTCGCAAGCTCGACGAGCATGGTTCGGTTGCCGTGGAGAAGGGTAGCCGCGCCCTGGGCAAGCAGCTGGGCAAGACCAAGGGCATGTTCAAGGCGTTCAAAGAGGAGTACAAAAAGGCGAGCGGATCCGCGGGCTCATCCGCTAAGAAGAAGTCCAAACGATGAGCGGATTCATGTCGCGCAACTAGGGCGCACATCGCTACATATCGTTTTGAGAAGGAGAACCATTGCCTAACTACACCACCTCCTACTCACCCAAAAAGCCGCACATGCGGCGCAATACCAAAAATCAGGGCTATCTGCGCCCTGGACGTCGTGCGCAACGGCGTCCCGGCGCGCAGTACCTCAATCATTCTCAGGGGTTTGGCCGCAAGCGCAAGGGCTTCCGCGCGGGTGGGAACAACTCGCGCAAGCCCTACGCCATCATTGCGGTGGGTTGCGCCGCCCTCTTTTTTGTTGCGAGCGTCATCTGGTACATGAACCGTGGTGTGGGCATCACCCTCAATGGCAATGAGGTATCGGTGCGCATCAACTCCACCATCGAGCAGGTTATTGAGGATCAGGGCCTCGATGAAACCACCGTGGCGGGCAATTTGCTTGCAGTGGACGATAGCGTGCTTGAGAAGCGCGGGGGCGAGCGCTACAGTGTGACGCTCGACGGTAAGGCTGTGGCGCTGGACGCGCTCTCGTCCACATCGCTCACGGGCGGGGAAGAGCTCACGGTGGAGGACGGAGCCGACACCTACGAAGAGCACGATGTTGCCGCAACCACCATCGCACCTACGGTGACGGTGAAGGGTACGGGCGCCATCCAGTATGTGAAAACCTGGGGCGTCCCGGGCAGATCTGAGATATGGACAGGATTGGTCTCGGGCAAAACTGCCGACCGCGGCGTGGTGCAGGAAGTGGTGAATTGCGAGATCGCGGCCTCCTCGGTTTCTCCTGAAGACGGCAAATACGTGGCAATCACCTTCGACGAGGGCCCGAGCTCATACACCTCCCAAATTGTGGACATCCTGAAGGAAAAGGGCGTGAAGGCCACGTTTTTCCTCTCAGGCGATGCCGTTGAGGCGAATGCCGCAGCCGCAAAAACCCTTGCCGATGCCGGTATGGAATTGGGCTCAAACTCCTATAGCGATACCGACCTTTCCAAGATGTCCGGTGATGAGCTGCGGCAGCAGATTCAGCGTGGATTTGATGCCATCAAGAGCGCTACCGGCGAAGATGTGCATTTGCTGCGGGCACCTTACGCCACGTTCTCGCTGGAGAACTGGGCGGAGACCATGGATATGCTGAGCGCCGTGGTGTCGTGGAACGTGGACTCGGGTGACTGGCTGCTGCCGGGGGCAAACCAGATTGTTGAAGACGTGTGCGGTTCGGTGCGCAGCGGCAACATCATCTTGCTCACCGACAACGCTGCGACGGGTGAACAGACTGTTGAAGCGCTGCCAGCGCTTATCGATAGGCTCCAGGACGAAGGCTATACTCTGGTCACCTTGTCGGACTTGATAGCCACCGACGATACGCTTGCCGAACAGGTGAATCTCTCAAAGGTGTCTATGCCCGACGATGCGGCGCTGCCCACGGTTGCTGACGAGGACGGTGCTGCTGTCTAACTCCAGCGTGTCCCGCGTGGTGCGGGTGACGCGCTCATGTGCTTGGTCGAGAGGGCGCTTGCATGGACAAGAAGGAAAACGTCGACGTAGATAAGACGGAGCAGCGTGCCGCGCATGTGCCACCTACGGCCGCGCATCGCGCAGATGCGGGTGCAACGCACCCGACCACGCGTGCCGCGCACGGCCACAAGCCCTCCAAGCAGCGGCGACGTGCCGTGCCGCGCAAAGCTCTCGCTGCGGTAGCGCTCGTGTTGGCGCTTGTGCTGGGCGCAGGCCTGTGGATGTTCAGGCTCCGTCCCGTGTCGCTCAGGGTCAACGATGCCGAGCTCAGCGTGAGCGTGAGCACCCCACTGGCCGACGTTATGAGGGAAAACGATTGGTTTGGTGCCGTGCCGGGGCGTTTGCTTTCGGTGGGCGGCAACGTGCTCGATGAAGATGGCGGCAATGCGCCGATCGTCACCTGCGAGGGCGAAGAGCTCTCGGCCGACGAGGTGGCGACGACAGCTGTGCGCGAGGGAGCCACGTATGCAGTGGTAAACGGTACCGACGCGCAGGAGCCCAGCCACGAGGAAACGGTTGCGGTTTCGCCCGCCGTACAGATGGAGCGCGGCGGTGCGGTGCAATACGTGTCGCAGTGGGGCAAGCCGGGCAGCAAGACCGTGCTTGTGGGTGAACAGTCGGGCGAGATGGTGGACAAAGAGATCCTTCAGCCCGCGCAGGACATGGTGGTCTCGTCGGTCAACCTTAAGCCCAAAGGCGGCAAATACGCGGCGCTTACCTTTGATGACGGCCCCAGCAAATACACGCCGCAGATTCTTGAGGTGCTCAAAGAGAAGGGCGCGCGGGCTACCTTTTTCAACCTTGGCCAGAGCGCGGCGGGCGATCCTGCGGGCGTCAAAGCGATTGTGGATGCTGGCTGTGAGGTGGCGAGCCACACCAACTCGCACCAGAATCTGCCCCAGTTGGACCGCGACACGCTGCGTTCCGAGATTACCTCGGCCTTCGATACGCTTGAGCAGGCCTCGGGCACAGCAATCCAGATGATGCGTGCGCCCTATGGAGCCTTCACCGATGTTGAATGGGGGCGTGCGGGCGACCTTATCTCGTGCAACGTGCTCTGGAATATCGACACGCTTGACTGGAAACGCCCCGGCGCCCAGGCCATCACCAACGCGGTGCTCAACAATGTGAAGAATGGCTCCATCATCCTCATGCACGACGGTGGTGGTAACCGCAGCCAGGATGTTGAGGCGCTGCCCGGCATTATCGACGGCCTGCACGAGCAGGGCTACCAGCTGGTAACGGTGTCGGAGCTTATCGATCTTGACGGCCGGCTGCCTCAGGCGGTGGCCCAAGGCGCCGTCGCCATGCCCGAAGGAAGCGAGTTGCCCGCCGTGTAGGGCATGGCCGGGGGCGGGGGAGAGCTCCTGCCCATGCGCGCGGCTGCCTGCGGCGCAATGAGGGCCGCGACCGCGCGCCAGCTGTGGCGCCCCCAGCAGTTTCTGCGCACATATGCGTGCCCGGGCCGTGCGACGCGTCGTGCAATATGTTCAAGCATCTCCGACACGCTTGCTATACAATAGATGGGCTGCAGCCATACGCTCGGGCAACCGGGCGCATGGCCGCGCAATATGCAGGGTTGACCGAAAGGCATAAGGTGAAATCTAAACCCCGACCTCATAGTCGCTAACCCCTGCGGGTGCTCTTGGTGGCGCACGCATGGGGTTTCCCGTGCGCCGCTCATGCGGGCGTGCATTCGTTCCGTACCTTCTCTGGCCGGTGTGTCTGGCCATGGGCTAAAGGAGCACCATGAACTATCTTTCCGAGATGCTCAAGCTCCCCGTTGTTGATGTCGATGGGGAACGGCTCGGCGTTGTAAACGATCTGGGTATCGCCACGGGCGAGGTTTTTCCGCACGTGACGTCTCTGGCGTTTCAGGGGCCGGCCAAGACGCCCTTCATGATCTCGTGGCGCAAGTACGTAGACCATCTCGACGACACGGGTGTCTATCTTAAGGCGCGTGCCACCGATGTGCGCTTCTCCTACTTGCAGCCCGACGAGTTGCTGCTGGCGCGCGACATCCTCAACAAGCAGATTGTGGATACGCAAGGCCTCAAGGTTGTGCGCGTAAACGACCTCAAGCTTTCTGCCTCGGGCGAGAACCAGCTGCGCCTACTGGGCGCCGAAGTGGGCATTCGCGGCCTGCTCCGTGCAATCCATCCCATGCTCGAGCATGTGGTAGTGGGCGCTTCGAAAGTGCTGGGCAAGCCCCTGCCCGAGCACATCATCGCCTGGTCGTACATGGACCTGCTTGAGCGCAGCACGCAGCAGATCAAGCTTTCCGTTTCGCACAAGACCCTCGACGAGCTGCACCCTGCAGACATCGCAGACATTATCGAGCAGCTCGACCCCAGGTTGCGCGGCGAGGTGTTCGCCCAGCTCGACACAGCCCAGATGGCCGAGGCTATCTCGGAGTTTGACGACGAGGAGCTGGTAGCCGAGGTACTTGAGGGCATGAGCGACCGCGATGCGTCCTCGATGCTTGCCCTTATGGACCCGGACGACGCTGCCGCGCTCATTGACGAGCTGGATTACGAAAAGGCTGAGAAGCTGCTGCGTCTGATGGGCGTGAAGGAAGAGCGTGCCATCCGTAATCTTCTGGGCTACGAGGAGAACACTGCCGGCCGTATCATGACCTCCGAGTTTGTGGCGCTGCCTGCCACTGACACGGTGGACGATGCCATTGAAGCCATTCGCAAGCTTGATGAGGACTTTGAGAGCATCTACTACGTGTACACCCTCGATCCTGCCGGTGCGCTCACGGGTGTGCTTTCGCTCCGCTCGCTCATTGTGGCGGATCACGATGCTCGCCTGAACAGCTTGGCCTACCGTGACGTGGTGTGGGTAGCCCCCGACGAAGATCAGGAAGACGTGGCCGAGGAGATGTCGAAGTACAACCTTGCCGCCATGCCGGTGTGCGACGAGAACCGGCATATCCTGGGCATTGTTACCGTGGACGACGCCATGGAGGTCATGAGCGAGGAGCATCAGGAAGATCTGCAGATCGCGGGCATGGGCGCCTCTGAGGGCGGCTCGGGCGAGTCGATGCATATGTTTGCATGGTTCGCACGGCGCCAGTATTGGCTTTTGGTATGGGCCATTGCCTCGGGCATTGTGGCTGCGGCGCTTGAGATGTTGGGCAGCCAGGGCAGCTTGGTGCTCTATCCCATGTGCGCGATGCCGGTGGTGCTGCTTACTGCAAGCCGTGCTGTGTCGTTTGTGCGCAACTACTATCTGGAATACGAGCCGGCCGAGGATGGCGACAAGCCCTACCTGGGCTTCTTCGCGCAAACCACGCTGGTGGGTGCCGTGCTGGCGGTGGTGATCTATCTGTGCGGCCAGCTTGTGCTGGGTGCGGCCTACCCCGAAGGCGTGCTTGCAACTGGTTCTGGCGCTGCGGCACTCTCTGCCGAGCTGCTCTCAACAAGCTTTGCCCTTGCAGCCCTTGTGGCCTTTGCGAGCTGTGCGCTCTCGGTCATCTACCTTAAGCTGCTCTTTTGGCGTGACGACCGCGACCTTAACACCTCGGGTAGCGCGCTGGGCGTCTCGGGCGTGCTCATCGCTGGTGTGGTGTATGCGGTGGCAGCAACCATGCTGGTGCTGTGGCTTGCGGCGTGAGCGCCGGGCGGTGAGGCATGAAACACGGGTCGGATAACAAGCTCACGCTGGTGGCCGTGCTTGGCGCGATGGGGCCGGGTTTGCTCGCGGCGCTTGCTGGCAACGACGCCGGCGGCATCGCAACCTATTCAAGTGCCGGAGCCACCTATGGTTATGGCACGCTCTGGATTTTGCCGGTGATGGCGGTTCTTCTCATCGTGGTGCAAGAGACAGCGGCGCGCTGCGGCTGCGTTACCGGCAAGGGGTTTGCCTCGCTCATCCGCGAGCGTTTTGGCGTGCGCAAAAGCGCGTTTGCCATGGGGGCGCTCTTGATTGCCAATACGTCGGTCACCATCTCGGAGTTCGCCGGCATTGCCAGCGGCTTGGCCCTCTTTGGGGTGCCCAAGACCATCTCGGTGCCGCTTATGGCGCTCGTGATTTGGCTTCTCACCATGTCCGGCAGCTTCAAGCGCATCGAAAAGGTGCTCTTGGCTGTGAGCTGCGTGTTTTTGACCTATGTGGTGGCGGGCGTACTTGCGGGGCCCGATTGGGTCGCCGTGGCGAAGGCCACTGTGACGCCCTCGCTGGTGAGTGAGCCCGAGTACGTCTCTCTTTTGGTGGCAACCATCGGTACCACCATTGCGCCCTGGATGATCTTTTTGGCTCAGAACAACGTGGTCGATAAAAACGTGGACGAGAACGGCATTGCGCTGCAGCGCGTTGACACGGTCTCGGGCTCCATTTTGGCGTGCGGCATTGCCTGGTTCATCATTGTGACCACGGGTACGGTGCTCTTTCCAGCGGGAATTGAGGTGGCGGATGCTGCCGACGCGGCGCTGGCGCTTGAGCCTATTGCAGGCGAATGGTCGACGATTCTTTTTGCTGCCGGTTTGGTGGCGGCAAGCTTTTTGGCTGCCTGTGTGCTGCCGGGCGTGACGTCATCTGCTATCTGCGAGGCCTTTGGTTGGGAGCGCGGTGCCGACCGTACCTGGGAAGAAGCCCCCACCTATCGCGGTATTATCACGGGCATCATCATGTTCTCGGCCCTCTTGGTGATTTTGCCGGGGATCAACCTCTTTGACATTATGATGAGCGCGCAGGTGATCAACGGCGTGTTGTTGCCGGTGCTGCTCGTGTTTTTGGTGTTCATCGCACGCGACCGCCGCATTATGGGCGACTACCGCAATGGGCGCGTATGGAACATCCTCACCTGGGCCACAATTGTGTTAATCACGGTGCTTACCGTGATCATGTTCGTGCTGCAGGCGCTTGGCTTCTAGAGGTGGCCGCACGCCTTCTGCCGGCCTCCGGCTTTTCGCTATCTTGTTTTTTTGACCTTGAAGGGGCCAAAAACACCGTATTCAACGTCGAAATAACAAGATAGCGCTGAACAGTCACTGGGGAGGTTGCGATTGTGTAGCCTCCGCTTGCTCCTGCACCCGCCTTACGCCGCGCTGCCCTCCTTGGGGTTGAGGGCATGCGGCGCAAAGCCATGGGCCAGGGCAGATGCAACCTTGTTGAGGGCATCGTGCACCTTGGCGGGCTGCGGATCGCTTGCATGATCTTCGGGGTGCACCGGCAGGTCTTCCTTCACCGCGTCATAAACGAGGTTGATGTACTCGTTGGCGCCCTTATTGTTTAAATGCGTGCCGTCGCCGTCAAAGACATCATTGCGGTTGGCGCTGTATCCGTACCAATCGATAACGCGCACGTTGTCATAGCGTTCGGCCGCACGGGCGATGGCCTCGTTAGTGGCGCCTACCCACGGCTGCGGGCTTCGCGTATTGATGAAGACGGCAACACGCTTGGAGCCCACAAGCCCCATAAGCTCATCGATTTGCTCGTCGGTGACAAGGCCATTGGTTCCCAGGGCAAAGACAGCAATCTTGCCTGCAAGGTTTTGGTCAACATAGCTGCGGTAGGTTTCGATGCCAGCGCTAAACTGGCGGCTTTTGGCAGCGTCGATGTGCCCGTGCGGGAAGGTGTTCGCAAAGGTGTTGACACAGCGGAGCGAGACCGAGTCGCCCACCATCAAGATGTCGTAGGAACCTGCGGGGAAGCCCGAATCATCGGTGGCGCCTGCGTCGCCTGAGGTGTTAGTGGCAGATGCGGCGTTGTCTCCACCTGCGGCATTGGCGGCGGCATCTCCGCCCTCGGCTCCTGTGTTGCCATTGCTTGCTGCGCCGTCGGCCAGAAGCGCCGCGCCCTCCTCGCTCAGGGCCGAGGTATTGGGCACAAACACCAGGCCACCCAGGGCAACCACGGCAAGTGCGGCGCATACGGCAACTAGGGGCACGTGCCTGCGGACCATTACGGGGAGGGAGATGTTGCCCGAGCGGAGCTGCTTCACAAAGCGACCGAAGGCTCCGTGCCTAAACGGCGTCTCGATAAAGCGGTACGAGACCTCGGCCGCGGCAACCACCACGAGCGCTTGAACAATGAGCAGCCACCATGGCTTTTCGGTCACGTCGGCCACGGGGTTCATAAGCATGAGCAACGGATAATGCCACAGGTAGATGCCGTAGGAGCGCTTGCCCAGCCATACGAGCGGAGTCCATGAGAGCGCGCGGGCAAGAATCCCGGCAGGCTGGATGGCCGCCATCATGAGCATGAGTGTGAGGATGGTGCACAGAAGCGTGCCGCCCTGATAGGGGAAGGCCGTGTAGCCATTGGTGAAGACCACCATGAGGACAAGGCCTGCGAGGCCCGCAAGACCCACAAGGTCGGTTGCGAGAGCGGGGGAGATGCGGGGGCTGGGGCGAGATGCCGTGTGCGGGGCTCCCGTACGTGCTTCGCTTGAGGTTTCTTGAGCAGATGCCGTTTCATGTGCACGGGCAGGCAAGAAACGCCCAAGGCCGATGGCGTTGATGATTCCGCGCGGGTTGAGGGCGCGCTCGGGAATAAAGGCGAGCCAAGCACCCAGAAGTAGCGAGAATACGCGCGTATCGGTACCGTAATAGATGCGGCTGGGGTCGACCGCGGGGTTGTAGAGAAGTGCCATGGCCAGCGCCGATATGGCGGCAAGCGCCACCACGATGCGGCGGGTGGGCGTGCGCTTCACACCCAGCTTGAGCATGAGCAGAAGGATGGGCGGCCACACCAGGTAAAACTGAGCCTCGATGGCAAGCGACCAGAAGTGCGTGAGCGGTGAAGGGTCGCCCAGCGCGTCAAAGTACGACACGTTTTGCAGGATCTGCCACCAGTTGTTGACAAAAAAGAGCGAGGGCAGGATGTCCGGCCGCATCTTGGTGAGCATGACATGGTTGAAGATGGTGCAAAGCGCGCAGGTGACCACCATCACGGTCACGATGGCTGGCATCAGACGCCGCATGCGCCGCACCCAGAAGCCCTTAAGGTCGATGCTGCCTGTGTGCTGGAACTCCTCAAGAAGAAGATGCGTGATGAGGTAGCCCGAGAGCACAAAGAAGACCGTGACTCCCAAAAGACCGCCCTGGGCCCACGGGAGGTTGAGGTGGTAGAGCACCACCGCTAGCACGGCAAGCGTGCGGATACCGTCGAGCGCCGGGATGTAGCGCGAGCGCGGGCGTGCGGAAGGTGCACTGGTTGTCGTATTCGCCGGCGCGGCTGCAGCTGCGCCGGATGCCGCCCGGCCGTTGGCCTGTGCGGCATGGTGAGGACGGGCGCCGTGAGCCTGGGCGCTCGGCATGCCTGCAGCACGGGTGCCTGGCGCCGCCTTGCGCTGACGCGGAGTCCGCTTGTCCTGCGCTGCCCGGTGCTGCTCCTCTGCCCGCCGGTGATCTCGTGCCGCGGGCCGTGCGGGATGCTGCGCCTGGGCGGCGTCGTGCGGCTGCGTGGCGTCAGCGCGCCCCGCGTTGCCGTTCGAGGTGTTGTGCTTACGGTTCATATAATCCATGGGGTTGAACATACATCACCCAATATCAACGTAGTGTAGTTGCACACCTATTGTACCGTCCGGCCTTCAACCCGGCTTGTTGTTGGGCGGCTATCGCGCACCCTTTCCATAGGTTCGCGAGTTGTTTGGGAGGGGTCATCGGAGTGAGTTGCCTGCTGCTACGCCTCTTGAGATGGCGCACGAAAACCGCGAGCCGCGCGGTAAGATGAAGCCAGCACGAAAGGGGGCCCGTATGGACGATTCGCGTTCTGTTGTTGTGTTTGGCAGCATAAACATGGACCTTTCGATCGAGGCGAGCCGTATGCCTGCCGTAGGTGAGACCGTTTTGGGGCGCTCGTTTGTGACCACGCCGGGCGGCAAGGGTGCCAACCAGGCGGTTGCTGCGGCGCGCATGGGTGCTCCCACCTACATGATTGGTGCGGTGGGCGAGGACGCCTTTGGCGACACGCTCGTGGCAAATCTTGTTGAAGCTGGCGTTGACTGCACGCATGTGCAGCGGAGCTCTGCCGCCGCCACCGGGGTGGCGATGATTGTGCGCGTGGGCGGCGACAACCGGATTGTGGTTTCTGCGGGTGCCAACATGGTGCGCACGGGCGATGACGCCGTGCGTGCTCTCGACGAGCTCATAGCATCGGGCGCTGTGGGCGTGGGCAGTGTGCTGCTTGCGCAGGGTGAGTGCAGCCTTGCCGCAACAGCCCAGGTGATTATGCATGCGCATAAGCGGGGGCTCTACACCATCTTTAACCCGGCTCCTGCCTGCGATCTGCCCGATGAGGCGTGGCGCGAAGTGGACCTGGTGTGCCTTAACGAAACAGAGTGCGAAGCCCTCACCGGCATCGTTCCGCACGACGAGCAGAGCTGCCGAGAGGCGCTGGAGATGCTCAACGCGCGCACCGGGGGCAACTCGGTTATTACACTGGGCGGTGCTGGATCGGTGAACTTGGGCGAGGAAGGGTATTTCCACGTGCCCGCCTGCGCACGCTCAGTGGTGGATACCACGGCGGCAGGCGACACCTACCTGGGCGCATTTGCCGCCGCTCGCGCAGCGTGGTTCCCTGTGGTTGATGCCATGGGTCCGGCCACCTTCGCCGCGTCCATTGCGGTTTCGCGCTTGGGCGCTCAGCAGTCTATCCCTACCGAGCAAGAGGTGTGGGAGTGGATCGCCCAAGGCTGGCAAGGCTAGCGGATGGATGGGATGGATGGGAACGGGGTCGTTTCATCGGGTCGTTCCATCCACTTCATACAGGCACGGTATGGGGCGCATGGTATCCTTGAGCAGATGAAGCGGGCGTGTGCGGGCAACGCCGCGCCGCACGTCCACAACGAGAAAGGGAGCTTCCATGGAGGCATACAAGCAGGAGTTTATTGAGTTCATGGTCGAGAGCGACGTGCTCAAGTTTGGCGAGTTCACGCTCAAGAGCGGCCGCAAGAGCCCCTTTTTCATGAACGCCGGCGCCTACGTTACCGGCGAGCAGCTCAAGCGCCTGGGCGAGTATTACGCCCACGCCATCCACGACAACTTTGGGTTGGACTTTGACGTGCTCTTTGGGCCCGCGTACAAGGGCATCCCGCTGGCGGTGGTTACGGCTATTGCGCTGCACAACCTCTACGGCAAAGAGGTCAAGTATTGCTGCAACCGCAAGGAGGTCAAAGACCACGGTGCAGATGCGGGCAATCTGCTGGGCGCCGAACTTGCCGACGGCGACCGCGTGGTGATGGTTGAGGACGTTACCACCTCGGGCAAGTCGATCGACGAGACGTACCCCATCCTTAAGGCGGCCGCTCAGGTTGAGGTGAAGGGCCTCATCGTGAGCCTGAACCGTATGGAAGTGGGCAAGGGCGGCGTCACCACGGCGCAGAAGGAGATTGAGGAGCGCTATGGCTTCCCGGTTGCCTCGATTGTGAGCATGGCAGAGGTTGTTGAGGTGCTCTCTAACCCCGAGCGTCCGGGCGGCCCGGTTATTGACGAGGCGCTCAAGGGCGCACTTGACGCCTACTATGCGCAGTACGGCGTAAAGGCTTAGCTGCTGTGTGGCGTTGCATGCTCGCGCGCGACGCCATAACTTCAACCTGAGAGGAGACCCGTGAAACGCATCCGCCTCGTTGCTTCCCTTATGTTTGCTGTGACCCTGTGCCTGGGTGGTCTTGCGGGCTGCGGCCCCTCTGCTGCCGACCTCATCCGCGAGGACATCACCTCTGAGTTCGATGAGCTTAAGGCGTCGCAAGACGATTTGTTGGACGAGATTGCCGCTGCTTCGGGCGAGGATTTTACCGCGCTGGGTATTGATGCCAAGGAGTTTGCGGCCTCGTATCTTGAGGGTTTCGATTACCAGATTGACGACATCAAGGTTGAAGACACCACGGCCGACGTGCAGGTGACGGTTACCTTGAAGTCAATTTCGGACATTCTCTCGAGCTTCCAGACGGCCTATGTCGAGAAGCTCCAAACGCTCGATTTGGCCACGCTTACCGATGAGCAGGGGCTCTATACGCTGGCGGGCCAGACTTTGATGGAGATGGTGGAGAGCGCCAAACCAGTCGAGAACACGTTTACCATCACCTACGAAAAGGACGAGGACGGCGTGTGGTCCACAACGGAAGACGCAGAGACCGCTATCACCAACGCCTTCTTGTCATAGCTGGCAGGCTTAGACGCGCCTTCCGTATAGGCGGTTCTTTATAGAGACAATCGCTAGGAGCTCACGCGGCCGTTGATGATGAGCTGCGTGAGCTCGGCGGGCGTATCTACTATCACATCGGCGCCGGCGGCCTCAAGCTCGCTACGCCCACGGAAGCCCCAGCTCACGCCTGCGACGGAAAGCCCCGCGTTGTGTCCCGTTGCCACGTCTACATTGCTATCGCCCACATAGAGCGTGTGCGCAGGGTCTGCTCCCATCTCTGCAAGCACATGGAGTGTTGCTGGCGCGGCAGGCTTGGGCGGGAACGCATCGGTGCGCCCCTGAACGACGCAGAATCGGTTGCCAAAATAGTGCTCTACCAGCGGCACTACCGCCATATGATCTTTGTTGGAGAGCACAGCAAGCTGAACCTCTTGGGCGGAAAGCGCGTCCAGCATGTCAAGCACGCCTGGGTAGGGGCAGGTGTGGTCCTCTTTATGTGCGTCGTAGTACGAGCAAAACGCGGTATAGGTTGCCTCAAGTACGTGCGAATCGTAGGCATACTCAGCTGGCACAATACGCTCGATGAGTTTAGGGATGCCGTTTCCCACCTTAAAACGATACGCATCGTGTGCAAAAGTGGGCCAGCCGTTTGCGGCGCACACATAGTTGCCCGTGCGGGCAAGGTCTTCAAGCGTGTTGAGCAGCGTTCCGTCAAGGTCAAAAACAACGTGGGTGTAAGGCATAAGGGCTTCCTTGGGGCAGGCGTGCGGAGTGTCCGCAGGCCAAGATGGTCGACACGTGATAAGGAGGGCGCACGGGGCAGAGCCGTATGCGCCGGTGCCATTGTGCCACACCTTGTGCACGGGGGTATTGCGGCACGCCCTATCGGCTTGCCCTCGGCTCCGTTGTCCTACGTTCTGCGACTCCTACCGCAGCTCGTGCGCAAACACGCGAACGAACTCCTCAAAGGTGTCCGTCTGCATGAGGCGCATGGTGTCGTCGACCGAGCTAAAGCATAGGCGTGGCGGCGGCGCTTGGCCTCGCTTGTGTCGCAGATCAAGAACCCGTACCTCGAGCAGAGCGAATGGGGCTGGACGGTTGACCCCATCGGTTTCCGCATCACGCTCAACCACATCTATGACCGCTATCACCTGCCGATCTTTATTTCCGAGAACGGCCTGAGCGCGGTTGATACGCCCGACGAGAACGGCTGGATTGAGGACGACTACCGCATCGACTACCTCAAGCGCCATGTGGAGCAGCTGGCAGAGGCGCTCAAGGACAGCGTTGAGGTCTTTGGCTACGCGTGGTGGGGCCCCATCGACCTGGTGAGCTCGGGCACCTCCGAGA
The DNA here is from genome assembly GCA_018711625.1 of Candidatus Limicola stercorigallinarum. GTDB lineage: Bacteria > Actinomycetota > Coriobacteriia > Coriobacteriales > Coriobacteriaceae > Limicola > Limicola stercorigallinarum. Next base: position 18,681 of record DVID01000011.1, on the reverse strand, counting down.
TGCGTAAGCGCTAGGTCAGGCTCAGAAAAAATGAGCGCGGTTTTCCGACGTTTTGGACGTGCCCGTCGAGTAGACAGAAAATCGCTAACACCTCTACCAGGCATTTTCTTGTGCCGCGGGGCGTGTCTACTCAAGAGGTCGGGCAAAAACGTCGGAAAACCGCGTTCATTTTCATTTGGGTCGTTCAGCGCGCTGCCCAAAGGCTACCCAAGTGTGATATCCACAGGTGCGGAGGGGTGTTGGACCATGAGCAGGACGCGCCTGCGGTTTGGTGCCGAGCGCTCTTAGCAGATGCGCGGCAGCTGCTCGCCTACAAGCATGTCGAGGATGCGTGACGAACCCCAGGCCGTACGTACGCGCACCACGGGACCGCCCGCGGTGGGTGCCTCGGCAACGTGCCCGATGATTGCTGCGTTTTCGCCGTAACGGCTGGAGCGCATGGCGGCCAGCGCGGCTTCGGCCTCGTCGGCCGGCACCACGGCAACCATCTTGCCCTCATTTGCCACCTGCAGTACGTCGTATCCGAGCATCTCGCAGGCGGCTTGCACGGCGGGCTGCACGGGGATGGCATCTTCTTCAATCTCGATGGCAACACCGCTTGCCTGCGCAAACTCGTTGAGCGTGCTGGCGAGTCCGCCGCGTGTGGGGTCGCGGAAGCAGCGCACGTGCGGAGCGGCCTGCATTACAGCGGCGATAAGGTGATTGAGCGGCGCTGCGTCGCTCTCGACAGTGGTGGAGAAGGCGAGTCCCTCACGCTGGCTCATGATGGCAATGCCGTGGTCGCCAAGGTTGCCCGAAACGAGCACCGCGTCACCGGGGCGGCAGTTCGCGCCGGAAAGATTCACGCCCGTGAGCACCTCGCCCACGCCGGCCGTGTTGATGTACACGCCATCGGCGCCGCCGCGTTCCACCACCTTGGTGTCGCCCGTGATGATGGTCACGCCGGCCTCACGCGCGCAAGCAGCCATGCTCGCGCAGATGCGCCGCAGGTCCTCCATGGGAAAGCCCTCTTCAAGGATGAACCCGCAGGAGAGGTAGCGCACGGTAGCGCCCGAGGTTGCCACGTCGTTCACCGTGCCGCACACGGCAAGCCGGCCGATATCGCCGCCAGGGAAGAAATGCGGCGTTACCACAAAGCTATCGGTGGAAAGGGCGATGCGCCCGGTGGGGGCAAACGCGGCTACGCCGGCGTCGTTGCCCGCAAGGAGTTCCGGCGTGCCAAACGCCTCAAGAAACACCTCGTCGATGATGCGCTTCATCATCTGGCCGCCCGATCCGTGGCCCAGGAGCACCTGCGTGTCGTTCATGGTAATCGTCCCATCGTTTTATTCGTGATAGCGGAAGTACGCGGCGCAGCTGCCCTCGCTGGAGACCATGCAGGGCCCCACAGGATGCTCGGGCGTACAAGTGCGGCCAAAGAGGGGGCAACCGTGAGGCGTGATGGCGCCGCGCAGCACGTCGCCGCAGCGGCAACCGCGCGGTTCTTGGGCGGGCTGCACCTCAACCGAGAAGCGGCGACGCGCATCGAAGGCGGCATATTCCTCGCGGATGGCAAGACCCGATGCCGGCAGCGTTCCCAGACCGCGCCAGGTGGCATCGCACACCGCAAACACCTGGTCAACAAGCTTCCGCGCTACCGGGTTGCCCGCATCGGCAACACCCCGGCGGTAGGCGTTTTGAATGCGCGGCGTGCCGCTCAGCGCCATCTCGGCCAGGAGCACGATGCTCTCCAAGATGTCCACCGGCTCAAAGCCCGTGACCACGCCCGGAATGCCGTAGTCGCCAACGAGGAACTGGTACGGCTCAAGACCGGTGATGGTAGAGACGTGGCCCGGAAGGATGAAGCCGTCGATGCGGGTCTCGGGGTCGTCTGCGATGGCGCGGAGTGCGGGCGGCGTCATTTTGTGGGCGCTGAACACCGAGAAGTTGCGCAGGCCGCGCGTGGCGGCTTCCAAAATGCAGGCGGCAATGGTGGGCGTGGTGGTTTCAAAACCCACGCCAGCAAATACCACCGAGCGCTCGGGGTGCTCCTCGGCAAGCCTGATGGCGTCGAGGGGAGAGTACACAATCCGTACGTCATGGCCGGCGGCTTTTTCGGCCGCAAGCGACGAGGTGGAGCCGGGCACGCGCATCATGTCGCCAAAGGTGGCGATGGTAACAGTGTCCAGCCGTGCCAGGGCGATAATGTGGTCGATATCCTGGTTGGCCGTTACGCAAACGGGGCACCCGGGGCCCGAGAGCAAGCGCAGACCGGCAGGCATGACGGAGCGAAACCCATAGCGCCCGATACTCATGGTGTGCGTGCCGCAGACCTCCATGAGGTTGAGCGAGCGCTCGCCCACGAGGCTATGGATGCGCTCGATAAGCTCGTGCGCAAGCTTGGGATCGCGAAAGGCGGAAAAATCGATGGGCTCCTGTGCCGGAGCAGCTGTGGGCAGGGTGGCCATATTCACGCCTCTGCGACGGTTGTCGCAGGTTCGGCCGCGGGCACTGCCGTCGGGGCGGTCTCCGACGCGGTGCCATCGAACGCGGCCGAGGCGGTTCCCAGAGGCATGATGCCGTCGAGCTCCTCGCCCACGAGCTCGGGAATCTCCTGGAAGATCTCGATGGTCTGACGCGCTTCCTCGGGGCTGACCACCTGGATGCTAAAGCCCGCATGAATGAGCACGTAATCGCCCACCTGTGCATCGGGGGTGAGCGCGGTCGAGATCTCGCGCTGCACGCCCATCATATCCACCGTGGCGCTATGTTCAGTGGTGAAGGCGATAATATTTCCGGGAACGGCAAGGCACATGGGTACGTCCTTTATCTTGGGGCGGGCGGCAGGGGTATATGCATCGCCGCCCGCATCATTTTTCTAACCGATAGTACCGCGCGGCACCCTTGCAGGCAAACCCCACGGAGCGGCCCGCCTGCCGCTGCTGTATTGGAACGTGCCATTCGGGTTTCCGCGTGGCAAAACGACGAGGGGCTCATAGACTCCACCGATTACGGTTGGACCTACTATATGGTCAGCCGTACCACAACGTGGTCGTCGTCAATGAGGGCGAGTCGTTCGTGAAGTTGGAGGAGCCCGACTGGGACGGCGTGTGGAAGGACGCGACGGTTGTGCTGCCCATGGTTTCGGTTGCAGCGGTTATGTTCGGGGCCGCATGGTTTATTGGTGGTTGTCGCGCGGGCGCATCCGCTGCGCCAGCTGTGCGCGGGCAACGGCAGCCTGGCCATAGGAGATGCAGCCGTCGTTGACGGGCACGGTGTGAGGCACGAGCACGCGGAGCCCTGCGTGCTCAAGGTCGCGACGGATAGCCTTCAGCAGCAGGCGATTCATGAAGACGCCTCCCGAGAGTGCGACGGTGCCGATGCCGGTTGCGCGCACCACGGCGAGGACCGTCTGGACGGCGGCGCCGGCAATACGTTGATGCGCCGTGAGGGCGATGGCGCCCGCGTCGGCGCCTGCGGCGATGAGGTCGAGGACCTCCTGGAGTAACGGCTTGGTATCGATGACGAACGGTGGCTGGGCGGGCACACTTGCTTCGATATTTGAGGCGGGCGCCGAGGTGTCGACGGAGGCACCTTGCCGTTCTGCACAGAAGCGCGTGGCGCAGGCCTCCAGCTCAATGGCCGGTTCGCCTTCGTAGGTGGCCTTGCTGCATATACCGCTAAGGGCTGCCAGCGCGTCGAGGAAGCGACCCATGCTGGTGGTGGCGGGGCTATTGATACCGCGTTCGACCATGGTGCGGGTGATTTCCTGCTCCTCGGTGGTGAGGCTTGCCAGGAGCGTGCGGGTGCCCGGGTGGTCAAGCAGGCCCTGCGCGAGCAAAAGCGAGAAAGCGGAGCGTCGAGCGTCGCGGACGCTTACGGCGCCACCCGGTAGCCGCCAGGACGTGAGATGCGCCACGCGGGTGAAGCCCCCGAGGGTAGCGACCATAACCTCGCCGCCCCACACGGTGCCATCAGGGGTGAGGGCTTCGGGGAAGGTGCCGCTTGGGGCGTTAGTGTCGGGCGCGGAGCCGGGCTCGCCGGAAGGCGCGGCTTGGCTGGGGAGACTGGGATCTGTGGATGTCCCTTGTGCCCCGGCGCCCGTGCCGTCGAAGGCTACACCGATTACCGGTTCACTCGGGTTGATGACGCCCTCCGCCGCTGCTTCAGCAATGACCGAGGCGATGTGTGCATGGTGGTGCTGCACGGCAACAAGGGGCAGATTGAGCCGATCAGCCTGGCTCTCCGCCCATTGGGTGGCCAGGTAGTGCGGGTGCACGTCGCAGGCGAGAGCGGCGGGCACAAGCTCAAAAAGCTCTTCAAAACGCATGCGGGCTTCGTGCCAGGCATCAAAGGTGCCAGCGTGCTCCACGTCGCCAATGTGCTGTGACACAAAGCAGAGCGCCGTGCCGCCTGCCTGCTCGCGGGTAAGGGCGAAGGTTGCCTTTTGCTCTGGTCCACAGGCAAGGATGGTAGGGAGCGGTTCCGCCACGTCGCTCTGCTGCGTCGGTGAAGGCTCCGCTGTGGGCATCGTCGGCTTCTCGGGTTCTTCGGGTCCAGGAAGCTTCGGCAATGGCAAAGGGCTCGGTGCGTATCCGCGGGCACGGCGCACGGGCATGCAGATGCCGTCTACCACCCGCATGACCGAGTCGTCGTAGCGCGCAAGGATGGCGCGGTTGTTGCCCAGGAGTGCATCAGCCAGACCACCTTCCACCAAATGCTCCCAGGCCTGAGTATCGTCAATTTCGATAGGCTCCTCGCTGATGTTTCCGCTGGTCATCACCAGCGCATGGATGCCGTGCGTGGCGCAGGCGGCCATGAGTAGGTGCTGGAGCGGCGTATAGGGGAGCATGACGCCCAGTTCCGGCAGGTCAAACGCCACAGAGGGGGCAAGGGCGGGTGTGGGCGCACTTGCGGACGCGTGCCGCCGTTCGAGCAGCACAATTGGTCTCACGGTGCCGGTAAGCAGCTCCTCTTCTGTGGCATTGATGTGGCAGAGCTGCCGTGCCTGGTCAAGTGCGGCAACCATCACGGCAAGCGGCTTGTTGCTCCGGCGCTTGCGGCGCCTAAGCTCGCGCACTGCGGTGTCGTTGGTGGCGTCGCAGGCCAGATGGAAGCCGCCCAGCCCCTTGATGGCCACGATGACGCCTGCCTGCAGGAGTTCGGCGCAGCGCTCGATGATGGCGTCGCTCGCCTCGCGCGTGCTGCCCACCTGAGGGGTCGTGCCTGGTTTGTCTGCGCGTTCGCGCCAGGTGATATGCGGGCCGCAATCAAAGCAGGCGTCAGGCTGTGCATGGAAGCGCCGGTCGAGCGGATCGGCATATTCTTGCGCACAGGCGGGGCACATGGGAAAGACATCCATCGAGGTGGTGGGCCGATCGTAGGGAAGGCGCTCGATGATGGTGAAGCGCGGGCCGCAGTTGGTGCAGTTGATGAAGGGGTAGTGATAGCGGCGGTCCGCGGGGTCGAAAAGCTCGCGGAGGCAGTCGGGGCAGGTAGCGATGTCGGGCGAGACGAGCGTGGTGCGCTCGGTGCTCGCGTCCGAGGCCACGATGGTAAAGGCGACCCCGTTGCTGGCATCGCTGTCCGCGCGTGCCCCATCGCCCTTAAGGGGCGTCACATCCACATGCTCAATGCGGGCGGCGGCGGGGGCGTGCGCGCTGAGCGCCTCCACAAACGCCTCCATGACAGCGTTCGATGCGGCGTGTGCCTCAACATGCACGCCGTCGCCCGCGTTAAGCACCCAGCCGGCGATATTGTGCGCCACTGCCTCGCGGTACACGAAGGGGCGCATGCCCACGCCCTGGACCACACCGGTTATATGGATGTGCGTGTCTCGCATCGCTGCCTCCTGCCCTTTCCGCTGTCTCGTCGCGTACTGCTACAGCTCAAGACTTGTATTGGTGGCGGCGCAGGTAAGCTCGCCATGCTTCACGCCGCGGAGACCCAGCAGCGTGTCTGCCAGCTCGTAAATGCGCGTGCCCTGGCCTTTGAGCGCGAGGATTTCCAGGCAGTTGTGGTGGTCGAGATGCACATGCATGGTCGAGACAATCTCGGCGGTGTAGTCGTGCTGCACCTCATCGAGGCGTCGCGTGAGGTCGCCCGTGTGATGATCGTAGATCATGGTGAGCGACCCGATGACCACCGCATCGGGCGTGCGCAGCTGGTTTTCTACCAGCGATGCCCGGATGAGGTCGCGGATGGCTTCGGATCGGTTGGCGGGACCATTCCCGCGGGCAATTTGTGCGTCGAAGGCTGCAAGCAGGTCGGCTGGGATGGCAATGGAGAACCGGGCAAGTTCGCCCGGGGTTCCGGATGTTCCCACCACTACACCAGCTTTACGGTGCCAACGGCGTTGTGGTCGGCCTCGATGGCATCCTCGTAGCCGCTCAAAGCGGCGCGCGCCTCGTCGAGGGCGCGCATGGCGCCGGCAAGCTTCTCCTCGGTGCGCTGCATGTCAAACGCTTCGGTTGCGTGGTAGAGGTCGTGGCTCCAGCTGCGGGCAAGCGCGATGGTGTCGTCAATCTGTTTCACGCTCATGGCAAGCTGGCTCATATTCATGCCCACATCATGCATGGTGATTCCTTTCTTCAGGGGGCACGTTCGCCCCGTATATGCTTCACCTATTGTGCCACGAGTATCCTTTGGGGGCTTAGCAGACTACACGGTGGGGCATCTTGAACCCTCCGGATTCTGACGAGTTGATTAATGCATCCGGGAAAGACCGCGTTCCAATATCGCCGGCATAGCTTCTACGAGCTCCATACGCACAGAGATCTCACGAATCCTTGTCATTTTGTGCGCTCTAAAGCACGTCTGGTTGGTTCGACGCGTGCCGACATGCCCTCTCAGTCAAGTTTTTTCTCGCGCACCCTGATTTTTAGACAGTTAGTTCAGATATGAACGGTGGGTGCCGGGAATTCCGGAGCCCCTCGGACGGAATTATGCAAAAGGCGTTATCGCTTTATATCCGGATTCCACATAAGAAGCCGTTTTGGATACTTTTAGTCGCGTGCCTGCGGGCGCGGAAGCCCGTCACCGCCCTGCCGCGGAGCCCCATCGTTCATATCTGAACTAACTGTCTAAAAACGAGCTATGAGCCAGAAAAAACGGGGCGACCATGCAGGTCACCCCGTTCTCCGCGCGGCATATGGGCCGCGCAAACTCATTTTGGCCAGGCAAGTAGATGTCGCGCTATCTACGCCAAACTTGTCTGAGTCTTTACTTAAGCTCAGGCCAGTAGCCCTTGTTGGCCTCGATCATGTCGTCGAGCACCTCTTTGGCAACGGTCATGGACGGCACGGTCTTGTTGAGCGTGAACGCCTTGAGCACTTTCTCGTACGAGCCCTCGATGGCGCCCTCAACCAGCAGTTTCTCGGAGTTAAGCTGCTGCATCATGAGACCCTGCTGGAAGAGCGGAATGGGGTCTTGTGCAATGACCTCGGGACCCTTCTTGCCAATGTAGGCCGGCACCTCAACCATGGCATCGTAGGGCATGTTGGGGAGCGCTCCGCGGTTTTCGGTGATGACGAGGAAGCGCGCCTTCGTGTCGTTCTTGAGCGCGATGGCCAGGTCCGCGATCCAGTCGCCGTGGCTGCCTGCATAGAACACGCTCTCGTCAATCTCGCCGGTTGCCTCGTAGCGGTCGATGCCGTCGAAGAGGTTCTTCTCGCGCGTCTCCTCCACCTCGTTGGCGCGCGTGCGCTCGGGGTTGGAGTGCTCCACGAACTCCTTCTGCTGCAGGTAGTAGTTGAGGTAGGTGTTGGGCAGGTACTCGGGGAAGAGCTCCATAATCTCGTAGACGCCCTTCCACACGTAATACCAGCTGCCCTTGAGGTGGCGGTTCTGCTCGCCCTCCTCGCCATCTTTCTTCTCTTCAGTCTTGTTGGGCTTGATGAGCGCGCCCTTGTCCTTCAGGAACGCCTCGGGCATAAAGATCTCGTGCTCGTGGATGTACTCGCGCAGCTTGGGCAGGACCTCCTCGCCATTGACTTCGATGGAGGTGAACCAGCCAAAGTGGTTCAGGCCAAAGTAGTCGTACACAATGTCCTGCTTCTTTACGCCAAGGGCTGCTGCCACAACGTCGATGATGGCGATGGGCATGTCGCAGATGTTGATGATGCGCGCCTTGGGACGAAGCACGCGGCAGGCCTCGGAGACAATGGCCGCCGGGTTGGAGTAGTTGAGGATCCAGTAGTCGGGCTTGGCGTATTTCTCCACGTCGTCGATGAGCTCAACCATGGGGAAGATGGTGCGCATGCCATAGGCAAGGCCGCCGCAGCCGCAGGTCTCCTGGCCCACGCAGCCGTGACGCAGCGGAATCTTCTCGTCCTGCTCGCGCATGGCGTAGCCGCCCACGCGCATCTGGGCAAAGATGAAGGAGGCGTCGGTGAAGGCCTCGGCCTTGTCGGTGGTGACGGTGAGCTTGATGTCGAGCTTGAGGTCCTCATGGAGGATCCAGTCAACGAGCACGCCCACCTTGCGCTGGCGCTCCTCATTGATGTCGTAGAGGCGGATCTCGTCAACCTCAAGCTCGTCGGCGCGAAGTGCAATCGACTTCACAATGCCCGGGGTAAAGGTGGAGCCGCCGCCTGCTAACGTAATGATCATTGTGTCTACTCCTGTCGTAAGAGATTGATGTGGGTCGAGCGCTGAGTTCAAAGGGGCCGGGCGAGCACGGGGTCGCCCAGGCTGAGGCCCCTACATCTTCTCCAGGGCCTCCTCGACCTGGCCGCGCACCTGCGCAACCTGCATGCCCAGGATGATCTGGATATCCTTACCCTTCCGCATGATGCCGCTGTTCTTCATGTGGTTGATAAGGTCTTCGTTCACCAGGCTCTCGTCCTTAACGTTCACACGCAGGCGCGTGAAGCAATTTTCGAGCGACTCGATGTTATCCTTGCCGCCCAGGCCGCGGATGAGGTCCACCACCGCGGCGTCGGAGCCAGAGGTGGCGTCGGCGCCCTGCGAGGTGACCTGCTGGGCCACCGTTTCGCCCTCGGCTTCGGCAGCGACGAGCTCGGAATCCTTCTCACGGCCGGGGGTGTGCAGATTCAGCTTCTTGATGAGGAAGGTGAACAGCAGGAAGTACACAACGGCCACGATGACGCCGAGCACAAACATCATGGGCCAATTGGTCTTCTCAACACCAAGCACGAGGTTCGATACGACGATGTTGATGATGCCGCCCGAAGTGGATGCCGGGATCGAGAGGACCTTCAGCAGCACGAGCGAGATGCCCGAGAGGATGGAGTGGATCACGAAGAGCACGGGAGCAGCGAACACAAACAGGAAGTCCATGGGCTCCGTGATGCAAGAAAGGATTGCGGTGATGATGAGCGGGATGATGACAGCCTTGGTCTTCTCCTTGTTCTTGGGATAGGCCGTTACGATGAAGGCAAGGCCAATGCCCAGGTAGGGGAAGAGGTTGTTGAAGGTGTAGCTGTTGAAGTAGGTGCTGTCAGAGAACGGCATGCCCTCCATGGCCATCTCGGCCACACGGATGGGATATGCGCCGGCAACAACGGTGTCGCCGAGGGTGAGCGTGCCGCCCACATCAGAGAACTGGAACGGGGTGTAAATGAGGTGATGCAGGCCGGTGGGAACAAGCAGCTTGTTGAGCAGGCCATAGATAAAGAGGCCGATGTTGCCCGACTCCTGAATGAGGCCAGCAAGTGCACCGATGGCGCCCTGGATGGGCGGCCAAATGTAGCAGAAGCCCCAGCCAAGAACCCACGAGATGAGGATCATGATGAGGAACGGGAAGCGCACCCCCGAGAACATGGAAAGCGCGATGGGGAACTGCTTGTCTTGGAAGCGGTTGAAAACCACGCCGGTGATGCTGCCAACAATGATGCCGGCGAACACGTCCGTGTCGAGCACCTGGATGCCCATGATGGTGGACTGGCCCGTGCCGGTGAGACCGAGCATGCTTTCGCCCGCGTCCACGAGGGCGCCGGTGAGCGAAAGCGTGATGTTGTTGGCCTCAAGGAACAGGAAGAAGGACATCAGGCCAATGAGCGCGGCGTGGCCCTTGTTCTTTTTGGCCATGGCGCCGGCGATGCCCACGCAGAAGATGATCGAGAGGTTGTTCACCAAGAACATCAGCGAGTCGTAGATGATCTTGCCGATGAGCTGGAACGGGCCCGACTGCAGGAAGGGCAGCATTCCTGTGATGGTGCTGTTGGTGAGCAAGATGCCGATGATGAGCAGAATACCCGCTACCGAGAGGTACATAAGCGGCTGCACGATCGACTTCGAGAACACCTCCAAAGCGCCTTTGATCTTGTCTTTCATTGCGAACCCCCTTCTTTTTCGGATGCATTGACAAGGTTCATGATGTGGTACACCAGGTATCCCTTTTCGGCGTCGGTGACCGATCGGCCGAAGGTCTGGCGCACGTGCTCACCGATCTTCTCGGTGCAAGCGAGCGCTTCGGGGTACTGGTCTTTACCCAAGAGATAGAGGAAGGTGTCTTCCGACTGCTCCGCGCTCTCGTCGAGCACGCGGATGGCAAAAAACTGCAGGTGGCGGAGGAATCGTTCGTATTGGATGGAGCTTTCGTCGTAGGTGAGCGAGAACTCCTGTGCAACGATGTCCAACACATCCTGAATGAGACTGATGGAGAGTACGAGGGTGTCGGCGCGCTGGCCCATAGAGGCGTTAACGATGTGCAGCGTGATGAAGCCGCGCTCTGCCTCGGAGATGCGAATGCCCGTGTGCTCTTCGATGATCTGGGCGGCGCGTCCGGCAAGCTCAAACTCGCGCTTGTAGAACCGCTTGATATCCATGAGGAGTGGGTTGTCGCAGGGGACACCTTCGCGCTCGCGCTCGAGTGAAAGCGAGATGTGATCGGTGAGCGCGATAAGCAGGGCATCTCCCACCTCGAGGTTTGACTCGCGGCGGAGCATGTTCACGATGTCCTCGGCGATGGTGAAATACTCGACGGGGATGGTGCGAACAAGCCGCTCGATGCGGTCGAGGGTGGCGGGACTTTCGGGGTGAAACACGCGCTCCACCTTTGATGCATCCACCGTGTCGCCGGGATGGAGGCCAAACGCCATGCCGCGCCCGATGGCGATGCACTCTTCGTCGTGGTCATCGACGACCATGGCGACGTTATTGTTGTACACGCGCTTGATGAGCATGGCTATCCCTTCGTGCCAGGCTGCTATTCAAACCAGAGGGCAATGTCTGTGGTGGAGACGGCTCCGCCCGCATGCTTGTGCAGGGCTTTGCCCGATGTGTTCTCGGCCGCGATGACCATCGTGGTGGGGTCGAAACCGGCCTGTGCGATTTTGCCGAGGTCGAAGTCAACAAGCTTCTGTCCACGAGATACGTGATCGCCCGCGGCTACGTGCGCGGTGAAGCCGTCGCCTTTCATCTCAACGGTGTCGATGCCAATGTGCAGCATGATGGAGACGCCGTTGTCACCTTTGATGGCGAGGGCATGGCCGGTGGGGAAGAGAGCTTCGACGGTGCCAGAGATGGGTGCAAGGAGCACTCCTTCGGTGGGTTTGATAGCGACGCCGTCGCCCATGGCGAGCGAGGAAAAAACGGGGTCGTTGACCGTGGAGATGTCTACAAGTTCACCAGCGAGGGGGCACGTGACTTCGATGCGCTCGGAGGTAGCTGAGCCACCTCCTTTGCCGAAGATATTGGAGAAGAGACCCATAACGCATTCCTTTCTCTATCGAGCCGCTCGGTCCCCCGTGGAGCGGGCGGCGCGCGCCGGTGGCGCGGTGGCGACATAAAAAAAGTAGGCCTAACCAAAAGCCAGAGAACACCTGCCCCCAAGGCAGGAGTCCCAAGATTTTGGTTAGGCCTACGGGAATGCAGTTACCTTCCGCATTTCTTGCAACGCGCCCAATTATGGAGGAGCAATCAAGGGGATGTGTACGGAGTGTCGAGAAAAAGCGCGAGCGGTATGAATAGGGCGGCGAGCGGTCGATGGAACGGCGTGTGTAGGAAGACCCGATACGAAAAAATGCGACGACCGGAGTCGTCGCATTTCAGGAAGGGGCGTATAACGGGACGCTGGAAAGTGCGCTGTGCGTCCTGCGAGCTAGATGACTTCTATGAGCCTTCGGAAAGCTTGCAGCGCGGCGCCTTTGAACGCGCCCTTACAGGTGCTTCTCGATCTCTGCCTTCAGACGGGCCTTCGGCATGGCGCCGATAATGCGGTCAGCCTCAACGCCGTTCTTCAGGATTACGAGCGTGGGGATGGACATAACGCCATACTTCATGGCGAGGTCTTGATTCTCGTCAACGTTGCACTTTCCTACCTTGAGCTTTCCATCAAGCTCTTCGGCAAGCTCGTCAACAATCGGGGAAACCGTGCGACACGGTCCGCACCAAGGAGCCCAAAAATCCACCAGGACGGGGAGCTCTTCAGAGAGCAGGGCGTCGAATGTGTGGGCGTTGACTTCGGTGATTGCGGCCATGTTTCCTCCTATGGCTAATGGGTAATGACACCCTGGAGTTGCGATACGTGCTCGTTATACCCAACTCATTTTGAGAGTTGCACATTTGGTCAACATCACGTGTTGCACGGGGCGTGGCCGGCAGACGCGGGCGGGTGGACGGACGGCGCGCATGGTGCTGCCCGGCGCTGGTTTTGGTCGATATGCGCGTGGGGCGGCGCGAGTTCGCTACCTCTTTGCTATTCGCTCTTGACGGAATGGGATGGCGGGGCCGATGAGGGCTGTTCAATCCGTCTCGCAGCGAGGGTACAATGGCGAGGACGATTGGGGAGGCAGTATGGCTATCTCTTCACGAGACCTAACAAATGCACTGGTGGATGCACTTAAACAGGAGCTTGACGGGCTGGTGCAGCGCGGCGTACGCATGACAGGTAACGCAACATCCTCGATTGTTCTGGTGAAAGGCGAGCTCAACCAGGAAGAGCGGGCGGGCGGAGAGCTTCTTGCAGGCAATGATGGCGCGGCGCTTCGCGCGGCGTTAACGCGTCTAGGCTGGCCACCCGAGGATTGTTGTTGCCTCGCTGCCGTTGCGGGCGAGGGCGAGACGGGTCACGCGGCGGCAGATACAGGCGAGCTGCTTCCTGCCGAGGTGTTTCGCGAGGCCCTGGAGGCGCTGGACCCTGAGGCGGTGGTTTTGCTCGATAACACGGCGGCGCATGCCATGCGTGAGGCATATGGTGATGCGCTTGCGCAGATTGAGCAGTTTGACGAGGCCATGCTCAAGCCGGGGCTCGTGGCCCACGTACTCGGTAGGCGCGTGCTTGCGCTCGATGGTTTCGAGGCGTCGCTCGCCTCTCCGCGCGAAAAGCAGCGCATGTGGGCCTATCTCAAGCAGCTGCCACCGCTTGGCGCGCCTTACTAGGGGGGCGGTTTGCCAGCGGAGCCGGGTGCATTTGACGGGCTCGTGTCCACAGCAGACATCCTTCCGCAAACTTATGACGGAAAACGGTGCCAGAATTGAAATCCTCCGAGTAGACGGGGCTTGTGCTTAAGAAAAGCGCAGGTCCAGGCACTGGCTGCTTCGAGTCTATCCGGCACACCCGCTTCTTGGCACCGTTTTCCGGCATGAGTTTTGACATGGGCTGAGGCGCGAAAAGAAAAGGCTCCCCGAAGGGAGCCTTGATGCCAAGCATATGAGCTCAACGCTTGATGCTAGTCCTCAGCGATCTCGGTGATCGCGCCGGCCGGGCAGTTCTCCTGGCACACGCCGCAGGCGATGCAGGAATCCTCGTCAACCACGGTCGCAACGTCCTGGAGCTCCAGAACGCCCTGGGGGCAATCGTCAATGCAGACGCCGCAGGCGATGCACTCATCGGCATCGATAACAGGATGAGCCATAATAATCCTCCTCTGATCATGCCCGATGCCGTAGGCAAATGACATCGAGTCGCGTGGCTTCAATATACCCCGCGTGGGGCGTTTTGCAAGACCTTGTAGACAGCTTTTCATACCGTTCGCCGAGTCAGACATGGCTTACTACCTGCGAAAATAGTTAACCAAGCCATACATGCGCAGGCAGGGCCCGTGTTACTCCTCCAGGAAGTCGAAACGCATGAGGAAGGCGGCGACCTCGGCTCGCGAGCATGGGTCTTGCGGTGCGATTTGCTTCACGCCCGGCTGGGGCTCGCGGCCCGAAAGAACACCCTCCGAGATGGCCCACGCCACCGCCTCCCGTGCGAACGGGGACACGCTTGCAACGTCCGGGTACTGAGAGAGGTCCACGTCCACCTCGGGCTCGCCGGCGGCGCGCCAGAGCGTCACAGCTGCCTGCTCACGGGTGAGCACATCGAGCGGGCCGAACGCCCCGTTGGCGTATCCAGAGAATGCGCCAGTCTCTGCGGCCCATGTCGCCGCCTGCGCATACCAGTCGTCCTCGGAGCAGTCGGGGAATGTCAAGCTGCCGGTAGGGTCGGGGTTACCCGCGTAGTTCCAGAGGATCGCCGCCATCTCGGCGCGGTTGATGCGGTTCTCGGGCTTCATGAGGCCCGAGCCGTCCGCGTAGCCGTGGAGTACGTCGTTCTCCACGGCCCAGTCGATGGGGTCGTGGTACCAGGCCTCTTGGCTGACGTCGGAGAAGGCATGGGTCAAGCAGTGGCTTCCGCCGTCGCAGCCGCTGTCGACCTTGACGGTGACCTCGCCCTCGGGTTGCTCGAACGACCAGGTGCCGTCCTCGTTTTGGGTGACAGGGATCTCGTTGCCGTCTTCGTCGACAACGGAGATGGAGCGCACCTCGTAGCCTTCGTCCACATCGGGAAGGAGCGTGACGGTCTCACCCACTGTTGGGTGGGGATCTTGAACGGAGACGGTCACATGATAGGCGCCGGGGGTCTTGATGGAGGTGGCTTGGCCCCCATCTCCGGGGCGCGAGGGATTTGTGGTTGGGTCGTCGGGGACCTCGGGGGCGTCAGCGGCAATCTGGAATGTGAGGGTGATACTGCCTGTGTAGTTGCCGTCCTGGGTTGCGGTGAGGGTGACGCTTGCCGTGCCCGGGGCGACGTTGTTCTGGTAGCTGACGGTGTAGTCATCGGGCGATAGAGGGATGACGAAGCCCGGGTCTATGGTGATTGCCGGAGTGATAGCAGAGCCGCTATACGCTTGGGTGGGGATGGGGAGGAACATGTTCGCTGTCAGCCGCGCAGGGGTGATTGCTCCAACCTGGGCGGAGACGGCAGCGATGGAACCTTCCGATCCTAACTCATAGTTGTTCTCGTCCTCGCCGAAAAGCTGCAAGCCATAAGCGTTTACAACAAGTTCTTCGCCAACACTGGGGGTGTCAAAAGCATAGGAGCCCGCGCTCGCCGAAACATCCTCGCCGGGAATCACACCGTCCAATACAAGGGAAAGGCCTTCACCGTTGTACGAGGTATTACCGTCATACTCTTTTGAGGCACTACCTGTAAGTGAGACGGCGAGCGGTTTTGGTTCGATCTGGAACGTTTTGGAGGCGGTGCCGGTGTAGCTGCTGCCTGTCTTAGCGGTTATCGTCACGGTAGCCTCACCGGGGTGGATATTGTTGGTATAGAAGATTGTGTATGCAGACTCCGATACGGGAGCGCCGTCAACATACACAGTCGGTTTGGGCTCGTGCTCCTTGCCGTTGTACACATATGGGTAAACTTGAGTCTCGCCTTCAAGGCGGATGCTGGCATCTGCAAGGTCAATGAATCCTTCAGAGGATGGCGTGTATGCCTCCGACGAGAGGTTCAGCACATCGGCGTTGTACAAGCTGTAATCCTCGTCGCCGTACGTGTAGACGCTTGTAGAGCCTTCGCCACGCGGGAACTCGTAGGTTATCGGCTTATCGGCAGGACCCGATGCGGTCGTACACGGCACCAGGAAACGGCTCCCGTCTGAGCCGATGCTGCCCTCATCGCTGTTGGTGATGTCAGCGAGATAGCTTTTGCCATCGTCCAGGCGGACGATGTTCCACATGTGGTTTGCAGCCTCTCCGGTTCCGCCTGTCATGGTTCCGCTCACCGTTGTGCAGCGGATTTGGTCGTTAGTGAAGGTTGTAAGGTCGCACAGGTACTGGAATGCCTTGGCGTAGCCTTCGCATACCACCTTGGTCGAGGGGTCGTTGTCGAATACCCACACGAGCTGCCACGGGTCGCCATATGTGTCAGCGGATGCGCTCGCGGCGGCGTCATAGTTATAGTCAACAAGCCCGCATATCGTGTTCTTATATGCCACGAGCCGGTCATAATCTTTAGTGCCTTCGAGGGAGCCGACAATCTTCTGCGCTTCTGTGGCGGCTGCTTTGGCTGTAGCGACTTTGGATGTGTCCAACTGGAACTTAGCGTTTTCATTTGTGCTGTTCGGGTCTGCTTGATAGGATTTTGCCACGCTGAATCCCAGGTGAGTGTATGTAAGGGTAACGGTTTCTTCTGTGAAGGTGGTGGTGGAATACATCACCCGCCCCTCGCTCTTGTTGTACCAATACAGCTCGTAGGGGCAATCGTCAAACAGGGCGTTAAAAATCTTACCCAGGTTTTCTTCCGCGCGCTCGCGTGCCTTGTCTGTTGCATCGTCGTTTGTGGTGGCGCCGAGCTCGCTTTTGTTATAGGTGTAGGAGATACCGCTTACTTCAATCATCTTTGTGTTAGCGTAGTCACCCGCGGCGATACGCGAAACAAGGTTCTTGAGCCCTTCGTATATGCTTTGCTCGTGCTCGGTCAGCTGCTCGTAGCCCGTGGTTCCGAGGGGCTCGATGGTGGCCTCGTTGCCGTAGAAGAGGCGGTACACGTAGCCGCCGAAGAGCTCGTCATTGGAGCGGGATGGGGCTGCGTCGGATGCGACGTCCACAACGCTTTCCGCGTGAAGCTCCGTGGTCATGCCGCTTGCTGCGACGGCCGGTGCAGAGGCCGGCACGGCGAGCGCGGCGGTAGGGCCGCCGAGCGTCAAGATCGCGAGCGCGACGCCGGAAACGGCTGCAAGCAATCGTTTGGGGTACATGGGCCATCCTTCCCGTGAAGTCCTATAGAGACAAGCGCATATCAAAAATGGTAACACCCTGCTGCGTCTCACCAGCACCGCTTCGGCCGTTCGACGCGACATTTCATCAGCGGAAAACCGACGGAAGGCCTACCAACATGCCCACAGATAACCTCAATGTGGAAGAACCAAAAAATCTTATATGAATTGACTTAGATTTTGTGAATCGCGGAGTATAACCCGTGCGATAACGGGATATGATAGAGAGCGAACGAACAGAACCGTGCCGGATGTGTGCGCAGGCCGCCCGGCAACGAAGGAAGGGATCATCCATGAGTAACAAGATTCTTGGTATCGACCTTGGTACCACCAACTCGGCGATGGCCGTATTTGAGGGTGGCAACCCCACCATTATTGTTAACGCCGAGGGCGACCGCACCACGCCGTCCGTTGTGGGCTTCCGCTCCGACGGCGACCGCATTGTTGGTAAGGCCGCAAAGAACCAGGCTGTCACCAACCCCAAGAACACCGTCTTCTCCATCAAGCGTTTCATGGGCCGCAAGTACAGCGAGGTTGGCTCCGAGATTAAGACCGTGCCGTACGAGGTTGTTCAGGGCCAGGGCGGCCGTGCCGTGGCGCGCATCGACGGTCAGGACTACACCCCCGAGCAGGTCAGCGCCATGATTCTTCAGAAGATGAAGACCGACGCAGAGAAGTATCTGGGCGAGACCGTTACCGACGCCGTCATCACCGTGCCCGCCTACTTTAACGACGCTCAGCGTCAGGCTACGAAAGACGCCGGCAAGATTGCTGGCCTCAACGTCAAGCGTATCGTGAACGAGCCCACCGCGGCCGCGCTTGCCTACGGCTTTGACAAGAAGGGCACCGACCAGCGCATCCTCGTCTTCGACCTGGGCGGCGGCACCTTCGACGTCTCCATCCTCGACCTTGCCGACGGCGTCTTTGAGGTGCTCTCCACCGCGGGCGACAACCACCTGGGCGGCGACGACTGGGATCAGCGCGTCATCGACTGGCTGGCTGACAAGTTCCAGGCCGATAACGGCATCGATCTGCGCCAGGACCCCATGGCCCAGCAGCGTCTGAAGGAGGCCGCCGAGAACGCCAAGAAGGAGCTCTCCGCTGCTCAGCAGGCTACCATCAACCTGCCCTTCATCACCGCTGACGCCACTGGCCCGAAGCACCTTGACTACACGCTCTCGCGCACCGAGTTCGAGCGCATCACGCATGATTTGCTCGAGCGCTGCAAGCAGCCGGTCACGAGCGCTCTGCGTGACGCCAACCTCAAGCTCTCCGACCTCACCGAGGTCATCCTCGTGGGTGGCTCCACGCGTATGCCGGCTGTTCAGGAGCTCGTGAAGAACATGACCGGCAAGCAGCCCAACATGTCCGTGAACCCGGACGAGGTTGTTGCTTGCGGCGCGTCCATCCAGGGCGCCATCCTGGGCGGCGACTCCACGGTGGGCAGCGACATCCTGCTGCTCGACGTGACCCCGCTGTCGCTGGGCGTTGAGACCATGGGCGGCATCATGACCAAGATGATCGACCGCAATACCACGATCCCGACTTCCAAGACCGAGATTTACTCCACCGCTGCTGACAACCAGACCTCCGTGGAGATTAACGTGCTCCAGGGCGAGCGCGAGCTGGCACGCGACAACAAGTCGCTCGGTAAGTTCCAGCTCACCGGTATTCCGGCTGCACGTCGTGGCGTTCCGCAGATCGAGGTAACCTTCGATATCGATGCCAACGGTATCGTAAATGTATCCGC